>CAYMNK010000028.1:0-2839 GCA_964391805.1 uncultured Christensenellaceae bacterium | reverse complement strand
GGAATGCTCCTAATCGGAGTTTGAAATAACCCTTTCACTTGTTCCCACTGGGAGATGGCATTTTATCGGGTATTTTTCTAAAAAAACAAAAAAATTTTGCAACAAAAAAGCCGCCTACTCCAAACGGAATAGACGGCTCAACATATCACATCAAACAGTTTTTATAGTAAAGGTGCGTTTCTTTGCCTTAGTCAACTTGAAGATGGTTTCATCTACCAAGTCAGTATATCTACCTTGCTCAATGAGTTTGTTTCTCTTTTCAATCAAGGCTCGGAGTATATCGGCTTTTTCTTGCTCGGTTAAGTTTAAGTAATAATACTTGCTTTTCATTAGAAGTCCCTCCTTCATCCTTAGTATATAAGGCAGGGATAGACTTCTCAAATGTGCAAAAAATAAGGCTCTAACCGATTAAGGTTAAAGCCTTATAATGAAAACGATTTTGTCGTATACGACAGCGGTTTGTCGTAAGATTTTAGAGGTGGTCAAAAATCCATTTGTCGTAAATTTGTCGTAAACCCTCTAAATGGCTTCATTTTTGGATTAACAAAACGCCGCAAACCCTGTCAAAACCTGATTTTTGTGGGTTTTTACTCCGAGAGGGGCTTCATCGTCGGGAACAAAAGCACATCGCGAATCGATGCGGAATCCGTCAACAGCATAACCAATCTGTCAATACCGAATCCGAGTCCGCCGGTAGGAGCAAGCCCGTATTCAAGTGCGGTTACATAATCTTCGTCCACCTGTGCTGTTGTATTGGGATCTTCCTCGCGTTTTGCCGCAACCTGCCTTTCAAAACGTTCTTTTTGGTCGATAGGATCGTTCAGCTCGCTGAATGCATTACCGAATTCCGTACAATTTATGAAATATTCAAATCGTTCCGTAAACACCGGCTCATCGGGTTTTCTCTTTGCGAGAGGACTGTTTTCAACCGGATAATCGTATATAATAGTCGGTTGGATAAGCTTATCCTCAACATATGCATCAAACAACTCAACAAGCACGGTTCCCTTTGTTGCGTTTTCGGGAACTTCAACTCGAAGATCCTTTGCAACTTCTCTTGCTTCTTCGTCGCTGTTCCAAGCGTAATAGTCGGCGCCGGAATATTTCTTCACGGCTTCCGCCATAGTCAGCTTCTCCCAATGTCCCATATCAATCTCGTTGCCCTGATACATTATCTTTTTCGAACCGCATATTTTTTCGGCAAGCATCATATTCATTTCGATTACAATGTCCATCATGCCCTTATAATCGGTATATGCCTGATAAAGTTCAATCGTCGTAAATTCCGGATTATGCTTTGTATCCATGCCCTCGTTACGGAATATCCTGCCCACTTCGTAAACCTTGTCAAATCCGCCTACGATAAGACGCTTCAAATACAACTCCGTTTCGATTCTGAGATACATATCCATATCCAATGTGTTATGATGCGTTACAAACGGACGTGCCGACGCACCTATCTCAAAAGGCGTCAATATAGGCGTATCAACCTCAATAAAACCCTTACCGTCAAGATAATTTCTTATCTCTTTGAGGATAAGACTGCGTTTTACAAAAGTATCCTTAACTTCCGGATTAACTATAAGGTCAACGTATCTCTGGCGGTAACGCATATCGGTATCCTTAAGACCGTGCCATTTTTCGGGTAGCGGACGAAGCGATTTTGAAAGAAGCGTTACGGAATGAGCTTTTATCGATATTTCTTCGGTACGTGTCTTAAACACTTCGCCCTCAACGCCCACTATATCTCCGATATCAAACGTTTTAAACTGTGCATAAGCGTCTTCGCCCAATGAATTTACCTGAACATACAGCTGGATCTTTGCCGTATTATCCATAATATGAACAAAGCTTGCTTTACCCATGACACGTTTGCCGATTATTCTGCCCGCAACGCAAACTTCCTTTGCTTCAAAACTTTCGTATGAATCTATTATCTCTTTTGCAGTCTGCTTTACATCGTATTTTGTTATTTCAAAAGGATTTTTACCGTTTTCGACCAATTTTGCAAGTTTTTCACGCCTTACACGCATTTCGTCGCTGAGGTCGACAACATTTTCCTGATTTATGTTATCTGCCATTTATATATCCTTTCCGATTCATCTGTAAATTTTAAGAACCTTCATTTCAATTGTGCCGTCGGGAATTTCAACGGTAACAACATCGCCGACCGCCTTATGCAAAAGTGCGGCTCCGATAGGAGATTCGTACGAAACTTTATTGTTATCCGGATCCACATCGGTTGAACCAACAAGCTGATATTCGTCTTCGGATTCCATATCGTAATCATAAACTCTTACGAACGAACCTATGTTCACAACATCGTTTGAAAGCGTTGTTTCGTCGACAACTTCCGCTTCTTTGATGAGCTTTTCTATACGGATAATTTCGCCCTCAATAAAAGCCTGTTCCTTTTTCGCCTCGTCATATTCGGCATTCTCGCTGAGATCGCCGAAGCTTCTCGCTATTTTTATTTTTTCCGCAACATCACGTCTGCCCTCGCCTTTTAAATCGTTAAGTTGTTTTTTTAATTCTTCAAGTGCAGCATTCGTAAGATATACTTTCGACTGTTCTTCTTCCATGTATCAATACCTCTGTTTTTTCGTATTTATCCAATATTTATATAATTATACAACATAACATGGAATTTGTCAAGTAAAACAGATTAATCGAAATATGTCGGCTGTATAATGTAATTTTCAAAAGTAAATTCCACATGAAAAAAATCGCACATTTGCACAAGAAAAAATTTTGCCGAATTAAATATGAGAAATTATGTGTAAAGGGTAAGTTGTAAAATTAATTGACGCAAAAAAGGCTCATAATCGAAAACTTGTGT
>CAYMNK010000027.1:0-5243 GCA_964391805.1 uncultured Christensenellaceae bacterium | reverse complement strand
TGATTTACATAGATCCGCCTTATAACACCGGTAACGACTTTGTTTATAACGACGACTTTGCCGAAAGTAGCGACGAATACCTTGCAAGTAGCGGGCAATACGACGAGCAAGGCAACCGTCTTGTGCAAAACACCGAAAGCAATGGCAGATTCCACACCGATTGGCTAAATATGATTTACCCGCGCTTGAAAGTAGCAAAAGATTTGCTTACAGATGACGGCGTGATTTTTATTTCGATAGGCGAACATGAAGTAGATAACCTTAAAAAAGTTTGTACTGAAATTTTTGGTGGTTTTAATTTCATTGAAAATTACATATGGGAAAGCACATTTCGACCCGATAACAGCTCAAAGATAATGAGAAGGAATGCCGAATATGTTATGTGCATTGCAAAAAATGTTTATAACATAGAACAATTTATTGGTGAAGTTAAAGAAAAAGAGGGGTTACCTTCGTTAACGAAGGCAAGTATGAAAGAAAGCATTCTCACTTTTCCTGCAAACACAGTTATTACATATTTATCAGATGGTTTGTATAAGGCCGGAGTGCGTGACTCGTATGAACTATTGGATGATGTGTATGTAAGAGAAGGTATTATTCAAAATGAATTTAGATTAAAAGGGCATATGATTTGGAGCCAAAATAATCTTAATAAGGAAATTTCATTAGGTACGGAAATTATTATTAAAGGAGATGGTTTTGTTCCTTATACAAAAAAGGCTGGCGACAGTGTTATGAGTCCTACCAAAATAATTCCGAATTATTTAGTCGGCGATGTGCTTTCTGCGAATGCTGAAATGGCGAAATTATTTGAAGAAAAAGTTTTTTCATACCCTAAGCCAGTCTCTCTTCTAAGGTATTTAATAAAATACATCCCTGAAAAAGATTTTATTATCTTGGACTTTTTTAGTGGTAGTTCTACTACTGCTCAAGGCGTTATGGAACTTAATGCAATAGATGGCGGATGCCGTCGCTTTATTATGGTTCAATTACCCGAAAATTTGGATGAAAATCTTAAAAAATGTTCAGATAAAGAGAGGGTTTTAATTACTAATGCGATTAGGTTGTGTGACTCGATAAATAAACCACATCTTTTGCCAGAAGTAGCAAAGGAGCGTATTCGTCGTGCGGGCAAAAAAATCAAGGAAGAAAATCCGCTTGCCACGCAAGATTTGGATGTCGGCTTCCGTGTGCTTAAACTCGACAGTAGCAATATGAAAGATGTGTACTATAAGTCCGCCGACTACAGTCAATCTCTGCTCGACAGTCTTGAGGACAACATTAAGGAAGATAGAACGCCGCTTGACCTGTTGTTCCAAGTAATGTTAGAACTTGGAAAGCCTTTGTCTGCCAAGATTGAAGAAAAAGAGATTTCCGGCAAGCATGTATTTATCGTTGACGACAACGACCTTATTGCTTGCTTTGACAAAGACGTAAACGAAGAAACTGTCAAGGCAATCGCCCAACTCAAACCGTTGTATGCTGTATTCCGTGATAATTCCTTTACCACCGATACCGTTGCAACCAACTTCGACCAAATCTTTGCAACCTACTCCCCCAACACAACAAGGAAGGTCCTTTAGTCATGATAATAGATACTGCAAATAAAAATGAAAAATTAGTTTATCATTACTGTAGTGTTAGTAGTTTTGTATCTATTATCAGCAATAAAAAACTTTGGTTATCTGATATTTATAAAACTAATGATAAAAGCGAGAAGCAATATTACGGAGAATTGGTAATTGACTATTTGAAAAATAAGTTTGAATTGTCAACCGAAGATGAAAATAATTTGGTTAAGAGACTGAAAGATATAACGGATCCTCGTT
The DNA here is from genome assembly GCA_964391805.1 of uncultured Christensenellaceae bacterium. Lineage (GTDB taxonomy): Bacteria > Bacillota > Clostridia > Christensenellales > CAG-1252 > RUG14300. Next base: position 3,414 of record CAYMNK010000027.1, on the reverse strand, counting down.
TCGAACATGAATTTTCTTATGCCTGTTGCTTTTCCGAATGTTCTGATTCATTGTCCCAGTGGAAAATGTATGGGGATAATGGACAAGGTGTATGTATTGGATTTGATTTAAATACATTAAAGAAAGTGAATAACTCCATTATTAGTTTTGATAAAGTGCATTATCCGCCCAACTTTTACAAATCATCTATTAATCGAAGTATGCATTCATATATTGACATTTATGCAAAAACAAAGAGTTACCCATTAATCTTTGATATTTTAATGAAAAAATCAGGATTTTGTAAAAATCCGTCATTTTCAGCGGAAAAAGAATGGCGGATTCTTCTTTCTTCTAACAAATCGTATTGTGGATTGATTTCGGTAGAAGATCCTATTGATGGTATACATAACAATAAAAGTGTTTATGGATGGAAAAACGACCTATATAGTTTATCTATGCCTAAAATACGCGTGGTTAATAATTCAATACGAACTTACTATGAATTAGATTTTTCAAAAGTAAACAATGATCTTATTAAATGCATTGTTATCGGTCCAAATTCAAAGCTTGAAAGTATTGATGTATATAATTTATTGTTAAATACAGGTTTCGCAAGCGCAGATAATTACGAATATTACTGGTTAGACAAATCAAGATATGATTGTATAAAAAGAAATATAAAAGTTGTAAAATCAAAAATACCATATAGGGATTAACATAAAAAGATAACAATTATGAAATTCAAATTTAAAATACAAGATTATCAAACAGAGGCAGTCAATGCCGTCGTGAAAGCGTTTGAAGGGCAACCTTTTAACGACAGAGTTTCATATTTGCGAGACTTGGGCAAGCAGATTCAAAATATACAAGCTTCTTTGTTTGAAGGCGATTTGCACTACATGGATTCGGACGGTAGTGGTTTTGAGAATGCGCCTATCGAGCTTTCCGATACGCAGTTACTAGACAATATTCGTTCGTTGCAACTTTCCGGCAATATCAAGCAATCATCGGAACTATCCAAACCGTTTGGTAACAACTGCCATTGCGCCTTGGATATCGAGATGGAAACAGGCACGGGCAAAACCTATTGCTACATAAAAACCATGTTCGAGCTCAACAAAAAGTACGGTTGGAGCAAGTTTATAGTAGTAGTGCCATCCATCGCCATCCGTGAAGGCGTAAAAAAATCCTTTGAAGTGATGGAAGACCACTTTTTTGAGTATTACGGCAAAAAAGCAAGATATTTTATCTATAACAGCAAAAATCTTAATCAACTAGACAACTTTTCCGCAAGCAAAGATATTTATGTTATGATAATTAACAGTCAGGCGTTTGCATCATCACTAAAAGAAGGTGCGAAGAATGAAGCGGCGCGTATTATTTACAGCAAGCAAGATAGTTTTGGTAGTCGTCGTCCTATCGATGTTATTGCCGCTAACCGTCCCATCATCATTTTGGACGAACCGCAAAAACTTGGCGGTGATGCAACGCAATCGAGCATAAAACTATTTAATCCGTTGTTTTCACTCAATTATTCCGCGACGCACAGAAACGTACACAATCCCGTTTACGTACTTGATGCCCTTGACGCATACCAAAAGAAACTTGTTAAAAAAATTGAAGTTAAAGGTTTTGAACTTCGCAATTTGCGTGGAACGGACGGATTTGTGTACTTATCCAAAATACTGCTCGACCCTAAAAAACCGCCTATGGCAAGGGTTACTTTTGAAGTAAACTATGCCAAAAGTATTAACCGTGAAACAAGGATTTTGGGCGTTGGAGATAATCTTTATGAATTATCTGCCGGCAACAATGGTAAAATGCCACCGCTGGAACAATACAAAAACGGTTACATTATAAAAGACGTAAACCCGATTGACAATACGATTACTTTCTTAAACGGTTTGGTTTTGGCGGTTGACGAAGTGCGTGGAGACATTTCAGAGCGAGATATGCGCCGTATTCAAATCAGGGAAACAATACTTTCTCACTTTGAAAAGGAAGAAAGGTTGTTTAATATGGGTATTAAGTGCCTATCTCTTTTCTTTATCGACGAAGTTGCGCATTACCGTAGATATGACGAAGACGGCAACGAACTGCTGGGCGATTACGGCGTTATGTTCGAAGAAGAATATACGAGCGTATTAAACGACTATATAACGCTTATAGAAAGCCCTTACGTCAATTACTTAAAAAACATCGACGTAAAAGATACGCACAAAGGATACTTTTCCATCGACAAAAAGACTAATCGTGCGATAAACTCGGTTGAAAAACGCGGCGTTTGCGATGATATTTCCGCATATGATTTGATTTTGAAAAACAAAGAAAGGTTGCTTTCTTTCGACGAACCGACGAGATTTATCTTTTCGCACTCGGCGCTCAGGGAAGGCTGGGATAACCCTAACGTCTTCCAAATTTGCACGCTTAAACAAAGCAACAGCGAAATAAACAAGCGTCAGGAAGTCGGTCGCGGTATGCGTTTATGCGTAAACCAAAGCGGCGAAAGAATAGACGGAAGCATACACGGACTGAAAGTGCACGATATCAACGTGTTGACGGTAATTGCAAGCGATAGTTACAAAACTTTCGTTGGCGATTTGCAAAAAGAGATCAAGTCGGCACTTTACGAAAGACCCACAAAAGCAACGAAGGAATATTTTGTCGGCAAGGTTATTACCGTTAACGGCATGACTCACGAGATTAGCAAAGAAGAAGCTATCAAAATCGAGCGTTATCTCGGATTTAACGGATATATTGACTACGACGGCAACGTTTTAGATGGTTATAGAATAGCCCAAGAATCAGGCACGCTTGCACCTTTACCGAACGACCTTGTTCCGTTATCCGACGGTATTCATAAGCTTATTCAGGGCGTATTCGACGAAAAAGTGCTTGACGAATTGGTCGTTTCCGCAAGCAAGCCTAAAATTACGGAAAATCCGCTTAACGAAAATTTCTATAAAGCCGAGTTCAAAAAGCTTTGGGATTATATCAATCACAAGTACGCATATACGGTGGATTTTAACAGCGACGAACTTATCGAACGCGCCATTAAATCCATTGATGAACAGCTTTACGTTACGGAACTTACCTACGTTCGCACGATAGGTTCACAAGGTAATGATGATTTAGATTTTACCGCAGGAAAAACAAAGACCGCCACGCTTCGTAATACGGGCGGTTCTAATGCGACTTACGACCTTATCGGCAAGATTGCGCAAGGCACAAATCTCACAAGGAAAACAGTTGTAAAGATTCTGAAAGGTATTCAGCCGTATAAATTCGGCATGTTTAAAAACAACCCCGAAGAATTTATTAATAAAGTTGTTAGATACATAAACGAACAAAAAGCAAGCCTCGTAATCGACGAGATCAAGTACGATATCACCGACGAAGAACCGTATTCTTCCGATATTTTCAATCTTGGCG
>CAYMNK010000026.1:0-6253 GCA_964391805.1 uncultured Christensenellaceae bacterium | reverse complement strand
ACGATAAGCCTTCCGCTACTCAATTCCTAACTATTCTTGCAGAACGATTAATGCAGGAATACTATTTCACAAACGGCGGTTCTTTGATAGATTTATCTTCTTTATTCGATCACAACGATGAAGATTAACGCCTTTAGAAAAAAACGAGTAGAATGAAATATTTACACCCTACTCGTTTTATTAAAGCTTACAATTGATTAGTTGATCCAATAAACTTTATTCTTAACGATAATTGTAATAAGGTCGACAACCCAAAGAATAGCAAGGCCACCGGTGCAGAGCAATATGATAGCAAGAACAATACCTAAAAAACTCTTAGCCTTAATGCTCAAGCAAAGTCTATAAATAGCACTCGGGATGTTGAAGAACAATGCGAGAATAAACTTCACGATTGCGGGTAAACCCTCATAAAAGGATATGTATTTTTTAGCAATTTCCATTGTAAATTACCTCCAAAAAAGATTTCAATATAATTATATACTTTTAAGTTCAAAATTTCAATAGCATATTAATATTTTTTTTGAAGATTTTCTTTAAATATTTTTATCAAAAAGTTATTGGGGCGAAAGGAAAATGATTTTATGATGTTTTGGAAAAACTGAAGGATGAAATAATCCAAAATGTCAACATTTATGTTAAAGGACTATTTGAAAACTACAGCGGACATGACTACTTTCACGCAAGTAGAGTTTTCAAAACGGCAACTTTTATAGCTAAAGAAGAACATGCGAATTTAGGCGTCGTAAAACTCGCCTCATTATTACACGATGTCAATGATAGAAAATAGTCGCCCGAAACACATTTAGTGCAACGCAATGCGCAAAGTTTTTTATTTGGCTATCGATTCCGTTACACCTAAGACAATTAAGAGCATGTGCGTACAAGATGCCGACTGGTTAGACGCGATAGATATAATAGGACTTGCGCGAGCCTTTGCATTCGGAGAGAATCAGAATAGACAAATATATCATCCGGACGTTAAGCCTAATGTGTAAATAAATACGTAAATAAATAATTAACAAATTAAAATCTAATGTAAAATATTGTAGTGTGTTATTGCTTTAGATAAAATACATATTTTACTCATATTAATATTAATAAATATTTGTTGTATTAAGAAAATCAATGTGCTATAATTAAAATGGATTATTTCTGTTTAGGAGAATAATATGAATATAATTATTGTAGGTTTAGGCAATGTCGGCCAAGAATTGGTGGCAAGGTTATCCAAGGAAAATCATTCTATAGTTGCCATCGATACTAACACGAAACGTCTAAACACACTAGTTAATCAATACGATATTAAGGGAATCATCGGTAACGGTGCTAATTCTGACATATTAAATGAAGCCGAGGTACATTTGTCCGATTTGTTGATAGCATGTACGCCCTTAGACGAGCTTAATATATTGTGCTGTTTGGTTGCGAGAAAACTCGGTGTCAAAGATACCATTGCAAGGGTACGTACCCCCGAATATTTCGGATTGTTTGACAGTAGCGATTTTGGTTTGAGTATGATGGTTAATCCCGAATACGAGACTGCGGTCGGAATATCGAGAATACTTCAATACACTTCGGCATTACAACTCAAGCCCTTTGCCGACGGTAAGGTTGATTTGGTTGAATTCAAGGTTACGAGCAAAACTAAGCTCGACAATGTGGAGTTGAAAGACATTCAACAGCATTTTAAGAAAAAAATATTGGTATGTGCCGTTGAAAGAGGCGCAGACGTGGTTATTCCTACCGGTAACTTCGTTCTTAGAGAAAACGATAAAATATATATCATCACTTCGAACAGTGATATTATGTCGGTATTCGAAGACTTGTCGTCTAAAGAAAAGCGTATTAGACGAGTAATGATTATCGGCGGTAACAGCACTGCATTTTATCTATCGAGTGAGCTATTGAAGTTCGGTATGAAAATTAAAATAGTTGTGAATGACGTTTCCATTTGTGAACGTCTAAGCGAAGCCTTTGATAAGGTAGAAATAATTCAAGGCGAAGAGACCGACCAAGCACTTTTACTCGAAGCGGGCCTCGACAAGATGGATGCTGTTGTTTGTTTGGGTGCTAACGACGAACAAAACATTATTATTTCTATGTTTGCAAGGCATTTAGGCGTAAAAAAGGTTATTGCCAGAGTGGATAACGCACCATACTATAAAATGCTTCAAAACGTCAATATCGATAGTATTGTGTCAAGTAAATCGACAACCGCCGACCAAATAACGAGATATGTTCGAGCTAAGCAAGATTCTCAGGGCGGATCGGTTAATATGTTGTATCGTATAGTAAACGAACAAGCGGAAGCAATAGAATTTACCGTGCGTAAAGATTTCCGCGGTATAGGCGTACCGCTTAAGGACTTGCGTCTAAAATCTAACATTTTGATAGCAACGATAGTGCGTAACGGTATTATAATCATTCCTGACGGTAACGATTATATGGATATCAACGATATAGTTGTTGTGGTAACCACGCACTATGCTCTCGACGACTTGAACGAGATTCTTGGATAGTTATGAACTACAAATATACGCTTAATGTATTAGGTATTATTTCGCTAACGGTAGCGGGCTTGATGATAATTCCCTTCATAATGTCTTTTGCATACGGTGAAAGTGCTACACCGCTTGCTTTTGGTATGACTATATTGGCATTGGTTGTAGTTGGAGTGCCCTTGACCATTCTTAAACCGAAAAGTAGGAATTTATCGGCAAGAGGTGGGTTTTTAACGGTTGCGCTTGCTTGGATATACTTATCGTTGATTGGTGCGTTGCCGTTTGCGTTATCCACGTACATCCCTAATTATATAGATGCTCTTTTTGAAACGATATCGGGATTCACAACTACAGGAGCAACTATATTGACCAATGTTGAATGGCTACCTAAGAGCTTATTGTTTTGGCGGAGTTTTACTCATTGGATAGGAGGCATGGGCGTCTTGTTGTTTGTAATAGCGATATTGCCTAAGAGCGATCCTACAATCGTACATCTCATTAAGGCGGAAACACCGGGCCCACAATTTGGCAAGTTGGTAAGCAAATTGAGATTCTCCGCACAAATAACCTATGCAATATATATTGTGTTGACGTTGCTTGAGGTCGTTATCTTAGCTTGTTGCGGTTGCTCAGCTTTCGACAGTTTTGTCCATGCGTTAAGTACAGCAGGTACCGGTGGCTTTTCTTCTTATAACCTATCGGTAACCGGGATGGATTCGTTGGCGGTTGAAATAGTTATAACAGTATTTATGATTATTTTCTCCGTTAATTTTAACCTCTTTTATCTCTGTTTAATAGGACATGCAAAAGATGCAATTAAGAGTGAAGAGTTGAGAACGTTGATAGGTATTTTTGCCTTTTCATCTGTTGCTATAAGTATATCCCTAACCATAACGAACACTGTTTCATCGTTTGGTGAGGGATTGCGTTACGCTACATTTCAGTCTGCATCCATTATCTCGACTTCGGGTTTTGCCACAGCCGATTATACAAAATGGCCTGCATTTTGCCAAATAATACTATTTCTCTTGATGTTCATAGGCGGTTCGGCGGGTTCTACCGCAGGCGGATTAAAGGTATCGAGGGTAATAATAATGTTTAAGGATGGTATAAGACAACTTAAAACAAGTATATCACCCAATAGATTTACCCCGGTCAAACTTGATGGTAAGCCGGTGTCTTCCGAACTAACGAGCGGTGTTACGAGCTACACATGTACATATTTTCTTATAATGGTCGCATCATTGATACTTGTATCGCTAAATTCTCCATCCGGTTTCGGGATAGTCGAGAATTTGTCTGCAGTAGTGGCGTGTGTTAATAACGTTGGACCGGGATTTGGAGCAATAGGACCGTTAGGTAATTTTGCACCTTATTCTGCTTTTACAAAAATAGTCTTGTCAATAGATATGCTTCTAGGCAGATTGGAAATAATACCAATTCTGTTGTTGTTCTATCCAAAGGCATGGCAAAGAAATTAATTTGGAGGAGTTATTATGACAAAAACACCTGAGCCGAAGCATTTTAAAGTATTTAGAGCGATCGGTTTTTCACTTTTAGTGATAGGACTTATTCTTATCGTATTAGGCGTGATTATAGGGGGCGATACATTTGATATGCCCAATATGGGTATGCTTATCTCGGGTGTGTTTCTTGTATTTATATCGATTTCGTTTATTTTTATTGGATTTTTACCCAAAATCCGTAAAATACAAATAGATAGTACCAAGTATTTTCAAGAGGAAAACAAGGAAACTCTTATCGATATAGCGAACACCAAAGCCGATATACATAAAGACGCCATTACCGAAGTCGCCAAGGCGGTTAACGAAGGACTTCGTGATTATAAATACTGTAAACACTGCGGTGCAAAAATCGATGACGATTCTAAATTCTGTAGCGAGTGCGGAAAACCACAATAATTCAAAAGGAGATAGCTATGACTGATATCGAAATTGCTCAATCTGTTAAACCCAAACACATAACGGAAATTGCCCGAGAAGCCGGTATAGACAATAAATATTTGATTCCTTACGGCAACGATAAAGCGAAAATTGATTTATCAATACTAAAGGATAATCAACCTTCCGACGGTAAATTGATATTGGTCACAGCCATTACGCCTACACCTGCAGGAGAGGGCAAGACGACCACTACAATAGGTCTTGCGGACGGATTAAAACGCATCGGTAAGAATGTCGTTGTCGCACTTAGAGAACCGTCTCTCGGTCCCGTCTTCGGAGTAAAAGGAGGAGCAGCCGGTGGCGGATATGCTCAAGTTATTCCTATGGAAGACATCAATCTTCACTTTACGGGTGATTTTCATGCAATAGGTGCCGCAAATAACCTTTTGGCAGCTATGCTCGATAATCATATTCATCAAGGTAACGCATTAGGTATCGATCCACGAAAAATTACTTGGAAAAGATGTGTGGATATGAACGATAGACAATTACGTTTCGTGGTAGATGGTTTAGGTGGCAAGGCTAACGGCGCACCCAGAGAAGACGGCTTTGATATAACGGTAGCATCCGAAATAATGGCTGTACTTTGTCTAAGCTCCTCCATAACCGACTTAAAAGAGCGTTTGGCGAGAATAATCGTAGGATATACTTATGACGATAGACCTGTTACGGCAGGTGATCTAAAGGCACAAGGTGCAATGACTGCATTACTTAAGGATGCACTTCAACCTAACCTTGTACAAACGTTAGAGGGTACTCCTACATTGATTCACGGCGGACCTTTTGCAAATATTGCACACGGATGTAACAGCGTTATAGCGACCAAACTTGCACTTAAACTCGGCGATTATGTGGTTACCGAGGCAGGATTCGGTGCCGACCTGGGTGCTGAGAAGTTCCTCGATATTAAGTGTAGAACGGCAGGGTTGAAACCCGATGCAGTGGTTATAGTTGCTACGGTTAGGGCACTCAAAATGCATGGAGGCAGTAAAAAAACAGAATTGGATACCGAAAACCTCGAAACACTCGAAAAAGGTATTCCTAATTTATTGAGACACGTTTCCAATATTAAAAATGTTTATAAACTTCCATCGGTCGTTGCCGTTAATAGATTTCCGACCGATACCGATAGCGAAATCGAGTTGATTATCGCCAAATGTAGAGAGTTAGGCGTCAATGTGGTATTGTCTACCGTTTGGGCTGAGGGCGGTAAAGGCGGAATAGAATTGGCACAAGAGGTTGTTCGATTGGTAGAACTTGATAACGATTTTGAATTTTGCTATTCGTCCGAACTTAGTATTACCGAAAAAATTGAAAGCGTTGTTAAGCGTATATATGGCGGTAACGGAATAACGGTTATGCCTTCGGCGAAAAAAGAAATTACAAAGTTGACAAAAATGGGATTCGGTAATTTGCCTGTTTGTATCGCAAAAACTCAATATAGTTTTTCCGATAATCCTAACTTGTTGGGTGCACCTACCGACTTCATAGTAACGGTTAAAAACGTCAAGGTGAGTGCAGGAGCAGGGTTTATAGTGGTCCTAACAGGTGATATAATGACGATGCCGGGACTTCCCAAAAGTCCCGCAGCAGAGGGAATCGATGTTGATGAAAACGGCAAAATAACAGGATTATTTTAATCTTAATTATCGGTACAAATAACAAATATACGATAAAAATAAAATGCACGATGCGATGATACTAAATTAATTACTTGGTTTAATCTCATGTTGTGAAGTGAACCCCAAAGTTTAGACAAAAATTAAATATTAAATTATTTGTGAATGA
>CAYMNK010000025.1:0-9116 GCA_964391805.1 uncultured Christensenellaceae bacterium | reverse complement strand
ACGCTTTATTCCTTGTCTCTTTTGTAGTCATAGCCCTCCACTTCGACTGCACTCCAGACTTAATAACTTCTTGAACACTTACCGAAAAAGAAGAAATGCCATCACTCGACAGCAGTTCTTCTTCGGGTAGTATTCCATTAAAGCGTGGTGTCTATATATCACTCTAAAAAGGCAAAAAGTCAAGTAGTAATTTCTGCTTTTGAATATATTTTTTAGGGGTGTCAAAGTAATCGTTCTAACACTTAGGGGTGTCGCTTTTTTGCCTTGGGGTGTTGGGATTTTTAAGTAGGGGTGTCGTTTGTATCAAAATAGTTCGACAAACACATTAAAAATGACTAGTCTTGATACAATGAATAAAAGGTGTCAAGACTATTATTTTATACTTTTTTAGGCGTTTTAAGGCTGAAATGGCATAAAACAAGCAAATTTCCATCAGATTTTATGGTCTGGTGGATTTTTTATTTGGTTTTGTATTAAAATTATAGCCTTTCTTTCGCTTTTTAATGGCAGGTGTTAGAACGATTACCCTATGTAGCAGAACGATTACTCGATCAAAAACTGTGATAGAACGATTATTCCGACACCCATAGAATAAAAAAGATGAAGTCTTTATTGATGATATCATACCTAAAGGAATATGAAATGAATAAACAAATTGAAATTTTCGGCATATATCGGCAAAAACAAATTGAAATTTTCGGCAATTCACAGCGAATAAAACTTGAAATTTTCGGCGGGGCGTGGTATAATAATATCAAAAATAGGAGGTCTATTATGTCTGATAGAATTTTTGAACGTAAAATATATCAAAAGATGCTTGATTGGAAAAAAGATTCCAATGGAAAAACTGCTCTATTGATAAAAGGAGCAAGACGTGTCGGAAAGTCTACGGTTGCCGAAGAGTTTGCACAAAAGGAGTACTCTAGTTATATTCTTATTGATTTTTCTATTGCTCCTAAAGAAGTGCATGATTTGTTCAAAGATTTATCGGATTTGAATTATTTGTTCTTACGCTTGCAACTTATATATCATGTTAATTTGGAAAATAGGAAATCCGTTATTATTTTCGATGAGGTGCAAAGAGAACCGCTTGCGAGGCAAGCAATAAAACATTTGGTTAAAGACGGCAGATATGATTATATTGAAACGGGTTCATTGCTTTCTATAAAGAAGAATGTTGAAAATATTATTATTCCAAGCGAAGAAACAAGACTCGAAATGGTTCCTATGGATTATGAAGAGTTTCGTTGGGCATTAGGAGATAAAGCAACAATTCCAATGCTTAGAACTGCGTTTGAGAATAAAATGTCGCTTGGCGATGATGTAAATCGTAGACTAATGCGTGATTTTAGACTTTATATGTTAGTTGGCGGAATGCCGCAAGCAGTAAACGAATATATAGATACAAACAATTTTAGTAAAGTAGATCAAGTAAAGCGTTCAATTTTGGAACTTTATCAAGATGATTTTAGGAAAATTGATACTACAGGAAGAGCATCGTTAATGTTTTCTGCTATTCCTTCGGAGCTTGCTAAAAATGCATCAAGATACCAAGTGTCAAGTGTTATTCCAAATGAAAAGCAAGATAGAGTTTTTGGAATTATTGCCGATATGAAGGATTCATTAACAGTTAATGTTGCATATCATGCAAACGATCCAAGCGCCGGAATGTCTTTGCATGAAGATATAAACAAGTATAAAATGTTTGTTTGTGATACGGGCCTATTTACAACGTTAGCATTTATGGATAAAGATTTTACGGAGAATGTGATCTATGAAAAACTATTAAGCGATAAACTTGATACCGATCTTGGCTACCTATATGAGAATATAGTTTCTCAAATGCTTTATGCAAATGGTAATAAATTGTTTTATTATACATTCCCGAAAGAAAATTCTAGTCATAATTATGAAGTTGATTTCTTGATTGCAAAAAGAAATAAAGTATGTCCTATTGAAGTTAAATCATCTGGTTATAAAACTCATGCGTCAATTGATGCATTTGTAGATAAGTTTTCAGGAAAAACAGGTCAAAGATATTTGGTGTACACAAAAGATTTGCGAAAAGACGGAGAACTTCTTTGTATACCGATTTATATGACGATGTTTTTATAAAAATAATTTAGGAGGAAAGCATGAAATACAAAGGAACGCTTATCGTTGTAAAAGATTGCAACCGTGCTCTAAAATTTTATCGTGATATGTTTGGGTTTCAACTGATTCAAGACAACGATGGGAATATGGAATTGACTAATAATTAATATTTACAGGAATTGGGATATTGGGAACAATTTTTAAAAAGAAGTGTTATTCCAAACAGTAATCAGTCTGAGTTATATTTTGAAGAGCCAAATAAAGAGCAATTTGTAGAGCGTCTTGAAACATTTTACCCTGAAACAGAATACGTCAATCGATTGATGACACATAGCTGGGGACAAAAGGTTGTCAGGTTTTATGACCCTGATGGCAATCTAATTGAAGTTGGAACACCCGTGTAATACATTTAGACAAGTTCTGATTTATGGAGGCAATTATGGCAAGTAGTAAAGAATATTTAGATTTTGTGTTAGAACAATGTAGCGGTTTATCTGCTCGTGCTATGATGGGAGAATATGTGCTTTATTATGCCGGAAAGGTTGTAGGCGGTGTCTACGACAATCGCTTGCTCGTCAAACCTACACCATCAGCTATTGCATTGATGCCTGAAGCACCTATAGAATTTCCATACGAAGGGGCAAAGTGTATGATAGCTGTAGAAAATATTGAGGATAGAGAACTTCTCATTAAGCTATTTGAGGCAATGTATGCAGAATTGCCTGAACCGAAGAAAAAGAAATAATCGAATTACAATTTATAGGTGTACGCACTTTTTGCTTGCTGTACGCATTTTTTACAAGGTGTACGCAAAAATTCAAGGGTGTACGCAAATTGTATCAAAATAGGTAGTGGCACACACTGTAGGTGATTTCATTATTGCTTTTCCTTTGAATATATGATATACCTATATAGGTGATATTATGGCAGAACAAGCCTGCAGATTTGTTCGTTGTGTTTACGGTCAAGATATTAAAATTGACCGTAAACATAAAAGGACACTACTCTCTTATAAATCAGTTGGAGTGTAGTGCCACTTATCGAGTGAGATCCGAACCTCTTTATATTTAAAAGAACGAAGCGAAATAAAAAAAGCCCGATATCACTTCGATACCGGGATGATGTATATAAATACATCTGTCTAACTGACAATAGTAGTATATGCGATTTTGCTTGGTTTGTCAACACTTATTATTTTAGCCACATAAGAATAGCGAATTTTAGTAGTGGAATTTTAGCGCCTTGTTATTCTTTTTCTTTTACGCTCGACACGGTAAGTTCCACTAATTTTCCGTATGTGCGAGCCTTTTCTACGGTATCGGCATCGATTATCTTACCCTTTGGGATAATAAGTTTTCCACCCGCAAATATGTGTTTAATGACAGCACGGCCGAGTAGAAAACCATATCCCGATATGACCTTTAGAGGTGATTCATTACTTTGATTTTGCTTTTTCGGACTTGTAATAACTGTACTATGGGGTGTATCGGCAGTGATCGTTGGGGCTTGAATTTCTATAGAGTCGGCTATTTCCGATTGTGCATTATCCACTTGATTAAAAGCGGTAGATAATTCTTTTGTTTTTGCTTCGTGTTCTCTTTTTATTCTTAGTTTTCTATTTCCTTTAACTATTATCATTTCATTGCTTAATAAAACGACATCGTTAGACTCGATTGTTTTGTCATTGTCGATATAAAGTTTTTTAATAACGCTTCCTTCGAATTCAAAATCGTTAGCTCGTCCGATATAACAGCCGTCCGTGTTATATACAGGACTTCTAAACGGGAAATTGGTACCTACCGATTCAAATTCCGCCAAACAGTTTAGCGTATAGAGAATGTCTTTGCCATGAAAAATGCGTCTATTGTCAACAAATCCCTCGTCCTCTTCTTTGTCTATGGTTGCCAAATGGAGAATGCGATGCATTTTTTTGTCGACCGAACAACTAAATACTGTTCCTAACTCTTTTCCGAATGACAAACACACTATTTTTTTACCGATTATTTCACTAAATCTCATACTAACCTCCAAGGTGATATATCACAATTTATTCATAACAAAATCAATATATGCGTAATAGTGTTTTTATCCTTTTTTATTACAAAAACGGCATTTATTTGAAACTAATGGATAAAAATGGCATTTCGATATTTCCAAATAAAAACTTTGTTTTATTATATAATATTGCTAATTAAATGCATTGAAAATTCTTGACATACCAAATGTATTTGAGTATAATTGACTTGCATCAATACAAGCGATGCAAATTTATATGAGGTGATTTATAATGAAAAACAGTACACATCCTAATTACAGAACAGTAACCGTAGTATGTGCTTGTGGTGAGACATTCTTGACGGGAACTACTAAGACAAATAGCGACACATTGCGTGTAGATATCTGCAGTAAGTGTCATCCTTTCTATACCGGTAAGCAAAAATCTGTTGATACCGGCGGCCGTGTTGATAAGTTCAATAAGCGTTACAATCGCGGTTAACAACAAACAATTATGGATGGTGTCGCCTTTTTAGGTTAACACTGTCCTTTTTTTAATCTATGGCAAGAAAATTTGTATCAAAAATCGGCGGACAAGCCGTACTTGAAGGTGTAATGATGCGTGGCGAAAAAAGTTATGCCACTGCGGTTAGGACATCGGACGGTAAAATAACGGTAGAATCTAAAAGAATTCAACCGAGTAAGGGATGGACGAAAGTTCCTATTATTAGAGGAATCGTCAACTTCTTCTTATCGCTTGTTGACGGTATGAAGATTACTATGCGTTCAGCCGAGGTATTCGGTGACGAGATAGAGCAAGAGGAACCATCCAAGTTCGAGAAATGGTTAGCTAAGACATTACATGTGGATGTAATGAGCATTGCTATGTTTTTCGGCGTAATATTGGGACTTGCCTTTTCGGTTGCATTATTCTTTATATTGCCGACCTTGATAACTGGTTGGATTCCGCTCGATACCATATGGCTAAACCTTATCGAGGGCGTAGTTAGAATATTGATATTCGTTTCCTATATTCTTTTGACATCACTTATGAAGGATATTAGAAGGCTTTATCAATATCACGGGGCCGAACATAAGACCATAGCGTGCTTCGAGCAAGGTCTCCCCCTTACCGTAGAAAATGCGAAAAAACAAAGTAAGCACCACGATAGATGTGGTACCAACTTTATCGTGATAGTAATGATAATATCAATATTGATGTTTTCATTAGTTGAATATCTGCTTTCGTTGTGCGGATTCGTTATCAGCGAATTAGAGGTTTCCGGCGTTGTCCAAAAACTTATACGAATAGCTATCAAACTTGCAATGCTTCCGTTAGTTGCGGGTGTGAGCTACGAAGTTCTAAAATTCCTTGCCAAATTCGATAATCCCGTTGTTAGGGCATTAAAGACACCGGGAATGCTTATCCAACATATTACGACCAGAGAGCCTGACGACAGTATGCTTGAGGTCGCAATTAAGGCCTTTACTACCGTTCAAGAATTGGATGCCGACGAAACATTGGAGACGACGTCTTTTATTCTTCAAAAATCGCTTATTAAGTGTAGAGAAGAATTGTCCGCATACCTTGACGGTGTACCCGAAGCGGAAGCCAAGGCTAAATATATCATTTCCGAGGTAACCGGATTGAGCGATGCCGAACTTGGTGCTGTCAAAACAATCAAAGATTACGAATACGATAGATGTATAGAATATTCCAAAAGAGTTGCCGATTGTGAACCGTTACAATATGTTTTCGGATATGCATATTTTTACGGAAGGAAATTTGCCGTTAATACGAATGTGTTGATTCCTCGTCAAGATACCGAATTTGTGGTAGAAAAAGCGTTGGAATATGTTAATTCCGATTCAAAAGTCCTTGATTTATGTACAGGTTCTGGATGTATCGCTACTACTATATCTTTGGAAAAGAATATTAAAGTAACGGCTGTAGATGTGTCTAACGATGCATTAAAGGTTGCTAATGCCAATATCGAGTCCTTAAATGCCGATGTAGAGTTGATTAATTCGAATATGTTTGATGGAATTAGCGACAGTTACGATTTGATTATATCCAATCCTCCTTATATTTCCGAAGAAGATATGGCTAAGTTGCCTATCGACGTGACCAAAGAACCGAGACTGGCCCTATACGGCGGTAAGGACGGCTTGGACTTCTATAGAATTATCGCTAAGGAAGCACCGTTAAATGCTCAAGGTGTTATCGTATTAGAAATAGGCGATCATCAAGCAGACGGAATAAAAGAGGTATTCGGAGATTATTCGAGTGTCGAAATATATCAAGACTTGAGCGGAGCAGATAGAATAGCAGTAATAAAAAAATAAAGTAGTGAGAGATATATTATGTTTGAAAAATTAGACGATGTAAAAATCAGATATCAAGAAATAGGCGAATCTTTAGCTGATCCCGCCGTTTTGGGTGATAGAGAAAAATGGCAAAAACTAAGTAAGGAGTATGCCGATCTTACCCCGATCATAGATACCTATAACGAATATCTTGCAGTCAATAAGAATATCGAAGATTGTAAGAATATAATCAAAGAAAATGAAGATCCTGACTTTGTCGAAATGGCAAAGGAAGAATTGTCCGAAGCGAATAGTAGTATCGAAGAAATATCCGAAAGACTAAAACGTTTATTGATTCCTAAGGATCCTAACGATGAAAAAAACGTTATTCTCGAAATCAGAGGCGGTGCAGGCGGTGACGAGGCTTCTTTATTCGGAACCGAGCTTCTAAGAATGTACGAAAGATTTGCCGAGAGAATGCGTTGGGGCGTTGAAGAAGTCGAAATGAATCTCACCGATTTAGGCGGAGTCAATAAGGTTGTAATCATGATTAAGGGTAAGGGTGCTTATTCTAAACTCAAATTCGAATCGGGTGCACACCGTGTACAGAGAGTACCCGCTACCGAATCACAAGGTAGGATTCACACATCCACCGCAACTGTTGCCGTTCTTCCCGAAGCAGAAGACGTTGACGTTAAACTCAATATGAACGACGTTAAGGTTGATACGTATAGAGCAGGCGGTGCCGGCGGACAGTATGTCAATAGAACAGACTCCGCTGTTAGAATGACGCACATTCCTACAGGCATTGTGGTAACTTGTCAAGACGAAAAATCACAGTTGAAGAACAAGGAAAAGGCAATACGTGTATTGAAAACTCGTCTTTACGAATTCTATCAAGGTCAAGCCGATAAGGAATATGCCGAGAATAGAAAATCACAGGTAGGTACCGGTGATAGATCGGAAAGAATACGTACCTACAACTTTCCTCAAGGTAGAGTTACCGACCATAGAATCAATATGACTCTATATAGCCTTGACCAATTCCTCGACGGTGATATTCTCGAGATAGTCGACGCTCTTGCAATCGACCACGAGAATAAGCTTTTAGCCGAAGGATCGGTATAATCAACATTAAACCATAAATTCGGGACCGTAGAAGGTCCCATTTTTTATACGCAATGCACCATCAAATGTCATACTAAGTGTAAGCAAAAAATCGCCCGCTAAAAGCAAGTCACCGCATTTGCTTTTTTTTGTACTTACCGTATTCGCATATTTTGTCATACCGAGCATTCGTCCGCCGTCATACCGCATCCGTCCCGTCATGCTGAGCGAACTATGTATAGCACTTTACCATCAAATGTCATTCTGAGTCGTCCTGAGTGGAGCGTAAGCGTAGTCGAAATTCGAACGAAGTGAGAATCAAATTGTGTAACAATTTGATATCTTGCGAACGAATCCAAAAAGTTGATTAAACGACAACCATATTAAGGCAAGCGTCAGCGTCTCATCATATCATACTGAGCGAAGGGTGACAACCCGAAGTCGAACTGCGAAGCAGTGCAAGGTTTACCTTGCAATATCTTAATCCGCATTAGTAAAAATGGATTATATAACTTTATCTTATCGCATAAATGTCGCTTTGCATCAAACCAACTTGTGATAGAATGATTACGACTAAAACAAAGGAGAATCATTATGCTATACAAAGATTGGTTGAATGAATGGTTGGAATGCTATGTAAAGCATTCGTCTAAGCAAAAAACATATACACGTTATTTTGAAATAGTTTATCGACATATCATTCCATCTATTGGAAATTACGAACTAAACGATTTAACACCGCATATCTTACAAGAGTATATTACTAACGAACTGCGGTGTGGAAATCTAAAAACAGGCGAGTGTTTGTCTGCCAATTCGGTAAATTGTATCATCACGGTAATTCAGAGTTCGCTAAAAACAGCCGTATTTATTGGTAAAGCATCTGAATATATAGGGGATAAAATCAAAAGACCGAAGGCACAAGAAAAGCAAGTATTATGTTTCACCCAATTAGAACAAAGAAAAATCGAAGAAGTGATATTAAAGGGGAAAAACATAAGTCTTTATGGAGTGATCTTTTGTCTATATACGGGATTACGGATAGGTGAATTGCTTGCATTAGAATGGAGCGATATTTCATTTCAAAAGGGGAGTGTATCGGTAACTAAAACTTGTTATGAACTCAAAGATAACAGCGGACATTATGTTCGAATAGTCGGTACACCGAAAACGAAATCTGCCGAGCGAATAATACCGTTACCCAAGCAGATGATTCCTATCTTAAAAGAATTACATAAACAAAGTAAATCTCAATATGTAATAGAATCTAAAACTCACGAGGCAGTTTCGGTAAGAACATATCAAAGGAGTTTCGAACATCTATTGAAGAGTTTATCTATACCGCATAAAGGTTTTCATTCTTTGCGCCACACATTTGCTACACGAGCGATAGAATGTGGCGTGGATGTAAAAACTTTATCCGAAGTCTTGGGACATAAAGATCCAACTATAACATTGAAAAGGTACGTTCACTCATTATTTGAGCATAAGAAAAAGATGATGAATATGATAGGAAAGCTCTTCGAATAATTGACAAAAATCGCATTAAACAAAATGCCACCTATGAGTTCAATAGATGGCATTTTTCTTATTCGATTATATCATTCACGAAC
>CAYMNK010000024.1:0-10078 GCA_964391805.1 uncultured Christensenellaceae bacterium | reverse complement strand
TTGAATAACAACAATGCATTTACTCTATATGATAAGTCGAATATGGGGTTGGTTTGTCAACGAAAAAATGAGTACGCTATATCCATGTTAACAAGAATATAGCGATTACTAATTGTCGCTAACAGTCGAAATTCGAACGAAGTGAGAATCAAACGACGTAGACGGTTGGTGGCTTGCTGACGATAATGACAAGCTTGTCTTATTGTGTCCGCTTTTATTGTTTGGATTAAGATACCGCAAGGCTGTGTCTTGCACTGCTTCGCAGTTCGACTACAGACTTCGTTTCAGTATGACATTGTAGTATTGGCGCCGATAAGAAAAGTTTGTGCCAAGATATAGTTTTTTAAGAGCGGATTAGGCATCAAAGCTTTGCGTTTCCATTACGAGTTCGATTATACGTAGTATGACATGATTAAACGCTTGCGTTTCATTGCTCGGTGTGATCGATATGATAAAAATTAGTTATTTCTAAGCGTATAAATGAGGTTTTGGAAAACAAGATTCCAGCATGACGCATTTAGTTGATGTAAAAACAGGTAAAATTGAACTGTTTATTTTACAAAACTATACATTTTATACTATTATTACGAAATCTTTATACTAATTTTGCTTAATGTGCAAAAAAACCTATATTATATATTTTATAATAATGTGTATGGAATTTTCGAGTGATGAAAGACAATCGAATAATGAGGAGGCTTTGAGTTCCGTCCAAAAACCTTTTGTAGAACAAGATTCGAATAAGGTAAATGTAGATAATGCCACCGCAACAGACGACGAGATAAAATCCGACAATATCTCGGGAACTACAATAGAAGCCGAAGCCACAGCAAATGCAAGTGCGCAAGAAGATGAATATCTCGAACTTGAAAATCTTAGAACGGATGCGGAAAAAGTAGATGCAGAATTGGCGGATCTATCTTATCTCAAGGATATTAAGAGACACGCCGAAGAGGCAAAACTTTCGGTAGAAGGCCTGGAACAGAAGAAAAAACAAGAAGCAGAGGAACGAAAACGCAAACGTCAAGAGGAAAACGACCTATTCGCAAGACGCTACAAAGCCAAGTCAATCAATGCTGCGGTAGCACAAACCGATCCGATAATATACTTTTACAACGCTATTCTCAATAGTAAAGGTGAAACCAAATTATATAACGTGTATCAAGTATTACAAGATCGTTTTGTCGGGAAGTTGATTCCACAACTTTGGAGAGCTGTAGCAGAATCGTCAGATAGAATTGTTGAACTCGATATCGCCAACTTGACGGAGCAGATGAAAATATGCGACGAATATCCCGATGTCGGCTTTATCATCTCGATATCCGCACGATTCTTCACTAAGCCAGCTTTATTACAAAAGCTTATTGAAGTTATCGATCGCCCGAGAGACAATTTGATAATGGCATTCGATTGTGTTTCGCTTCAAAACCTCGGCACCGCCGCGAAAACGGGTTTAGCGGAATTAAAATCCAACGGAATAGGAATCGTTCTCGATAACTGCGAAAAGGTCAGCATGACCACCATTTCCGAACTTGATTTCGATTATCTAAGACTCGATAGTCGCTATTACGAACTCGGCAACTTTAAATCGGAAGGTTTCCTTAGGATGCTCACGCAATTCGCTCACGAACTCGGTATACCGACTATAGCAACCTTTTGCGACACGGTGGATATGGTGGATTATATGCTCTATATGGGCATCGACCTTATCCAGGGCAATGCTGTAAGTAAACCCATGCGCACGGTACCCAACGCCTTCAAAGAGATTACTCCGACCGACTCGATGAAGTCAAACCATTAAAGGACAACCCACCTATAACGGGGAAAATATAAACAAAAAAACATATGCCTTCGGGCATTTATGGAGGATTAAACAATGAAAAAAAGAATGTTAATCACAGCAATTGTTATGGTAGTAGTTTTAGCAGTTGCATTAACAACGAGTTCTTTGGCATGGTTCTCGGCAACACAAAACAATGTAACCGCATCGGGCGGTAGTTTTACTGCAAGTACTGCAACAGGTAGCGGTGTAAATATTGCTATCAGCAATGACATGGTAAGCTTTAAGAGTAATATAAACTTAGATAAGCCAGCAACCGCAATGATTCCTATGTGCGTTAATTCAAAAATAGCTGACACATTAGGTGGAAGCGACTTAAGTAAGCAAATAATGCTGGATACGGCAGAAGTTAATAATAACTATTTCAAAGAAAGTACAATTTACGGATACGACATAAAACTTGATTATACTGATGGGAATAAAGTAATAGCATCAACGTTAGCCTCAACGAATCAATACTATTACGATGCTATTTATTTAACTAACTATGATCAATCGAATGCATTAGACACAATAACATTAAATTTAAGCGGAACAATTTCTCATGCAGATGGTTCAAAATCCATAGATTTGGCATCTCCTATCGCGTTAATTAGAGTTTCAAGATCCGGCAATGGTGAAAATTGGTCACAAGTTGGCTTCTTTGTTATTGTGTTAGACGGTTCGCAAAACTATACAGTTTATGATTTAAGATCACTTGATGGTTCTGCCGACTATTCAGATGATTTATTAACTACAAAAGCACTCCCTTCTAATGATAATACTCATACTGATATTATCACAAACAAGATAAACGATGCTATTGAATTTACAGCTAAAGATATCGTTTTCAATTTTGCAAGCGGAAATTTATCCGGCTTGGCTGCTGGCGGTAACGAGATTGCAAAAATCGATATTTTAATGTGGTTTGACGGAAATGGTTTGAATTCAAGTTCACAACAAACCAAAGTCGAATTCGATATTGAAATCAAAGGACCTGAAGGCGCCCAATAGTTTATAAGTCTACTACACTTATAAAGACTCACATATAACAACAAAAATACATAGGAAGGGGCAATACCCTTCCCCTTGTATTTTTATGGATATTGCATGACAGTATCGATAAAAGTACAAGGAATATTTTTAGGGGATAATATAATGGCAAACGAAGAAACAAAACAAAAAAAGAAAATTGACGATAAAACTAAGAAGATTATCGATATCGTAGTTACGACGCTCGAAGCATTGATAGTCATTCTTTGTATTGTCTTTTCTATCATTATTTGGACGGGCGCGGCGGGTAGCCCTGAGGATCGCAATGTCAATTGGTTCGCCATTCGTACCGACTCAATGGTTTATAATAGCAACATAGATTATGACGCTTTGGGATACAATCCAAAATTCGCATTCAACCCCGGAGATATGGTAATTACCAAAAAAGTGAATTTTGAAGATATCGAAGTTGGTGACGTGGTTGCATATAAGTCGCTTGTAACCGACAGTCAAGGTAACCGCAGTGAACAAGTGGTTACCCATAGAGTTATCGAAGTTCTCGAGGCTTCTCGCGCATTCAAAGTTGCCGGAGATAAGGACACTTCAAGAGACGGGACTGAAAACATTTCGTACGATGCAGTCATCGGTAAAATGACAGGCAAGTTGAGTGGATTAGGCGGAGCGATTTTGTGGTTGCAAGGATTCCGTAAGGTTGAAGTCGGTGACAGCATTGCATACGAATACAGCGGAAGCAGTGTGTCGTTTCTTGTAATTATCATTCCTCTCGTGCTTTTACTCATATATAACGGTTATTACGTAGTCAAATGGGCGGTAGGCGAGAAGATGAAGAAGGCAACCGAATTGGCTCGTCGGGAGGCTATATCAGAACAAGCAAAGGCAAGTGTCGACAGCGAAGCAATTCGTAAAGAAGCGTTGCGCGCATATATGCTTTCGACAGGTATGACCAATGAACAAATTGAAGAATATTTTCTCTCACAAGAGAAAACAGAGAACAACGATACCGAAACAGACGGAAGTAATGCCGAATAAGGGGCTTGAATAAACAAAAGGACACCGAATAATGGCTAAAAAAAGTCTAAACGATAGCAATAAGATAGATAATAAATCGGATGGAATCGTTTCATCCGATGTTTCTTCTTCGTTATCGGAAAAAACTGTTCAAAATAATCAAAGTTACGAATATATACTTCGCAAAAAATCCGTACGAAAAAAGGCAACTCAACGTACGGTTTCTTTGATTATGACGATATTCGTAATAGCTGCATTATTGGTTTGTTCGCTTGTGTACGGAGTTCTTGCGTTCGTAGACTTCAATAGTTTTAGAATTACAATTGACAAAAATTATGAGTCATATCTCACCTTAGCAGACAATTATGCTTTCAACAATGCTTCGAGTGTGCTTTCGAGCGACGGTATGAGGACTATGACAAATATTACATATAGTTGGATCAACATCCAGGAGCTTTTACATAATGACGGATCGTTATCCAAAAACAACTATATAGCGACGGCTTTCTATCTCAAAAATCAAGGCGATAAGGGTGTTTATTATAGTGAAAACATCATGCTTACCAATGCCTATAAAGGCTTGGAAGATACGATAAGGATTTTACTCATTAAACAAATTGAAACCTATGACGATCAAGGTAATCCGAATCCGCTTTACGATGATCAAGGCAATCTACTTTGGGAAACAGAATACAAATGCTTCGGTAAGGTGGCTTCTGACGGAATTTCGGATGAGTATGTTGCCGGTGGAGACGAAATACAGCCTGACTACGTCACAGATCCAAACGATCCCGAATCAACAGATCCTTGGATGTGTAAAAGTTTCTATAATTCAGATTCGGGTGTAGTATTAGATGAAGTCTATTATCCCATACTCCCCGGACAAACAATTCGTTATGCCATGGTAATATGGATAGAGGGAACAGATCCCGACACCATTGACGATAAGATAGGCGGTAAGGTAAGTTACGCATTCCAATTCTCGCTCAAATATGACAAAAACAATAAACTTGTCTATACCGACGATGCGGACACAATAACTTCCGAATAAACAAAAAAAATCACACTATATTCCTATAAATTAAGAGGCGTATATGATAGATCTAATTAAACAATTACTTGAATTATTTATTGGAGGATTCCTGCAAATATGGACAGGCATTTTTGGCGGTATCGCTCAAATGTTCAATTTCGGGGATTACTTCAAGGTTATTAAGAATTTATCCGACGGTAACGCCGGCTATTGGATAGTCGGTATTCTTATCATATTGGTCGTGCTTGCCGTATTGATATCGGTTGTATGGTTGATAGTGCGAGCTATCGTTAGGCTCTCTAAGAGAATCCGCAGTAAAAATGCCGTACTCGACCAAGACCTTATAGACGAAATCGCCGAATTGCAGAGACAACTCGTCAAAACGAATATGGAAAAAGACCGTATTTTGGGTATGAAGATGACGACAGGTGTAGGCAACGCCGCTTTAGCTATCGAAGGTGAAGGAGAATCGGAAGAAGCGCTCAAAGAAGGCGAAAGCCGTTTCTACAAACTTACAGAGGTTGATAGGTCTTACGCACTTGGCGAATTTCCCGTCCGTGAATACAATAATGATATTACGTTAGAAGAAATTTGTGACCGTTTCCGTAATTATGCTGCGAATAACCCCGACAGACCTTGGCGTAAACTTTACTACGATATTAAGATAATTCGATTGTTTTTTAGTTCTTTCGCGACAACTCGCCTATTGATACTCCAAGGTATTTCCGGTACGGGTAAAACGTCACTTCCCGAGTGTATCGGTCACTTCCTCGATAATCCCGCAACCATCGCTTCAGTTCAGCCCTCTTGGCGTGATAGAACCGAAATTTTCGGTTATTTTAACGAATTCACTAAACGTTTTAACGAAACCGAAGTTTTGAAAATGATGTATAAAGCAAGATATTCCGAGGACGTTTTCGTAACCGTTCTCGACGAAATGAATATCGCTCGTGTCGAATACTATTTCGCAGAGTTGCTATCCATTCTCGAAATGCCTTCGCGCGATCAATGGATAGTCGACCTTGTACCTTCGGGCTGGCCCAATGACCCCAAGTTCGTCGAGAAAGGCAGGTTTAAACTCCCCGAAAATATGTGGTACGTCGGTACCGCTAACAACGACGACTCCACCTTCGCTATATCGGATAAGGTTTACGATAGAGGCATGCCTATCAATATTAACAGCAAGGCAGCACCCTTCGATTGTCCTATTACCGAAAAACTTTACCTAAGTTATAAACACCTCGAAGACCTATTTGCTAAGGCAAAAGAGGATCATAAGGTAAGTAAGGAGAATACCGACAAGTTTGAGGAAATGGATAACTACGTTATAGAGCATTTCCGTTTGGCGTTCGGTAATCGTATCGTTAAACAATTGCAAGAGTTCGTCCCGACCTACGTGGCTTGTGGCGGAACCGAAATAGATGGTTTAGACTATGTCTTGTGTAATAAGATACTTCGTAAGTTTGAATCGTTGAACCTTGCATATATCCGTGACGAAGTTGACGACTATATTCAATATTTATCCGATCACTTCGGCGAAGAAAATATGACCGAGTGTAAGGAATACTTACAGAGATTAAAGAAGTTATTCTAATATATCGTATAAATTATGGCTGTTATCGATAAAGGTAGACTGGAAGAATATATTTATTATATTACCTCCTTACTCAAGCAGGAGGACTTTTATGATACCTATATCAACGGCATTAAATCGGGCAAAAGCAAGTATGAAATGTCTCAGCGTTTCCAAAAGAAGAGATTCGATCTCGATTGGGTGGAACAAATAGAGGACTGCATAATTTCGCTCGACAATATAGTGCGTAATCCTCGTAAGTTTATTGTCGTAGAAGAAGATATCGTAGATATATCGCTTGCACGCAACATATCCACTGAGTCGGTCAAGCACTTAGCGACTCACACCAACTTAATCGCGTCGGTAGATCGTAACGGCACCGTAATTCCCAGTAAAATTCTTAATACCTCAAAAGAGGAATCCTTCGAGATTTACGAGAACAGATTTATATATACCCTTATCCTTAAACTGCATCAATTTATCAACAAACGCTTCGATGTAATCAAGAAAGCTTCTATTACTTCCGACCAATTCAGCGTCAAAATCGATAGTGAGTACTCAATAGGTAAGCAAAAGGTCAAGTATTCTATGGAAACAATGATCAATATGCCCCTCGACGAAATGGTCAAAGCCGATACTTCGGAACTTACCGATATTGAAAGAATTGCAAGATTGTCAAGCATTGTAAACGGATTTTTAGGTTCGTCGTTTGCTAAACAAATGGTATCGTGCGCCCTCGTTAGACCGCCTATCATTCGTACCAATGTGATTCTTAAAAATCCCGACTTTAAAAAAGCACTTGTGTTGTGGCAGTTTATCGATAGCTATCAGTCGAACGGATACGAAATCAAATCGGTGGACTCTACCGACAATCTTTCTCTCGCAAGCCAAGAAAAGTTCAACAATTTAATTTATTTGAATAACATCCTTATCGAATCATTGTTAAGACAAAACACTACAGATGAAGCAATAGAGGATAAAGAAAAAACCAAGAAAAAAGATAAAAATTTAGAAACCGAATATATCACTAAGAATATCGACGATTTTGTTCCCGACGATTTCCCCGAATTAAAATTGAGTTTATTCGAGACACGCCGAGTGTTTACGAGATTGCCCGAAATCGGCGAGATTACAAAGGAAGAAGAACGTAAAATAAATCGCGCCATAGATCGTTGTTTATTGCAATATAAAATCAATAAAACCAAACAGGATAGCGAGGCACGTACCGAACTTATTCGCAAACTCGTACTTGAAGAGGATAAAGCCAAAGTTGCCGCGCTTAAGGCAAAAGAAGAGGCTGAAAAGAAGGCTGAAAGAGATCGTATCAAAGCCGAAAAGGAAGCAAAACGGCAAGAAAAACTTCAACGCAAACTCGAAGCCGAACGCCTACTTAGAGAGCAACAGGAAAGGGAAGAAAGAATCAAGCGTGAGGAAGAAGAAACACTTAAAGAGCGTCTCGAAAAAGAGCAAGCCGAAGCCGAACGCCGTATTCAAGAAGAGGATAGACGTTTACAGGCTATTTATGAAGCAGAAAAGGCTCGTACCGAAATCGAAAGAAAGAAAAAGAGAGAGATTCTCGAGAGAGAAAAACAAGTTAGTTTTCTACGTCCTGTAGAAAGCTCTGCGTTACTCAAAATGCGCAAATCTGAGCAGGCTAAAATTATGCGTATGCGTTCGCAACAAGAACTTGCTTTGCGTGAAATGATTACTCGCCATTATCAAGAAATGGAAGCAGACCAAAAGGCTGCAATTCTCGAAATGGAAAACATCGCCGATATGTGCGATTACGATATTTTCACCGAACAAGAAGTGTCCGAAGAAACTGCCGAAGATGTTGTTATCCCCGATACCCCGACAGCAGAAGATATGGAAGCGGTTGCAGATGATGCAGATATTATACCGGATATAGATACATCTCTTACGACTAAAGACGAGAACGGCGACTATCTATATGCAGTCAATGCCGGCCTTTTGACCGAAGAAGAGGATCCGACAATCAATAGAACAAATATGACCATAACGGAAGCATCATATGTGCCGAGCGAAAATGCTACCCACGAAGATTTTGATGAGGATATTATTCTTACCGGATTTTATGAACCGATTGATGCAACCGAGCGCTATAAACCTCGTTCGTCATTCAAGGCAAGTAAACTCACAAATAGCGAAGGGAAACTTATTCGTCCCTCTAAAGCAATTAATTCTGAACCTACAATGGGTGGTGTGTTGAATAGCGATACATCTAATGATGTCATATTAACCGAAATGGAACAAAAACGCAAGGAAGAATTGGCACAAATACATATATCCGGAAAGAGTGAATCCAAAACAACCATTTCATCGGTAGCATATATGCCAAAATCGTTCCAAACGGCAAAAAAGGATGAACCGACTGAAGAGCCAACGAACACAAAATCCAATAAGAAAAAGCGAAAGAAATAATATATGGGATGCGATATTCCATATATAGATAAAAAGATGACCGATAAAAATACATCTACACCAAAAAAAATAATTAATATAACATCCACAGTGATCATCGTGTTAGTGTTTGCTGTGATTTTATTTTGTTTGATAACGGTTACCATATCTAAAATTAAAGGCGAACAAGCAAATTTATTCGGTTATTCTTTTTTACACATTCTCACCGACAGCATGGAGCCCGAAATACCTGTGGGATCGTCCATCCTTGTCAAAAAGGCTGTGGCAGAGGATATTAAGGTCGGTGATTACGTATGCTACTTAGCACCCGACGATGTTTACGAAGCAAGCGGAGTGCTATATATAACACACGAATGTATAGAAGCCATTCATACCGATCCGACAAGCGGGAAACAGGTCATCACAACTCAGGGAATCAAACAAGGTGCGCCAGAGGAAACGATAGAAGCATCAAGAGTTCAAGCAGTCTATATATCCAAAATGCCGTCATGGTTAAGCACAGTTTTTAGTTTTATGCTTACCCCTTACGGATTAGCAACGCTTATATGTGTACCTCTATTGATAGCCTTAGCAATACAATTGGCAGAACAAATCAAATCAATTAATCGACGTGAAAAAGAAAAGACGGATGAGGAGTTGCTTCAAGAAGAAATCGAAAAACAAACCGCTATTATAACAGAACAATCAAAAGAGTTTTTTAAAGAAGAACAATCCAAAATCGAAGCTTTTTTATCAAAAACCAACAACAGAAACACCGACAATGAATAACACGTCATCATTAATGTCATGCTGAGACTGTTTGTAGTCGACCTTCATCGCGGTGCGAGGCATCGCCTCCTTAGTATCTAAATCCTTAAAAAAACTATCAAAAATCCATAGCGTTGTAAAGTATCATATCGCGTGTTGTTAAACACATATCGCGCAAGCATAGTTTGCATTCTCGTCATACTGAGCGAAAAACAATGTTTGTAGTCGAACCCACAGGGCGACGCTTTGCGTCGGTATCTAATCCCTTTTTAATAATACGGATATAATAACAAAAACTTATTGTATCATCCACAAAAATCAAATTGAAAAACAAGCACAATCAGTCTTCATCGTTGTGATCGAATAAAGAAGATAAATCTATCAAAAAACCGCCGTTTGTGAAATAGTATTCTTGCATTAATCGTTCTGCAAGAATAGTTAG
>CAYMNK010000023.1:0-11517 GCA_964391805.1 uncultured Christensenellaceae bacterium | reverse complement strand
TGCTAAGCACCCAGACTAGTAAACAAGGGCTATGCCCGAAAATGAAGAACCACCAACTATGCTGGTGGGTTCCTTTTTATGTATTTCTATATATTTTTACTAACCTTTTTGTTATACTTGACAATTCTATTTAAAAAATATACAATTAGAAAAATGCTTAAGGAGATGCACTTATGACTATAGCTATAGGCAACGATCACGGCGGTATTATATTGAAGCCTGCCATATTGGATTATCTAAAAAATGAAGGCATAAATGTAATAGATGTAGGTTCTTTTGACGCCGAGTCTGTGGATTATCCCGAATACGCTCTTAAGGTATCTAAACTTGTTGTCAGTGGTCAGGCGGATAAAGGTATCCTTTTATGCGGAACAGGCATAGGCATATCCATTGCTGCCAATAAAGTCAAAGGTATCAGAGCTGCCGTAGTCACCAATGTATTTTGTGCCGAAAAATGTGCAGAACACAATTCCGCTAACGTATTATGTATGGGCGGTAGGGTAATAAGCCCCGAAGAAGCAGTTGCTTTTGTAAAGGTTTGGCTTAGCACTCCTTTTGCAGGCGGTAGACATCAAAAGAGAATAGATTTGATTCGAGACATAGAATCTAACGAATAATAATAGGAGGATTGCCAAATGAGTAAAGTAGTAGTATTCGACCATCCTTTGATTGCTCATAAGATTAGCATCATGAGAGACGTTAATACGACCAATAAGGATTTCAGAGAATTACTCGAAGAGATTTCCATGTTGATGACCTATGAGGTAACCAGAGAACTTCCCTTAGTCGATAAGGAGATAGAAACACCCATTTGTAAGACAACTCAAAAGGTTTTAGGAGGTCGTCAAATCGGTGTAGTACCCATTTTGAGAGCAGGCTTAGGCATGGTTGGTGGTGTACTTAAAATCGTTCCTGCGGCAAAGGTAGGACATATCGGTTGTTACCGTGACGAAGAGACAGCGACACCTGTCAAATATTACTGCAAACTTCCTGTAGACGTCGAGCAAAGAGAAGTGATTGTGGTAGACCCGATGCTTGCGACGGGTGGCTCGGCGATTATGGCAATCAATTTCATCAAAGAAGCAGGTGTAAAAAGCATTAAATTTATGTGCCTAATCGCTGCTCCCGAGGGTATCGAGGCATTACAAAAAGCACATCCCGACGTTGATATCTACATTGCGTGCAAGGATGAAAAACTTAATGAGAATAAATACATTGTACCGGGCTTAGGCGATGCCGGAGATAGAATATTCGGTACAAAATAGAGATAATAATCCACATTAGGAGATAATATAATGAAACAACTAAATTCAGCCGAATTAAGATCGACATATTTGAATTTCTTTAAAGAAAGAGGACACGCCGTTATAGGTAGTGCTTCATTGATTCCCGAAAACGATCCTACTGTATTATTTACAACGGCAGGTATGCATCCATTAGTACCCTATCTTTCTGGTGAAAAACACCCTGCAGGTACACGTTTGACTGACGTTCAAAAGTGTGTCCGTACAGGTGACATCGACTCCGTGGGAGACAGTTCTCACTGTACTTTCTTCGAAATGCTCGGTAACTGGTCATTAGGCGATTACTTTAAACAAGAATCTATCAGTTGGAGCTGGGAATTATTGACGAGCGTTTTGGGTATTTCAAAGGATAGGCTTGCCGTATCGGTATTTGCAGGTGACGAAGACTGTCCTCGTGACGAAGAAAGTGCTACTATTTGGGAAAAATGTGGTTTACCCAAAGAACGTATCTTCTATTTGCCCAAAGAAAACAACTGGTGGGGACCTGCAGGCGTTACGGGACCTTGCGGACCGGATACTGAAATCTTTATCGATACAGGTAAAGCACCTTGTTCACCCGAATGTTCACCTGCATGTTCGTGCGGTAAGTATCTTGAAATTTGGAACAATGTCTTCATGCAATTCTGTAAGAATGCGGACGGATCATTTTCTCCGTTGAAACAAAAGAATGTCGATACCGGTATGGGTTTAGAGCGTACTATATGTGTACTTAATGGCTGTTCTTCCGTATATGAAACTGATTTATTCTGTAATGCGATTGCAAAAATCAGCGAATTATCCGGCAAGGTTTATGGCGAAAGTGAAGAAGAAACAAAAGCTATGCGTGTCATAGCCGACCATGTACGTACAGCCACTTTTATCTTAGGCGATCCTAACGGTGTCGTACCATCCAATGTAGCACAAGGCTATATTTTGCGTAGATTGATTCGTAGAGCGGTTAGATTTGCAAGAGTTTTATCACTTCCCGACGATGCTATCGAAGAAGTTTCTAAGGTTTATATCGAGCAATATATGGATGTTTATCCAGAATTGACCGAGAATTCCGCTAAGGTTATTGACGAACTATCTAAGGAATGTTCGAGATTCCGTAAGACTATCGAGCAAGGACTTAAAGAGTTTGACAGAGTTATCGGATACCTACCTCCCGAGGTTAAGAGATTGTCCGGTAAAACAGCATTTAAGCTTTACGATACATTTGGATTCCCTCTCGAAATGACAGCAGAGTTGTGTCGCGAAAAAGGCTTAGAAGTCGATGTCAAGGGTTATGAAAAGGCGTTTGAAGAGCATCAAAACAAGTCAAGATCGGGTGCTGAACAAGTATTTAAGGGTGGATTAGCCGATAATCAAGTTGCTACCGAAAGACTTCACACCGCAACTCACCTTATGAACGCAGGCTTGAGAAAGCTTGTCAATGCCGATATTAGACAAAGAGGTAGTAATATCACGGCTGAGAGATTACGTTTTGACTTCAACCTCGATAGACCTATGACTCCCGAAGAAATCAAAGCGGTTGAAAATTATGTCAACGAGGCTATCAAAGCCGATGTCGAGATTATATGTGAGGAAATGACCGTTGCAGATGCTAAGGCTTCCGGTGCTATCGGTGTATTTGACAGCAAATACGGTGAAAAGGTCAAAGTATATACAATGGGCGAATATAGTAAAGAAATTTGCGGTGGTCCGCATGCTAAACATACGGGAGAACTCGGTAAATTTAGAATTACAAAAGAGCAATCTTCTTCCGCAGGTATTCGTAGGATCAAGGCTGTTTTAGAATAGTTTACAAAGACAGGTATAATCGAGTAGTGTGAGGTAACAAGTGATATTTCACGTTATCCTTGATGTAAACGTGGAATCGATGCACATTGATTATATCTATTGATAATATGGCGTAACAACTTAGCGTTGTTGCGTCATATTATTTTATATGAAAAAGAAAGGTTATATATCTGACCTGATAGATGCAATACTAAAGATAGATCCTTCGGCAAGAAGTAAATTAGAAGTGTATTTAACCTATCCATGCGTAAAAGCATTAAGAAGTCATAGAATAGCAAATAAATTCTATAAGAAAGGATTGTATCTTTTAGCAAGGACTATTAGCGAGCATTCCAGACAGCGTACAGGAATTGATATTCATCCGGGGGCGACTATCGGTAGACGAGTATTCATCGATCATGGGAGCGGTGTGGTAATAGGTGAAACTGCAATCGTAGGAAATGATGTAACTATATATCAAGGCGTTACGTTAGGCGGTACAGGTAAGGATATAGGTAAACGACATCCAACCATAGGGAATGGGGTATTATTGTCGGCAGGAGCTAAGGTTTTAGGGAATATCACAATAGGCGAAAACTCTAAAATAGGAGCCGGTTCCGTTGTTCTTACGGACATACCGCCTAACTGTACTGTTGTCGGCATCCCCGGACGAATAATAAAATACAACGATTAAAACCGTCTACATTAAACTTATCATAATGAGCAGAGGGAATGTGGTATAATAAATTTGGAAAGAATCCTAATTACATCAATCTTGTTATACTAAGCGAAAAACTTTGCATAGCACTGTACCATCAAATGTCATACTGAGCGAAATTCGTTCGCCGTCATACTGAGCGTAGTCGAAATTCGCACTTTGTGCGAATCAAATTGTGTAACAATTTGGTATCTTGCGAACGATATCGAAACATACCACCTTGCCAGCCCTCAGTCGAATCCGAATGACGATACCTTAGGTATCTGAATCTAAATTCTTATAAAAATTGTAGATATAATATGTTTTTTTTGATTACGCTATGATATTGAACGAAACCTTGAAAACTCAAAAAAAAGAGACAAACGTTTCCGTCTGCCTCTTTTTTGGGGAAATAATTATGTAAGTGTTAGGAGATACTTAGTATTTATCGAAGTGGAGATAATCAATGAAAAAGAGTTTTAACTTAATGTATCTCTTTCGACTACGCAATCATTATACCATATGAATGTGATAGTTGAGTGATAGTAATATTAAGAGTGGTTAATTATCCTAAAAATTGGATTGAATATTCTTTAATCAATAACAAAATCCACATTAATGGTAAGCGATCCATCAAATGTCATACTGAGCGAATTCCGTCAGACCGCAGTCGAACTGCGAAGCAGTGCAAGGCTTGCCTTGCAGTATCTTAATCCAAAATATAAAAGCGGATTTTCGTTCGCCGTTATTCTAATTTCCGTCCTGTCATACTGAGCGAAAGACGAAGTCTGTAGTCGAACTGCGTAGCAGTGCGAGGTGTAACCGAGCAGTATCTTGGACGGTAATGAATAGTTAATTTGGTATCTTGCGAACGATATCGACACATAACACCTTGCAATACCGAAGCCGAACCCGACAGGGCGACGCATAGCGTCGGTATCTGATTCCCTATAAATATTCTCTACTATCTTTTTTGTACATTTTTCTTGTTTTGATAATTATGCACCATTTGCATAGAGGTTTAATTTTAACTAACAAAAACCATTTTTTATTGTTCAAAAATCCTACCAATTGATTATCACACTCAATTCTTTTATCCGCTTTTTGTAAATAAAAAACCCCCTTTCAATACATTTTATACTGTGTGTGAATTTTTTAAAGCTATTCATTATTGCTTGTTTGTTTAGTATTTCTAAACACAATATGTTGTGGTACTCCTGCTTATCTATCGCTATATATGGTGTTTGAGACAAAATTTTTTGTTTTTTTCTTATTGACAAACCACACTCGAATTGTATATAATTTTCACAATCAGCTTTCCCCTTGGGGCATACGAGAATAAGGAGATTTGTAAAATGTATAAGGTAGTTAAACGTGGTGGCGAAATAGTTGACTTCGATATCAAAAAAATTAGAATAGCAATGGCTAAAGCTTTCGGTGCGACAAGTACACCGATTGATGATTCCGTGCTCGATATGTTGGCGTTGAGAGTTTGTGCGGACTTT
Organism: uncultured Christensenellaceae bacterium; assembly: GCA_964391805.1. Classification (GTDB taxonomy): domain Bacteria; phylum Bacillota; class Clostridia; order Christensenellales; family CAG-1252; genus RUG14300. The sequence continues at coordinate 6,253 of CAYMNK010000023.1, read as the reverse complement.
TCTTCCAAAATTAAGGACGGTTTGATCGATGTGGAAGACATTCAAGACAGCGTAGAAGTTGTTTTGATTCAAGCAGGATATGTATCTGTAGCGAAATCCTATATATTGTATAGAAAAAATCATGAATGTATTCGTGATATTCACGCAACCGTTATCAACTATAAGAAAACCATGGACGACTACCTTAAAGTTAACGATTGGAGAGTCAAGGAAAACAGTACCGTTACTTATTCGGTTGGCGGATTGATTCTCAATAACTCGGGGGCATTGACCGCAAACTATTGGTTAAGCGAAGTATACGACCAAGAAATTGCTGAGGCACATCGTTCAGCAGATATTCACATACACGATTTATCCATGCTGACCGGTTACTGTGCAGGTTGGTCGCTTAAACAACTTATTAAAGAAGGACTTGGCGGAATCGTAGGTAAAATCACATCGTCTCCTGCATCGCACCTTTCGACATTATGTAATCAAATGGTAAACTTCTTAGGTATTATGCAAAACGAATGGGCGGGCGCACAAGCATTTTCTTCGTTTGATACTTATTTAGCGCCTTTCGTTAAAGCGGATAACCTAACCTATAAAGAGGTCAAACAGTGCATACAATCCTTCATTTACGGAGTCAACACACCGAGTCGTTGGGGTACACAAGCACCTTTTACCAACATCACGCTTGACTGGGTAGTTCCCAACGATTTAGCTAATCTCAACTGTATTGTTGGCGGTAAGGAAATGGATTTCTGTTACAAAGATTGTGTCAAAGAAATGGCAATGGTCAACAAGGCATTTATCGAGATAATGATAGAGGGCGATGCAAACGGTAGAGGTTTTCAATATCCCATTCCTACATATTCGATAACGAGAGATTTTGACTGGTCTGAAACGGAAAATAACAAACTTTTGTTTGAAATGACAGCCAAATACGGTACGCCTTATTTCTCCAACTATATAAACAGCGATATGGAACCGAGTGATGTTCGTAGTATGTGCTGTAGATTGCGTTTGGACCTTAGAGAACTACGTAAAAAATCGGGCGGATTCTTCGGAAGCGGAGAAAGTACCGGTTCAATCGGCGTTGTAACCATCAATATGCCGAGAATTGCATACCTATCAGCCAATGAAGAGGAGTTTTACCAAAGACTCGATAAGATGATGGATATATCCGCACGTTCGTTGAAAATCAAGCGTAACGTCGTATCGGAGTTATTGGAAAAAGGACTATATCCCTACACTAAGCGTTATTTGGGCACTTTCAACAATCATTTTTCGACAATCGGTTTGGTAGGTATGAACGAAGCGTGTTTGAATGCTAAGTGGATCGGTAAAGATTTGACCAATGCCGAATCACAAGAATTTACCAAAAACGTACTCAACCATATGCGTACACGTCTTTCCGATTATCAAGAGGAATATGGCGATTTATATAATCTTGAGGCAACTCCTGCCGAGTCCACATCTTTCCGTCTTGCTAAGCACGACAAGAAGAGATATCCCGATATGATTTTTGCCAACCAAAACGGAACGACTTATTATACCAATAGTTCGCACCTTCCCGTTGGTTACACCGAGGATATATTTACCGCACTCGATATTCAAGACGAATTACAAACACTTTATACCTCAGGTACGGTATTCCATGCATTTTTAGGGCAAAAACTTCCCGATTGGAAATCGGCTGCAAATCTTGTTCGTAAGATAGCGGAAAATTATAAACTACCTTATTACACCTTAAGTCCCACATATTCGGTATGTCAAGATCACGGTTATATTGCAGGCGAAGTCAAGAAGTGTCCCATTTGTTCGAGAACTACCGAGATATATAGTAGAATTACAGGTTATTATCGTCCTGTACAAAACTGGAATGACGGTAAAACTCAAGAATTTGCCGACCGTAAGACTTATGATATATCGAGAAGTGTTTGTAAGCGTTCGGGCGACAATGTTGTGAATGAAGAATTAGAAGATTGTAAGCAATTATCGCTTGATAAGACTACCATTTTCACCACCAAGACCTGTCCTAATTGCAGAATGGCAAAGATGTTATTGGATAACGCAGGTATTGCTTATGATATTGTGGATGCCGAAGATAATAAGGATATAACTATTGCCTACGGTGTAAGAAAGGCTCCAACCCTATTGGTTCCCGGTAAAGACGGAATAGAGTCATACGAAAACGTCAGCAATATCAAGAAATTTATTGAGGACAGTAAATAATGGATTTATACGATTTAATAGTAATAGGGGGCGGAATGGCAGGAATGACGTCTGCTCTCTATGCTTTACGGAATAACAAAAGAGTATTAATGATCGAAAAGGAATCTTTTGGCGGTCAAATAGCGAATTCTCCCAAAGTGGAGAATTTTCCGTCTATACCGAGCATTAGCGGATTAGAACTATCGGACAAAATGTTTAATCAAATTAGCGAACACGGCGTGGAATTTGAATTAGATACCATAGTTAATATATCCAAAGAAAACGATATTTTCCATTTAGACGGCGAATATGGTAAGTATAGTGCCAAGTCGGTAATTATTGCATCGGGACTTAAACATCGTAAACTTAATTTGCCCGGCGAGGATGAATATATAGGTTCGGGCGTAAGCTACTGTGCAGTATGCGACGGGCCGTTTTATAAGGGCGAAGACGTTGTACTTATCGGTGACGGTAACACGGCACTTCAATATGCACTTTTACTTAGTTTGTACTGCCGTAAGGTTACCGTTTGTACCATGTTCGATAGATTTTTCGGAGACGAAGGACATATAACTGCATTGAGAAAGTGCGACAATGTAGAAGTTATTCATAATGTTGTCAGTAAAGAATTTATCACCGATGGCGACAAGCTTGCAGGGGTACTGTTCGAATGTAGAGAAGATAAGGCGATTATTAAAATTCTCTGTGATGGTGTATTCGTTGCAATCGGTCAAGTACCCGATAACGGAGCATTTTCATCCCTTGCCGATTTAGATAAGGCGGGATATTTCATTTCGGACGAATCTTGTACCACCAAAACGGCTGGTCTGTTTGTAGCAGGCGATTGCCGTACCAAAAACATTAGACAGTTGACTACTGCGGTATGTGACGGAGCGGTCTCTGCTCTTAACGCATGTAATTATTTGATTAACAACCAAGATCTATGGAAATAGTAGGGTTTGAAAAATTATCTTTAGTTGATTATGACGGACATACTGCTTGCACCCTTTTTATCGGCGGATGTAATTTCAGGTGTCCTTTTTGTCATAACGGAGATATAGTTTTGCACCATTCTTCGTTTGAAAGGATAGAAGAAAGCGAGATTTTAAGTTATTTAACCAAAAGAAAAGGTTTGCTCGACGGTGTAGTTGTAAGTGGTGGAGAACCCACTCTACAGAGCGATTTAGCCTCATTTTTGACAAAGGTAAAAGCGATTGGATATGATGTAAAACTCGATTCCAACGGATCTAACCCCGAAATTCTAAAAGAATTAATTGATAGGGGGCTTGTTGATTATGTCGCCATGGATATTAAAGCGGATAAATTCGGTTACGGTAAAGCCATCGGACTTAAAGGAATGCCAACAGGAGTACCTGAATCGGTAGAATTGCTTAAATCGGGAATTGTTGAATACGAACTACGCATAACGCTTGTTAACGAATTGATTGATAAAGAAGCGATTATCAATATGGCAGAGTGGTTAAAAGGTGTACAACGCATCTATTTACAGCGTTTTTACGATAGAGAAGAGTGCATCGTCAGAGGATTTAATGAAGTCCCGAAGAACATAGCCGAAGAATATGCTGAAATCTTCAATAAACACGGAATCCCCGCCATATTACGAAACTATGATTAATATCAATCATATTTACTGAGCAATAATTTTCGTCCGCCGTCATACTGAGCGTAGTCGAAATTCGCATTTAGTGCGAATCAAATGGCATTGCCGTTTGGTATCTTGCGGACGATTACAAAACCATCAATCAAAAAAACACAACTTTTGCGATAGCAAAAACTTCACCGCACATTAGTGCCCGTCCCGTCATACTGAGCGGAAGTTGAAGACTGTAGTCGAACTGTGAAGCAGCGACGCATTGCGTCGGTATCTAATCCATAAAAAAGCAAACCACCAAAAAAATCTAAAACTTATTTTAATATAAATCGCATTTTGATATTGACTTAATTGACTTTAAAATTTATAATACATATAAGGTATCATTTACTGTACCCGATAATACGAGGAGTATTTGATGAAGAATAACATAATCGTCAATTTTTTGAATAGAGCGAGTGAAGCTACCGAAGAAAAGACTTCCGCATATCCTTTTGAAGAACCGTCCGCAATCGAGCAAATTTTCGACTTGACTTACAGCGACGGCAATAAGGAACATCTTTTCGACATCTATCGACCGATAGGTAAAACCACTCCTCAACCAACCATAATCAACATCCATGGCGGTGCTTGGTATTCTTCGTATAAGGAAATCAATAAAAAGTTTTGCCTTGTTTTGGCGGATCAAGGATTTACCGTACTGTCAATCAACTATTCGTTGGCACCCGAAAACGGATTCATACAACAAATCAAGGATATTTTTGCATTCTATAATTGGATAGAGAAAAACGCTCATGATTTTAACATCGATCTCGATAAACTGTTTTTGTGCGGAAACTCTGCAGGCGGTCAATTAGGTGCGTTATCTCTATTAACACTTGGTGACAATAAGCGTAAAGCATTTTTCGGTGTAGATTCAACCCTTCGTTTTTCGGGCGCATGCTTTATTTGCGGAGCATTCGACATTAAGAAAATGGCAAAATTGCCCTGCTTTAGTTTTTTCTTCAATGCACTATTGGGTAAAGGGTATGGACGCCGAGCAATAATCGACGAAGTAGATTTTTTCAATGCCATTCCTCTTGATTTTCCTAAAACTCTCTTAATATCGTCCGAAGAAGACTATCTCGTTAAACAAAGTATTAGAGCGTATGACTATTTGAATAAATACGGCATAGAATGTGAAAAGCATATATGGGGTAAATCAGCCACCGAAAAACGCAAACTCACGCATATTTTCAACGTTTTCTATCCTACATGGGAAGAAAGCATCGAAACCAACAATATGATCGGTGACTTTTTCAAAAGGATATATAGAATTAAGGATAGGACGGAGTCGTCCGATTAGTTATAATGGAAATTATAGGCGAAAGAATAATGCTTAGAGACTTTATCGAGAGTGACTATGAAGATCACTTGAGATGGCGAACCACCGAAACCGAATGGATGAAGTGGGATTCTCCTTGGCGTGTAAACGATAGAGTAAGCGTAGAGGAGTATGCTCAAAGTAGACTCGAATCATTAAAGAATAAAACCGATGAAGATCCTCGTTGGACTTTTGAAATATGCACTTATCCCGAGGGAAAACATATTGGATGGAGCAATTGTTATTGTCTTGATATTTTTTATAATTACTCAAAAAGAGCAACGGATAGGTATGCATTAGGTATAGATATCGTTCCCGAAGAATACAGAGGAAAAGGATTAGGAAAAGAAGTTTTTGAATTATTTCAAAATTATCTATTAAGTTTTGGAATTACGAGATATTATACACAAACCTGGCTTGGCAATAAGCGAATGGAAAAAATGGCACTTAGTTTAGGCTATGAACCCATAAACATCAAAAGAAAAAAGTTCAAATCCCCCACCCGCAAATACGATATAATAACTTTTTGTCTCGATTTATAAACATAAAGAATCTTCGAATTCTAAGTTTACGGCATTGTCAAATATCATACAAAACATCGTCCGCCGTCATACCTAATTCCGTCCCGTCATTATGAATGATGTTATGCTATGCATAGTGATGAATGATGTTTGCCTTACGGCAAATGATGTTTTGCTTAGCAAAATAATGGATAATTGTATATAGGTCATACTGAGCGGAAGACAAAGTCTGAAGTCGAACTGCGAAGCAGTGCAAGGTTCACCTTGCAGTATCTTGGACGGTAACGAAAAAAATTATTATCTTTAATACATTGAATGTCATTTTGAACGAAAAAAATGAACATACTGCCACATTCATTGTCATTCTTCGTCCGCCGTCTACTGAGCGTAGTCGAAATTCGAACGAAGTGAGAATCAAATTGTGCAACAATTTGGTATCTTGCGGACGGAAATCCGCAATCAAATAATCCACACCTCTTGAAGTGAACCCCAAAGTTTAGACAAAGATTAAATATTAAATTATTTGTGAATGAGCTCGGTATTGAATGGGGCTCATTCCTT
>CAYMNK010000022.1:0-11910 GCA_964391805.1 uncultured Christensenellaceae bacterium | reverse complement strand
CACGGTTTTATTCCGTGACACTTTTTTCTTAAGAGACTTTTTTTACAGCCCCTTTGATTGTCTTATGGTCTGGGTGAGAGGATTTGAACCTCCGACCTCTTGAACCCCATTCAAGCACGCTACCAAGCTGCGCCACACCCAGTTATTTTTTAATGCTTTATGATTATATCTCACTTTTTACCTTTCGTCAAGTAATTATTCTATTTTTTCAAAACTTTTAGAGGAAAAATCTCGTAAGTGTAATTATTAAGGTGCTTTTAAAAATAAAGAGAGAATCTAGTTTAATTTAAAATCTAATAATAATAAAATTACCTAATAGTGTTTTATCTTTTATTTTTTTATGGTATAATGATAGTTACCACAAAATAACTTCATAAGGAGAGTATTATGGACAATAAAAGAGTTAATGATTGGGATAGAATGATTTCGGGCAATCTTTATAATTCGGCAAGTAAGGATATTGCTAAACAGCATATTCAAGGATTATGCCGCTCAGATAGATTTAACAAAATTGCAATGTGGCGTTTTAGAGCGAAACAACGCGCATTGGAACGGCTTATTCCGTCTTCTAAGGGTAAACACTTAGGCGTATTTGCACCCCTTTATTGTGAATACGGCGTCAATATCCATGTCGGTGACGAATGTTTTATTAACTATAATTGTACATTTCTCGACGTTTCTCCCATAACTCTCGGTAACGGCGTATGGATAGGTGCTAATGTTACGTTAGCAACTCCTAATCACCCACTAATTGCAGAAGAACGCCTAAATGCTAACTATCCCGACGGTAGGCATGATCTCGAGTTTTCCGATCCTATCACCATTGAGGACGGTTGCTGGATTTGCTCAAGTGCAACCATATGCGGTGGTGTGACAATCGGCAAAAACAGTGTAGTTGCGGCAGGTGCTGTGGTTACAAGAGACGTACCGCCTAACAGTTTGGTTGCCGGTGTTCCTGCCAAAGTCATTCGTCAAATAGACGAAAGTGATAGAATCAACGTTTGGGAAACATACCTAAAAAACGAAAAACCTATATCCGAAAGAAAAAAGAATAAATAAAAGTTGTGAATATATCGAGCATTTCGTCCACTATCATAGTGAACATAGTCTAAATTTGCACAATCTGCAAATCAAATTGTGTAACAATTTGGTATCTTGCGGACGAAAAACATCAATTAAAATATCCGCAACTTTTATCTCTTCTCTTTTATTTTCTATTTCAAAAAGATGTCTTAAAAACAGTTTTTTGGTGGCATCGAAGCCACATATATTAATTATCGTTGACGAAAAAAGGAGACCGCGCGGTCTCCTTTTTGAATTGATTAGTTAATTAAACTTTTGTATTGTTTAAGTAACCGAATAATGCTTAATTAGTCAAGCTTCGGACCAGCTGCAACTAATGCCTTGCCGGCTTCGTTGGTGGTGTACTTAGCGAAATTCTTGATAAATCTGCTTGCTAAGTCTTGAGCCTTGGATTCCCATACAGAAACGTCTGCATAAGTGTCTCTCGGATCTAAGATGTGAGAATCTACACCAGGTAATTCGGTAGGAACTTCGAAGTTGAAGTGAGGAATCATCTTAGTAGGAGTTTCATTGATAGCACCGCTTAAAATAGCGTCGATGATACCACGGGTATCCTTAATGGAAATACGCTTACCGCTTCCGTTCCAACCCGTATTAACGAGGTATGCCTTAGCACCGCTCTGTTGCATTCTCTTAACAAGTTCTTCAGCATACTTAGTAGGATGTAACTCAAGGAATGCTTGACCGAAACAAGCCGAGAATGTCGGGGTGGGCTCGGTAATTCCACGCTCGGTACCTGCTAACTTAGCGGTGAAACCGGAAAGGAAGTAGTATTGAGTTTGTTCGGGAGTAAGGATAGATACAGGAGGTAATACTCCAAATGCATCGGCAGAAAGGAATATAACATTCTTAGCTGCAGGAGCAGAAGAAACGGGACGAACGATCTTCTCGATGTGATCGATAGGATAGGAAACTCTGGTGTTTTCGGTAACGCTCTTATCAGCGAAATCGATAACGCCGTTCTCGTCCAAAGTAACATTCTCTAACAATGCATTACGTCTAATAGCGTTGTAGATATCGGGTTCGGATTCTTTATCAAGATTGATTACCTTAGCATAGCAACCACCTTCGAAGTTGAATACGCCGTTGTCATCCCAACCGTGCTCGTCGTCACCGATCAATAAACGCTTGGGATCGGTAGAAAGTGTGGTCTTACCTGTACCGGAAAGTCCGAAGAAGATAGCGGTGTTTTCGCCATTCATATCGGTGTTAGCGGAGCAGTGCATAGAAGCGATACCTTTGAGAGGTAGATAGTAGTTCATCATAGAGAACATACCTTTCTTCATTTCGCCACCGTACCAAGTATTGATGATAACTTGTTCTCTGGAGGTGATGTTGAATACAACTGCTGTTTCGGAATTCAATCCTAATTCTTTATAGTTCTCAACCTTAGCCTTGGAAGCATTGAATACTACGAAATCGGGTTCGAAAGATGCAAGTTCTTCCTCGGTGGGTTTAATAAACATATTCTTAATGAAGTGAGCTTGCCATGCAACTTCAACGATGAAGCGAACAGCCATACGAGTATCTTTATTAGCACCGCAGAAAGCGTCTACAACATAAAGTTTCTTATTGCTCAATTCTTTAACGGCGATTTCTTTTACTGCTTTCCAAGTTTCTTCGGAGGCAGGATGGTTATCATTCTTATAGCCCTCGCTGGTCCACCAAACTGTGTCCTTAGAGTTCTCATCCATAACGATGAATTTGTCTTTAGGTGAACGTCCGGTGTATACACCTGTCATAACGTTGACAGCACCGAGTTCGCTCAATTGACCTTTATCGTATCCGGTAAGGGAAGGATCCATTTCAGCTTCGAACAAATCTTCGTAAGAAGGATTATGAATGATCTCTTTTACGCCGGTAATTCCATATTTAGATAAATCGATTTTTGACATAAAAACATCTCCTATATAAAATATTTTTCTTGATTGTATTTTAACACATTTTTTGAAATAGGGATAGCAAATAAACACACAATTTTTATTATTTTTCTGTAAAAAATCGAACAATTTAAGTTATCTTTAACAATGTGGCACATAATTATTACTTTTTGAATAAGGAAATATTATAATTGTAGTGGCGATTAGTAATTGCCATATCCTTATTAGAGCAATCGTTAGCGTTACATATGTCATACTGAGCGTAGGTCGATAGACCGAAGTCGAACTGCGAAGCAGTGCATGGCTTGCCTTGCAGTATCTTAATCCAAATAAACAAGGAATTAGATCCTTCGATTCCGCTTACGCTCCACTCAGGATGACATATGCTGTAGCAACGATGCCCATATAGTCATTCTGAGCGAATTTCGTCCGCCGTCATACTAAGTAAAAGGGAAAGCACAACACCATCATTGTCATGCTGAGCAAAGGTCGACAGACCGAAGTCGAACCCGTAGGGCAATGCATAGCATTGGAATCTTAACCCAAATGAAAAATTAATCAAAGCATTAGCAACTTTTTAGCATAACATCATTCGCCTTGGTAACTGTCTTGTATTATATTAATTCCTTAATAATTATTAGTAAATTATATGGATGCTTGACAAAATTGGTTTTTATGTCGATAATAGTAATATGGAGAATGTTAATTGTCGTGTGTATGATTCAATTTCCTCTCTTACCGGTAAAGTGGGAGTGGCGGTATCCGGAGGTGCAGATTCAATGTGTCTGCTATCTTTGTTGCTGAATTACACCGACCGAAAGTTCGATATTGTCGTTATTAATGTTGAACACGGCATTAGAGGGAAAGAATCCGTTGCCGATAGTCAATTCGTTAAAGAGTTCGCGACACTACACGGCTTGAAATTTATTGGCACCACGGTTGATGCACCCGAATATGCATTATCCAATAAAGTCTCGCTCGAAACAGCGGGACGAATTCTCAGGTATCAATTTTTTAGTGAATTATTGTCAAACGGCACACTCGATTATATCGCTCTTGCTCATCATGCAGACGACGTATGCGAAACGGTGCTTATGCGAATTTTTAGAGGCACCGGTTTAGAGGGTTTAAAAGGTATTCAAACGCGAGATAGATTTGTTCGTCCCCTGCTAAAAGTCACACGGAAAGAAATCGAAGATTATGTTTCTGCTAATTCCATTCCTTTTAGACAAGATTCAACCAACGACGACAGCGATTATACTAGAAATTTCTTAAGAAACGAAGTTTTGCCCATGGTTGAATCCAAGTGGAGTGATTATCGCAATGCAATCATCAGACTTACCGAGCGTGCAAAAGAAAATGAAGCGTTTTTAAAGAAGCTTGCTCCGTCGTTTCATATAGACGGTGATATCGTTTATCTATATATTAACGAATTAAAAAATGTCGATAGAGTGCTTCAAAAAACGGCTATTCGCCAAGCGGTGATTTCCATATCGGGCGGTATCGATTTTGAAGAATGTAACCTAAACGATGTGTTAAAGTTAATAGATGCAGTCAATGGTTCGCGTATCGATTTAGCAAACCGATTAAGAGCATGGAAGGAATATGATAAAATAGTTTTTGAACTACAAAGAGATGTCGATACTACTCCGATTCCGTTTAAAATCGGCGAATTTATGTTTGCAGGAGAGCGTTGGGCTATAGTCAAGCGTACTGATGAAAATATCCGTTTTGATGTTTCAAAAATTCCCTCAAATGCAGTTATTCGCGCACGCAAAGACGGAGACGTATTCGTAAAATTTAACGGTATTTCGTCATCGTTGGGAGACTTCTACACAGATAAAAAGATGCCAAAAAGATTGCGTGACCGTTATCCTATAATCGCAGTAGATAACAACGTACTTGTGACGACCATTGAAATTTCTCAAAGCGTAAAAATTACCGAATCAAACGAAGAAGCTTATACGCTTAAACGTATTAATAACAAATAAACTTACAACAAGGAGTGCATTTATGCAATTATATAAGGATATTCAAGAAATACTAATTAGCAAAGAACAGCTTGCTCAGAGAGTTAAGGAATTGGGTGAACAGATTTCTGCCGACTATAAGGGCAAGGATTTGCTCCTAATATGTACCCTTCGCGGTGCTTCGTTGTTCTTTTGCGACTTGATTAGAAATATCGATGTTGATCTTACTATCGATTTTATTGCTACATCGAGTTATCTCGGAGGCACAAGTACAAGCGGTGAAGTAAAATTAACTAAGGACCTATCATCTCCGATCGAAGGCAAGAACGTCATTATCGTTGAAGATATTATCGATTCGGGACTGACTCTAAAATACGTGACGAGATTGCTTGAAGCAAGAGGACCTGCTTCGCTCAAAATTTGTACTCTATTGGATAAGCCCGAAGGTAGAAGAACCGAATTGAAAGGCGATTATATCGGCTTCACCATTCCGAAAGTTTTCATCGTCGGTTACGGCCTTGATTATGAAGAAAGATATCGTCAACTCCCCGAAATAGGCATACTTGCACCTGAAGCATATACAAAGAAATGAAAATTGCAGTACCGAGAGAACTGAAAAAATTATCCGCATTTTTAAGTGCACCCATCTACATTGTAGGCGGTTTCGTAAGGAACAGCGTCCTTTTTAACAATGTCGAATCTCTTAATTATACCGATGTGGATATTTGCGGTTCTCTTACACCCGATCAAATTCGCAAGGAATTATCGAATGTTGCGTCGGTCAAGGATGTTAATCCAAGAATAGGTACCGTGCTCATTATTTATTGCGGAAAACAATTTGAATATACCACTTTTAGAAGGGACAGTTACCCTATAGGCGGGAAGCATACTCCCGACTCTGTGGAATTCGTAAACAACATAGAAACCGATGCTTTAAGGCGCGATTTTACCGTAAACGCGCTCTATTGCGATGTAATGACTAACGAAGTCGTTGACGTAGTCGGTGGATTAGACGACATAAAGGCGAGACGAATTCGCACCGTGCGTAGTCCCCAAGAAACATTTAGCGAAGACGGATTAAGGCTGTTAAGAATGATTCGCTTTGCGTGCGAACTTGGATTCGACATCGAGCCAGAAACTTTTAAAGGAGCCAAAGAATCGAGAGATCAATTGAGAGATATTACGGTAGAACGTAAACGCGAAGAATTGCAAAAAATATTGGTATCGAATACAAAATACAACCTAAAAGGAACCGTATCGATGGGTATCAGAAAAATGTGCGAACTCGGTCTTTGGAAGCCGTTTTGGGATCATCCCGTATTCGATGACATCTATCATAAGGATTTTAGTGCAGTAGAAAAAGCATTTTCTCCCGGGAAGCTACACATTTTTGCGTTAATACTATGTCGTAACAATCACGAAGTCATAGATCAAGTATTCGGTGCAGACGGGTTAGGTTACCCGAAAGAAACGGTCAAAACAATGCATCTCGACGCCGAACTGGTATATAGAAACTGGGACGACGTAGAATATTTGCTTTTTATCGCAAAATATAGCACTTTAAACGGCCACTTTACGTGCATAGCAAAAGCCATGCAACTGCCCAAAAACCCGGGTTCACATTTCCGAAGCATAACGTTTTCATCGCTTCCGCTGAAGCCAAGTGCTATAGGTGTAACCGAAGAAATGTTTCACGAGGCAGGAATATACGGCTCTGAGCGTGCAGAAGTGCTCGATCAAATGATGCATGTTATCTATAAAAGATATCAAAAACTTTCAAAAAGCGAAATAATTCAATTCCTTAAGGATTTTAAAGGCGGTAACAATGGAAACTAACGTTATTATTATATTGATATTAAGTATATTGACGACTATCACAAGTATAGTTGCCCTAATTCTATCTGCAAAAGGACTGAAGAAGTCAAACGCTACAGTTGTTAACGACCATAAAGATTTGGAAGACAGTCTCAAAAAGGAATTGCGTAATATCGGTGCCGATCAATCAAACAGCATGACCGCATTGTCGGGGATGCTCAGCGAACAAATGAGAAGTCGAGATACTCAATCCAATGACAATTTTGACAAGCTTACCAACGAGATGAGTAAAAGCGTCAACGGAATGATAGCGCTCACCGAATCTCATATCCAAAAGATAATGGAATCCGAGAAACAATCTATTCAATCGGTAGAGACAAGATTGGAAAAAATCGCTCAACAAATTAAGGAGTCCTTGACTGAAATTAGAACCGATAACACCAATCAACTTAACCAAATGCGTGATATCGTAGACGAAAAATTGCACAAGAGCTTAGAAGAAAGACTTCAATCTTCCTTTGCTTTGATTACCGATAAATTGGAAAAAGTGAAAGAGGGGTTTACGGAGATGCAAAATCTCTCCAAGGGTGTAACCGATCTAAACAAAGTATTGAATGGCGTTAAAACTCGCGGTACTTGGGGCGAAACTTCCCTTCAAAGTCTTATGGAGGATTTGTTGGCACCCGAACAATACGAAAGAAACGTCACTATTAAACCTAATAAGATAGTAGAATTTTGTATCAAACTTCCCGGAAACGATGATTACGTTTATCTACCGATTGACAGCAAGTTCCCGCTTGCGGATTATGAACGCTTGGTACAGTTTTCATTAGACGGTAATATCGAAGAAATGAACAAGGCGAAAAAGGACCTTGAAACCCGTATAAAGAACGAAGCGAAGGAAATTAACGAATACATACATCCGCCTAAAACACTTGACTTTGCCATAATGTATCTTCCTATAGAGGGTTTATACGCAGAAGTTACCAAAAATCCCGAGCTGACAGAGTCAATTCGCCAAAAATATAAGATTATCGTTGCAGGTCCGTCTACGTTTGCGGCACTTTTGAATAGTTTACAGGTTGGATTTAGAACTCTTGCAATTCAAAAGAACAGCATGAAAATACAACAACTTTTGGCAGGCTTTAAGAGCGAATTTTCCAAGTTTACCGAACTGCTTGAAAAGAGCGAAAAGCAAGCATTAGCTTTATCGGATAATTTGCAAAAGGCCATCAAAAGGACTGCTAAAATAGGTAAAAAACTTGGGTCAATTGATCTTCCCGACAATGCGCGAGATGCCCTTCCGCAAGATACGGATAACGACGACGAATAACGAGGTACTACATGAATACAATCGATTTACACTTACATTCTAAATGTTCTGACGGCGCCTTAACTCCTACCGAATTGGTCGAAAAAGCCCATTCCCTCGGAATGAAAATCATTTCCTTGACCGATCACGATACCGTTACGGGGGTAAAAGAGGCACAGGCACGAGCAAAAGAACTTGGTATGATTTGCATCACCGGATTGGAAATATCGGCAAGAATGCCCGAAGAAGTACACATTTTAGGTTACAATGTAGATATGGATAATTCTGTTTTCAAGGAAAAGATTGCCGAAATTCAACGTTTGAGAACATTGCGAAATGCCGAAATAATTCGCAAATTGCGTGCGCACGGCGTGAAAATTAAGGTATACGACGAGCTCGAAGGCGAATCGAGAGGTCGCAGTCATATAGCCAAAATGCTCTACGAACAGGGATTTGTGCATACCCGTACCGAGGCATTCGATAAATATATCGGCAAAAATGCTCCTTGTTATGTTTCCGAAGTCGGAATTTCGCCCGAAGAAGCGGTAACTACGATTAAAGAAGCGGGTGGCATCCCCGTAATGGCACATCCCTATCGTTTTATTCGTAACGGCGAGCTTGAAGGTGTTGTCGCACACCTTGTCGAATATGGCTTAGGCGGGTTAGAGGTATATTATCCCAATTACGGTAAAGAAGTTCGTCAATCGATTAAGGACGTTGCGGAAAAATTCGACCTAATTTGCACGGGCGGAAGCGATTATCACGCCGAAGATTACGGCGCCGAAATCGGTAGTCCAAATGTTATTTTAGACGAATTGACCAGAAAACGCCTAAAAATCGGTTAAAAATATACCACGGATAACAAGAAATATTAAAGTTTTTAGGCAAAATTTCAAAAAGCCCTTGAAATCCGAGCGGTTATATAGTAAAATAGAAATAATAGTTGATAATCTATAGGAGTACATGAAACTAAACGGTAAATTGATAATCTGTAATATCGTATTTTGCGTAATCATCGCAGTCATTGCATTGACAGGCCTTTTTTATGTGATAGATTTTAGCGATAAGGATTATACCGTTTCGTATGATGAGTTGGTTGCGATAAGACAGATATTTGATGACATTCCTTCCGATGAGTCGACCGATGACGTTGCCGTAGTTGAGGCTATAGGTAAATTGAATGCAAGAGGATATGCGTACTTCTTTTATCCAAAAAACGGTACTGAGGTCAAAACCGATTGTACATCGGACAGCGTGAAAGCTGTGGTGGATAAATACTATGATGCTAATAACGAGCAAAGTATAATTTGTATCGACGGTATGATGATCACTTCTAAAGAACTATCTTCCGGCTGGTTGGTTGCAGTAGATACAGAAGGATTTACAGGTGAGCATGTAAAGATGTATTATATCATCTATATCGCCTCGGTCGTTGTGGCTGCTATATGTATGACTATTGCAATCACTGTTGCCGAAAAAATAATGATAGTTCCCAGGTTGAAAGCCTTGACTCATGCAATGAAAGAGGTGTTTAGAGGTAACTATGAACGAGTAATGACGGTAGATACTAAAAACAAAGACGAACTCGGAGTTATTTGCGCCGAATTTGATATGCTTCGTAAGAGGTTAAGAGATTCGGAAAGAGAAAAGGAAATGTTCGACCGCGAAAAAGGTGCTATGATTTCGGGTATTTCGCACGATCTTCGCACCCCTCTATCGGTTATCAAAGGATATTCCAAGGGCATTATGGACGGTGTCGCGGGACGTGTCGGTAGAGAGCAAGAATATATCACTAAGATATACGAAACCTCGGTACAAATGAACGGCTTGATCGATAAGTTGTCCGCTTTCGCAAAAATGCAATCTCGTGAAGTTATGTACACCTTCCAAGAGCATGATATCTGTGATGTAGTCAATGATTTCATTCACAGAAATTATGTACAATATTCCGCACGCGGTATCCGCATTAACGGAATCGTTCCGCAAGACAAAAGACTTATCGCCAATATTGATAAGGTTCAATTCGATCGCATTTTCCAAAATATATGCGATAATAGTCTTAAATATAAAGTTGTCAAAACCGCTAATATGATCATCAAAGTAGTTGATCGTGGCGATACTGCCGAAATTTATTTATCGGATGACGGTCCCGGTATAAACGATTTCGAAGCGGAATATATATTTGAAAATTATTACAGAGGAGATCCCTCGAGGACTAACCCCGTTTCGGGTAGCGGACTGGGACTCAGCATAGTTAAGAGCGTTGTCGTAGCACATAAGGGCACCGTCGAAGCTTATAACGATCACGGTCTTACAATCAAAATTACAATTCCAATAAGGAGAAAAAAATGAAAAGAATTCTAATTGTTGAAGATGAAAAAGGCATTGCAGATGTTGAAAGAGATTATCTCGAGATAGAAGGATTGGCTGTTACAGTCGAAAGTAACGGAAGAATGGGTTTAGAAAAAGCCGAATCGGAAGATTATGATTTGATCATTCTTGATATTATGCTTCCCGATATGGACGGCTTCGAAATTTGTAGAGCATTACGCAAAAACAAGGATACACCCATCATCATCGTATCTGCAAGAACGGAGAATATAGATAAGATCAGAGGCTTGGGCTTCGGCGCAGACGACTATATCAGTAAACCTTTCGATCCGGCGGAACTTGTTGCAAGAGTAAAGGCGCATTTGGCGAGATACGAACGCATCAAAGGTAAGAGCGGTGAAAGAGGTATGGAAATCAATTATCGCGAAATCCGTATTCAACCTTTATCCAGAAGGGTCTTTTTCAAGGAAGAAGAAGTTTTCCTTACTGCTAAAGAATTTGACCTGCTCTACTTCTTGGCAAGTAACCCCAATAGAGTCTTCTCTAAGGATGCTATATTCCAAAGAGTATGGGGAATGCAATCCTTCGGTGATGCCGGTACTGTCGTAGTTCACCTCACTCACATAAGAGAAAAAATACCTATGGATTATATCGAAACTGTTAGAGGCGTAGGATATCGCTTCACTATGACGGACGACTAATTCGGGGGTAAAAAATGTTTGATAATTTTTGGCAATTGAATAATTGGGATAACCTTATAGATTACATACTAAGAGTTCTTTGTGCGGTTATAGCAGGATTTGCAATCGGTTATGAGCGTAAGTCAAGATCAAAGGAAGCGGGTGTACGTACACACACTTTAGTTTGTATGGCTGCCGCTATAATGATGGTCATTTCTAAATACGGTTTTGCCGATCAAATTTCCGGCGAAAACGGTGTTCGCGGTGCAGATAGCGCAAGAATCGCCGCTCAAGTAGTCAGCGGTATCGGTTTCTTGGGTGCAGGTATCATCGTATACCGTAAAGACACACTTCACGGATTGACAACCGCCGCAGGTATATGGGCAACCGCAGGTATAGGTTTGGCATTCGGTAGCGGAATGTATTTTCTCGGTCTGTTTGGAACCATTCTTCTATTGGTAATCCAAATCGTATTACACCTACCGCTCAAAGTATTACATGCCCGTACAATGCATACGATACACATCCTCGTACTTATGAACGGCTCGGATACCCTCGATAAACTCAAAGAATTGTTCGATGTAGAAAAATTCCTCGAGGTTCGAACCTTCCGCGACGGCGAAATCATTAAGGCTGATATCAAAATCAATACGCAAGAATCACTTGAAGCAGATACAATATATAAACTCATCAGCGAAAATAATTATATCTTGAGTATAGAAAGAGTGGAAGATATCTATTAATTAATCGAATAATAACTCAAAAAAAGGCACGGCAAACAAACTGAAGTGAACCCCAAAGTTTAGACAAAAATTAAATATTAAATTATTTGTGAATGA
>CAYMNK010000021.1:0-15024 GCA_964391805.1 uncultured Christensenellaceae bacterium | reverse complement strand
CGAAAAAGAAAAGTATTTATCCCAACACTATTCACCGATTTTCGATAATTACTAAAGATATTTTTCGACAGATAACTTCAATCGACTGTTGTTTAAATTAATATCGTAAATTCACTTTCGAAAACGTTTCGAAAACATTATTCAAAAAATTTTTGAATAATGTTTACATTTTGTTCAAAAATTTGGTATAATATAAGTCTATATCTAAAGTGTTTTAAGGAGTGTTTTTATGGATTTCGAAAAGGAAAAACGTTACTTGGAATATGTCGAAAAGGTGCTTGACGATTGTATCTTTGTTGCCGATAGAAAAATCGAAGAGGAAAGCGAAGGATTAGTTGCCGATAGAAAATATATTTGGGACACCTTTGCAGAAATGGACGAAACCGAACAGTCCGCAATACAAGGCGAAGCACATATTCGCTCAGATAATTTTGTTTTGCTTGTCCAAAGCCGTAATCTAATGGACCGTCAAAAGGACTCTCCTTTTTGGGGAAAAATCACCTTTAAAGAGGATGGTGTAGATAAATCCGACGATATCTACATCGGTATAGGAACCATTTCCGATTCCGATGGCAAAATCAAAGTTGTTGACTGGCGCGCCCCTGTTGGCGATTTGTATTACAATTTCGAGTTAGGCAAGGCGGAATACAAGGCTCCATCAGGCACAATCGGTGGCGAAATTGAAGCCAAGGTACAACACAAAATAAAGAACGGCGAGTTGAAATTTGCCATAGATACCACTGCAACAATTACAGACGAGATTCTCATTCGCGAGTTGTCCAAGAACACCTCTGCATTGATGAAAAATATCGCCTCCACCATTCAGCGTGAGCAAAATGAAATCATTAGATATCCTATTGGCGAGAATATTCTTGTTCAAGGTGTCGCAGGTAGCGGTAAGACCTCTATAGCGCTACACAGAGTGGCGTATATTTTGTACAACTATCGTGGAACGATAAAAGCCAAGGATATTCTAATAATATCACCAAATAAAGCATTCTCCGGCTATATCAGCAACGTACTTCCCGAACTCGGTGAACAAAATGTCGTCCAAATAAGTCTCGAAACTTTAGCGCAAAAGGAACTTGAGAGAATAAGCGATTTCGAAAGCAGAACAGAATATCTCGAGGATGTCTACGAAGGCAAACTTACCAATGCTGAAATTGCCGACATAAGATATAAATCGTCCCCTGAATTTGTCGGCGACATCAAATCCATGGTGAAGTTTGTTGAAAAGAAATCTTTCAAACCTCGTAATTTTATCTACAGAGATTTCACCTTTACCAAGGAGAATTTCGAAGCTTTATATTCGCATAGATTGGCGTCCTACCCTCCACTAAAACGCTTTGAGTTGATAGTCGAACATGTAGAAAACGCCATGACAGAACACTTCCACACCAAGCGATCTCAAAGCCTTCATATTAAACTTACAGAACTATTGGCGCCAACTTTTAAGAGATATTCGGTTAGAAGCATTTACGAAACAATGCTCAAAAAACTCAAGGAACAAGGACGCCCGGTAATAGTTCCGGATAGCGATTCCAAATTACCATTCGAGGATGTAAACGGTATTCTTTTACTAAAAGTGTTGTACGAAGGAACGGTGACCGACTACGGTAAATATAAGCATGTGGTTGTAGATGAAATGCAAGATTATATTCCCACCCAATATGCCTTAATCAACAAGCTTTTCAAGTGTCATAAGGATATTTTGGGAGATATGAACCAAATAGTAGATCCATATATGAATATCGGATCATTAGATGTTATAAAAAACATTCTTGGTGAGCATAAGTTCTTCTCCCTCGAAACAAGTTATCGTTCGACCGCCGAAATAATAGATTTCGCTAACGACTTGACCGGACAAAGTATTAAAGCAGTCGATAGACACGGTGAAAAGCCCGAGCTTATCCGTTGTAGCGACATCAAAGATGAAGTAACCCGCATACTAAACGAAGTGGATGATGCGATAAATAAACGCGGATTGGGTTCTGTAGCAATTATTGCGCGCGATAGAGAGCACGCACGTGTCCTTTATGAAGAGATGAAAGGTTCTCCTGTTTGTTTATTGATTGATAGCGGAATTAAATATCAAGGCGGAATAATACTTACGACCGCAACCATCGTTAAAGGATTTGAATTTGACGAAGTTATCGTTGCCGATGCCGATAATAAAAATTATAATACCGATTTCGATAGACACATTTTATTTATAGCATGTACTCGTGCATTGCATCACTTAAAATTATTCTACATCGATGAGAAGTATTCCTGCTAAACAATAAAATCGATTCTTTTTAACAATCGGAATGTCTAAAAACCAAACATTCCGATTGTTTTTTTGTTTAATTAGTTTTCGCTCTCATCGTTATTTTCTTTTTCGAGAGCCGTCTCTTTCCCAGACTTTTTCTTGAATAAATTCTTTATCATATCAATGGTTAGAATATTCTTTTTGAATAGAATAAATAACGCTACACCGCCACCGATAACTACTGCAATGCTTAAACCTATTCCGACCCAAGCACCTGCGGATAAACCGTTTTTAGCGACTATGAACGAGCCGACAGCATCTCCTGATGAAGAACGAATAATGATTTCATGTTCACCCTCGCCGAGACTTGACAAGAATTCCTTAGAGAGCGTAATTTCAACTTCACCATCTCCTAATAAATACTTAGAAGAATCGATTTCCACTCCGTCAACAAGGATAGTTTCAAAATCTTCTATAGCGGAATCGGATTTAAAGGACAAGCCATCGTTTTTCTTATCCCATTTTGCATTCGACCCCTCGATAATCGAAGGAGCAATTTTTGAAAGAACAATACTGTCGCTTGCAATGATATTAGCACCGTCTTTATCGCTAAAGTACTTATTACAACCGGTACACAAATAGTATTCGATATTTCCGATGGACACAACCGTTGGTTCTACTCTTTCGACCTTAACAATATTAGAATGCTTATTGAAGTCGATTGCAATGGTTAAATCGGAAATTTCGTTTCCATTATTATCGAAGTGTTTATTGCATAAGGTACAATCTTTATGTCCCTTAGTACCTGTTGCGATACAGTTAGAAGGAACTTCATCAATCCAATCACCGTAATCATGACCAAGTGCTTTTATAATACTTTCTGCTACGGTCTTACCTTCATTACAACGCGTACAATAAGTTCCGCCCACAACTCCGGCTTCGGTGCAGGTTGCATCTTTATGGGCTATAGAGCCCTCATTATTATGGCCAAACGCTTCAATCTCGAGTTTCGCCCAAGTAGTTTCTTCCTTGTTTGAATCGAAGTACTTGTTACATACGGAACATTGATAATATGCATGATTACCCTTTTCTAAACAGGTAGGCTCCTTTTCGAGAATTAGGTTTTCGTAAGTGTGTCCGTTGCTCTTTATAACGACATTGCTTAATTCGTTTATACCGTCTCTATCGGAGTAAAACTTTTTACATACTGAGCAGTACCAGTATTCCACATTGCCGTCCTCGGTACAAGTTGAAGTCTTTGCCTCGGTATGCGTCATATCATGTCCAAGCGCAGAACCATACGATTGTTGACAAACTTCACAAATTGCCTTATCGGTACAAGTTGCCGTTCCGCCCGAGTGAGGCATAAATCCACTCTTTTCGGTGTCGTGACCGCATGTAGCGGGATGCCAATGTCCCGAGTTATCATAAGCCCACGTAGACTCGTCAAAGGTATGAGTATGACCTAAAACTCCGATTTCTTCTATCTTAGTTTGACTCTTAGTGTTTCATATTTATATTCCATATATTATCCAAAAATTCTACAATAAAGTAATTATGAACAACTAATTATATATCATAAACTAAGTAGTCGAACCTAAAGAGAAAACCATTGATATCGCCATACCGTGTTCGACTACAGACTTTATCTTCGCTCGTAACGAGCAGATAAAGAACATTTTTAAATATAAAAAAAGTATGCGTTAATGACATACTCTATTTTTATGTGGATTTAGATACCGACGCTATGCGTCGCCCTATCGGTTTCGACCACAGGACGGTAATAAAGTTCGCCGTCATACTGAGCGGAGTCGAAATTCGAGTGTAACGAGAATCAAACGATGCAATCGTTTGGTATCTTGCGGACGGTTACGATAAGATTTTGTTATTGTATCCGCATTTTATAATATGGAATAAGATTCCAATGCTACGCATTGCCCTACGGGTTCGACTTCAGTCTGTCGACTTTCGCTCAAAGACAAGATTGGACGCTTTCGCTTCAATAATAAGGAGTCAGATACCGACGCTATGCGTCGCTGCTACGCAGTTCTACTACGGTCTGTCGACCTACGCTCAGTATGACATTTAATGGTGAGGTGCTTTCCAATTCGCTCATTATGATATACATGGGCACTCTTTTTTTATTTCAAGACTATTATTTCATCGGCAAGATATTTAGCCTCATCTTCATCGTGGGTTACTATTACCGTGGTGGGTTTATTAATTTGCCAAAGAGTTTTAAATAAATCGTATAGACGGTATCTTAGATCTTTATCAAGTCCTTTGTATGCCTCGTCCATCAATATAATGGGCCGTTCGCTAATAAATGCTCGAGCCATACTTACACGCATAGCCATACCGCCGGATAACGAATGCGGATATTTATCCGAATATTCTCCGAGTTCCAGCGCGTTTAATAGTTCAATTGCTTTGTCCTTATTCTTAAATCCGCTTCCAATAAGGACGTTTTCGAGCACCGTAGCCCCTTTGAGTAGTCGCGGTTCTTGAAAAATATATGCACAAGGCGCACCGTTGATTATTTCACCTTCATAATCGGAATCGAGTCCCGACAACGCATTTAGAAGGGTTGTTTTTCCGCAACCACTCGGTCCCATTATGGCTGTAATTTTATTGTCGGGTAATACGAGGTCAAAGCAATCGAATACAATTTTTTCTCCATATTTTTTGGTAAAGCCTTTTAATTCCATTTCTTACATATCCTCCTCTGTATAGCACCTAACAACAATTCGAAAATTATTGAAAGCAATATCGCTGTCAAAACCCAAGCAAAAAGTGTCGCCGTTCCGCCAAAGATATCCGACTTAGCTACAAACATCCTAATACCTATAGAATCTGCGGTATATGCCAAAATTTCAGCCGAAATAACGGCTTTTATATTCAAACCAAAAGCGGTAACCATAGATCCGAATAATACCGGAATAACCTCGGGAATATAGAGATACTTTATCGTATTCTTTTTAGACACGCCGTATAACGATACCATCTCTTTGAGTTTATCGTCAATATTGATAAGGCTATCCGAAACCGTTCTATAGATAATAGGAAACACCATAATGAAACCTATAAGAATGGGGGTATATTTAGAGCGTAACCATACCATTATGATAAGGGTAAGGGACATGGTAGGAGTAGTTCTAAGGAAAGAAATAAAGGGAGCTAATATGGCGCGCACCGTTTTAGATGTTCCGCCAAGAATACCTAATCCGACGCCTAAAATCAATGATGCCACAAATCCAACTAAACAACGTCCGAGTGTAGAAAATGTTACTACATAGAAATCTTTTTTTCCAAGTAAAGAGAAAAACTCGCTTATAATCACGGTAACACGCGGTAAAAGGTACGCTTTATCGAGAAGATAGGATACAAGTTCCCATATTCCCAAAAAAACAATTACGGTTGCTACCGATATAAGCGAGTATTTATTGTTTTTAATTGCTTTTTTTATCATTATTCGGGTTGATAGAATATATCGGCATCAGCAGATACGTTTACGCCAAGCACATTAGCGAAAGCAATTATGTCGTCTTTAACCTCGGAAGCCAATACGAATTTTTGATTCATTTGAAGGTAACACTTAGAAACGACAGCGCCTTTAAGTGTAGATTTACCGGTACTTTCCATATAGTCACCTAATTCTTTTGCATTTTCGGCACTCGCATTAAGATATTCGATAGAGGCACGAAGTTCGGTGATGAATTTATTTACCGATTCTTTATCGTTTTCGATTATAGATTTTTTAACGAAAAGCCCTGCTTGAGTGAATTGTGTATTAGTAATCGATACCCATAGTTCACTTATCGAGCAAAGTCTCTTAGCATCACTCACTTTTATAAGCGTTGCGGTTACTGCAGGTTCTCCTAAAATACCGTAGGAAAGAGTTCCTTCTTTTAAATCATTCTGAATAAGTTCGGCAGTAGATGCATTGACGGTTGTATTAATTCCTGCCGTAGATAAGATATGTTTGAATGCGATATCAGGAACAAGATTTGTACCGATACTCGCAATAGTCTTATCGCTTAATTGAGAAAGAAATTCATTGACGTCTTCACATTCGGAAAGAGCTTTAGTGTCGGCATTACCTACTAAATATAGGTTTCCCCAACTGGTGACTGCAACCATCTTGTAAGTGCCGAGTTTGTTGGATAAATTAATACCTGCATTCGTGGGAGCGATAATAAAATCCGCATCACCGTTAGTAAAGGAAGATGCTACTGCATCCGAACCGATAATCGAATATGTCGGCTCACAACCGAAAGAAGCGTTATCCTTCATCATTTTAGCAATTGCCATACTCGGAGCGCCGTCCGGTGTCATAACCGTATACTTGTTTACTTCTGTATTATTATTGCACGCCGTTGCTAATACGCATAAAACGGCGATCATTACGATAGAAACGATTAATGTTATTATTTTTTTCATGATATACTCCTATTGTATTTAGTCAATAAAATAATTATTGCTTTTCTTGGCTAATTGTATTACAATATATCTAAAAAGTCCGTTGCTTTTGCAACAAAAAAGGAAATAACTATATGCATTGTCCTCTTTTTATAGGAATAAATGACGATAAAATATCGGATTTACTAAAAAAACTCAGGGTTAAAGAGCTTGATTTTGTAAAAAATCAAACCATTTTGCATTACGGAGAAAAGGTATCCGATATATTTATTTGTTTAGAGGGAGAGTTGGTGCTTGAAAACGTCGACATCAACGGACAAATCAGCATTCTTTCCGAGATAGGTAGCGGAGGATTATTCGGCGGAGCTTTTGCATTTACCGATTCGCTTAGTCCCGGTGACCTTAGAGCCATCGCCGACGGAAAAGCGCTGACGGTAAACAAAGATGCAATCAATTCACTCTCGGATGACGACCCCTATAAATCGATAATCTATCGCAATTTAATAACCATACTTGCAAACAAAAGCACCTTTTTAATTACCAAAATCAAGCATCTATCCAAAAGAAGTATAAGAGCAAAAATTCTATCCTATTTCGGTGAACTTGATAAAAAATCCGGGAAAAGAATTATAGTTCTTCCCTTCGACCGTCAAGGTCTTGCAGATTACATTTGCGTGGATAGATCGGCTTTATCGAGAGAGCTATCCAAAATGCGTGACGAAGGATTGATCGATTATCATAAAAACACATTCGTTTTAAAATATTAGTCAAAAATACATAAAGTTATTGAAAGAAAGAACTAAAAGTGATATAATTAACCTATGAAAAAGATATTTGCAGTACTATTAATAGTTTACATCGCCGTATTAACTTTCATCGGCGTCGGTTGTAAGGATGATAATCCCGTCGACGAGGTGAGGAAAATTTTTATTACGTTCGATGCCAATGGATATGACTGCGCCGTTCCCGAAGCTTTTGAAATCGAAGTAGGACAAAGTATCGACATCACCGTTCCTGAATTAGAAAATATTCCCGAAGGTAACTCTTTAGGTTGGTTTATTGACAAAGATTGTACCGAACGCTTTGTAATGAACGCCATTTATGATGAAGATTTAACGCTTTATCTCGGCTTATATCCTAACACTTATTCGATATCCTACACAAATATCAATGAATATCAATTTAACGGCGAATTACCTAATTCCTATGTTTACGGTGAGGGGGTAGCATTACCGCAAGCTAATCTCGGTAAAGGATATAAAGAAGAGGGTAATTGGTATTATAGCGAAGACGAATATTTCACCACCGCGGTGTCTAAAGAAGTTTTAGGGGACCTAACGCTCGAATACCGCCCTCAACCGATCAAATATACCATTGAGTATATGAATTGTAAAAATGCCGATAATCCTAATATTCAAGTTTATGATGTGACGATGGGAAACGTTAATTTACTTCCCGCTACTTGTGAAGGTAAAGTTTTCTCTCATTGGGAATATCGTTCGTCATTAGAATCTGCTAAAATTTGCACCTCGATAGATATCGATTTAATTCTCGAAGGCGGTATGTCGTTTTCTTTATGGGCGGTATGGGAAGAATGAAAACACCGCTATACGATGCAGTAATAGGCTATAACCCAAGCGTAAGGCTTCATATGCCGGGAGTAAGCGGGGAAACATATTTATCATCGCTATATTCATCGGCGCCCTTCGATATCACCGAATTGGATTTCTCGGATAATTTACATAATGCAAACGGCGTTATTGCCGAGAGCGAGCGTTTAACTGCCGATGCGTATGGTTCTAAACATTGTTTATATTTCACATCGGGCGCTACTACAGCCATTTTTTGTGCAATATTGACAGCTAAAGAATACGTGAATAAATTATATTCATTAGGCACTCCACACAAAAGTATCGTCAATGCGTGTGAATTATTTAATATCGATTTCGAGGCAGTCGAGATACTTCCTAAGGATTGTCAAGGCATAGTTTTGACAACTCCCGATTACTATGGTAATATTATATCGGTTGAAAAAATTCGAGAGAGCTTTCCCAATGCGTTTATAATTGTGGACGAAGCACACGGCGCACATTATCCGTATAGTACATTATTACCTAAAAATGTGACAGTGGAAGCGGATATCGTAATTAACGGTTTACATAAAACGTTGCCTGTTTACACAGGTGGCGCAATACTTAGAACAAATTCCGATGAGTTATTAGAAAAAGCTCTCCGTTACCGTTCTAAATTGCATACCACGAGTCCGTCATACCTAACAATGTGTTCTATGGATTTTGCTCGCGGATATATGCAAGAAAACGGAGAAAAACTGTATTCAAAAATAAAAGAATCTATAGATGACCTTAAATTACCGTACGGCTTTAAAAAGGTTCATTCGGACGATTTCACGAGGTTAGTAATAGAGGTTCCGCCTTCGACTAACGGTTATGCCGTAGCTCGAAAAGCGCAAGAATCGGGCATTTATTTCGAACTTGTAGAAGATAGATTGTTAGTGGCAATCGTCACCCCTTTCAATTATAATAAGTTGAAACTATTAGAAACACTCGATGCTTCTGCGTTGCCCGAATACGGACGGGATTTATCGGAATTGATAGGCACAATTGCAACTAAGGATATCGGATTATATCCACCCGGGAAAGTATATATTAAAAAAGGAGAGATAATAACCGCCGAAATTGTTGAGATATTACAACGTGATGCCCAAAGAATTTTCGGATTGAAATAGGTATGGATAAGGGATTGATTAGAATCATTAAGAATACGACTGCGTATAAAATATTCGACAGAGATGTCGGCAGTTCTTTTTCGCATGCATATCTTCTTTTATCCACCGATGCGATTGCTCTCGATAACCTATTGACTGCTGTCATAATGCGTGTTTATTGTGAAACAGCATGTATGGAATGCACCGAATGTAAAAAAGTTATGAATATGGTCAAACCAGACGTTACCTATGTCAACCCGGAGGGCGAAAACGTAACCGTCGAGCAACTTAACGAAATGATTGATAACACCTATCTTACACCTGTTGAAGGCGGAGATAAACTTTTTATCATCAAATCATTCAATACTCAATCGACCATAATCCAAAATAAACTTTTAAAAACGCTCGAAGAACCACCTACGGGGGTACACATTATTCTAACCGCGGCTTCGAATATAGGTATACTTCCAACAGTTTTATCGAGGGTAAAAAAGGTTACCCAAACACCGTTTACGGCAAGCGAGTTGCAAAACTGGTTATACCATAAAGGTATTGCAAATTCACATGGAATAGCGCGAATAGCGGACGGATCGGTAACGATTGCGTCACGCTTAAGCGAAGACGAATCCTTTATTAACGAGGCATATGAACTACTCAATGTTTATAATTCTATAAAAACCAGTTCGGATGTACCCAACTATCTCAATAATAAAGTGTTCGCCGATCTCGCTAAGGCATTAGATACGACGGAAATTATATTCAAAGACATACTGTATATTAAGTCGGATATAGAATCGGCAGTAACTTTCGTTGACTTAGTAGATTTATATCATCAATTAGCCCAATCAATATCACTTACCGGAATTGCCGAGATAATGGAAGAGATTAGTTTATCCAAACACAAAACGACTTGTTATATAAATAATATCAACATAATTGACTGTTTTCTTTTGAAAATAGCGGAGGAAAAATCCAAATGCAAAAAATAATTGGCGTAAAATTTAAAAACGGTTCTAAATCATATTACTTCGACCCTCTCGATGAAATTTTTGTCGAAGGCGATAATGTCATTGTCGAAACCGCTAAAGGTGTGGAGTTCGGAACGGTCTCTATTGCAAATAAAGAAATCGATAATAGCGAAATAACTCACGAGTTAAAACCAATCATCCGTAAAGCAACCGAAAAGGATAAAAGGCAGGTTCTTAAACTTCAAACTCAAAGAACAGAAGCGATGAAAATTACCGTCGAAAAAGCCGAAAAACACGGATTAAAACTCAAAGTAGTAGACTGCGAATATTCTTTTGACGGTAAAAAAGTTACCGTTTATTTCACAGCCGACGGCAGAATAGATTTTAGAGAGTTAGTCAAAGATCTTGCTGGTGCACTTAAGGCAAGAATCGAACTTAGACAAATTTACGAGAGAGACGATATTAAAATGCGCGGTTCTATGGCTCCGTGCGGTCGTCCGTGTTGCTGTACAACATATTTACAAGATTACGAGAAGGTTACCATAAAAATGGCTAAAGTACAGGGTTTGTCACTAAATCCGACTAAAATCAGCGGAATGTGCGGTAAATTGATGTGTTGTTTAAAATACGAGAGCGATTATTATA
This sequence comes from uncultured Christensenellaceae bacterium, assembly GCA_964391805.1. Taxonomy (GTDB): domain Bacteria; phylum Bacillota; class Clostridia; order Christensenellales; family CAG-1252; genus RUG14300. Next base: position 4,016 of record CAYMNK010000021.1, on the reverse strand, counting down.
TCGAAACCTCGAAACAAATGCCCAAGTTGCACTCTAAAATACAAACTCCCGACGGCGAAGGAACGGTAGAACAACTCGACATGCTTCGTAAAGATGTTGTCGTCAAAATATTCAAGGGCGAAGGCGATTATTCTTATAACCGCTACAATCTATCAGAATTACAAACTCAAAACGATGATAATGATGATTCGATAGAGGATGAAGATGACGACGAAAGCGAAATTATCGAGGATAACGAGTAATTTGATAACAAAATGTAAGCATTTTTCAATAAAACGTTTATGGAAATTATTGAATTTGTAGAAAAAGCAAAACAAAGCATAATGGAGCAACTTGCTACCGATAAAAAACCCGGCTTAGTATCTCCAACAGGCCCCTCTGCGCATGTAGATATGGACTATCCTTTAATGCTGAGAGGTTTAACGGTAATCAATTTGCATTTATTGACTATAGCATATTCGGGAACTGTTACTGCGGAATTAGAACCTGAAAAAGCCATTGCCGTTATTAGACAGACCGGTGCAAGCGCCGAAAAAGACCTTTTGGAAGCATGCGAAAAAACTAACGTGCTAAAAGGTACACTTTTTGCAACTGCTCTATTTGCATCGTGTTATTTTAGGCTTCAAGCAAACGGAGTGGAAATAACGGAAAAAACGCTATCAAAGGAAATTGCCACACTATCATCATTCATTAAACCCGAAAGGGAAACAAAGGGCGCAATAGTAAGGGAAAGTTTCGATGTGGGCGGTGCGTTATCTGAAGCTCAATCGGGATATAAAACAGTATTCGATACGGCACTTCCTTTATATAGAGAACTTATAAAAACGGGATTAGATAAAGCCGACGTAAACAAAAAAGTTTTATTGAAACTTATTGCGACAATCGATGACACCTGTATGTATACCCGTCAATGCTCGTTAGTTGCGGACGCAAAGACAATTGCAGATTATGTTTACAATAACTATAACGACGAAAATCTCGATGCTATGTGTTCCTATTTCGCAAGAACATCGCTTTCAACAGGCGGAGCAGGCGATCTTTTAATTCTTACGATATTGGCATATAAAATATTCGGTTAATAAAAAATACAAGGAGATAATTATGAAAATATTATTGAATCCCGATAAAGAAATCGTTGAATCATTGAAAAACAAAATAAAAGAAAACGGCGGTTATTGTCCTTGTAGATTAGTTCACAACGAGGATACTAAATGTATGTGTAAGGAATTCCGCGATCAAATCAAAGACGATAGTTTCGTTGGGTACTGCCATTGCATGCTATATTATAAAGAAAAATAATTAATTCGGAGCAATTCTTTTATAACAATAGTTAGAATTGTTCCGAATTTTTATATACGTATCGATAAACTTTGTACAAAATGGAAAATAATATCATATACGATTTAAAACGGAACGGCGGTAAGTCGAGAATTTTTGTGGTAAGACCTTTGCCTACCATTCTGTTATTCTTCGTTATGGGATTAGTTGCATGGTTTTTCTGGTATAGATATATTGTATGGATATATTTAACTCTTGCTACGGTAATATTAATCTTTGGCTTCTTCGGAGTTTTTGATAAAAGGTTAATAATCGCATGCATAGTCGCTATAGTTTTATCTTTCGAGGGATATGTTTATCTTTATTGTTTTGAAAAATATGATTATCTCGAATCTGGATATTATAGCGGGTTAGGCGTTGTCGAGTCGGTATCGAATAGCGGTCAAATAATAATAGGTGACGTTGTTTTAGAGGGAAAATCGCTTAACGGAAGTATTTTAGTTACCGATATAGATGTTAGTGTCGGTGATTATATAGGGTTTGCGGGGACGTTGGATACATTTCAAATAACGGACTCGTATCAGTTACATAGAATTGCTAAAGGCGTTTATTATGAAATGGATGTTAGTTTTTATCAAAATGAATTCACATCATACCGGTCACCGAGAAATACAATCGTATCATATATAAAGGATGCCTTTATAAAAACTACCGATAACGATACTGCAAACTACTTAATGAGTATAATGTTCGGTGAATCGGAATATCTCGATTATGATATCAAAACCAACTTTACTGCAATCGGTGTTGCACACGTCTTCGCCGTATCTGGACTTCATATCGGAGTTTTAAGTTCGGTATTGACATTTATATGTAAAAAGTTGCGTATACCAGCTAAGGCAACGCCCTTTGTGCTTCTTCCTGTATTCGGATTTTATGCCTATCTATGTAATTTTTCTCCATCCGTTTTGAGAGCCTCCATTATGTTTTTAACGGCAAGTTTTCTAACAAATTACAAGGCTTGCCCCGATAAAATATCCATATTGTGCTTTTCTGCTTTGATTTCGCTTATCGCTAAACCGGTATGGTTGGGTGATATGAGTTTCTTACTAAGTTACGGCGCAGTTCTCGGTGCATATTTGATATATCCGATAATGAAACGAACGGTAGAATCACTCGGTAGATTTAGAAAAACCGGTGAAGCGTTAATGCTCAATTTATCCATAACGATATCGTTAATTCCACTCGGTGCATATTTCTTTTCGTCATTTTCGCCAATAGCAATAGCCGGTAGTTTCTTTATCATACCGTTAACGAGTGTAGCGTATGTACTTACATTTATTTGCATGCCTATTGCCGGACTGACATTTTTAGTTAAACCTTTTGCCATAATGGCAAGGTATATCGTTTTACTTTCTTCGTATATAGCAAACGCCCTTGCTTCACTCAATTTATCACTATCACTTACATTTTCCGAAGGCAGTTTAGCATTGTGGTACTCCGCACTTTTAATATTTTCTGATTATTGCTCTCTAAATTATCTAAAAAAGGGATTACTCTCCGCATCTCTAATAACCTTAGCGTTTATAATTTAAGAAAAATCAAAAAACTTAAGGAATAAATTATTACCTATATACTTTTCAAGTGTACAAGTTAATCCATATAGCACCTTAATCTCAATATAGTTAGTAAAAGTAAGGATAGTTTGCTGTTTTTTTTGCTTATTCAAGACAAGAACACGAGAAAATTTCAAATTAATGATTTACAACCGATTCTCCTTTAAAAATGTTACTCATTGAATGTTGAGAAAAGAGTAACAAATGGGTATAATTATTTTATATTTGATAGGAGGTTTTTATGATTAAAGAAAAAGTCGGTAAACGAATTAAAGAATTACGTCACAAATTAAGCATAACTCAAGAAGAATTAGCAGACAAAGCAGGAATACATAGAACATATATCGCAAGCCTTGAAGTCGGAAAACGTAATATCTCGATAGTTACATTAGAAAAAATAGTATTTGCGCTAGAAATTTCTTTAAGCGAATTTTTTGATTTTTAATAGGTTGGTATATGAGTATAACAAAAGACTGAAAATTCAATAATACGCTTATAAAGAAAGATTGTATTTATCAAATTAAATTTATTAAACTTAATCGAGATGGGACCAAATCAGGCGAGTATTTTTTTACAAAAAGACTTAGTTAAAAAATCCCTGATAAAAGAGCTGAGTAAAAAATACTTTTCAATATAATTAAAGAGGATAAATAAAGGAGAAAAAACTAATGAGAAAAACGCTTATTCAACTAAAAGACGGAACAAAAGTTTATGGCGATGAATTTGATTCTCAAGATTTTGAGCAATTAAAATTAATATTTCAAAAATGGTTAAACATTAATGCAGATTTAAAAGCATTAGGCGGAAGAAATCTAAATATTCCTGATGTTTTTAGCGAAGCAGTATTTTGCATTGCATTTGATGCCGTTAGAACAAATGCAACAGCACATTCTTATGATTGCGTAATAAAAGCGACTGGCGAAGGAGTTCAAGTAAAGTCTGCATCTATAAAAACCGATTGTACATCCTTTGGTCCTACATCTACTTGGGATTTACTATATTTTGCTGATTTTGTGCCTAATGGTATTATTGACGGTGAAATATGGTTTTATAAAATAAATTCTGATGATTGATATGCACCCTAAAAGTTAGACACTTTTGGAGGTGCATATTTTTATGGGT
>CAYMNK010000020.1:0-19773 GCA_964391805.1 uncultured Christensenellaceae bacterium | reverse complement strand
ACTTTGGCTTTTCTTTGTGCTACACACGGACAACGAAAGGCGAAACATTCGGACGATATAAGAGAATAAAACCATACAAAAGGCGATAGAATCAACGTTCTACCGCCTTTAATCGTGTTTTATGTAGTTGCTATTGCGATTATGCTTTCTTAACAAATTTACCGTTACATCTTGGCTTTGTTTGCCAGTCGTAAGAGATTATCTTTTCGTACTTTTTAGTCTTAACGATAATCCCTGCGACGCCTTTAACACAAATGAAAAGGAACCACGGGTTCGACCGCGGTTCCTTGTGGTGGAGATGGCGAGACTTGCACTCGCGTCTAACATAGAAATCACAGCACTTTCTACATACTTATTATACTGTTAGTTGTCGTCGGCTTCCGTCAGTATACGAACTATGCCTTCCAAGCTCTTTAAATTCTTTTCTCAAAAAAGGAGCATTCCCGAGAAAAGTTCCTCACAATCAATTACACCCGTTCCTATAAATGTGAGCAATTATAGGACGAATGGCTCTGCACTAAGCGGCAAGAGCGTAACTTTGACTATTATTGTCGTTTCTTTTAAAATTGCCTTCGTAACGTGTCGCTCCGATATGCTTATACTGCCCTTTCGTACGCCATCGAATCTAAAACACCCCCGCGTACAATAGAATTATATATCATTTTTCAATATTTGTAAACATTAATCGGTAATTATTTTTGTTATTTTTGTTGATTGATGTTTTCCGTCCCATCATATTGAGTGGAACGTAAGCGGGGATCAGTATGACAAGATTTGTCGCTAACGCTTGCCTTAATATGGATGTTGTTAAAACAACTACTCGTTACCGTCCAAGATACTGCTCGGTTACACCTCGCACTGCTTCGCAGTTCGACTTCAGGGCAGTGCCCTTTCGCTCAGTATGACATATGCGTGTTCGTTATCGTCCGCAAAGTACCAAACAAAAATTGAGCCCTAATGTGCAGTTTTTTTTGAGTGAAGAGTAAAAAAAATGAAGGGCGAAAAAAATCGCCCTCGCTTTTGTTGATAATGCTATATAATACTTTACGACAACTAATCCTTATCTATAATTTGGACCATTTGTTCAAGTGATAGTTCATCCGCTTTAGCGATATAAAGCAATCTATCATTAAACTTATCGGTCGTAATACAAGCAGTCATAAGTAAATGCATAATTGCTTCCACGCCGGGTTCACAGTCACGATAGTATTGGCAAATACGGAAAACGACTCTGCCCGTATTATATTCATAATCGAAGCAACCATTAACAATGGAATAATTGATAATATTGATTGCTACTGCTAAACGATTACGAACATTCTCGGGAATAGAAAACGGTAGTTCCGAATAAATGGAGAGATTTCCGTTATCGCCGTTAATATTAATTATTACAGGGATAGGTAAATCATCACCACGAGCACCGGTAGTAATTACAAAATCTTTTTCATGCTCTTGAAAGGTCCAACCTTCCGATTTTAAGGCTTTACAAACATTCTTATATAATGCTTGGGCTTGTTTTAGTTGCTTCTTATCCATATATATTCTCCTTTTTATATTTAGAACCCGATTTTGGGTTTATTATTATTCCTCGTGAAATTGAATGCGTCTTCGCTTGCTACCGCTCTTTCAAAATCATCCTTGGTTATTACTATATCGCTGATTTTGTTTAATTGACATCTCATGGCTGCCTTACATTCGGCGCGTTCGAAAAGATTGCGAACGAATCGAGCATTACTGAACGATTTTTCATTTAACACATTGCTCGGTATCGAATCAAAATACTTACGGGCGACTTCGAGACACTGCTCGTCACAAATCGATTTTTTATTAACCATATAAACGAATATATCATAAAGCTGTTTATTAGTATAATTCGGGAATTCGATAGTATAAGGAATACGACTCTTTAATCCTTGGTTGCCTTCCATCAAGCGTGCCATATCATCTTTATAACCGGCGAATATTACAACAAGGTCGTCTTTGTGGTTTTCCATTTCGGCTACCAATGTTTCAAGCGCCTCTAATCCGAAATCTTTACCGTCGGATTCTCCTCTATAAAGAGAATATGCCTCATCGATAAACAAAACGGAACCTAATGCATTCCTACATACAGCTGAAGTTTTGGGTGCCGTCTCTCCTATGTATTTACCGCAAAGATCACGTCTCGAACACTCGTAAAAATTACCGACACGGAGCACACCCTTCTCTTTAAGCATTTTACCGATTATTCGCGCAACCGTGGTTTTACCGGTGCCGGGATTACCCGTAAATTGCATATGGAAACACGGTCTATCGATTAAGTCGGTTTTCATACTCATTTCTATTTGCGCAACGATTTCGTGGAGTTTTTCGGTAATCGACTCTGTTCCAATCATTTCCTTGAGCTGATCTTCGGCGGAAATTGTGGTAAGTTCGGTGTTTACACATATAGCCTTCATATTATCGGCATTTATCACGGTATCATCGACACCTTGTTCGGATTCGATCAATATTTTTTCGTATATCGCTTCTTTGACGATCTTAGCAATGGTATTCAATCCGTAGAATCGACCGTCGGCTTGTTCTTCTGCAATTCTTTCATCGAAATATATCCACGCATCCTCACTAACGGTATAGCCCATATCGTCAAATTCCATAGACGCATAGTTTCTCATCTCCTCGGTGGTGAGGGGCGGAACGGATACGACTTTGACGCTTAATACGTCGGCAATGGAAGCACGGACTTTCTCTAACATACTCTTTTCAAGGAAGGGAACGCGGAAAACATAAATGTAGTTATCTATATTTTTCTCAATCGCTCTAAGAAGTGCCTTGAATTTTATGGAGTCCGTTTTTAGTAATGCCTTACTGATATCTATAGACAGCACCTTCACTTCTGAGGAATCACCGCCCTCTACCGTGAATATTTGATCGTCGTCTTCACTAAACATCTCCTCTCTTACAGGATGTTCGGTGTTCATTTTACAAATATTCGCATTTGTAATGGTTTCGGCAAGGATATACAAGTCTGTGGTATAACCGCACCCCGATCCAATGGAAAAGAGATAACATCTATCAGTCAATACGTTACAAATATTCTTTTCCTTGACAATGGGTGCCATCTTTTTGATTTCCTTGATCAGTGCTTTAAATTCTTCTGCACCGACAAGCCCATCAACATCGGTCTCTTCGTTCTCTTCCGACTTGTTTTCGCTCGGCGTAAAACATGCATCGAATTCATCGCGAGGAGCCTTATGCTCGCTTAAATCTGCTTGAACTTTCGACAAAACTTCATCAAATACGTTTTCGTCATCTTGTTCTCCTTTCTGCTGAAGGGCAAGAACTCTATTGTGCGCGGAAAGAGCAATAAATAAGTCTTTAGATTCACGTGCACTCGAGTCTTCAATAAAGGTTTCTATTATGTTTTCAGGACTGATATTTTCAAAGACTTTTACGAATACCCTAAATATGGTAATTATAATAGACTCATCCCTTTCGGCATTGGGATCGAATGCGACAACAACTTTATTGCCCTTCGATTTATACAAAAGCAAGCCGATAGTATTCTCTACTTCATCGGCAAAAACTTTAGTGGGGTAATCGCCGTATTTTTCAGCGTTTTCCTTAAGCCACTTTTCATCGAATTTGACTATTGCAAGTTTAATAATATTCTTTTTGTTCTTCATTTTTTATCCTTATGCTTCATATAGTATAGCATATTAAAATTTATATTGCAATACCTATTTTTAATCAAGATGTTTAGCTCGTCACTCTCTACTATCTCGTCACTCTCTACGAGATTTCAATTCCTGAATGACATCGTAAATAACTTGTAATTCCTCGGGGCTCGAATACTCGAGAACCAATTTTCCTTTATTATCACCACCCGAAAAGGTCACGGGCATTTGGAACACCCTTTCCATATCGAGCACCATATTTTCCAATTCGGGAGAAACTGATTGTTTTTTAACGGTTTTTGGATTTGACGACACTTTGCTAACCGGTGTTGTCTTAGAAAGTCTATCGATTTCCGATATAAGCGCATGTACGCTCCATTTGTTTTCTACGCATTTTTCGGCAAGCGCTAACATTTGTTTTTCGGATTTCACGGATAAAAGGGTGCGTGCGTGTCCTTGGCTGAGCTTGGATTCGCGAACCATTTCTTGAATAGGTTCGGGAAGGGTTAACAACCGCAAAAGGTTAGCAACCGCAGAGCGAGATCTACCTAAACCAATGGATACTTGTTCCTGCGTAAGATTATTTGTTTCCATCAACAATTTGACCGCTTTTGCCTCTTCTATGGGATTCAACTGCTGACGATGTGAATTCTCTATAATAGCTATTTCGGACAATTGTTCGGGTGTAGCCGATATAATGATTGCGGGAATTTTAATAAGACCTGCCATTCGAGAAGCTCTATATCTGCGTTCACCCGCTATAATCTTATAAAAATTTCCCTCTCTTATGACCAAAACAGGTTCAAGAACACCGTGTGTACGAATACTATCAGCAAGTTCTTGTAAAGGCTTGTCGTTAAAAATAGAGCGAGGTTGACTGTAATTAGGCAACACATCGCTAATACTTATGTATTTAATTTCACCCGATTTTATGTAATTAGGCATCTTTTCTCCTTAGTTACTTAGTACAAATCACACTTGCGTAGCACGCAATTCCTTCTTCTCTACCTATCAAACCTAATCCTTCGGTAGTAGTCGAAGATATACCGACCGAGTCCACCGATACACCGCATAGGGAAACAATTTTTTCTTTAATAGAATGAATATACAGCGAAAGTCGTGGTTTTTGAGCAATAATGGTAATGGATATCGAAACAGGTTTCAACCCGCATTTAGCAACTTTACTTAAAACATCCGTCAACAATACGGTGCTGTCGATACCGTTATAGCGATTGTCACTTGGCGGAAATTGATTACCTATATCGGGCAAGGATGCCGATGATAACAAAGCATCCATAAGTGCATGCAGTACAACGTCTGCATCGCTTACGCCCAACAAACCTTTGTCGTGAGGAATACAAACACCACCCAAAACAAGGCGTCTACCTTCAACCAATCTATGCATATCGTATCCGTTACCGATTTTCAAGTTAGAATGGTCTTTAATATCACCCATATATGTGATTTTCTTATTTTTTGGCGATCCTTCTACCGTTATTATGGGATATTCCTTAGCCCATAAGCCACCATTATCGGTTATGGTATCGAGAATGGGCAAACCAAGGTATTTATCATATATTTCAATAAGTTTTTTTCTATCGAATGCTTGGGGCGTTTGTACAGCTTTTACACTTTCACGGTCAAAATATTCGATACGTTTATCGTTTTTTACGACCAAACTATCCGAAATCGGCACTATTGGAATGACACCCGACTCGTTAGAAAGCGCATTTACCACCCTATCAATAAGTTCCGTGTCTACAAAGCACCTTGCACCGTCGTGAATCAATACATAGTCGCCGAACGCCTCACAAATACCTTTATAACTACTCAAATGTCTACTATTCCCGCCTTCAATGACAATAATGGGCTTAGCACAATTATCAAAAAAGGTCACAATCTTATCTATATTATAACTATTGGCGACGACTATAATTTCATCGATCGACTCCGATTCGATAAACGGCTCTACCGCTTTGACTATCAACGTTTTACCGTCAATAGCGTAAAGCATTTTATCTTCACCAAAGCGAGAGGAATTACCTGACGCCAATACCACCGCACTAATTTTCTTCAACGATTTCATACATGTCTTCAGCTTGCGCTTTGGTTACCACCGAATCTATATATAAGACCTTTACCGAAAGCGATCTATTACCGAAACGGACGGTAACGATATCACCGACCTTGACTTCCTTAGACGGTTTAACCGGTTTACCGTTGATATAGATACGCTCATCCTCGCACACATCCTTGGCTATGGTACGTCTTTTGATTATTCTACTTACTTTCAAAAACTTATCGATTCTCATAGTTACTTAAATAACTTCATTACCTCGCTTCTAACGTCTTTGATTACGTCATTTTTTTCTCTATTAGAACTAATTCTTACGAGAGGACCTTTGTGCAGTTTGATTGCAGATTCATAACGTTCCTTTACTTTTGCTTGATATTCTTGGTTTTCATATATTTCCTTAGTGTTGCTTCTACCGATCAATCGGTCTTCTTTAAATGCGGGAATATCAAGGAATATCACAAGATCGGGCATCAATAAATCCATTGCGGGCTTATTGAGGTCATATACCCATTCGGGAGAACGATTTTGCGCATTATAGGCTATAGAACTAAGATAATACCTATCGCAAACAACATTCACACCGCTATTAAGAAGATCGAGCAATCCGCCTTTTTTGGTAATATGATCGATACGGTCTGCCAAAAAGAGTCCGGCTATCCCCTCTTCGGATGTTTGCAACTCGCCCTTAAGGTAAGTCCTCAACAACTTTCCCATCGGATCGGTAGTCGGTTCACAAGTTTGAACGGTTTCTATTTGAGATAGATTAAGATACTCTGTTAGATTACGACAATGAAAGGTCTTACCACAACCGTCTAATCCCTCGAATACTATAAATTTTCCTCTCCTCTTTTCTTCCATATTAGCTCCTTTTGACTTCTATAACGTCTTTTATATTTCGTAATGTTTTCTTGACTGATTCGAGAGTAGACACCGAATCTACATCGAGACCGACCATAATTACTGCTTTATCGGAATTTCTAAACGCGTTGGCGTTGATTCCGACAAGCTGAACTTTATCCATATTATTGAGAACTTGACATACATCCGCTGTCAAATTCTTACGGTTTAAGGCAATAATCGTGAGTGAAACCGAAAATTTGACGCCTGCAGAAACGCTTGCCCATTCGGTATCACACAATCTCTCCCTTTCGGCTGAAGTTATATTGGTACAGTCGGCACGATGTATCACGATTCCGCGCCCTCTCGAGATATAACCGACGATTGGGTCTCCTGGCACCGGTGAACAACACTTCGCCAAACGGAACAACATGCCATCGTTTCCTTCCACAAGGATTCCGCCGGTAGCGGTTCTACTCGGAGCGTGCACTACTGATTCCTGCGGTTCTTCCTTCATACTTTCGATATATCTATGAGTAAAGAATGAAGCAAGGCTTTCTGCCCTAATAGTACCTGCGCCAACACCTGCATATAAGTCTTCTTCGGTAAGCAATGCGTACTTCGCAGAAGCCTCTTTTACAGCCTCAGGAATGATTACTTCACTCGGCTTGAAACGCTTCTTACGAATTTCGTTTTCAAGCATGGTCTTACCGATTTTGATATTATCCTCGCGGTTAAGTTTCTTAAAGTACTGCTTGATTTTGTGTCTTGCGCCATTGGTTTTGACGATTTTAAGCCAATCTCGAGAAGGATGCTTCCCCTTGGTCTGAATTTGAACTTGATCGCCGTTTTTTAACACGGTGGTAATAGGCATAAATTGTCCGTTTACAAACGCACCGCTACAACGATTGCCTACATCAGAATGAACCGCATACGCAAAATCAACAACGGTGGCTCCGAATGGAAGTTTGAACACCTTACCGTCGGGGGCATAAACATAAACTTCATCGCTGAACAAACTCGAACGCAATGCGGCTAAAAACTCCGCCGAATCAGCATCGTCTCTTTCCTCTTCCATCACCTTACGCAACCAACTAATCTTATAGTCAAGTTCGGCATCGGTCTTACCGTCCTTATATTTCCAGTGGGCGGCTATACCGTATTCTGCAATACGGTGCATTTCAACGGTGCGAATTTGAACTTCGAAGGGATAACCTGCATCGCTATATACGGTGGTGTGCAAGGAACTGTAACTGTTTTCCTTAGGACGACTTATATAATCCTTCATTCTGTCCGGCATGGGACGCCATTCTTGATGTACATATCCTAATGCCTCATAGCATTGGTTCTTATCTCCGTCAATAATCAAACGAACCGCAATAAGGTCATATATCTCGTTAAAAGCATGTCCGGTGCGTTTCATTTTACGATAAACGCTATAATAGTGTTTTTTACGACCGCTTATTTCGAATTTGATACCGCATTCTTTAAAATCGGGTTCGAGTTTACGCTTAACCTCGTCAACAATGACCTGCGGATCGATGGGAATACTCGACATAAGCGTCTTGATTTTAGCGTACTCTTCGGGCATAAGGTAGTAGAAACACAAGTCTTCGAGTTCGCCCTTGATTTGCATAATTCCGAGTCTTGCAGCAAGCGGTGCGAATATTTCCAACGTTTCTTTAGCCTTGACTATTTGTTTGGAACGCTCCTTACTCGCCAGCGTTCTCATGTTATGAAGTCTATCGGCTAACTTGATAATAATAATTCTGACGTCATTACACATGGCAAGTATCAATTTACGTAAGTTTTCCGCTTGTTCCACCGTAAAGATGGCATCACCGTCGTCAAGAATTATATTACCGTTTTTCTTAAGCTTCAATTTTGTGAGCCCGTCAACTATATTGGCAACCTCATTACCGAATAACCCTGCAAGCTCTTCCTTTGTCGTGTCGGTATCTTCAAGCACATCGTGCAAAAAGCCCGCTTTGATACTTGTAGAATCCATACCGAGATCGAGAAGAATACTCACAACATTGACAGGATGCATGATATAAGGCTCGCCGGATTCGCGTTTAACTCCGTCGTGCTTAGCATACGCATATTCGTACACATCCATAATCTTTTCGGTTTGTTCGTCACCAAAAACCGAATAAATTCGTTCTTTTAGGCGCACAACCTCTTGTTCGTAGCATTCCTCCATAGTATTCTCCCAATAATTCGGTTATTTAACTAAATTATAACAGTAATAAGGTATCTATGTCAATTTCAATTTTTATTAAACACGGCATAAAAAACGATAAAAAACGATGAATAATTAAAAAGCCAATGAAAAGTGTTTTTTCACGATTAGATATATCTAATATTTTATCAAGCAAAACAATATTGGTCCCCACGGAATTTGTGCAGACACTACTTGCACAAATTGCTCGTCATAATTGGAGGCAAATTTTGCCATATATTTTAAGTTTCTTATTGAATATCCTGTGCTGTTAGGATAAGCAAGTTTAATATCTTTGGCAAGATTATCTATAAACTTATTCCCCCCACGCTTTATGTTCGTTAATAATGCAACCGATATGATAATACAGCAAAGTAAGTTCTTTATTGACTTATAATGTTGCATTATACTGCGCTTTGGATATCTCCGCTTTTATAGATTCGATTCTATATATTAATTATCGTTTATAAGCATAGGCTTACCTCACAATTCTCAAAACCGTAATTATTGTATAACACAAAAAAACGATTTTTTCAATGGCTTTTACTATGCTTAAATGCCATTTTTATTTTAATATCAATGATAAATACTAAGAATATTATTATTAATATTGCTTTTTCGGCTAAAAGGTAGTAAAATAGTAGTACAATAGTCTATATCGCCCATTTGTATCCGGGTTGAGTAAATCTAATAGCTAAGCAGTTCTATAAGGATATTACGTCGCTATTCTGTCGCATAAACTCGATAACGAAATAGATTATCATAATCAATTGGAGAAAAATCGCATGAACGATTACCGTATAATAAAACAACTGAATGAGATGCCTGTCGGAATATATTTAATCGAAAATACCGAGAATGGTGGTAGATATATACTTAAGCGCTATCCATCAGCCACTGCGAAAAATGCCGAATTGTATTGGTTCGATAAACTTTGCGGAAGTAAAGCAATGAATCTCAATAAAATAATTAAAACCGAGGAATTAGAGATCATTATCGAATATATGGGCGGAAATACTCTTCTTCAAGATATAGCAGAAGGACCGCTATTTAGACTAAAGGTCCTTGCCGAATATCTTGCTCGCTACCTTAAAGAGTTTTATAGTGTCAGTAACGGCTTCGTACTCGATGAAATGGATTTATGCGGATATATCCAAAAAGGCGGACTATTTATTGTATTCGATTTCGTATCAGCAAGGAAAGGCGAATATGCAGAATTAGCATCGGAAACGATTGCAACGGTACTCGCAAACAGCAGTATAGCCGACAACCGCAAACAAATTTTTATTAGAGAATTTGTAAACGCTTTCGGAGGAAGTGTTATACAATATAAAGACGACGTGCTCCGCTTGCTTAAGGATAAACTCGATAGGCATCCAAAGAATGGCGCAACCGCCGAAAGACTTTACAAATTAATAGGAAAAGTGTAGAATATAGTAAAAGCAGTTTTTAAAATTCGCTTTTATGAAGGAATATAGGTAAAGATATGGAATCAAGATATTTAACTCCGGTCCAACTATGGCAGGATTTTAATCCTAAAAAAGATCCCTTGAGGGTTTCGGTAATCGAAAATAAAGCGGATGATACTTTTTTGCGCCGTTCGTTATTTTTTACCGCATTTTTAGACGGCGACGGCGAAGTTAGAGCGTATGCGAAAATAGTTTCTCCTGTCAATCAAAAAAATAAGCAAAAATTTATTTTGTACATACCGGATATTCACGACCAAGGTAATATTGACGAAAGATTGACCGACTTTGCATCACGCGATTATACGGTAGCAACGGTTGATTTGTCGGGCGAAGGTATTAGACATACCTCATACCCCTCTGCTTATTCGTACGGTAAATATCAAAACGCTATCGACAATCTTCACAATTGCACTCCTTCTGCCGAAGCATCCCCCATGTTTTTGTGGGCAAGAATTTTACGTAGATTTTTGACTGTGGTAGAAGAGTATTACCCCAAAGTAAAGCCCGTTTGCGTAGCCGAAAGAGCCGGTAACGAATTATTGTGGCAACTTATCGCAACCGACAAACGTATCTATGGCGGATTATCCATTCTCGGTAGCGGATTGGGTAGTTTCTTAGGATTTAATAAACCGACAATCGCAGAAACCGACGATAACGCTCATAAATGGGAAATGGCACTTTCCCCTCAAGCTTATGTCAAATTTACCACATGCCCCATACTTATCGTAACTTGCGCAAATAACGAGAGCGGTGAGTTTGATAAACTCGATAACCTTGTAAGATTGTTACCCGAACAATCACTTTGTTCTACCATAGTTTCCAATAGACTGTCAAAACAAATTACCGAAACGTCGTATGCTTCCATGTGGCGCTGGCTCGAAGGTAGATATTCCGCTAAAAAAGAGTTGCCCAAGTCACCTGACATCAAATATTCGGTGGAAAGCGGTAAACTTGTGGTAGATGTAGCTCCTGATGAGAGCGATAAAAAGGTTTCTAAGGTGAGTTTATATTATTCATATGACGAACCTAACCCCGAGTATCGTAATTGGCACTGCTCTATGGGTAAAAACGAGACCGACTATAGATTCGCCTTGACCGTATGCGAAAAGGATATGGAAATATATGTCTATGCTAATGTTCAATATCGTGACGGCGTGGAAATTGCATCCACTCCCATCAAAATCGAACTCGAAGGACTCAATGTCACAAGAAGACGTATTACCCCAAATAAACTTCTATTTGATACCGATATGGAACTCACCTTCTTCGCCGAAAACGACGACGTCGTTCTTAAAAACGACACCTGCTCGATAAAACGCGACGATAGAGGTTTACCCGGTGTAACCGTCGAAAAGGGTACACTCGTAAGTTATAGTGTAAACGAAAAGCGTAAGTTGTGGACCGAAGGAATTTTGCAAATATCCGCATATTCCATCACGTCCAAGAATATATTAATCCGTTTAACAATTCTCGATGATGGCAATTATAAAGAGTATACCGCAAAAGCATTCCTTGACGGCGGTTTCGCTTGGCAGAAGTTGATGATATCATGCGACGATTTCAGAGACGAAAAACAACTTGCCTTAGAAAATTGGGATAATATCAAAAAAATAGAAATAGTTAATGCCGAGGGTGTATTGTTCAACAATATGCTTTGGGTATAAGAGGTTAATTTTATGTCAAAACAGGATGATGCTCCTATGACACCGAAAAGGCTGTTTGTAATAATAATCGAATTAGTTCTCGTTTTTATGTTAGCTTTGGTGTTGGTCGGAGTTGTACAGCAGTTCCTAATATGCCCGATAAGGGTTTCGGGGAGCAGTATGACTCCAACCATTCGTGAAAGCGGAGATAAAGTTTATGTACTTAGGGTTGGAAATAATTATAAAATCGGAGACGTTATCGTTTTTTATAAGCCAAATTCGGGCGAAAATGATGAAGATCTTAATCCGTCTAGCAAAAAAACGACATTAACGGACTTCTTGAGAGGATTACCTATAATTGGCTCGAGAATACATGCCGATGATAACGAAGACAGCAGTAGTGGATATAAAGCTATAATCAAAAGAATAGTTGCATGTCCCGGAGACCGCGTGGAATTTATAGACGGATACCTATATGTCAACGGTGAACGCGAAACACGATTCGGATATAAATTTACGCATGTAGGCGTAGGAGATGATTATGCACATACCATGGAAAAAGGCGAATATTTCGTTATGGGCGATAATAGAGAAAACAGTACCGATAGCGAAGATTACGGCCCTATACAAGAAAGCATGATTTACGGCAAAGCAGTGCTTTTAATTACCAACGGTGAATACAAAACAAGTTTTTAATCCATATGATAACGACTGAAGAACCAAATCTACAACTGAATAGCTTTGGCAAAGATGCATTTAATCACCACGCTTATTGCTCGGGTGCTTTTTTGTATGACGGTAGCGGTAAACGTATATGTATTAAAGGCGTAAATATAGGCAATTGGTTGGTTCCCGAAGGTTGGATGGGGGTTATCGATATAGACGGTCAAAATGACGAGGTTGACGGCGAAAAGCTTACATATCTCAAACTAATAGAAGCACTCAAAAAGAATGAACATGCATTCACAGATAGTCAAATCGATGAACTTCTCAATGTCTATTATGAAAATTGGTTTACCGACGAAGATGTAAAAGGCATAAAAGAAAAAGGATTTAATTGCGTTAGATTACCATTTATTCATTTCAATATTGCCGACGAAAATGCCAATATCAAGCCAAACGGTTTTAAATGGATAGACAAGTGCTTATCTTGGTGCGAAAAATACAATCTCTACTGTATTCTCGATCTACACGGTACATACGGTTCTCAAAACAAGGAACATCATTCAGGCGACGATACAAAATGCATTTTATTCGACGATAAAGAATCGCAAGATAAAACCGTAAAATTATGGCAACAGATTGCGAATAGATATAAAGACAATACATATGTATTAGGCTACGACCTTCTTAATGAACCTAAAGGAAACACCAATAGGACGATGCAGGTACAGCACGAATTCCATAATGTTCTTTATAAAGCAATTAGAAAGATAGACAACAAACACATTATTTTTGTCGAATCGTGTTGGGATTTTTCCGATTTTCTGAAGATTGCCGAATACGGATGGACTAATGTGGTTTTTGAAATGCATATGTACGATTTTTCCCCTTCCAATAAGGATTATTTGGATTATCATATATCTATTTACAATAGCGAAAAGCAGTTAAAGGACATTCCTATGCTTGTAGGCGAATGGTGGATGGGTATGGCTGATTTACCTCTTGTAATGGAGACCTTCGATAAATACGGATTTCATTGGACATTCTGGACATATAAAACAAATCGTAGAGACGACTGGGGTGCTTATAAGCTCGATATCGATAGAGTAAATGTTTCGCACGCAAGTTTTGACGAAATCAAAAGAACGTTTGCCGACACAGTTACTAAGCCATCCTATATATCTAATGGTTTTAGTAATTTGCTAAAACTAATGAAAAACAATTAAGGAGCAACAATAAGACTATTCATAAATGAACAATCTTATTGCCATCCTATATAAGATAAAATCAAAAATCAAAAATAAACCAAAATAAATACATTATTTTCATAAAAACTGTTGACATTTTTGGATAAGAAATATATAATAATTTAGCATAAAAAAGTTATGCGCTACTAGCTCAATTGGATAGAGCGTTGGTCTACGGAACCAAAGGTTGGGGATTCGAGCTCCTCGTGGCGCACCAAACAAAAGAATCCGTGCCGTAAAGATGTGTTTAATTAGGGATTTTTCTAATTAGCATCTTAGAGGGTAAAAAAAGAACCATACTCAAGAGTTTAATCGCTCAAGGGTATGGTTTTTTCGTTATTATTTTTATTTTTGATTATTTGATTGACAGAAAACCGTTTATAAAGGCATCAGGGAATATAAACTGCTTTTCTACGGCTTGTCCATTAATTGTGAATGCGACACGCATATATTTTTTATATTTATCCATCCAAGTGATTTTACCATCACCAAACTTTTTATGACTTACACTAATGCCTACGGTAATAGGTGCAAGTATCGTAGCCCAATCTGGTCCTGTAGGTTTATCTTCAACCTTAGGAGTTGTATGAGTAGATGTTTTAGGCGTATTAGTTTTAGGTTCTTCCTTTGGAACAATAATGTTCGCAAAATCAGGCATATCCATTGATGCTTGCTGTCTTGCATAAAGAGTTTCGTATTCTTCACGGCGGAGTACTGTATCCCAACCACCGACATCTTCACCCTCGTGCATATCGATACCTGTATAAGAAAGACTAGAATTTTCATATTTTCTAAAACCAAAAATACCTTGATTCATTTTTTCAGGGTCGAACAATCCGATTTCATTAAGTATTTCAAAATCTTTTACGCTAAGTCCTGTAACCTTTTTAAAGAGTTCAGGTTCTATTTGTGTAATTACATCTTTTATTGTATATTCACGATAATCTGTCAAATACATAAAAGCAGGAATACGTGCGGCAAGTTTTAAGAGTTTTTCTTGCACTTGCTTACGTAAAGATTTTGCTGCTTTTTCATCTTCGGTCATTTCCTTTTTCTCTTTAGGAGTTAAGTCATCGCCTTTTTCTTTTTTGAGTTTTTTAACTTTTTCAGAGCGATTGATAATCGTATCAATTTCAGCATTTAATGCACGGAAACCTTCGATATTCATAAGTGCTGCCATTGCATCAGGTGTATCACGTAATTTTTTAAGCGTATCGTTATCTACGTGAACAAGCAAAGCAGTTTGCCAGCGTTTAGCAAGCAAAGTTGCGGAGGTTCCTGCATATGTAATATCTAAGATATCTTGAGCATCAATTCTATTCATTGACGCACCATCAAATGCAAGCACAGGCAAGAATTGTATAAACTCACTAACCTTTTCTTCTGGACTTGCATCATCAACTTTAAGACGACAAGAATAATCGGAAATTTGTCGTAAAGCTCGTTCTAATGCAAAGTCAAAAATATAGCATTCTTTTTTTAGAATGACTTTATTCCCATGTTCGTCGATAGTTTCCCATGGTGATTGAACACGGAATGCAGCTTGAAAATAGGATTCAGGTGATTTCAAATTACGGAGCATAAAGATACCTGTCCAAGGTCTTACAGTTACACCAGTAGTAAGTTTACCACAAGTTAAAGTAATTGTTTTAGTTTTAAGCGGATCACCCATTGCATTTTGCACTGGATAAAGTGCATCAAGACCGATACCTGCTTTAGTACCAGCACAAACAATCACTTTATAACTACCATAGGTAACAAAGTTTTGCTTTTGTGCAAGTAGATTTGCCATTGCATAACAAGATGCAACATTAGGTAAATACCATAAAGTATGTGTTAAAACGTTTAATAATGTTGTATCCGAAAAAGGCATAGGCGGTTTTTCACTACCAAGTTTCAAATCTTCGGTAGTAGTAAATCTTCCTCGAATAAGTTCAAGCCATTTTTGAACATCATTTTCATAAATAAATCTAGACGTTTCTATTTTGCCTTTTTCTTGAGGCTCAGCTTTGAAAAACTCGTTAATGTCAAACTCGTCAAAACCTTCCGTAACGGCATTATGGACGATTTCATCAGGGACTTTATATGTTAGCATTATCATTTTAGGAAGAGCAGCATAAGGATTATCACCCTGTCCGTTCCAAGTTTCTTTAGCTGATTGCTCATCCGAATACGTCCAGTTGAAGATTTGGTCTTCTAAAAATTCTCCACTGTTTAAGGCTCTAAAAGGTGTTCCTGATAAATAAAGATAATATGATGTGGAAACAGGTAAGAAAGTTTCATTTATTGCATTGCCTGCCTCTTCAGTTTGGTATTTTTCAATATCGAAATCGTTATTTTCTTCATCAAATTTCTCAAATAAATTTTTTGCATTTTCTCGCCAAGCACCAAAATGGTATTCGTCAAACGTTACCAAGTCCCAACTGGTAGTATGAATAAACTCATTTTTGGCTTTAATACCGCCAGCGTCATTTGTGCCGAGCATATCTTGGAAAGAACCAAATACAACGATAGGACGATTTTTATCACAAGACTCGAATTGTTGGTCTAGTTTTTTAGAATCGAATTTTGCCTCTTTATTAGAAACAAATTGCCAACCTTCAAAATCCACATGATGTGATAAATCTTCTTGCCAAGCCGATTCAACTGCAGGTTTAAATGTAAGAATAAGTATTTTCTTAAATCCCATTTTTTTAGCAAGCTGATAAGTAGCAAAAGTCTTACCAAAACGCATTTTAGCATTCCATAAGAACTTAGGAGGTCTATCGGGAATTTCCGCCTTTGCCTTAGTAAAATATTCTGCAGCTATATTTACGGCGTATTCTTGTTCATCACGCATAGAAAACGTCCAAGTGCGTTGTCCTTCCAAACGAATACCTGTTATTAATTCTTGTACTGCATCATTAATATCGTCAACAGAGCAATTAAACCACTCATTATGGTCTAAACCTTCATTAAGCTGTTTATAGCGTTTGCGTCGTAGAATTTTATGTACGTCCTTATCAGTAAAACACGTACCGTCAGGACGCATAGCAGAATGCTTATATACAATTTTAAAGTTGCTTATTCCTGCTGTATGAAGTTGTTCTTTTATTCTATCTTCAGTATCTTCTCTGTCTGTAAAACCTACTTTAATATAGCCATTATGGTCTGTAAGGTCGGGCAAAATATATCCGTATATGGTAGGAACAACAGAAGGACGATTATGTAAAATATCTGATAAACTGATTCCTGCCATTATTCATTTCCTCCGTCACTCTCCAATTTTGTACTTCCATCAAACAAACTATTAATGAAGGCTATCTCGACATCATTGAGTCCATATTTTTTATAAAGTATTTTGTCAGTATATTCTTTCGTAAAATCTATTATTGGAACTAAATCAAAATTTTGCTGCGATATATTCATTCCGCTCCTACCAAAAAACAGTAAAGATTTGAAAAAGCGAGTTTGCATATATGACAAGCAATTTTCAGCTTCTTTTAATGTAGCAAATAGACCAACCTTTAAAAATGTTTCCGTGCATATTTCATTTGGACTACCAATAATAATTTCAGGGAACTCCATACTATTTGAGCTATAAGCTTTAGAAAAAAACAATTTAAAGCAACCTACACCTTCAAGTCCTTTTTGGACTGCAACCTTATTTACATATCCTATTGTTCTTTTTGCACCACCTTTTTTACCTTTAACACCATAAATTTTCACTTTATTAGGATGATTAGTTTCTGTAAGTCCAGTATAAGCAAAATTTTCAGGTCTATTAAACAAATCTGAAGTAAATCCATAAAAGTTTCTCGATGAAACAATGGTTGAAAAAGAACCTTCATTTTTACTTATTACTTTTTCTATAATTGAAATTTGACGTGGATCTCTTATAACAGTTTTAGAAACACCACTATCAAGATATCTCATCGAACTAACCTCATCTTCTGTTTCAGGTTTAAAAATATAATTCACTTTACCATTATATGACTTATCCCATAAAAAGAAACAAGCACCACCATCTAAATTTATGCCTGGAAAACACTCTTTTGCATTTTCATAATCATATAAATATTTTATTCTAGTATCTTCCATCATCGTTTTTCTAAAAGAATCAAGCCCCTTACCGCCCTTAAGCCAACGTGACGGAACTATCATTGTAAGATATGATGGTTGTAATTTTAAAGCTTGTTCTATGAATAAATGATAAATAGGTCGAGCACTATCTCCTGTACCGCCACCATCGGATAATTGATATGGTGGATTACCTATAATAACGTCAAATTTCATATTAAATATCTCCTCGGGATTACTATGTATAAATTCATAGGCATGGGATTCTAGTTCAGGAGCACGGTCATATTCTGTTTTTGACGCTCCGCAAAATTGACATTTTCCATTAACCCATGTATGTTTAATTTTTTTAAATCTAATATTTCCTTCTGCATTATCAAAATGTGATACGGAATATCTGCAATCTGGCGATTTTGAACAATATACGCTACGGCGAGAAAGCAAACTAGTTAATTCTGTAATCGCAATACCATATAATTGATTGTGAAAAATATGGTCAATACGCTCCTGTAAATCAGGAATTTCATTTTCTAATCCAACAAGCAATCGTTTTGCAATTTCTCGTAAGTATACGCCGGTTTTACAGGCTGGATCTAAAAATTTAGTATTAGGATTTTTAAATAATTCTTGTGGTAACATATCAAGCATTTTATTTACCACTTCAGGCGGAGTAAAAACCTCGTCATTGGATAAATTGGCTAAGCACGACAATACGTCCGGCGTATGCAACGTTTTATTTTTGTTTATTCTATCGAAAAAAGATTCAGTCATTTTCGTTTATCCTCCTGTAAGGTAATCCGATATATTCTTTTATTGGTTTTGCGATATATTCGCCTGTAACGGGGTTAAGGGTTAAGTATTTGTAAATATCGTCTTGCTCATCAAATAGTGTTTGTTGTGGCTGTTTCGTTGGTTTTTCGCCGACCTTTAAAAGCACATCTAAACGAAAATCACGACGCTTTAGATTTGTTCCACCAACAACACTCCATTCGGGGAAAATAATAGGAGTATCAGTATCGTTTTGATGCTCATCTACACACATTAGAGTTAAAGCATTTCCGCAAAGGATATTTTTACTTAAGATATATTGGACGGCTTGTCTTGTTTGCTCGTTTACATCCTTTTTGCAGATAGTTTTATATTCTTTATCCCAGATAGCAAATAGACGATTACGGCATTCGGTAACGTTGTCTTGCATAATATCTACACCGTAAATGCTTGTAACGGCAAAGACAGAATAACGCTCATAATCATAGGAACTACGCTTATAATTTTTCTTTACGCTATTAAGCTTACGAGTTAGGATTTCA
Organism: uncultured Christensenellaceae bacterium; assembly: GCA_964391805.1. Lineage (GTDB taxonomy): Bacteria > Bacillota > Clostridia > Christensenellales > CAG-1252 > RUG14300. The sequence continues at coordinate 591 of CAYMNK010000020.1, read as the reverse complement.
GCAAGAAAATTCCCATCACCGCAGGCTGGCTCTAAAAATCGTTTGCTATAATCTTCACACATATTTTGAACAAGGTCGCACATTGCTTTAACCTCACGCTCAGCTGTAAATACCTCGCCGTGATTAGCAACACGCTGTTTTGATTTGATTTGTTTTGATGCCATATAACCTTCTTCCTGCACCGAATATCCACTTCGATGCAGTAAATGTAGAAAAAAGCATAAAAAAATAGGCATAAACCCAAGGAAACTTGAATCTATGCCTATGGCTATAAAATTTTTTTGAGAAAATTCTTGCGATTACCTGCAAATAAAGCGTGAATTATTGAAAAATTTGAGAAAATATGCTATAATATCTTATAAAAATATGATTTTGATGTGCCGAATGTGATAATCAACGCAGTAATCGGCTAAAAAATAAATTGCAACTTATTCATCATTGCAATCTTAGTATCAAGCATACTGTGAGCATATCTATTAAGAGTAATGGATGCATTTTTATGTCCCATAATCTCGGATAATGTTTTAATATCCATCCCACACTCAATAGCACGTGTAGCAAATGAATGCCTGATAGCATGAAAGTTTAATT
>CAYMNK010000019.1:0-22621 GCA_964391805.1 uncultured Christensenellaceae bacterium | reverse complement strand
TCCCTTCCATCGCCATGGTGCGAAGATAGGTGCTGAGATTGTTCGTGCCGAACTCCGTCATTCTCTGCTTGATGACGGCAAGCTCATGTTCGTCTACAAAAAATTTTACCTGTATCGGTCGCTTGCGATTTACGGTATTTGGCATAATCCATTTTCCTCATTTACTAACAAAGTGTTTGGGCGGATGATTCAATTCAAATAACTTCCACATCGCCCTATTTCTTTTTGAAAATATCCAATATATGATTTGTTGTGCCAACCATATCAGCGCGCTCGCAGACGCAAAGATGATATTTTATGTATTTTGAAAAAGTGTCCTCGTCCATTTCATCCACAGCATTTTTGATAAAATGAGTAAGCATATCTGTGCCAATATAATGTAACCTTGCAACATCGAATGTTCCCATCAGTTTATCAATATCTTCTTTTCTGTAGAGCGAAAAAATTTCTTTGGGAGTGGAGCTGAGAATAAAAGTATCCGGATTGATCAAATCGCTGTACTGTTCGTTGTTGATACCAGCACGCACAAAGCAAAACTGATATACCGTCATATCGCTGTTACAATATGCAGCAAATACAATTCCGCCTTTCTTGGTTACACGAATTGCCTCGCTCATAGCAGCAAGTTTATCCTCATCATTATAGAGGTGATACATAGGCCCCAGCAGAAGTGTGATGTCATACTGATCTGAAGCAATATTCTGAAGATCTACAGCATCACCTTGCTGAATAGTAATATTCTCTCCGTTCTTCGTATTTGACTTGAACACCTCGATATTGCACACCATAAGTTCTACGGCATCCACATTATATCCATTTTGAGCGAAATAGTGTGAATATCGACCTGTGCCTGCGCCGATCTCAAGAATGCGCATACCGGGTTTCAGATACTTCTCGACATAATGAATTGTGGTTAGAAACTCGACCATACCATGCTTGGATGTTAGTCGGGCATCTTCATTATGAGTGGTGTAATAGCTTGTAAGTGCTTCCATTCTTTCCATAAGCCCATCTCCTTAAATAAGTGAATTTGTAATTCGTAGTTATCTTTTCAATTCTTTACATTATAGTCTTAATCCAAAGGCTTGTACTCGATGACCGTTTTGAGCTACGCCTCCGGGTCGCCGTCATTTATCTCCGATAACGATTGCCTTCTTAGCATCAATAATGATCGACACCATGCCCAGCTTGCCATCCTTGTTCCGTGTGTCAAAACGCAGAGAGCGACCGATTTTACCATCCGCTTCATTCCAGTATTGATAATGGAACGTTCCATTTTCATCGCAGTATTCCAACAGCTCGACCACAAAACCAGCCTTTTCAAATACCGCACACAATGTTTTATAGTCATAGACGATTTTATGGGAAAATGCAGGATGGTTTGGATCTCCGTTGCCACCGACCTTGACCATATTCTGATACCATTCATTTCTGAAATTGGCATCCGGAACAGCAACTCGGATATATCCTCCGTCTGCTAAAAAATCATAACAATTCTTTGCGGCAATGCAACCATCATCAAATGTCATGTGTTCCCATACGTGCTCAGCAAGGAAAGCTGTGGGCTTTTCTATGTGAAACATTCGCTCAAAATCCACACGGTCAAGTAAATTAAGCTCATTTTCCTGTGTGCTTACCCAACCCTCGTAGGCAGTTTTACCTGCTCCAATAATCACTTTCATCTGCCACACCTCCACTTTCGTTGTGTACACATTATATCACAACTTCGATATACTTTTCAATAGGTCGGGGAATATTTCTGCAAATAATGCAACTTTTTTGTGAACACACGCCATTTGACCGTTTTGATGCGTTGAGCGTATCCTATATCATAATGCCCGATGACCTACTTTGCGATTTTGTGTGCAAATTTACGAAACCGCAGAGAAATACATTTTTCGATGAAGAGTGTTCATTGCGCTGTAATTCACTATTTCGTGGCGATATTTTTCAAATCCGATAGACTTCTTCACTCATCCCACAATCCACGTCTTAGAAAGCAAAAAACAGGCACTTTTCAGCCCTTAAACTCACAAAACAGACAACACACAACGATCGTTGAATGTCGCCTGTTTTCTTGTTCAATCCTGCTTGCAGTTGCCGATTTCGTAATTTTCTAAATTACTGTCTTATCAGCACACAGCGAAAGCGCAGTTTTTTGTTTGTTTGTGATTTATGTATAATATTTATCCGTATTGACTCACATAATAATGATATGATATAATAATAAAAAGTGTAGGAGTAAAACTTGCACTCGATAAGGAGTATATTATGAATAACGAGAATAATTCTTTTGATAATATCAATAAAAGTATAGAGGAAACTAAAAATGAGGAACGCATGGAGTTAACTCAAGTAAGATATGGTCGTGAAAGTAAAGGCTTGTCGATAGCATCGTTAGTAATTTCGATAATTACCATGGCTGTGGCGATAATTTCAACCTACCTATGTATAGAATCTATAAGAGCAACCACAAATCCCGATAATAATCCAGGTACGGCTATAGGCGGTGGATTTGCAGCAATATTTATGGTTATCTTTTCCATTCCATGTATAGGCGTTTCCGTCGTATCGTTGGGATTGGGTATAGGCGCATTGGCGAACCGTCCTTCGGACGTCTCAAAAAAGATAGGGATTACCGGTGTGGCTTTATCCGCAGTATCTATTGTTGCATGCGCGTTATCGCTTATATTAAGAACGGCAATCCAATAATCAAAAAAATCTAATTAAATATTATTTATAAAAAAATGCACGTTCAATGATATGCACCCTAAAAGTTAGACAATTTTAGGAGACTCACTTCAAAAAAAACGATTCATTGTCCTTTTTTGTATTTAGATTACTTTTATTGCTTTTTTACCAAGATTTTTTGATAAATATATTAAATCGCATAACAATACTCAAAGATACTGCACAATTTTTATAAAAAAATTCAAAAAAAAATGTAAAAAAGTTAGCAAAGTACTTGACAGAGTGCTAAAAAGTGCTATAATATAATTAGCAATCAAGAGATAGGACTGCTAACAAATAAAAATTACGACTGCTAAAATTATTATCAAGATCGGTTTTAAAATATCGATATCAGTAAATAATAATATTAGCTACTAACAAAGAAAAATAAAACAAAAAGGAGTATAATATTATGAGTAACTATTTAATGAACAAACGTAACAATGTTTTGGATTGGATCGATCCTTTATTTGACGGATTCTTTGCAAGTGGTAATACCACCAACGGATTAATGCGTACCGACATAACAGACGAGGGCGACCACTATCAATTATCAATCGATATGCCTGCTGTTAAGAAAGAAAATATCAAGATTTCACTTTCCGACGGATATATGACTGTATCGGTTAACTATTCCGAGAATACCGAAGAAAAGAAAACAGGTAAATACTTACGTCGTGAGCGTCAATACGGTAACTACTCTCGTACCTATTATGTAGGCGAAGATATCAATGAAAACGATATTCATGCTAAATTAGAGGACGGCGTATTGATTCTTAATCTAACCAAGCCTGTAGAGCCCGAAAAGAAAGGTAAGAGATATATCGATATCGAGTAGTATTATTGATATATAGTAATAGATATTTTATTAGTACTATAAAATATTAATGTTACAAAACAACCAAAAAAGGTTGCAACAAGGAACAACAAAGGATTCAAAAAAGTGCCCTGTGAGGGGCATTTTTTTTTGAATGAATAGGTAATAGTGAAAAGTGAAGAAGTATGGATAAAATAATCGCGTCCAGTCTCGTGGCAAATGATATTTTGCAATAAAAAGCAGGTGCTTTTACCTGTTTTTTTTTTAATATTGATTTTAGATTCCGATGCTACGCATCGCCCTTCGGGTTCGACTTCGGTCTGTCGACCTACGCTTAAAATGACAGATAGTGCAGTGCTTTCTTAGTTCGACGCTCAATATATACATCCATATTATTGCGATAGCAATGCATCATTTGCCGTAGGCAAACATCATTCATCATTATGCAAAGCATAACATCATTCGCGTTAGCTCAGTATAACGGCGGACAAGGCGGTATTTTTTTTTATTTCTTTAACTGTATAAGATTATCTACTAATGCTTTATCCTCGGTATAGTCGGTGCAAGTAAGGAGCGTTTGTTGTTTTTTTGCTTGTTTGAGCAATTCTTGCCGTCTATACGGATCTAATTCGGATAAAACATCGTCCAATATCAATATAGGTCGTTCATTCGTTCTCAATTCGATACAATCGGCTTCGGCAAGTTTAAGAGCAAGGGCAGCGGTACGCTGTTGACCTTGCGAACCGTAATTTCTCAAATCTATTCCGTTAGAGGTAATACTCATATCGTCACGATGCGGACCGACGGTAGTGAACCCCAATCGAATATCCTTTTCACGACTTGATTCGAGCATTTTAAGTAATTCGTTTTCGATATCTTCACCTTTTACGCCCGTTTCGTATTCGACCTTTAATCCGTTCTCAGCGCCCGCAATCATTTTATGCCGTTCATCTACCAAAGGGGATAAAAACTCGATAAATTCACGCCGTTTTCGCACGATTTCGGCACCTTCTTTGGCTAATTGGATATCCCAAACAGGTAAAGTTTGTTCAAAAGATGATTGCTTATAGTTTTCCTTGAGTAAATTATTTCTATTGGATAGTATTTTAGTATAATTTTGTAACGTGTAAAAATACGATCTACTCTGCTGAGATAGGCTAATATCCATAAAACGCCGTCTTTCTTGCGGAGTTTCTTTAATAAGCTTAAGTTCATCGGGAGAGAAGAAAACCACGCCTATTCTGCCGATTAACTCGCCCATTCGGGTTATTCCCGCTCCGTCTATGGCAATACGTTTTTCGCCGTTTTTAGTTATCAATGCAGTTATTTTGGAAGATCGATATTTATTAACCGACTTAACTGTTACTTTAGCGTATTCCGAGTCCCAGCGAATCAATTCTTTATCTCGAGCCGTTCTCGGACTTTTACCGACAGCACAAAAATACACCGCCTCGACCAAATTGGTCTTACCGACGGCGTTAGCTCCCTCGATGACGTTAATACCGTTCACAAAGGTAAAATCGTCGAGAGAATAACTTCTAAAGTTTTCTAACCGGATGCTGTCTACGTACATTTGTAAATATTGCCGAGCAAGCGAAAAACTTACTCGGCATTAGTATAATTTCTATATAAATTAATAAGATACCTTCATAGGTAATACGAGGAATAGATAATCGTTACCTTCGACCTGAGTGAATACACAAGGAGCGTTATTTGTTCTGATATTCATTGAAATGAATTCCTCGTCGATAACGTTTAAGAAGTCCAACAGATACTTACCGTTGAAGCATACGATAGTTTCTTTACCCTCAACAGACGCAGGAATAGTTTCGTTTACAACACCTAAATCGGAATTAGCATCTATCAAAATAAAGCTGTCTTTAATATCCAACTTAACGAGATTATTTTTACCTGCCTTAGTCATAATGGTTGCACGATAGATACTATCGGCAAACTCGTTTTTATTAAAAGTAACTTTGGTATTAAATCCGCTTGTAATAATATTGCGATAATTGATGAATTCACTCGTAATCAATCTACTGATAACAACGGTATTATTGATATCTACAAGCAATTTATCTTTATCGAATACTAAATCAATGGTATCTTCCGCTTCATCTGTGAATTTAACGATTTCATTCAAACTTCTTGCCGGTATAACGAATTTTTGATTATCGGCATTACTTTCCTCGAGAGTCTTTCTTGCTAACGATAATCTATAACCATCGAGAGATACTACTGTCAATTCTTTACCGTAAACTTCAAATAAACAGCCCTTCAAAATAGGTCTTCCGTCCTCTTGAGCTGCTGAAAAATATGTTTTATTGATAAGGTCCTTAAGCTCGTCTTTCTTTATTGTTAAAGTATATTGAGCTTCTACATTATCGATAAGAGGATAAGACGATAAATCCATACACTTAATAACTACGCTGTTATCGCCGTAATTGATATGCAATACATCGGAATCGGTGCATTCGAGACAAATTTCCTCGTGGTTAATACTTCTAACGAACTCGGCAAAAACCTTACCGTAAATAAGAACTTCACCTTCGATTTTAATGTCGGCGGTAATCTTCTTAGTAATAGTCAATTCGAGGTCGGTAGCGGTAAGCGTTAAAAATCCGTCTTGAGCTTTAAGCTTGATACCTTCGAGAATGCTGTTATTCTTTTTCACAGGCATAGCCTTGATAACTTTTAGAACGGCTTCGGATAAAGCCAAACCATCGCATTTTAATTTCATATGTTGATTGCTCCTTAGTTTATTATTATTCAATTTAATTCGTAATCTTCCATTATAATGTGGGTTGATAAGTGGAAAAGTGGTTTTTACCCCAATATATTTGGTGATTACAGGGCTTTTAGCCCCAATATTTTGTGTCTATGTAACGATTTGTACAGTTAATAACTTTCTCTAATAACGGTGGATAACTATTGGATTAGATGTTGTTATTTGTTCAAAACTATGTTTTTAATGTCATCGACCTTAGTTTTTGTCTCTTCGTCGGTTTCATAGAGTCTACCGATTTTATCCCTTGCACTGATAATGGTAGAGTGATCTCTCTTGAAATATTCTACCATATTGGATAGCGGATTTTCGGGCAACATTACCGAAATAAGATATATCGCGAACTGTCTGGGCACGACTACGTCTTTTGTTCTTCGTGAGCCTAAAACGTCTTCCATTTTGACGCCGAAATAATCAGCAGTCGCTTGAGTAATCGTTTCGTTAGTTATTTTACCTTCTGTAGTAGTTATTGCTCTCAAAGCTTCCTGAACGAATTCTATAGAATCAACAGGCTCCTTAAGCTTGGAATAAATGCCAACCGTTTTTAGCATACCTTCGAGTACCCTTATATTATTTTTCTCGAGATCGGCTAAGTAATACAATATTTTTTCGCTTATATTGAAATTATATTGATGAGCCTTGTGAAGTAATATGGCAACTCTATCTTCGTATGAAGGGGGTTGAATATCTACGGTTATACCGCTTGCAAACCTCGATGCTAATCTTTCGTCAAAGAATGTAAGGTTTTTGATCGGTCTATCCGAAGATATGATAATTTGCTTATTTTTAGCGTGTAAGTCATTAAAAATATGGAATAGTGCCTCTTGAGTCTTTTCAGCCTTTTCTAAAAATTGAACGTCATCGATCATCAATACGTCTTTGCCTCTGTATTTGTCGTTAAACGACTTCATAAAGTCGGCATTTTTATTATTACGGATGCTGTAAATATAATCGTTGGTGAAATTCTCTGCGGTAACGTACATTATATCATAATCCTTGCGATTATCTCTAATAAAATTACCTATGGCGTTCAATAGGTGCGTTTTACCAAGTCCCGGTTTACTGTATATGAATAAAGGATTATATATACTCCCCGGTTTATCTGCTACTGCCATAGCAGCCATAGCTGCCAATTTATTACTGTCACCGACGACGAATGAGCTGAATGTATATTCCTTGATGAAACTCATGGAATTGCTCAATTCTACCGTATCGGCAACGGGTTCTTTATCTATAAGCGGAGTAAAAGAATCTTTCTCCGAATCTATAATAATAATAAAATCGTCAAAAGGGGCATCGCATTCCTTGAATACTTTAAGTAACGTATCACGATGATATTCGTTAATAACGTTTCTATGGGATTCCAACGGAGCTAAAAGCACCAACGTGTTATCTCTAACTGTATAAGGAACTATATTTTTAAAATAAACGAGATAGGTCACGATGGATACCGAAACCGAAAGTTTATCCGTTATTTTAGCCCAAATTTTATTAGTGTCCTGTAAATTGATCATTAGTTACTATCCTTTAATTATTCTTAGAAAATAGTTTAATCTACCTTCGCAAATAAGTCAACGAAGGTAGATTAAATTTTTATTTTTTATTTTGTACCGATATAACCGTAGTACTCAGAGAAATCGGTGTGTTGATTAAGTTCTTTGCTTCCCGTAACCAACATCATTACAGTTTTTGCGTTATTTTCAATCTTAGTATCGAAATCGAGTTTATTATTATCATCGCTAAATATACTCATAAACATATTCATTTCGGTTTGATTGAAGTTTTGTATAAACTTAATCGTTTCTGCGGATTCTGTTTTCTTAACTAAATTACCGTTACTATCCATTAGTACCGATACATATATCTTATCAGGGGCAAGAGCCATATTGCAGTTAAGTAATGACGCATCTATTGATACAGTTATGAAGAAGTATCCGTTTCCTTCGCTAAATTCAAACGACGAATCTATATTTTGTATAAGCTTCTCGTATTCGCTATAGCCGACGTTTGTATCTTTGAATATAACTACTTGTTCTATACTTATATAGCTATAGCTATCGTCCCCTGTGAATAATCCATGTAGACCTATCCCGAATTGTTTATCGGTTATATAAGAAGCACCAAATGAAGGAATCTGTGTATCGTAGCCGTACTTATTCTTATCGAGATACTCGTCCTTATTGTTAAGTTTAACGATTACGCTTTGCATAGTTTTTTCATCGCCTACGGTTGCACCTGTAGTTTCGAATATTTTCTTGTAAATATTCGGGAATTGAATATAACCGCATCCGTCATCGCTATCGGTGTATCTACCGTAACCATCGGTGTAGTCTTTAAGTTTACCGTCTAACATCTCTTTAAGTGCATTTTCAACCGATTCGGATATTGCGTCGGTGGTGAGGTTTTCGGTAAATCCTGTCTTGGATGCCAATTCTACGTGTTTGATATTAGCAAGGAAATTAGTTAAATCATCGGGAGTGAACGCATTAACCGCAACTTCTGTATCATAATTGACATCTGCACCGTTAACTGTTCTTTCGGTTATAGTTGTCATATAGAATACTTCTGGAAGCGGATTAGTTTTAACTCCGTTTTGAGCAGTGTATATTTTTGATGTTATTTCGATAGTCATATGCTTGTCATTTTGATAAATAAACTTAATGGAAGTTACCTCTATTTTATTAACATTCATACCACCATCGATAGTTATAGCATTTTGATCGTTAATCAATCCAGCTATGGCTTTATCGGACATCTTAAGTGAAATTTGTTCACCCGCATAGTTATACAATCCCTTCGTAATATATCCGTATCTCGGGTCGGAATTATCTAATGTACTCGGCGTTCCTCTGAGATTGAAAGTGCTGTCAAAACTATTTCCGGTTAAATCATTGAAATAACTACTACCGCTCGTGAATGCACTTTGCGTCGGTTTGTTATTTAAGAAATAGTATGCTTTAACATCTTCATAGAACTTATCGAGATCGTCGGATGAGTAGATATTATCATTATAGTATACACCTGATTTATTCCATACAGCTATACTTTGTCTGTTGTAATTTTCACCGTTACCCAGTTCTTGGAATCTCTCTCTCAAAATTTCGGGATCTGTTTTTGTTTTACCATCAGATTCCAACATTTTGTGCTCGTCATCGTTATTATATACAAGGTCACTGCTTCCATCACTACTCTTTATTAACTGTCCGCCTGTCATATATTGGAAAATATTAGGTATAATGATAGAATCGTCTTTGTATTCCAATTCGCCGAATGCTTGTAAATCTTCCTCGAAAATTTCTTGGAATGTATTTTTGATCGTTTTCTTGATATCGTCAAGATTAAAATCGAATTCAATACCGAAAGACGCCTTTATAGTATTCAAGCGATCGATAAAACTTTGAGTTTCATCGATTTGGCCTTGTAATCCTTGGTAACTATCTATATCTACATATTTATAACCAAAGTCGTTGATTATAAACTCGGAATTAAATCTTATACTTTCATCGGCTGTAGGATCTACTATGGTATACACTACCATATATAAGTATTCTGGCAGTATACTCGATTCATCGGTTAACGATACTCTTATAACTGTTCTAAGTGTTGTGTATTTTTTACCGTCAACACTCATTAGATTATCGTTATTTTCCTCTTTATCCGTAGTGAAAATGTGCATTTGTACAACTTCTGCACTGTCGTTTTCGGTTATTTTAATTCCTCCGTCGTAAAATTCTTTGGCTAAAGCAGCAAACACGTTACCTTTTACCTTGATAAGTGTATCATCCCATTTTCTTTGATCGGCATATAATTCCTTGAAATCGAATAAGTCATTATTAAGTGTTATAACCTCATTATCGACTATCTTTTTAGCCGTAATTTTGTTATCATCATTTGTAATATAGTAATTAGTGTTTACCATATCGAAGAAATGAGCTTGTTCGTCATAGTAATAAGAACCGGAACTATTCCAATGATAGAAACCGTCTTCTGCGTCTTGTAAGTGAATATCTATTTCACCGTATACCGTAATTGTTTCGGTTGCGGTTTCTGTTTTTGAATCTTCGATACCATTGTAATTAAGAATTTCGTAACCTAAATAGTCACCAACTTTAATGGTATTTTTACTTTCGGTCGGTTTGTTACCGAATACTCTTAGGTTATTCATTAATTGTTCGGGTAATGTTTGAATAGAAATAAATTTATCACCATCATAATATCCCCAAATATCGTCTACCTTAACGGCGTCGCCTAAAACTATAAAGTTAGCATTTTCGTAGTAGCCCGCTTTACCGTTTTCGTCAATTCCGTATGAACCTTTTGTCGACGATAAAGGACTTACCTCAAACATAGGTTTATCGGGATTATATGTAGTACCCTCAATAGAACCACCGGTAATATATTCGAATACGTTGGGAATATCTATATATCCGTCCTTGATATTCAATTCGCCGAACATATTCATATTATTATCGAAAACGTCTTTGATATTATCACTAAGAGCCGATTTAACGGAATCTATATCGAAGCCGAATGATGTCTCGAAAGCATCTTCTAACAATTTGATTCTATTGAATAAATCATTAGTTTCATTTTCCGTCATATTGTTGATATAAAGAACAGATGTATATTCTTTGATACCGCTTTCGTTTGCACTAAGGTCGATATCTGCCGTGATAAAGAAATGAGACGGTAATAACTTCTTGAGTGTTTCATCGCTCGAATTAAGGGTAACTAAAAGTAGTATTCTTAACGATGCTTTTCCTTCGTCATTCACGCTTATCTTTGTTTGAACAATCTTTGCACCTATATCGGATGATGAAGATTCTCCGGCAGCCGAGGTCGAAGAACTATCTAACGAAATATCACCTACTAAACTGTTAGCCAACGAAGCAAATCTTGTGCTTGTCAATTTGATTTGCATTTCTTCAATAGTTCTATTATCGGTATAGAGTTTGTTGAAATCTATGATATCTCCACTAACCGAATTCATATCGGACAATGAGTTACTATTAATCTTGTTACTGTCTGAGATATAGTAGTTATTATTAATATCATCGAAGAAGTCGTCGGCATCCTTATTTGTATAAACAAGCTCTGCTTCAAACTTACTGAGATTGCTTATACTACTAACAATTTCGTCGGAGTTTGTAGTATATTCCGGTTGTCTTGCAAACTCTTGAAGTCTTGCTCTCAAAGCCTTATCGTCATCATTATCCGATTCATAATTGTCGTCATTCTTATGTGATAACTTATTAATGGTATTGAATACGTTTTTAAATTTAATAGATTGATTACCCTCGTTGGAATATTCGAGATTAATATTTTCTTTAATGGTATCGAATACTTCGCTTATCGAATCTTTTATTGTCTTAGTTAATTCATCGTCCGAAAATTCGGGATCGGCAAAAGATCTAATCAACTTACAGAGATTATCGATGGATTTTTTATTTAGCAATATATCGGTCCTATATAGATCGGCTGAATCACTTTCGATTAAAATTCTTGCCGATAGATAAGCTTTGGAAGGAATTAAATTTTCCAATGATAAGCCTTCGTCCGACGATAATAAATCTTTATTAAGTTCAACTTCGAAATCGAAATTGATATATAAATCGCTACCTTCCCAAACATATGAAGAGTTGACAATTGATAATTTATTAATCAAATCGCTCGATGTAGACGATTCTTCTTCCGCAGCGGATATCGAATCGAGTTTACCGCTTTGTTGGATAAGGTCGGCTAAAGCGTCGCTCTTTAGTGTAACGTCCAATTTGGATATATCTGTGTTATCTTTATAAAGTCCGTTTTCACCGTTAAAGTTAAGAGAATCGGCGGATATTTCTATATTTCCGTCAATAATATCGTCAACCGTAAGTATGGTATTCATATAATAGTTTTTAGATAATTCGCCTAAAAACTCATCGGCAGAACCCGATTGGTATCTACTTAATGTATGATCATACTTTTTACTACTATCATAATCGTCGTCGCCAATAATTCCGATATCGGTACCGTATACCTGTATCAATAATTCGCGTGATTGCTCTATAGTAAGTATATCTTTTTCGTTAGATGCGTTTTTGGATGATGCACCGCTTATTAATTCATAAACACTCGGAAGTATTATTGAACCTTTATTCTTTTGAGGATTACCGTCATCGTCTAACGACGCACCTTTTAATAGGATATTACAATTTAATGTATCCTTCATTATGCTGAGAACACTACTAAATCCGTCCTCGATTTGAGTGAAGATCGAATCGATATCGAAACTCGATTCACCTTCTTCCGAAGACGATAATTTAGTAATCATTTTTTCGATTATTTTGATAACCAAATCGGAATAATAATCATTGAAATTGTTAATTCTAACGGTAGTTTTATTGACTTTTGCACCTACGACTCGGTCCGCTAATTCGTTAGACTCATCAAAGACATCTTTTATATTTAAAATGAGAGCAAAACTTAATCCTTCAGGTAATGCTTTTTGAAGAGAATTCATCATAGCCGAACTTGATTCCTCGCTTTCGGCAAACAATAAATCGGCTATATTTACACGCACTGTGGCGTAAATTTGATAGAATTCACAATGTCCGCTATTCACCGTTATGATGTTGTCGCCGTCCTCTCTTGTGTACGGATTCGTTATAGTCTCATTACCGTTAGCAACGATGTAAATACTGTCAAATGTAATCGATTTAAGTATAGAACTGCTCGATTCCTCTTCATCTTCGGCTGCGGATACACTTTCGTCTGTTTGATTAAATAATCCGCTTTGGACTGCCTCGGTGATAAGCGTGGTTAATTCGCGGTCGGTAATATTCACCTTCATATCCGCATTTTCATTAAACTCAACATTATCTAAATGGATTTCGGAGGTGATATTACTCAACGTTTCGGTATCGAATAAACTGTTATCATTCCAATATTCGTCGGCAATACCGTATTTTTTTTCGATTTGAATATATAAACTTTCAAGTGTTTCGCCATCGGCATAATTTGATGCGCTTGCTTCGTCCAATAGACAACGAAGGGTTGTCATAAACTCATGGGGCGTGATACTGTTTTCGATATCGTTAACGTCGAATAATCCTGCTATTTGGAGTAAACCTTGAATATGTGATATTCTCAAGGTCATATCGGTTTCGCCTTCGGCAATAAATTCGATAGGCATATAATCGTTAATCTTATCGAAAACTTCTACTATCTTAGCATTGACTTGACTAAATACATTTCCTGTGTTTTCGGGGGATACAGCTATATCCTGGTCAATTTCTTCGTCCGAACTTTCGTCCGGGAATAAATTAACATCGCCAAGTAAAGCATTGACGATTTTCTTTAGATTGTCGCTTTGGGTATTGTTAAAGTTGTTGATATATACAGTTACTTCTTTGCTATCATCTTCGGGATATGTTTCAAGTGAAACAAAGAATTCTTCAGGCAATATTGCTTTAACGGCATTAATTGCAAATTCGGGTATTCCTTGCTCTACAAGCATGGGAGTTACTATGTCGCTGACGAGTTTTCTAAGTTCTAATTCCACCGTGATGTACAATTTAGGATTAGTTCCGTCGCCTTCTAAGGAAACATCGCTGAAAATTACTTGAGGTACGCCGGCATAATTGGATAGATCAACACCCGCTAATTGAGAAATGCTTTGGCTGAGGTCAACATACTTAAATACAAACGATACTATATCGCCTATTAAAGCGGCAACCTCTTTATCTTTTACTTGAAAGGTTGTATATTCATAATCTTCACTATCTTTATAAGGATAATCTTTTAGATCGTTAAAACTAAAGGACAACTCTTTAAATAATGCTTCAAGTGTTTCGTTATCGGTACTTTCTTCGCCTTCTTCACCGGCGGCACTCAATTCGCTTTCTTCGATATAACCATCATCACTGTTACTGCCACCGATTAAATCGCCTAAGTTAAGCACGCTATCTATAACCTCAAGGTCGACTCTATGGGGATGTGCTTCTTTATATGCATCTAACGAGCCGTATTCCGCTTTTTCGTCCTCCGAAAGAGCATTATATCTCGAAATATATTCTTCTTCGGTCATATCCGCTTGATAAAGCGCTGAGTTTAATTTTGTATAGAAATCATTAAGGTCTTCTTGGGTGTATTCTTCTTTGACGAGATCGTCCCTATTCGAATGTAGCGCGCCGTTTAAAAGGCTAATACATTCATTGAGTTTAACTCCTCCTATTAAAGGACTTACATTCGTATTAAAAACAACGTTAGCCGCAATGACAACGCCTACTGTGAATACTACGCATATACAAAGCATTACTAAACAACAAGTAACGCATGCTGGTACCTTTCTTTTTTTGATTCTTGGCATAGTTTTTCCTCCTCGTAAACATTTCTAAAAATATAGAAAATGTTTATAATAAATATATTATACTATAAATAATTGTTTATTGCAACACCGATAAAAAACTTTAACTCATAATTAATAAAAAAAATTATATCATTGTAGAAGATTTTGCCCTTTAAAAGCGATTTTGACCGATAGTTAATATGAACGATGCTATACTCCGTAAAATGATGAATAATGTTTGCCTACAGCGAATGATATATTGCAATATTGAGGATAAATAAATGTCATACTGAGCGAAAGTCGACAGACTGTAGTCGAACCCGATAGGGCGACACGAAGTGTCGGTATCTTATTCCATATTAACAAGGATGTCATTAAATCATCTGCACATTATCGTCCGCAAGATACCAAACGATTAAATCGTTTGATTCTCGTTACACTCGAATTTCGACTTCGCTTACGCTCAGTATGACAGTACGGGAAGTACTATGATAGCTCAGTATGACATGTATAGTGGTTACTTTTTAGTGTGACGGCGAACGAGATACGTTGCATTATGGGACGGTAAACGGTATGATATGAAAAAAAATGATGTTTAAGTATATTAAAAATACCCATATTTCACTTATTAATAAAAAACTCCGATAATCGGAGAAAAACGAAAAAATAGATGCTTAGTTATTCTAAACCGTAGTGGTTGTTTTTGGCTTAGCCTTTTTTTGCGGATAAGCGGAATTTTTTATTAAGTTTGACCAATGTGTCGGATAGAGGCACAAATGCTATAGGAAACAGTAGCATATTGCAGGTTACTTGGATTATGTAAAATGCCATTCCTCTTAGATAATAACCCGGAAATACTCGAACAAAATTTGACGGTTTATTATATATTAAAACGTCGACCACAGCGGAAAGAACGCCGAAAAATATGGTCAGTATTACTGCGGTTACCGTAAATAAGAGTCTATTACGCAGTTTAAGTTTAGCAAATAGCATAAAAACTATAGCAACAAGTGGCCAATAGATAAAATAGTATATTATCCAGGCACCAAATCCCCAAACTAAAGGCTCTATACATACGAATAACGCTACCGATATTACACCGTACCAACCGAAAGCATATCCGAATAACGCACATAACAATGTAACGACTTCTACATTAGGAATAAAAGATAATGCTAATTTACAGCCCTCTATAAGAGCGGTACAAACGGCTATGAGTGCCACTCGTTTTGCTCCGCTCAACGCTTTGTTATTTGATAGCGGTTTAGAGTATTTAATTTTTTTCTCTTTTTTGTTTGGTTTAGCACCGTAAAGTTGTGCATCAATGTCCTTAATTCTTTTACGAATTGCGATTATAACGTCAACGGCAAGGACAGTGATTAAAATAAAAGATAGGAATACCAATAATTCCGACCAATATACGTTATATCCTAATATCCTTACCGTTGAGTTGTTCATGGTTAATAATTAAAATTGTGTGATTACGAATACGTAAGTGCAACCGTCTTTGATGGGAAGATCTACAATACCAAGTGTGGTGGATGCGTATGTAACGCCTTCATATTCATAGGTTCCCCATGTTGCATCTGTGTTTTCATTATCGTTGGAATAAATCATCCAAGAGGTTTTATCTTTCTCGTAATTTGCAGTTACTCCGTTGATGGTAACAATCATTGTTCCTTCTAACTCGTAACTGATGAGTTCTTTTTCTACTAATACGTCTAAATAATTCTTTAGAGTCTTATCTTTTAGGTCTGACATGTATTTTGTGCCAACGGTTACAAATACAGCGGTATCGGTTAGTTGAATGCTATCGTTTATACAAGCCGTGAAAGCTAAAACACAGGAAAGTACGATAATGATTGCCATTATAGCGGTCAATGTTTTGATAAAAGTTTTTTTCATAAAGTAAGTAACTCCTTTGAATTTTTTTTCGCTTTTGTACGCGATTTTTACACATTGTTTATAAAAAATACCGACCATTTCGGTCGGTTTTAAGGTAAAAACACCTTCTCGAAGTTCGAGAAGGCAAAGTGATGCTAAAAGGGAGAACCCTTCGGCATATCTCCTTTACCCGAGATATTATCGACCGAATTTGCTATCAGGCAGGTTTTCCGACTTAGGACTAAATGTCGATTACGGTAATGGCTGTTGCGATGGATTCTCACCAAGATTCCCACTGTTAATAGCCTATTCTTAACAAGAACGACTAATCCTGACAACTGTTCAATATTCAATATTTTGTCTAATTATATAAGACTTGCAAAATTCTGTCAAGATTTTTTAAAGAAATATAAAAGCACTTCAGCAAAAAATATAGCTAAATGTGATAATTGTTTGTGTAATTAAGTACTTCAATATGTTTATTCCGCACACCAACCTTGTTAGAGTGTTTTCTTTTGGATAAGTATTTACGACAAATTGTTATCGTTTAAGCCTATCAATTGCGGATAATATGTCATTTCTATAGGCAAACGCCGATAATCTATAATAATTTTCACCACCTTTACCGAATCCAATTCCTGCGGTACCGATTATTTGGTATCTTTCTAATATATCGTTGAAAAACTGCCAAGAATTTTCTTTACAATCCACCCATAAATATGGGGCATTTTGTCCACCGTAAACATCAAAACCAAGATTCGTAAAGGCGTTCTTTAACAATTTTGCATTTTCCAAATATTCGTCAATTTTAGAGTTACAAGCATCTATTCCCGCGGGTGTCAACGTGCTTTCCGCCGCTCTTTGCATTATATATGATACCCCATTAAATTTCGTAGCATGTCGCCTTTTCCATATTTCGCCAAATTTTGTCATAGATGAGGCAGAGCGTTTTATTATGGAGTATCCGACTCGCAAACCGGTAAAGGATGCTCGTTTGGAAAAACTACCTATTTCTATGCAACAGTTTTTGCTTCCCTCGATTTCGAATATACTATGGGGACTGTCGTCACGGATAAAAGATTCATATGCAGAATCAAATATAATAATCGATCTCGAACGAAGAGCAAAACGAATCCATTCGGCTAACAGAGATTTTGAATATACTGCGCCTGTCGGGTTGTTCGGCGAACATAGATAAATCAAATATGGTTGTATTTTAATACCATTTGGGGATGGACAAAAATTCGAATTTATGTCGCATATTACATTTTTAACTTTGTTTCCTTTTAGAATATTTGTGTCGACATATGCAGGATAAACCGGAGTGGGAATAAGTGCTGTTGTGCGAGGAAATAGATCGAGAATATTTCCTATATCACTTTTTGCCCCGTCCGAAATAAAAATATCGTCAATATCAAGCTTGACACCATAACGCCGATAATATGATACAATTTTTTCTCTTAAAAAAGGATAACCTTGTTCGGGTGGATAACCGTGAAATGTTGACGGATCAAGATATTCGTTTACTGCGTTTTTTATTGCGTTGACAACATGTTCTGGTAATCCGCCACGCACGTCTCCGACCCCAAGATCTATTAGATTACTATTCGGGTGGCTGTCTAAATAATCATTTTTACGTTTACGTATTTCGGTAAATAAATAGTTTTCACCGAGTCGGTCGAAGTTCTTATTATATTTCATTGCATTCTATTACTCCGTCAAATACGCGCGCAACCGGGCCTTTTAGCATAGCAGTTCCGTCTTGATCAATTAATACATATAAACTACCGCCTGCCATTTGTATTTCTATCCACTCGTTACGATTACGCATGCCCGCTATAGTGCTAACAAAGCCCACTGCCACCGCCCCTGTTCCGCAAGAAAGCGTTTCGCAGGAGCCTCTTTCCCAAACTCGAACATATATGGATTTATCATCTGCATCAACAAATTCAACATTTGTTCTATTCGGGAAAAGGGTATGATTTTCGATTAATTTCCCGATTTTACTAATATCCGATGGCATTCGCATTACTACGCAGTGTGGATTGCCGATATCAACTGCAGTTATCGAGTATATTTCATCTTCAATGATAAGAGGTATATCAATAGCTTTTTTTGAATTATTATTAACTATATACGGTACGCCCATTTCGGCTATGTACATGCCATCAATTGTTCTATGGATTGTTTTAATTCCAGTTGCGGTTTCGATAACAAAAGTATCTTTATTAAGGCCGATAATGCTATATAGGTAGTCAGCAACGCATCTAACGGCGTTCCCGCACATTTCTGCTTCCGAACCGTCCGCGTTGAATATTCTCATCTTGATATCTGCTTTTCGGCTATAAAACATATACACCGCACCATCGGAGCCTATTCCGAAATGTCTGTCACTTATCCTCTTGGTAAACGATGGGTAGTCAATGTTTGGCTTTGTTCTCCAATCTATATATACATAATCGTTTCCAACTGCCTGATATTTACTAAAACTTATCTTCATATAGCAAACGCTCCGCTCCGTATAATCCAACGCGTGCATTTATCAAAAACCTGCAAGCTGTAAACGCTCCATTTGCGAATGCTTTTCTATTTAGTGCGGAATGAGTAATGGTGATCGTTTCGTCGTCTGTTGAAAAGTTAATAATGTGCTTACCGATTTCCGAACCGCACCTAACAGAATGGATTACAATTTCTTTATTATCCCGTGGCGTGCTTTGAATTTTATAGACCACTCTACCATGATTAATGTTAGCAATACAGTCTGCCAAAAGAAGAGCAGTGCCCGATGGCATATCGAGTTTATGATGATGATGAAATTCTATTATATCGACTTCCGCCTCAGGATAGGCGTGGATAATGGATTTAATCGACTTTAACAACAAGCATATTCCAAGACTTAGATTTCCGCTTTTGAATATAGGTATATGATTCGATGCATTTTTTATTATCGACATTTCTTCCTCGGTTTGCCCTGTTGTTGCAATAAGAATAGGTGTATGCGTTTTGACGGCGTAATCCAAAAGCGGAGCGGTTAAACTGTGGTTACTAAAATCCACAATAACATCTGCGATTTTAGTATTTTCATCTAAAAAATTCCTAACATTGTGTTTATCGACATATTTAACGATTTGTGAATCTCGCGGACACGCATCTATTATTGCCTGCCCCATTTTGCCCCCTGAGCCTATAAGTATTATATCCATATTGTAATATTATGACGAACGATGCAGAATTATATCATTAATAAAACAATTTTAGATACAAAACTATTTTTGAGGATTTATTGATTTTTGATAACAATTTAATTGTGTCATTTCATTTGATTTGATAGCGATAATCGAAAAAGTGCTTATATTAAGCATTGTTTATTGCGATACACATGGAATAGCTTACGTGCGGTACTGGATATAGTGAAAACAGTCGACTTAACCGATGAAGAAGTCGTTTCTTATTGGACAAATCGACTTGAACTTAAAATTGATTTACTAGTTGAATACGGAGACTAAAATGAACAAAAAACTATTGAGCTTATTAATGATATTCATATTAGTTGCAGCAATGTGTTCAAGCTTGATTGTAGCGTATGCAACAATAAGCAATGATAACAGTGGAGGTGATGCAGACATGGAAAACAGGGTAAACGAAGCAGTTAAAGAGGAATATGAAGGGTATACTTCGGATCTTTCCAATCTTCCCATTAACTTCGTATACGGAGATAAATATTATAAGGGATTTTCAGAGGATTATTTCGGAATAATATCTCGTAACTCCGTTAACGAGCGTAACGGCGTAATTACCACAACCAAACTCAAATTATATAGTGACAGTTGTCTTGTAGTTACTGTAGAAACTGCGTTTTATAAGGATTACAATGCTTACGATTACACAGTTTACTTTGAAAACTGTGGTACTGAGAACAGCGATGTTCTTAAGTACGTTAATGCTATGGATATCAATTTTAAAGGAACAAATGCCATCCTAAAAGGAATTTTAGGTGACCATATCAATCAATATGCACCTTATGAAAAGGATTTATCTAAAGGCGATGTTAATTTTACTTCTCTCGATGGCCGTGCAACTCACGTATATTTTCCCTATTTCAACATAGAAAACGACAATGGTGGCGCAATGTTAGCTATAGGTTGGGGTGGAACTTGGCAAGCCGATTTCCGTTATGATAGCGAATTAGGGCAAACCAATTTTATCGGGATAGGTACAGTCGGTCTTAATACCTATCTTAAGCCCGGTGAGACCGTTCGCACGCCCCTTATGGCGGTTGTAAGATACTTCGAGCGTGACGAGGATGTCGCTACAAACGCTTGGAGAGCCTGGATGGTGGATTGCAATATGCCTAGAGAATCTGCAAAAAGCGAAGAATCAGTACAGCCTTTCAATTTGACAACCCTAGCCAATGACACGGGTAGACCCAAAAGCGACGGAAGCATTGCCGAGGTGTATGACAGTTGGAAACGTAGCATGGATGCCTATTATGATCATGGTTTGACCGCGACTTTTCGCTGGTTCGACGCCGGATGGTACGAAACACCATATGGCGGAACAGAAACAAGTGATTGGTGGGGCACCGTAGGTGCCTGGATGATCGATAGCGTAAAATGGCCCGGAAACTCCTTTAGAGAGAGTGTCGATTATGCTCATGCTAAAGGCACAAAGACGATGGTTTGGTTTGAGCCAGAACGTGTTACTCACCTCGATGGTATGGTTAATTATGGTTACAAGCGTGAATGGGTTCTCTCCGATCATGGAAATAATAACTGCTATATCAATAATCTCGGTAATAAAGAAGCATTGGAGTGGACCACTAATAGAATATTGAACTTTATGTCGATTCACGACGTTGATTTTTATCGCGAGGATTTCAACATAGACCCCGCTATTTTCTGGTCAATAGGCGATGGATATGAGGGAGAAAACCGTACCGGAATTACAGAAAACCTTTATATGCAGGGACACTACACTCTTTGGGATTCTATTATTGAATGGTGCGGAAAAAATGGGAAATGCACCTATGTTGACAACTGTGCCTCCGGTGGCGGAAGAAACGATCTCGAGAGTATGCGTCGTTCTGTGCCTGTTCTAAGAAGTGACTCCGATCGTACTACAATCTCACTAAGACTTGCAATGTCGTCAACCTTTAATAAGTGGATTCCATTCAACGGTTCATCTTCAAAGGAGTCTGGCGGAGATCAACTCGCGACAGGTATCACCGATATTTACACGATGAGGGCTTCATATTTGCCGAGTTATTCCTACAATGCTCAATGGTATCACGAGCAAGATACTCTTAATTGGAATGAGTTAAAACAGGGTTTAGATGAATGGTTTGAAATTAACAAATATTTACTTAAAGATTATTATGTTTTAACGCCCTATAGAGGAATTGCAAACGAGAAGGACTGGACCAGCTGGATGTATGTTGACTCTAAAGCTAATTCTGCTGTATTACAAGCTTTTCGCCCCGCAAGCTCAACTGAGGCCTACTTTAATGTAGCACTTAAAGGTCTCGATGCTAATACTTATTACTCGGTGCGAGATATTGACGGAATCAATAGCTATGCAAAAGTTAAGGGTAGTGCTCTAATGGCAGGACTTAATTTGTACGCAGGCAATGCTCGCACGGCAATTATTCTCTATATTGAGCCTGTTTAATAATACGTTTTATGCAATGCAATAGTGTTATATAAATCAATAATAAAAGCCTGAGGTGAACTTCGATTGTTGTATAGACTTGGGCTTTTTTCGTAAAAATCACTTCTCGATTTAAAACATCAAACACGATTTTTTTGTCAACCATAAAATGGTAAGTGAATAAATAAAAAATATGGACCCACGTGATCACATATAGAATAATAGAATACTTTTTAAAATATTTTATTCAATAATACTTTTTCGTATTTATTTTAATAAAACGAGCAGGGTGTAAATAGTTCACTCTACTCGTTTTTTCTAAGCATTATTAATCTTCATCGTTGTGATCGAACAATGAAGATAAATCTATCAAAGAACCGCCGTTTGTGAAATAGTATTCTTGCATTAATCGTTCTGCAAGAATAGTTAG
>CAYMNK010000018.1:0-25325 GCA_964391805.1 uncultured Christensenellaceae bacterium | reverse complement strand
TGGAGAGGCAAAACTCAAACAAAGATACTTCTCTTTGCTTTTCTGTTCTCAAGTTTCAATTAAATAAATACCTGACACACACAGGTATCTTGAGAATTGGTGATTTAGTTCATCAATTTTTTTTTGCATTTTTCTTTTTTTTGTTTGTCATTCAGAGCTTTTCCGCCGTCATACTGCGCTTACGCTTCGCTCAGTATGACGGCGAACGAAAATCATCAATGTCATACCCAAGCGTTGGTCCTTAGACTGTAGTCGAACGGCGGGGCGACACCTATCGTTGGTAGCTGTTTTTTCGTTCGAAGAGTATTAATCGCTATATTAATATAAAATATTTTATTTAAAATGATACCATAATTATATTTAGCATTGACAAAGGTCGAAATAATGAGATATAATTTAACTAAGTATTGTGAGTTACTATATCTTTTTGTTTGTGATTTAGTACCGATATACTTAGTTCATTAGGAGAGTATGTATGGAAAATAATTCTAACAACTTTATTGAAGAGATTATTGAAAGCGATCTTTCGAGCGGTAAGCATTCCGCTATCGTTACTCGTTTTCCACCCGAACCAAACGGTTATTTGCATGTAGGACACTGTAAGAGCCTTTGTATCAATTTCGGAGCTAAGCAAAAATATAACGGTAAATGTAACCTTCGTTTCGACGACACTAATCCGACTAAGGAGGACGTGGAGTATGTCGAGAGTATTAAGGAAGATATTAAATGGTTAGGTTTTGAATGGGATCTCGAGAGATATGCGAGCGACTATTTCGACGAACTTTTCGAGTATGCCGTCAAGATGATTAAGGACGGTAACGCTTTCGTTTGTGATATGACCGCCGACGAAATCGCTTCTGCCCGCGGATCGTTAACTGAACCCGGTAAGGAGAGTCCCTATCGTAATAGAAGTATTGAAGAAAATCTCGAGCTTTTCTATAACATGAAGGCAGGCTTATATTCCGACGGAAGTAAAACTCTTCGTGCTAAAATAGATATGGCAAGTCCCAATATTAATATGCGTGATCCTATCATGTATCGTGTATTGAGAGCGCATCATCATCAAACAGGTGATAAGTGGTGCATTTATCCTATGTACGATTTTGCACACCCCATTTCTGATGCAATTGAGGGTATTACTCATTCTATTTGCACTCTTGAATTCGAGGACCACCGTCCGCTTTACAACTGGTTTGTTGAGAAATGCGGATTCGTCAACGGACCTCAGCAAATCGAGTTTGCAAGACTTAATCTCACCCGTACAATTATGAGTAAGAGATATCTCAAAAAGCTTGTTGAGGAGGGCGTTGTAGACGGATGGGACGATCCGAGAATGCCCACAATCAGCGGTATGAGAGAAAGAGGATACCCTGCACCTGCATTGAGAGAATTTTGCGCTAAGATCGGCGTAGCTAAGAGTAATAGCGTAGTTGAGTCTGCTTTTTTGGAGCATTGCGTTAGAGATTATCTCAATCAAAACGCTAATAGAGCAATGGTAGTCAAGAATCCTATCAAGGTCGTTCTTGATAACTATTCGGGTAGCGAAACTGTAACCGTTTCCAATAACCCCTGTGATCCCGAATCGGGCGTAAGAGAAGTATCGTTTTCCAATACATTGTATATAGATGCAGATGACTTTTCGGACAATCCTCCGCCCAAATATTTCCGTTTAAAACCCGACGGAATGGTTAGATTGGTCGGTGCATACATTATCAAATATGTTTCTCACGGAACGGAAAACGGCGAATTAGTAGTCCACGCCGACATTATAGAGGACAGTAAGCAAGGCGGAGTTAACGCAGGTATCAAGGTTAAGGGAACCATTCATTGGGTAGATGCAACCACGGCATTAGACGTAACGCTTAACGAATACGATTATTTATTGGACGATTTGGACGACGGTAGAGATTTTTCTCTCCGCTTACAGAAGGATACCAAAAAAGTTTATATCGGTAAAGCGGAAGCATCTCTTAAGTCGACTAAGCCTTATACGCACTATCAATTTATGCGTACCGGATACTATATGACGGCAAAAGGCTCGACCGAAGATGCGCTTGTATTTAATATGGTAGTAGGCTTGAAGGATTCTTTCAAACCTAAGCTTTAATAATTAATTAAGGTTCAGGATGTATAATATCCTGAATCTTTTATTGGAGAGTATAGAAAGTGGGATTTTTAGATAAATTATTTTCATCCGGAAACGATAAACAACTCAAAAAGTTGTCTGCGACTGCCGATAAAGTGCTTGCATTGTCATCGGATTATGCCAAAAAAACGGACGACGAATTGTGCGCTTGTACGGCAGTGTTTAAAGAAAGATTAGCTCAAGGCGAAACTCTTGATGACATCTTAGTAGAGGCATATGCGGTAGTTAGCGAAGCCGTTAAGAGGGTATTAGGTTT
Organism: uncultured Christensenellaceae bacterium; assembly: GCA_964391805.1. Classification (GTDB taxonomy): domain Bacteria; phylum Bacillota; class Clostridia; order Christensenellales; family CAG-1252; genus RUG14300. The sequence goes on along the minus strand of CAYMNK010000018.1, from coordinate 22,923 downwards.
TACCCTGTACAAGGTTCAGATCATGGGCGGAATTGCTTTACATCAAGGCAGAATTGCCGAGATGCTGACAGGTGAAGGCAAAACGGTAGTAGAGACACTCCCTGCATACCTTAATGCTTTATCGGGCAAAGGCGTTCACATCGTAACCGTTAACGAATATCTTGCAGACAGAGATGCCGGCTGGATGGGCGGTGTATATAGATTCTTAGGCTTGACGGTAGGTTTGATTAGAAGTTTCCAACCGTACGACGAGAAGAAATCGGCATACATGTGTGATATCACTTACGGAACCAATAACGAATTCGGTTTCGACTATTTGCGTGATAATATGCAAGATTCATTGAGTAAGGTGTGCCAGCGCGACTTGTATTACGCTATAGTAGACGAAGTCGACTCCGTTCTTATCGATGAAGCCAAGACGCCGTTGATTATAGCGGGACAGGCAGTAACTCCGATCGATATGTATATCAAGGCAGATGCTTTTGCAAAATCACTTACCGCATCCACCCATTGTCCCGATGAGAACGAACGCATGAATTACGAGGAAGGTGACGGAGACTTCACAGTTGACGAAGAACGCGACACCATTTCCTTGACGACTGCTGGTGCGGAAAAGGCAAATAAATATTTCGATGTCGAAAACATTTCGGACGAAATAGAGTTATATAAACATATCCGCTTTGCAATCAAAGCTAACTATTTGATGACGAGGGATAAGAACTATGTCGTCATAGACGGTGAAGTACTTATTGTCGACGAATTTACCGGTAGAATTATGTTCGGTAGACGTTATACCGAAGGTTTGCACCAAGCTATCGAAGCCAAAGAGGGCGTAGAAATACAGGGTGAAAGTAAAACATATGCATCGGTTACCTTCCAGAATTATTTTAGGCTCTATGACAAGCTCAGCGGTATGACCGGTACTGCAAAGATAGAAGAGCAGGAATTTTTGGAGATTTACGGAGTAGATGTCGTCTGCATTCCTCCCAATAAAGAGGTTGTAAGAATAGACGAAGATGATAGAGTATATCCTTCATATGACGCGAAATTGGAAGCGATTGTAGCCGATATAATAGACGCTCACGCCAAGGGACAACCGGTATTGGTAGGTACGCCCACCGTTGCAAAAAGTGAAGAATTGTCGGCAATACTCACCGAAAAAGGTGTACAACATTTATTATTAAATGCTAAGAATCATAGAGAAGAAGCCTTGATAATCGCTCAAGCTGGTAGAAAAGGTTCTGTTACTGTAGCTACCAATATGGCAGGTCGTGGTACTGACATCATTTTAGGCGGTAACGCAGGCTTTTATGCGGTAAAATCGCTTGAAAACGACGGTTACGAGCCTGAGTTGATAGATAAAGCATTGCATACCGCTCACAACGAATTAACACCCGAAATGGAAGAGATTTGTCGTAAATATGACGAAAAACGTATGAGTATAGCGGGCGAACTTCAACGCGAAAGGGAGGAAGTTATAGCCGTAGGCGGTTTGAGAGTAATAGGAACCGAGAAGAACGAAAATAGACGTATCGATAACCAATTTAGAGGTCGTTCGGGACGTCAAGGCGACGTAGGCAGTTCGGTATATTACTTGTCGTTTGAAGACGATTTGTTGAGAATACCTTTTAAAAAGGATTTTGACAAATATGCCGAAGAGAATAGTCTCGAACCCGATACGCTATTGCAAAATAAATATGTTTACGGTAAAATAAAAACCGCTCAGACAGATCTCGAACAACGTAATTATTCTATTAGAAAAAACGTATTGTCCTATGACGACGTTTTGAATAAGCAAAGAATCAGCATTTATGGTGAAAGACGTAGATTGATGACCGAAAACAGCGTTCACGATAAGATTGTCGGATATTTTACCGATTATGTCAGCGAAATCGTTCAAAACGAAGTGGATTTTCGATACGATTACCGCTATTGGGATTATGAAGCGCTCAATGCGTCTTTGGACGAAAAACTATTCCTTGACGGGGAACAAGTGGTAACCATAGGTCTTTCTGCCGAAATGAGCATCGATAGAATTATCGACGAAGTTTTGCGTGCAACCATAGAGCATTACAATGCTAAGATGAAGGCGATAGACGATAAAGGTATTCCTTCTACTAACATAGAAAAGACGATTATGCTCAAGGTCATCGATTCCGAGTGGATCGAGCAAATGGATAATATGGATAATCTACGTAGTTGTGTTGGACTTAAAGCGTTAGGACAAGTCAATCCTGTAACGGCATACCAAATCGAGGGCATGAAGTTCTTTGACGAAATGATAGACACCATCAAATATAAAACGGTGAAAAAGGTTTTATCATTCAAAATCACAGTTATGGACGTTAACGAGAGCGTTCAGGAATTACAAAGTTATCCCGATGAATTATTAGAGGACGGGGAGTAAGGAGAAAGTTAGATAATGGGTTTATTCGGCAAATTATTCGGTTCGGATAACGATAGACAAATTAAGAAGATTGAAGTCATAGCCACAAAGGTAGAGGCACTTGCCGATCTTTATGCCGGCATGACCGATAAGGAATTATGTAATTGTACCAAGGAGTTCAAAATAAGGCTATCAAAAGGGGAGACGTTAGACGACATTCTTCCCGATGCTTTTGCGTGTGTCAGAGAGGCAAGTACGAGGGTAATAGGACTTAGACACTTCCACGTACAGATATTGGGCGGAATTGCTTTGCATCAAGGTAGAATTGCCGAGATGTGTACAGGTGAAGGTAAGACCTTGGTCGAAACCTTGCCCGCCTACCTCAACGCTTTGACGAGTAAGGGCGTGCATATCGTCACCGTCAACGATTATCTTGCCAAGCGTGACGCCGAATGGATGGGACAGATATTCAAATTTTTGGGTCTTACCATCGGCGTTATCACTAACCAACAAGATCCGGAAGAGAAGAGAGAAGCATATAGGTGCGATATTACTTACGGAACTAATAGTGCTTTCGGTTTTGACTACTTAAGAGACAATCAAGTGCGCTATGCCCCGGCTATGGTTCAAAGAGAATTGAACTATGTAATCATCGACGAGGTTGACTCAGTACTTATTGACGAAGCGAGAACGCCGTTAATTATTTCGGGTAAAAATAAAAAATCCGCAGAGGACTTTTACGAGGCTAACAGATTCGCCAAATTTCTCAAGGCACCCGATCCCGATGCCGAAAACGAAGCCGAACGCATGGGCGACTTCGAAATAAACGAAGAGGATAAAAAAATAGTCCTGACCGATCAGGGTATGGAAAAAGCGGAAAGACACTTCAAGGTCGACAATATAGGCGATTACGAAAATATGGACCTATACCGCTATATAAGACTTGCAATTAAGGCTAACTTCCTCATGAAAAGGGACCGTGACTATGTAGTCAAGGACGGACAAGTAATCATAGTCGACGAATTTACCGGACGTTTACAGATCGGTAGACGTTTTAACGATGGCTTGCATACAGCTATCGAAGCCAAGGAAAATCTCCATATAAGGGACGAGAATCAAGTTATTGCTACCATAACGTATCAGAATTTATTCCGTTTGTATAAGAAGATTAGCGGTATGACTGGTACTGCTAAAACCGAAGAAGAGGAATTCAAAAACATATACGGATTGGATATAGTCGTCATTCCGACCAATAAGCCCATAAGAAGGGTTGATGAAAACGACCGTATATACAAAACGCGTGTCGCCAAGCTTAAGGCGGTAGTAGAAGATATCAAGCGTTGTCACGAGGCGGGACAGCCCGTATTGGTAGGTACCGTCAGTGTCGAAAAGAGTGAGGAGTTATCGAATATGCTCGTTAGAGAGCGCATTCCTCACAATGTTTTAAACGCCAAAAACCACGAGAAGGAAGCCGAAATCATTGCTCAAGCCGGTAAGAAGGGCGCCGTCACCATTGCCACCAATATGGCAGGTCGTGGTACCGATATTCGTTTAGGCGGTAACCCGGAGTTTATGGCAAAACAGTATCTTGCCAAGTGTAAGTATTCCGAGCGCGTTATAGCCGAAGCGACTTCACTCATCAAGGATAGCTCCGAGGACGTAATGAAGGTTAGAGAAATCTATTTAGCCGAAAAGGCGAGATTTCAAGAGCAAACCGATAGAGAAAAAGAAGAGGTTTTATCGGCAGGCGGACTCAGAATAATAGGTACCGAAAGACATGAATCGAGACGTATCGATAATCAGTTGAGAGGTCGTTCAGGTCGTCAAGGCGATGTAGGTAGTTCGGTATTTTATATATCTTTCGAGGATGACCTTGTTAGAATTTTCGCAGGTGATAGATTGACGTCGATTGCTTCCACATTAGCGTTGCCCGACGATATGCCCATCTCTATGAAGATGATAACCAACAGGATAGAGGATGCCCAACAGCGCATCGAATCGAGAAACTATTCTGTCAGAAAAAACGTGTTGTCTTACGACGATGTTATGAATAAGCAAAGAGAGATTATTTATACCGACAGGCGTAAGATGTTATACGATAAGACCTATTACCAAGAGGTTTACGAGATATTAAGGGAAAGAATCGCATTTGAATTGAGCGCCTTCGATTTATCGTGTAATAAGGCGAATATCAATATCGAAAACTGTAATAAGTATCTATTAGCGCAACTTTTACAGCGTGAGGACTTCCACCAATACGAATATAAACCCGTCATAGCGTCCGAAGACTTTGACGGCGTAAATATGGATAAACTCGTTGACGAACTCACCGAGCGTGCCGTCAAATACTACAATAAGCGCCGTAACGAATTACTCGATTTGCTCGATGCGGATATGTATAAGGATGCGGTGGAGTTAAGTATCGACTTCTCCAAGCCGATAGAGCAATGGGAATATGCAAAACTTAATTCCATTGTTTGTAGTCATTTGCCCAACAATCTCGATGTCGAGGATTTATTTAAATTATCCGATGCTCGAGACTTGGTCGAACAAAATAAGGTTAGTGCCGACGAAATTGCAGAAGTTATCAATAACAAACTATGCGTTGTATTATCCGAAGTTTTCTCGTTGTATGACGAGCAAATACTCGAAGCATATGCCGTCCATACCGTCAGATACGGATATTTAAAGCACGGCTTGGACGAGGTTAAATACACCTCGTTAATTAACGAACACCTCGATGCCGATCATCATATCGTACTGACCAATCAAGACATAGACGTTGAACCAGATAATCTTGTCGAACTTATCGGTGACGAGTTGAATAAACAAAAACGCAATGCCGACAAGGAGTTATCCGCCAAAATATTGGATAGAATGGTTGAATTATTCATTAGCCGTTTACCCCAAAACCCCATCGAATGGGATTTTAAGAAGGTGGATAAAGATTTTTGTTCCGCACTTTTCGTCAAGTCAAGTAGCGGACAGACGCCGATAAGCGGATTGATTAACAGGGGTATGCTTGGCGGAATGCTTCTCGATCATTTTGCAGTATTAGCGACCGAAAGAATTGAGAAGATATATCGCGATCGTTTGGGCAATAATGCCGATGCGGTTCTCAACAGACTTAAAGAAAAGTATGACACGCTCAAAGGGTATGTCAAGTCTTTGCTTTCAACTCGTGCCGACGTGAACGAATCACCCGCTAAATGGGATTACTACAGACTATCCGAAGTTTTGGGCTTTAACTGTCTTCAAAAAGCGGATGAGAATTTGGCAAGTACCCTTATATCCAAGGAAGACTTAGATAGCTTCGATTCCACCGAGTATATCTCGAGAATCAAGAGCACCACAGTTGAAGCGTATATTCTATTATTCAAGGGAATATCGAGCAGATGCGACAAGGATATCATTAGAGTAGAACTTTGTAATATTTCGCCCAAGCAATCGAATAAGACCTATAACGACATGCTTAGGACGAGGCTTTTGCCTAAGGAATTATCATCGACTTGTGTCTTCATTAACGAAGATCAGATCGGGTTGTCTGTCGATGAAAAGACTGACATAGTATATAATGTGTTGAGAAATGAGATCGATGCATTGGTTAAGTCTTTCAATATGCATATTTTAGAATATATGCTCATGAAACTTAACGATTCGGGTAAGGACGTATCCGAGATAGTGGATACCATATCCGAATTATTGCCCGTCGATTGTGCGGATAGACTTAGAGAAATCAATGCCGACGGCTTTAGAGTGGCACAGTCGCTATCTCTTGTAAGCGGACTTCTTGACGAGAGAAAATCATATGAGAATGAGAGAATCCACTCAAGTGCGATGTCCGTAGCGGAACGTCTATTGAAAGGCGAAACGATCAATGAATATGAAGGATTTGTCGAAAAATCGGCGCTTGAAGCGTGTGTAGCGGATGCGACCGATAGAGTTATCGGCGTATACAGAAGCCACAGAGACGACGATTCCATTTTAGACGATAGAGCGAGTGCCGAGATAGCCCAACTTATTAGAGCGGTTGTAGCGTACACCTTCGAATTACAGAATAAGCCGTATTATGAATGGAATATCGAAAAAATCAATCGTGATTTGACTTCATCGTTATTACCTTCGGATACCGAACCGAACTTAATTTCATCCTACTTTACAAGAGCAAATGTATCGAATACGGTAAGAGATTCGTTGGTCGACTCCGCATATGCTCGTGTCGAACCGATTTTCCTCGAAATTATCGACAAGAATCGCAAGGCGGGGTATAAATCCGCGCACGACCATATACTTAAGATGTTACCCGAAGTCGTAGCAGGCGTCGTTGCCGAAAATATCGATTTTGGAATTGACCTTAATGACTGGAATTTCGAGGAAATTAACGCAAACCTTCGTGAACGTATCGTTCCCGATATCGACGAGGAAATCACATTGATAGACGCCGAACTTGCATCGAGTATGAATATCGATACCGTTATCGATGCCGTTATCGATAAGGTGGTTGATTTATTCAATAAAAAGGCAGTAAGGTATAATATCGGTCTCATCGAAGGCTTTATCATGGACGAAGTCAAGGATTATATCGATAGAAGACAACCGATTGACGAGTGGGATTATAAGTTCCTTAATAAGAGACTGGGACAATTATTCTTAGCGAGTGTAGACAGAACCAAGCAAATTTTAGATGTCGAAACTGTGAGAACCTATCTACCCGAGGGCAAAAATTCGTTAGAAAATGCCGAAGCAACCGAAGCAATCAAGGACTCTCTCGAAAAAATCTATTTAGAACGGATAGACGTATATAATCGTTTCGTTGGTAACCTTTGTCGGCGTAAGGCAAAGCCGTCAAACACCTTTGGCAACTTTGAGACTGCACTTCTTTTGAATTATACCGATAAACATTGGTTCGACCATATCGATAATATGGAGCGCCTACGTGTGGGTATAGGTCTTAGATCATTAGGACAACAAAATCCTATTACTTGCTATCAATCGGAAGGTTTTCAACTGTTTGACGAGATGATTGAACTTATCCACGAGGATGTTGTCATTCACGTACTCAAGGATGATCCCGACGATTTGTTTGGTCGCAAGGAAGAGAGCATCTTTGACCGTTTATCCAATAAGAACAAAAAGACGGTTTATTATAAACGAGTTGGTGCTCAACCGATTAAGAAGAACGGACCTAAGATAGGGCCAAACGATCCCTGTCCGTGCGGATCGGGCAAGAAGTATAAGAAGTGTTGTATGAACAAAAAAGGTGCTTCAGGTGGCTGGAACTCCATCGTTGACGACGATAACCGCTAATAAAAATCTTTATAGTAGAAGGATTTCTTCATTTAAAAAAACAAATATTATACATTTCACGAGGGCGATTATTAATGAATCGCCCTCTCTTTGTCATACCGATTCCGTCCCGTCATATTGAGCAAGTGAAAGTGTGTATCCGTGTGAGGTGTAATTGAGCAGTATCTTGGCCGGTAACGAGAAGTCGACTTGGTATCTTACGGACGATACTACTATTCAAAAACAATAATCACGGAAATAAAAAAGAGTCTTTCGACTCTCACTCATTTTTATCCAACTATTTATTCATCTGTCAATCCCAAAATATAATTAGCATCCAAATCAAGACTTTTACATATCTTTGCAAACGTATCAAGCTTAGGTAATTTTTTAGTAGTACGATATTGTGTCACCATTTCGGGTGACACCCCAATCAACTTCGCAATCTCGATAGTTGTTAATCCGCTATTAGTGATTTCAGCACTTAATCTTTCTTTTATGATCCTGTATTCCATATAGAAAGTATATAACTATTGGTTAGAAAATACTTTACAACTAACCAATAGTTAGTGTATAATATTTTTATCCTAACTTCATTAATTGATAAATAATTATTTACGAAGCAAACATTATTGTAATTATGCGAATGGTAAATACTTTTTTCTTCAAAGTATTTGCAGTTGCCGTAAATTGTAATAAATGAACTATTGTAGAAGTTTCATGGAATCAGTATTTTTAAAAAGAACGAGGAATACACATGAAAAATGTAGAACAAACTTGGAATATGTCTGAAGCGGTGATTTTATTGGACGCTGTCATTGCAACGAAAAATGGTTTGATTTTTCGTGTGGATGCTGTTAAGAAAGTTTCATCGGATTTAAGAAAAATGGCAATTAATCAAGGAATGGAAATTGATCAAACATATCGCAATCAGAACGGTGTTTCATTGCAGATGCACAGTATGGAGTCTGCTTATTGTGGAATAACAATATTTAAACCGGCAACAAAACTATTTGAAGAAGCAGTAAGAATTTATCGCGAAGATCGCGTAGAGTATCAAAGAATATTGATGAAGGCTAAAAAAACGATTGAAGAAGATAAAACAGTCATTGACGATTTTGTTCTATATCTATCAAAAGAAGCTGAAGCCTTTCATTTTTCTGAGTATCTGACTTGTTATTCCGAGATAGAAAAGTATTGCATAAAATTAAATATCTTGAATAAGCCTTTATTTCAAACAACAGATTTTGAAACGATAAAAAAAGTATATCTTACCATTGAACGAGACAGATTTTTTAGATATTCTCATAAACAGCAGTATATTAGAATATTGATGGCTTGTAGATACTATTATCGATACATTAAAAGCGGGCATTTTCACCGAATAAAAGAGACAAATAAGGGTGCTGAAAGAACTAAAAATGCTATGCAAATTGTATCAAGCGAACAGATGGTACGTACACAACAAGATGAACAACTTTTTCATCAATATTCTGATATCTATAAGCGAGTTTATTCTATACTTAGGGCTTCTAATTCAGAAACATCCATTGGGGTTTTGAGTGAAGAGATTGGTCATAATGCTCGCTTAGCTGTTCTTGCGAAAATACTTGATAATGCAAGCTGGTCGAAGCCTATTAAAAATGGATATGCTTTTTCAAATGAAATTGTTGATCATTGTATAGTTGATAAAGGAACAATTGATAAGAAAACATCTAATACAGCTTCATATGTAATTGATTTCAATAAAAGCTTTGATCTTGCTTATACTAAGCCGTTTTCTTTTAGCTATTTTGGAGAAGAAAAGGACTTCGGAAACACATGGACTGATCTCTATGTCGCTTTTTTTGCAAGTATTTATGAAGATTATCCCCATTTATTGAAATCCGGTATGTCATTTTCGAAAAAAAATGAACGGATAGAGCTTGCGTTAGAGACAGATTACGATTTCATGATAGCGCCCAAGTCTATTCCGGGAACAAATCTAATGTTAGAAACTAATATCAGTGCAAATGGTATTGCTTCAAAAATTAAATTTATTCTTGATCTATGCAATGTGGACTATGAAAATGTTGAAATCAATTATAGAAAGAGGAGCACACTTGACGAAATAGAAGAAAAGAATGCTACTGGAATTCCAATTTGTGTTACAAATGGAACAACATCCACTATGCAAACATCTACTAACGAAGAATATAGTCCAAAACTACAACTTATTGAAAATGAAAGAATCATTTTATCTAATATGGAACAGATTATTCTCAATGCTGACCTGGACGGAATGACTTATGGTGTTTTAAAGGATACTCTAAAGATCTCGATGGTTCTAACTAAGCGGATGGTATCGCAATCTACTAAGATCATTGATATCAAGGGTGTACTAATCCACGAAGAAGCATTTGTCGACTGGGAAAATGGTGCGGATGCGTTGGAAAAAATTATTGAAAAACTGATGCTGAAGAACAATGGATATATATCAAGTACGCAACTTTTCGAATACGCCCGAACGGAGATGAGCATGTTTCTCAACGATAATGATATGAGCGAAGAACGTGCAGTGTATGATATTGCACAACACCTCTTTGAAAAAGTTCATTATCATGAAAAAACTTATGTATTTCACGGAAAAATGCACATTTCGCGTACAGATAAAGAAATTGATTCCAATTTAGAGTTATGCAAGAAATATGCAACGGATCAAGGTGGTGTATTCAGTTTTAATGGATTGGTTGAATATCTTGAAAATGTTGGTATAGCTACCAGTAATTTGCGTAATCAAATGCGGATGTTAACGGAGCCGATCTTTTTCTTTTACGATTGCGATATAATAGTAACAGTAGAAGCGTTGCGTATTGATGAAGATTGGAAAATAGCCGTTAAGAAATCATTAGATATTCTCTTTGATGATGTTGGTGACCATATAATTCTGCGAAATATTCCGTCGATTTGGTTTGACAGATTGCCCGCAGTATATGGTAATCATCCGTGGACGCCACTGCTACTACAAAGTGTGCTTCGATTTTTCAACAAGGAACTTGGCGCACGAACCATTCAGGCCTTGGACGGTCAGGCACTGGATACGTTGCACACCATGCTTGTGGCGAATGACAGTCCTATTCAAAACTTTGGAGATGTGGTCGTCTCGTATCTATTAGAACAAAATAATGAGTGTAGAGTTTTTGATGCAGAAGAATTGCGATTATTATTGGCTTGCAGTGGTATACTTCATGGCAATGAGCTGTATTTGAACATGCCAAAGGCTCTGAAGGATGATAGACGCTTTGCGTGGAATGCTGCTGGTAATCAGGTGGTAATAAAAATTTAATAGAAGGTGTATATAGTTATGTACGGCTATGAGTGGACAAATGAATATGGCATCTTCCGTTTGACGATTGATGCCAAAATACAAAAAGAAATTCGCCCAGTATTTCATGAAGAACTTGATTTCTTTGGAATGGACGATTACTGGGATTATCCAAAAAATACAAAGGCACCGTTACTGTGGGCGGAGGGCGTTCGTCGCTATGTTATGAATGGTGTAATTGTTGCTGAGGCTCAAGGTGGGGCATTTTATACAAGACCAACAATAAAACGGCTGACGACAGAACGTTTACAACTAAAACCGATTGATATTGAGCGTTTATATGAAGTAAATCGCAAATTGATGGTCGGATTGGAGCAAAAGGCTATTAGTTTCATTCAAGAACAGCACACAAAATATATGTTGCTTGGTTATTCGTTTATTTGCGCCTTTTCTGGTGGTAAAGACTCTCTCGTTTTATTAGACTTGGTATCTAAAGCATTAGCGCCGGGAGATTTCTATGCTGTATTTAGTAACACGGGTATGGAATTATCTGACACTCTACAGGCTGTTGCTGAATCGAAAAAGAGATGGCCACAGTTGCGATTTGAAGAAGCTAAGAGCCATCTCGATCCCACTGAGAGCTGGGATGAATTCGGACCGCCTGGACGTAGAATGCGTTGGTGCTGTGCAGTACATAAATCTGTGCCAACCATTCTAAAACTGCGAGAGATTACCGGAAACTATAACGCAAAAGCTGTAGTCTTTGATGGGGTTAGAGCAGAGGAAAGCGCCAGACGTGCAAAATATGAAGAAGTCAGTATTGGTGCAAAAAATATTAGCCAGATTAACATAAGCCCCATTCATAAGTGGAATACAGCGGAGTTGTATTGCTATATCTTACATGCAGATATTTTGTTAAACCGAGCATATAGATTGGGCTTGTTTAGAGTCGGGTGCATGGTTTGTCCTCTATCCTCTGATTGGTGGGATGGTATTGCCAATTTTTATTATAACGATGAGATGTGCCCTTTATTGGATCGAGTAGAGCGATATGCAAGGAATACTAAAGTTGAATCCGAGGTCATCAAATATATTGAGGGCGGAGGCTGGAAAGCACGAATGGGTGGCAGAGGATTACCCAATGGAGGTAACCGCGTTAGTGAACAGATACATAATGACACAATTACATTGAGCATTAATGGCCCTTGTCAAGAATGGAAAGATGTCGCTCCTTTACTTGGAACGATTATTGAGCAGGATGGCAATAGCGGTGTTCAAAAAATTGATGGAGTAAATTATGAATTTAGTATAGTCACCGATGATAGTGGTGTATCTGTATCGTATCGACGATTTGCAAAAATGAACCGATATGTTATTAGTCACCTTCGTGGTGTTGCTAACAAGGTGGCCTATTGCAAAGGGTGTAAAGCTTGTGTCGTACAATGCCCAGTTGGGGCATTTATAATTCAACCCAACGGAAAAATTTTAATTAGAGAAGCGTTGTGTATTCACTGCTCAAACTGCTTAACATATTCTGAGAAAAGCTGTTTAATAGCAAAATCGCTGAGCACAACTGGAGGAGGAAATACTATGGATATGAAGGGAATGAACCCGTATCAACACTTTGGACTGAGACAGCCTTGGCTGGAACATTTTATGAATGACGGAATAGACTGTTTTAAGCAATATGTATTGGGTACTCGCCAATATGATGCGTTGAAAGTTTGGTTGAAGGAGTCAGGGTTTATTGTTGCGAATAAAGACCGAAGTTTATCCTATACTTCACTTTTTGAAAAGATGCGTACAGTGACCGAATCGGGTGATGCCGTATTTAATCCTTACAATCCTTTAACGTGGGCAATTATTTGGGCGAATCTTGCTTATAATTCAGTTATAACAAAATGGTATTGTTTGAATGTTGAAGTAGGTGTAAACTACGAAAAGGGTGATCTCGTTGTAATGATTGGAGAAGCATATTCAAAATCAAATCGAGAAAATGCAATTACTGCACTGACAGAAACCTTTCGTCAGTCTCCTATTGGATCTGCATTAAAGCAGGGAATCCCGTTTGAGATGACAAAAAACACCTATTCTTATTTGCGCGAAGGCTGGACTTACCCACATGCTATTGCACTTTTGTACGCCCTCTACCTTTACGCAGAGCATACTGGACGTCGCACATTCTCATTCACGGAGTTGATTAACGCGCATAACAATCCTGAATCTAAGGGGATGTCTCCGCACGATATTTATGGTATTGAACCGAAAGCTTTTCGAGAACAGGTGCAAGGATTAGCAGTTACTTATCCACAGTTTATCCGCGTTTCTTTTGTTGCGAACTTGGATAACATCATTTTAAAAGATTACTCCAGTGTTGACATTCTTGATCTTGCACAGGAAGATTAATAGGAGGATAGAGATATGCTAAACAAGAGATATGATGACTATATTGAAATAAGTCCCACATTTGAATCAGTTGTTGATATTGATGCAGATAGTCGTAATACGAACTTATGGCGTGAATACATAGTTGGTGATGATATGGATAAAATGATGGAGGTGCTTTGCCAATCTTTGAATAACGAAGGTCCAGATCTCCGTCGTTCCTTTTGGATTGAAGGTACTTACGGTACGGGTAAGAGTTACGCTGCCATTTTGATTAAGCATCTAATGGAAGAAAAACCGGAAGTTGTTGATACCTTCCTATCTTCTAATAGTCGTCTTGCATCTTATCGCAATCGTTTTATGAAATGCCGTAATAGGGGCGGGGACTATCTTGTTATTTGGAAAACAGGTTGCACGGGTATTCGCGACGGTAACGCTATGTTAATGGAGGCAGAAAAGGCTATTCGTGATGCTCTTGCAGCTAAATATGGTGATAGTGCTGATTATGGTGAGAAATCATTGGCTGATGCAGTTCGTCAACAGATTCACAGTCCTGTACATAACTGGAAGTATATTCTGGAGAACACCGAATTGGGGGACGACTACGCCAATATTGAGGAGTTGCAAGAAGCAATTGACGAAGGTGATCTAACTGCGCTTCAAAGAACTGCCGCTGTTATTCGTCGGTTTAACTGGGGACTTGTTGATAGCTTGGATACATTCAAAAAATGGATCTCCACAGTTATTGAAAATAATAACTTGTCAAAGTCTGGTATCTTTTTCATTTGGGATGAATTTACTGAATATGTTGCTAATAGTGACGATCAGACACTGCTCCAACAACTATCCGAATTTTGTAAGGTGAAGCCCTTCTTTATGTTATTTATTGTTCATCGTACAAGCGAAATGGTTGAGCGCATTACGCCCGAGCGCTATCAGTTGATTACGCACCGCTTTCATCAAGTTGAGTTCCATATCAGTACAGAAGCCGCATTTGATTTAATTGCAGGATCTATCAATATCCGTAACGGCATGATTGAACACTGGCGTGAAGAAAGGAAATCGGTTCTTAAAAACATCCAACCTTTTTTGCCAGATATGTCCGGATTGGATGATAAAATTAGTGAACAAATAGAGCATTTATGTCCTATGCATCCGATGACAATTAAACTGCTGTCTCGCGTTGCCGAAAACTATGCTGCATCCCAACGTACAATGTTTCGCTTTATGAAGGATCAGTCATCCTCCGATCATGGATTTGTTGGATATATACACAAATTTGGTCCAGATGATCAGGCTTGTTGGCTTACTCCTGAATGGCTTTGGGACTATTTCTTTACCCGTGAAAGTGATTTTTCAGATAAGGATACGAAAGCTGCCGAATACATCCGTCATTATGAAGAAAGCAAACATTTGGTTTGTAGCGACGAAAATGCTTTTCGTGTATTCAAAACTGCCATGTTATTGATGGCATTGATGTCTTCTACAAAAGGTATTTACAGTGGTAGAAGAACTAAAGATGGAATCGCAGCTACAGAGGAATGTTTATCCACCTGTCTTGCAGGCGTTATGACGAAGAATACAATTCACGATTTACTTCTGACAATGCAAGATAGTAAGATTTTGATTCTTGATAAGGATAATCATGATAACATCCGCCTTCAGTTGCCATTCAAGGGGACCAATAGTGATGATTTCTCTGTAAAATTGGCTGAAAACGAGAGGACGTACAGTCGCTATAAGATGTTTTCAAAAGACGGTGATTTCGCCCAGGCCTTTGAAAAACAAGCTTCGGATGAAAACGATGCTACAAATAAGCGCTTAAAAATTGCCGTTTGCTGCGCGGAAAACCAATCACTTAAAACGCGGCTATCAGAGATCACGAAAGAATTAGAGAGATTTTCTTACAAACTCGGGTTGCTTATGGTCGCAGTCCAGAGTGATGCACAAGCTGTTTCTATTCAGACCACTTTGCAGCAAATGGCTATCAATACAAATGAGCCTCGCCTCGTTATTGCGTTAATTAAAGAACCACTTACAGATGAAATGCGTAAGAAATGGGTTACTGCTATCACGAAGCAGGAAATGGCAAGTAATTCTGGCCAAACTGGGGCTGCAAATCAGTATAAAAATGAAGCCGCTCATATTATCTCGGTTTGGGTTGGTAGTGCAGTTAGCGGAAGCAAAATTACTGCGTACAATTGCAATCATATCTTTAGTAATCAGTATGGTATGGCACAATTACGAAAGACCATTCGTGCAAATGTTTTAGATGCAGTATTTAAGTATGCACCTGAAAATATAGTTGTAACAAATACCGCATACAAGCCTTGTAATGATGGTGCTCCTATTGCTGGTATCCAGCGAAATGGATCCAATAGCCAGTTAAAAAACATCATTAATCCTCTGCAAAATGCGGGACTATTACAGCTCTCCACAATAACAGAAATGGCAGCTGCGACTGGTTGTAAGGCAGCTGATAGTGTTTCTGCTTTAGCTTCGCTGATTAAGACGGAGATGGAGTCAGGTCATAAGGTTAATCTCAACGATCTATGGATAAAACTGCAACAAGCACCATTTGGATACTATGACACTATTGCATGTGGTGTTCTTTTGGGGTATGTCTTCTCATGCTATAAGAATAACAAATACACATGGACGGATAGCGCTCAATCTACTCATGTTCTGACTGAAACCACGATTGGGAGAATGATTTCTACTATGTGTAAAGGAAGAATGACCACTGATTATCTTTCTGCAGGATCTATTACATGGCAGAATTTCAGCGAATATCTTGAGAAGATATTCAACCTTACGGTTGCACAACTTGCAGAACAGACTACTGGTTATCACAATACTCGAGAGGCTATTACAAAGAGTGGCGCGCCATTTTGGGTATTGAAATATTTGCCTAAGGATATATGGTTGACTGAAGATTTGCGCAATACCGGATTGAAAGTCATTGATAATATTCAAATATTTATTACCCAAGAAGGAGATGTTGATGGTGCCATGAGTAATGTCCTTCAGCTTATGCAAGGTAAGGGAAAAATAAGATTAATTTTGGGAAAATCATTCCAAGATAAGAACACTATGGCGATTGCTTTTCGCAGATTCTTATTTGGCATCTCTCCCGACCTACAGAAAATTGCAACGAAACTTGCTATTCAGCCGGAAGAACTTAGTGACAAGATTCATTCTGTTATGCAAGGCGCTATTTATACATGGACAGAAAAACAAGTTGCAGAAAAACTGGCAGACATAGCAGGAGAGTATGCGCATCTTGAGGTGATTGGCTCTGTCCAGGGTATTGTATATCATAATTTAGAAACAGCACAAAGAGATCTTGCCAATCAGTTTAAATATTTGCGTATTCCATTGACAGCAATCGAGCAAATTCGACCTCTGTGGCTCCCCGCGCTGCGGAGCTTGTATAAAATTTCGCGTGGTGAGGCAGTAAATATGACTACTGAAGAACGTCAGCGTGATATTGCTATTCTGTCGCAGTATGGTGTGTTTGCAAAGGATTTTCTTATCGATGGAAAATCAGTACTTAGTGACATTCTTTCCGCCAAGCAAATTGATTGCACAAAAGATGAACTTGCATCTGTGTACATGGGCTTGAAGGATATGTCTTGTGATACGACATTAACAGTATTTGAAAAGGAACTTAATGCGCAGATTGGTCATATTAGTTTCGCAAGAAATAAGGTGAATCTTCAAGAAACTTGGCGTTCTATCGCTGGTGTTGATACTATTCGCGAATGGAGCTCGGTGTATGAGGTTCCACTTTTGTGGATTGTTCCCAAGGAACTTCAAAAGTCCTTTGCGACACTGCTGGATGTTCAAAGAAAAAATCAGACGATCGATACCGCTGTGATCATAGCAATTAATGATTTAAAAAATATGGACTGTAGCATTTTGACGGATTGCAATAAGATAGAAGCGACATTCATGAAGATGGTGGGTGATGAATATGTAGATATTTGGAATGCGGAACGCACTACTCTTCTCACTAAAGCAAAGATGCAGTTTGGTAATGATATGAGTACTTGGTCTATTGCTGACTTGAGCGCTTTGCAGAGAATTCTTAAATATGCACAGCGAGAAAAAGCAAAGAAAGAGAAGCTTCTATGCACTAAAGCAAATATTTGTAAGATGAATGACAACATTCTCCGTGAACGAGTTGCAGCTTTCCTTGATTCTCATCCGGAATTCTGCGATAACTTTGTCGAGTAAGTGAAGGAGACAAGCATATGACTATCAAAGAAGTTGTAGCTGGCTTTCAACGGGAAAAGCAGGAGGGCGTGGCTTCACGTTTTCCTTGCCGTGCAATTATGGTAAAAAACATTAAGCAGTATTGTGAGCTTCTTTCGGAACTAAAAAAGATCAGTTGTATTCGTATAATCCAAGTTTCCGAGCTTTTTTCAAGTAGTGATGTAATGCCTCGTTTTGAGAACCTCAAAGCTACGCAATATCATAATCAATGGGTTATTTTAACGGGCGTGAGTGAATATTTGCGGATGTTTTTAAAAAAAGAGCAGATTGACAGAAGATTTGCCAACATCTGGAGTTATCAAGCACCAGCTAATAGCAAAGGCAGAATTATTATACCACTCTGGGGTTGTGAATCTCAGTGGTTTGATAGTGCGTTGAATCTATCTGGCGATTTAAGACAGCGAGACTTCTATTTTGATTGTTCAGACAAGAATGAGCCGGAACAGACAATGATGGTAACAATTTTGTCTGGATCATTCGAAAAGTATATATCCAAATTGGAGAATGCGGTGCAAGGTAATTTGAAGATCGGTTTGCGTGACTGGTTCGATTACTGGACAGAGCCTTCTGTCAATGAAAAAAACTTCGTGATATTAACCAGACGTTACAATAGTGTTGTCACTACAAACGGGGATATAGCAATCCATGTGGTCATAGATATGCTTGCATTTATTAAAGAGCATATGCCTGGAGCTGAGATACTTACACCACATAATTGCACAGACGATATGCAAAGCATATTGTTTGACTATTCACTCCAAGAGGTGTCTTTAAATGTTGCATTGTTGAAAATACTAAATGTTTCAATTTTCTCGGGCGTTGATATTATGGGAAAATGGAAAAATATGTCTGCAAGTCACAAGCAATTTATAAAATTGTGGTTGAGTATATACCCCGATGGTAGCTATACAGATCATTGCTTTAGAATTGCAAAGAATATCTATGATGTTTCCAATGCCATATTGTTGGAGATATTCAATGTGTGGCAAAATAAGTCGGAGTGGATTGAAGAGTACCATAGTCTTAGGGATGTTATGGCAATTGAACCAAATGATCGTTTTTTTGAAGAACTTGATAAGATTTCATCTTTTGAAAATCGTTTAGATTTTATAACAGGCAACAGCAGGGAAGAGCGTATTTATCTCATTCGAATGGTGGGCAAGTTTATGAAGTCGGACTATGATCAAATTACTTCATGTGAGAAGCTACGTAGGATTTATCCAGAATTATTCTTTTATCTCGGCGGTGAAGTACCCCAGATGGATGTATACCTCAAAGAATATCTTGCACGATACAAAGCACACAAACTGGGGAATACGTTGCCAGAAGATGAGGATGTGTATTTTGCTGGGTTCCAAACGGATGTATATGATAAGCGATATTCAGTCTTGGTTGATAATATCGACGACGATACTTTTATTCTTTGGATCGACGCACTTGGTGTAGAATGGTTGCCCCTTTTGTACTGGACAATCAAAGAACATTTCAATAGAGCAATTGTTTCTTCTTTTGTTGGACAAGCAATTTTGCCTACTGAGACTTATTGCAATGACTTATGGAATCGTATGAATACCCGCTCCGCCAAGTTGGATAAATTGGATAAGCTGGCTCATAAGGGTGTTGTCGATGAACCAGATTATTACACTTGCATTGAAGAACAGCTTTCATTTGTTACTGGAATACATAAGAATATTAGCGATCTTCTAAAAGAACACAACCGCGTGATTATTACTGGCGATCATGGCACCAGTCGGTTAGCTGCAAGATTTTTTCACAAGAGGGAGGGCTTTTCTGCGCCTAAGGACGCAATTGTTTGTAGCTACGGCCGTTATTGCAAAGCAGTAGAAACCACTGGTTATGCTATGCCGAATACTCGTGTCGCTAAAGTAGATGGAACGCAATATGTCGTATTCACTAATTATGATCATTATAGACAATCTGGGTTTGCAACTGGCACAGATGATGACAATGTTCTTTATGGAGAGGTTCATGGTGGCGCCACTCCAGAGGAAATGCTCGTGCCCATTATTGTAATTGACCGCAATTTAAAGATACCACTTTCTGCTGTATGGGAAAACAATTGTGTGAAAAGTATGAAGGGGAAAGCTCAACTTTCGCTGACTTTTAACAAACCAGTACATAAACTACAGGTAAATGTCCCTGGTGTCAATGTGGATGTTTCTCCTTTTGATGGTGGAAGAAGATGGAACGTGGTTATTCCTAGTATAAAGAAGGGAATATATACAGTACATATTTTTGCGAATAATATTCTCATTGATATGCCAGATATTACGATTATTTCCGCTATTAGCGGTGATGGAGATTTACCATGAGAAAGAAAATTTGTTGTAACTGCGGAAAAACAGTGAAAAAAGTTGAGATAGCACTTGCGAGAAAATTAATTGCTGAGGATACCGAGGATTTTTACTGTTTGCCTTGTATGGCGGAGCTTTTTGGATGCGATGAAGAAGACCTGGAAATAAAAATCAATGAATTTAAAGAGCAGGGCTGTACGCTTTTTCTATAAGGAGGCCGGATTATGTTAGAGAATAAGATTCGAGAAGTATTTGCGGATATGGTTGTTTTGAAAGATCATCAAAGAAGTGAGTATTTTTCTAATTTGAGCATGCCTTCGTATATGCGCGACTGGTTGGTAATGAAGTTTTCCAATGAAGACGGGGATGTTGATTATGATAGTGTCCGTAGATATATCAAAAAGTATATTCCCGGAAAACAGGATTTTGAGCAATACAAATTTCAAATAGTGAACGGAGAAATTGTCCAGTTTCTTGCCCGTGTTCGTGTAAATGTAGATATTAAATCCGGCAAGACTAAGTTTGAACTTCCGGATTTTGGTGGAGCGAAAGGTGGTGCATCTGGCATTGTTGCCTATGAGGTTGCTGAGCAATGGCAAACAACGTTGCTTCATGAAAGCGAAAACTGGGGCATAATTTCCCTTATGTGGACTATGGAGGGAAACGCGTCGAATCCTAAGGGCGTCATCACTATGGTAAGTTATAAACCATTTTGTCCCTATTCCGTTGATATAGACTTTTATAGGGAAGCACGTAAGGCTTTTGATATTCACGAATGGATTGATGTAGTTCTTACGGCCGTTGACTACAATCCGGCTGGCTATATTGATGAAGATGGAAATGTTAGCGAAGAAAAAAAATTGATTTTTCTTCGAAGACTACTTCCTTTTATTGAAAAGAGAGTTAATCTAATCGAATTAGCACCCAAAGGTACAGGTAAGAGCTATGTATTTGAGAAAATCAGTAAGCGTGGTTGGCTTATCAGTGGTGGCACTGTTTCTCGTGCGACGCTAATTTACGATAATGCAAAGAAAACTGGAGGACTGTTGACCCGATTTGACTATGTCGGCTTCGATGAAGTTCAGTCTATCACATTTGAGCAGTCTGGGCAGATTCAGCAGGCATTGAAACATTACATGGAATTTGGAGAAATCAAGGGTTTTGATGCTTCTCTTACTGCTGAGGCTGGTATTATTGTTTTGGGTAATATCAATGCAGACCGTTTTGATATTAACAAGAACATGGTGGAGCATATCAGCGAAGTATTTGGCGAATCTGCAACACTTGATAGATTCCACGGATTTATTCCTGGCTGGCAAATTCCTCGTATGACTACGGGAATGATTGCAACGGGGTGGGCACTTAATACAGAGTATTTCGCAGAGGTGTTGCATGAATTGCGTAACGATATAAGCTACGCTTCAATTGTTGAACAAATGATTTCTTATCAATCAAGCGCGGATAAACGAGATTTGACAGCGATAAAGCGTCTATGTACAGCATTTATGAAATTGTTGTTTCCTCATGTACAGTCTCGAGATGATATAAGCCAAGAAGATTTTGAACACTATTGTCTACGACCTGCAATGGAAATGCGTGGTGTAATCAAAAAGCAACTTTGTATTATTGATCCAAAGGAATTTAATGTTCCGGGCAAGTGTACAATTCCAGAAATAACTTTTAATGGAACAAGTAATCATGCAGAATAGAAATATTTATGCCGACAATGCGGCGACCACAAAATTAGATATTGATGCATTCGAGGCAATGAAGCCGTACTTGCTCGAAGATTACGGAAATGCTTCTCAACTATACTCTTTTTCACGGAAGTCTAAGCAAGCACTAAGAGATGCGCGTATTACAATTGCCCGATGCATCAACGCTGAGCCGGACGAAATATATTTTACATCGGGTGGTACGGAAAGCGATAATTGGGCTATTAAAGGTAGCGCTTTTTCCGATCCGTTGAAACGAGTAACAATTACATCTACAATTGAACATCACGCGGTTCTTCTTGCTTGTTCAGATATTGAAAAATTAGGTTATCCTGTAACCTATATTCCGGTGGATTCCCGTGGTGTAGTTTTGCGTCAGCCATTTATTGAGAGTCTCACAAACAATATTGGATTAGTATCAATTATGTTTGCGAACAATGAGATTGGGTCAATTCAAGACATTCAAACATTATGTGCTCTTGCTCATTCAAAAGGAGCACTTTTCCATACTGATGCAGTTCAAGCTGTAGGTCATATTCATATCGATGTTAAATCACTTGGGGTTGATATGTTATCCGCATCTGCTCACAAATTTAATGGGCCCAAAGGAATCGGTTTCTTGTATTTAAAAAACGGAACAAAAATTGCATCTTATTTGAGTGGTGGTAAACAAGAATTTGGGATGAGAGCAGGGACTGAAAATGTAGCGGCCATTGTCGGTATGGCGGTTGCTCTTGAGAAAAACCA
Organism: uncultured Christensenellaceae bacterium; assembly: GCA_964391805.1. GTDB lineage: Bacteria > Bacillota > Clostridia > Christensenellales > CAG-1252 > RUG14300. The sequence goes on along the minus strand of CAYMNK010000018.1, from coordinate 507 downwards.
GAAAAATTTAGAGGATAATACGGCATACATAAGGATACTTGAACAAAATCTTATCAGCGGATTACATGAGAGAAAAGTTAAATTTGTTAGGAATGGTAGTGATGTAAGAATTCCGGGTAATTTAAGCTTATCTTTTGAAGGTTATGACGGAGAATCGATATTGCATAGACTCGACCTTATGGGTATTTATGTATCGACCGGTTCTGCCTGTGATAGTCAAAACACTCAAGTGTCCCATGTTCTTAGTGAAATTGGACTAAGTAATAAATTAGCTAAAGGTACAATTAGAATTTCGCTCGGAAAAGATAATTCCGAGGATGATATTAAACTAATAGTGTCAGCTCTTTCCAAAATTATTGTATAAAAAGTAGTATAATAGTAATATAATATTAAATGATACTAATATTTTTTTTAACGTTCTAATATTGAATAAAAGACGGTGTTGCTGTTATTGAAGTGAACCCCAAAGTTTAGACAAAAATTAAATATTAAATTATTTGTGAATGA
>CAYMNK010000017.1:0-34183 GCA_964391805.1 uncultured Christensenellaceae bacterium | reverse complement strand
ACACACTCGCTTTTACCTTTCTGTTCAATTTTCAAGTTGCAATTCACTGTCCTTTTGGAACAGCCTAATCATAATACCATATTGTTTTTTTATTGTCAACAAATTTTTAGGTATTTTTTGAGAATTTTTATCTTTTTTTAAAAAAGATTTTTTTATAGGATTTTTAGATACCGACGCTGTGCGTCGCCCTTGCGGGTTCGACTTCGATCTATTGACCAACGCTTGGGTTTGACATTTGATGGTGTCGTGCGTTATCGTCCGCAAAATACCAAACGGCATTGCCGTTTGATTCGCACTATATGCGAATTTCGACTACGCTCAGTATGACAGCGGACTCTCAAAATGACATGATTTGACGCTGGCGCTTACCTTGATATGGAATCAGCTACCGCGTTGGATCAATACTTCGCCGTTCGAATTAATGAAAAGTGTCATTAGTTTTAATAAAATTGTTCAGTATAGTGAAAACTTTTACCGATTTTAGTAAAAATGTTCAGTATAGTGAAAACTTTTACGACTTTTGGTAAAATTGTTCAGTAGAGAAAAGTATCGTGTATTATTCCAATACCCTTGTGCGTTCTATGATTATTTGTTTTATTTTGTCTTTCAATTCGTCGGAAAGTGAAGACTCCTCGCACATTGTAAGCCACTTCGGAGTGAGTTTGACAAGACTTTTTATTATTTTTTCCGCAGTTGAGCGCGATATAAAGCAACTATCGGCAAATTTCAAAAAGTCACCTTTACGAATACTCATTTTCTTTCCGTTCATAGTAAGTGCTAACTCTTCTTTGTCGGCAGGCATATTTGCATTTACAGGCAACAAATCATATGCGGGCGAAAGTATATATTCACCTGAGCCCTCTGTTGTTTCTATCAACGAGAAGTTCTTTAAATGCATGTCGGAATTGCCGACAATAAAGCAAAAAACAATCCTTATATAAAATTCGGCAATATCGACACCGACTCGTGATGAATATTGTTTAATCAGTTTTGCGCATCGTTCGTATGAGCCACGATATTTATCTTCGGTCAACCTTAAATCGAGTTGACAAAAATCTTCCATTGCAAGCATTTTGATTTTTTCATCTGTAATGATTCGATCAACCCGTTTTGTGATGTAAGCAAGTCCATTTTTGCCCGAAATCAGTGCATGAGGAACTGTTGATATTCCTGCAGTATCCGCCATAGCCATTATCAGATGCTCGGATTCCGGAAGCGCCTCAAATTCCGTCAGTTGAGGTTTAAGAATATATCCGGTCGGATAATTTACGAGCGTTAATCTCGGCTTTTTGCTATCACTTACAAGGTGTAATGATAATTTTTTCTGAACGCCGGGAACGGTAAATCCATTATTAGTGGCTTCCGTCGCCAACATAAGCAATGCTTTCTCGTCGATTTCGATATCCGGTAGTTTTGACGTGCCAAAAAACTTTTTAATACAATGTTTATGCCATCCGTTTTCATCTAATGCGCCTAAATTTTTTCCGCAAAATAAACAGTTCATACTTTCACCTCACTAATCGAAACATTCCCGATTCCGTCTTTACAGGCAACGAGAAGAATACCAAAGCGATCACGACTATCGATTTTCCAGTTATCGGTTACAATTTTTAAAAGCCATCCTTCGGGAATGAGACCATCGAAAAAAGGAAATAGCGTTTTAGAGGTATATTCTTCTGACTGCAAAGGTAAAGTAAGAGAGACGGCAGATGCATTTTCATATTTGAGATAATCCGCATCATATTTAAATGAATAGCCGTCATCCGTCTCGTTAAGAACACCTGCAAAAACATTCCTTACATAAACATACGCAAATCTAAGCGGGCTCATTTATTATCCTTCCTTCCGGCGACGGCTTGAGCGTTGAACATGCCAAGAGCGATATTGACCTTATCCATTCGAACGGTCTCTTTACCTTGCTCAAGTTCACGAACAAAACGAAGACCAAGTCCGGAACGCAAAGCAAATTGTTCTTGTGTCAAGCCAGCCGCTTTTCTATTTTCTTTTACAAATTCAGCAATCGGATTCATTAATTATGCTCCTTTTCTTTATCGCAGTAAATGATTATAATTATTTTACACCCTTTCGGGTATGATGTCAATAGGAAATAATAAAAATACACCCTTTCGGGTGCAAAATTGGCATAATTTAGTGCATTTATACCCTTTCGGGTGTAAATGATTACAATGCGAACGATAATAACAAGTTTCTTATCAGTTTTTTGGCGGACGAACATTAATCGCCCCGACGTAGTCAAAACCCAAGAGTAACGAGGATCAAACATCGCAAGTGTTTGGTATCTTGCGAACAAAAATAATAAGTTATTGTTATGGTGTCCGTTTTTTAATTTGGATTAAGATACTGCAAGGTGAACCTTGCACTGCTACGCAGTTCGACTTCAGGGCGGTGCCCTTTCGCTGTAGGGGCCGATTAATAATCGTCCTATCCTTGTTAAGGCAAGTGATAACGTCCCATATATGTCATTCCAAGCGTAGGAAAACTACGATAAGATTCAACATCATGAGTGTAGCAACAGCTGAATCGAAGGATTTAATGGCGTGGACGGAAAAGGTATGACGATGAACGAAGTCAGCTCAGTATGACAAGATGAGCAAAAAAGTTGGTACATAATAAAAAGCAAGTGCGATGACTTGCTTTTGGCGGGCGTTTACTAAACGCCCCTACATCTGTCATATATTATTGTCGTCTTCAATAGGTTTCTGCCTTATTTGACTTTTGTAACAAGGAGTAAGATACCGACGCATTGCGTCGCTGCTACGCAGTTCGACTACAGACTTCGTCTTTCGCTCAGAATGACATTTGATGGTGAGCGTTGCCGTCCGCAAGATACCAAATTGTTGCACAATTTGATTCTCACTTCGTTCGAATTTCGACTACGCTCAGTATGACGGCGGACGAAATTTGTTTAGAATGACAAGATTTGACTCTTACGCTTGTCTTATTTCGGTCGGTTGGTGGATTCGATGACGCCACCACCTAAACAAATTTCATCTAAATAACATACGGCATACTGTCCGACTGCCACGCCTCTAACCGGTTCGTCAAACAAAATGGTTGCAAACTTGCCGTCATGCATCAAGGTTGCAGAAAACAACGGTTGTCTATGTCTAATTCTGCACATTACCTTGGTTACTTGAGGCGGAACAATAGATATAAAGTTAAAGTCTTCCACAATTACGCCTGTGGCATATAGTTCCTTACATTCACCTTGATTGACGTACAAAATATTATTTTTAACATCCTTATCGACTACAAACCACGGCTCATGATTACCGCCACCGCCTATACCTAAGCCGTGTCTTTGTCCGACCGTATAGTAAAAAACACCTTGATGTTTACCGACAGTTTTGCCTGATAAATCCTTGATAAGTCCGTCTTTCATGGGAATATATTCGGATAAAAACTTTCTAAAATTCCGCTCTCCTATAAAGCAAATACCTGTGCTGTCTTTCTTGGTTGCGGTTACAAGTCCTTTTTGTTCGGCAAGTTTACGCACCTCAGATTTATCGGTAATATCCGATAACGGAAAGAGTACGTTAGATAGTTGTTTACTTGTGAGCTGATTCAAAAAGTAGGTTTGATCCTTATTGGAATCGGCGGATTGCAATAGATGATGGATTTCACCCTCGTGTCTTACGCCCGCGTAATGTCCGGTTGCTATAAAGTCAGCATCGAATTGATTGGCATATTCGGCAAATGCATCGAATTTAATTACCTTATTGCATAGAACATCGGGATTGGGGGTACGGCCCTTGGAATACTCGTCGATAAATAGTTTGAACACCTTATCATAGTATTCTTTACTGAAATCGACTACATAATAGGGTATGTCAAGCGCTTCGCTGACACGCCTTACATCACGAAAATCGTCTTCCGCCGTACATTCTCCGTTTGGATCGGTTTCATTCCAATTTTTCATAAACAAGCCTATGACATCATAGCCCTGTTCCTTCAATATCATTGCAGCTACCGACGAATCTACTCCGCCCGATAATCCAACTACTACTCTACTCATCAAATACTCCTGTCGATATATACCTATCACCCGAATCGGGCAATATAATTACGAACACTCCTTTTTTAATTTGCGAAAGTTTTTTGACAGCCGACAAGGCGGCTCCGCTCGATAATCCGCAGAATAAATTATATTTTTTCTTCAATTCTGCCGTATTCCTAAACGATTCTTCGTCACTTGCCGACAATATTCCGTCTAAAAAACTTATTTTTACGATAGAAGGCACAAAGTTTGCCCCTATTCCTTGAATTTTGTGCGCGTGCGGTTCATCTCCCGATAATACCCTACTGTTTTCAGGTTCAACCGCATAAACATTGACGTTGAGGCGATTTTCGCTAAAAAACTCTTTTAGCCCCATAGCCGTTCCGCCACTTCCTAACGGTGAGACGATATCGGTTACGGTGGGTAAATCGCGGTAAATTTCGGGAGCGGTCGTGAGTTTATGAATCTCCTTATTATATGGATTATCGAATTGACTCGGCATATATGCCTTACGCTCTTTGGCAAGCCTCTTCGCTTCGTCGATTGCACCTTGCATTCCAAGACGCGCGTCGGTAAGCACTATCTCTGCACCGTACTTTTTAAGGATATCTATACGTTCCTCGCTCATATTGGATGGCATAGTCAAAATGACTTTGAAACCTATTTCTCTACCTACATACGCCAAACCTATTCCCATATTACCACTGGTCGGTTCAACTATTGCATCACCTTTGCGAATTATTCCCGCCTCGTACGCCCGCAAAAGCATATTGAAAGCCGACCGATCCTTAATGGATCCGGTGGGATTGACACTTTCCAATTTACCATAAACAGGACTTCCGTTAAATTCGTCGATGTATACAAGCGGTGTACCGCCAATTTTAGCAGTTATCAATTCAAAACCGTTCATTTAAATTACCTTCCTTATCAAAATATTCGGTAAGCATAACCGTTTATCGAATGATACTTAATATATTATATCATATATTTATATATTTTTCCATATAAATAAAGGGATTTTTTTCTATTTTAATAATATGGATTTTAGATACCGACGCATTGCATCGCCCTCGCGGGTTCGACTACGGTCTATCGACCAACGCTTGGGTTTGACAATGATGATCTTCGTTCGCCATCATACTGAGCGTTAGCGTAGTCGAAATTCGAACAAGGTGAGAATCAAATTGTGAAACCATTTGGTATCTTGCGAACGAAAATGATAAGTTTATGTTATGATATCCGTTTTAATAGTAAGGAAAAAGATTCCGACGCCTAAGGCATCGCGGCTACGCCGTTCGACTACGGTTTTCAACCTCCGCTCAGAATGACATTTGATGGTACAGTACGTTTTTGTATTGTTAATTTTTTATAGACAAAAGGTCATATAGGGTGGTATACAAATTACGTTATCTTTAATAAACAGATTTTTGGGATGAATTACATAAGCCTCGCTGATTCTATCTTTGAATTTTTCGGTAAACCTTTCAAGCGATGTCGTTGTGTATTTCTTAGACGACTTTACTTCTATCGGGAAAATCTTAAATTTTAGCTTACTATTATTGGAAACAATAAAATCAATTTCAACGTCATTGCGATGTTTTTCCTCGCTATAATGAGTGTAGAAATACAATTTATGTCCATTAGCAACGAGCATTTGTGCTATCGCATTTTCATAAAGCATCCCTTCGTTAATGGATAACTTATCATTGAGTATTTGATAATACAATTCTTCCTCTGCGATTCCGTTTTCGTCAAACGCATGGCTGAGCAATAATCCGGTGTCGCCCATATAACATTTTACATAGGTTCTATCTTCATTGACCACAAGTCCAACTTTTGGATCGGCACAGTTAAAGCATACATTGCAAATCATAGAGTCCTCGAGCCAAAAGAAGGTATCTTCATATTGTTCGAAGCTACTTCCTTTCCTAACATCTTTAAAAACAACTCGCTTTTCATGGCGTGATAAAAGTCCCGGTATTTGATCGAAGATAGCCAAAACTTTCGATTTATAAGAAGAATCGATCCGCATTATATCTTGACGATAGAGTTTCAGAATATCTCTCTTTTCGGCATCTGAAGAAGAAAATTCCTTGGCGCTCTCCAAAAAAGCACTGACACTTTGTGGCATACCTCCCACAAGCATGTATTGCTTAAAAAGAAGCATCGCTTTTTTATGCATCCCCTCATCAAGCGGAATTTTTTTCACGAAACATTGTTTAATATAGTCAAGCATTAATTCGGCATCTAAAGCTAAGCAAAACTCTTCAAAATCCATAGGATACATTTTTAAACTGCGCTCTTCAGACGGAATAAGAATATCCTTGACATTTTCGCGAATAGAGATAAGCGAACCTGTTTCGATATAATCATATCTTCCGTCCGCAACCAAATGTTTAATACACTCTCTTGCTCTTGGAAAGCGTTGCACTTCGTCAAATATTACAACAGACTTTCTATGTTGAAGTTTGACGTTGTATGCACTCGACAAAAACATAAAGAGGGTATCCAAATCTTCGATATAATCGTAAAAGTAGCTTTTAATCGTATTGTTAACTTTGGAAAAATCAATTAGCAAATATGACTCATATTCGTTTTTTGCAAATTCTTCAACCAATGTCGATTTGCCAATACGACGTGCACCCTCGACCATAATCGCACGAGTGCCATTACACTCTTTTTTCCATTTAAGTAATTTATCGTAAGCCTTTCTCTTAAAGATCATAATACGCCTCCTATGAACTATTATATCACATAAAATTACAATGCGCAAGTATAAATTTATCGATTTTTGTGACAATGCGCAGGTATACGAGGGGAGGAAAATGGCATTATGCGCAGGTATAAGCAATAAAAAATGTTCACTGTCATATGGATTAAGATACTGCAAGGCAAGCCTTGCACTGCTTCGCAGTTCGACTTCGGTTTTCAACCTTCGCTCAGTATGACATGATTGCAAGCCAAGCTTGCCATGATATGGAATAAGATTCCGACACCCAAGGTGTCGCCCTGCGGGTTCGACTTCAGTCTGTCGACTTCCGCTCAGAATGACATTTGATGGTGAGATCTTACGCATTTTTAGCTCAGTATGACATGATGGGCAAAAAAAGGTGGTGCAAAATAAAAAGCAGGCACGACGACCTGCTTTTTAATATACTCTTTTTATATACCCTATGGGGTTATTTAAGTAAGTTGCGTTGAGATTCGGGATCGAACATATGGATAACCTTGCTTTGGAAATCGATGTTGATAGAATTACCGCGAACGATTTGAGCACGCTCCTCGTTTGAAAGGTTAACTGTCGGAAGACGAACGATAAGTTTATCGCCGTTTTCGGCTGTAACGTGGAGGTGAAGCTCACTACCCATCATTTCATTAACCTCGATTACACAAGGAATACCGTTCTCCGACTGAACGATATGTTCGGGACGTACGCCAAGTATGATCTTTTGAGATTCGATACCCTTTTCTCTAAGTATTGCGCACTTCTCTTCATCAAGATCGATTCTGTGTCCATAAGGCAATACATAGTAGTTATCGCCTTCTCTAACCAACTCGGTAAATAAGGTGTTCATCTTAGGAGCACCGATAAATTCGGCTACGAATAGGTTGTCGGGCATATCGAATACTTCGGTAGGTGTACCTACTTGTTGAATAAAGCCGTCCTTCATGATGACGATTCTATCACCTAACGTCATAGCCTCGGTTTGGTCGTGGGTAACGTAAATAAAGGTGGTATCGATCTTTTGACGAAGCAAAATGATTTCTGCACGCATTTGGTTACGTAACTTAGCATCGAGGTTTGACAGAGGTTCGTCCATAAGGAATACTTTACTATCTCTTACCATTGCACGACCGATTGCTACACGTTGACGTTGTCCGCCCGACAAAGCACGCGGTTTACGTGTGAGGTATTCGGTGATGCCGAGTATTTCGGCAGCTTCGGTTACACGAGCATAAACCTCATCATTAGGAACCTTCTTTAAGCGAAGGCTGAATGCCATATTTTCAAAAACGGTCAAGTGTGGATAAAGTGCATAGTTTTGGAAAACCATTGCGATATCACGATCACGAGGTTGTAAATCGTTAACTACTCTTCCGTCAATTTCGATGGTACCCGAGGAAATATCCTCTAAGCCTGCAATCATTCTCAATGTGGTACTCTTACCACAGCCCGAAGGACCGACGAAAACGACAAATTCTTTATCTGCTATTTCCAAGTTAAAATCGGAAACGGCAGGAGTATGACCTTTTTCATATATTTTTACTACATTTGTTAATTTTACTGATGCCATATTAATTCTCCTTATCCTTTAACTGCTCCACCGGTTACGCCCTGTACATAATACTTTTGTAAGAGTAAGAATACAGTTACTACCGGAATCGCTACTATTACACCTGCGGCACAGAATTGCGTATAGGTGGTGTTTAACATTGTTCTCGATAACCATTCGTACATACCGACGGCAACGTTCATACCTGCACTACTCTCGTGAATGATGTAGCTTGCCATCATGAAGTCGCCCCAAGGTGCCATAAAGCCCATCAACATCGTGTATACGACGATCGGCTTAGATAAAGGCATTATAACCTTGTAGAATACTTGGAAACGAGTAGCACCGTCTACACGGGCAGCCTCGTCCAAACTCTTAGGAATGGTATCGAAGAATCCCTTAGATACATAATATCCCATACCGCTACTTGCACAGTATACGATAATTAAGCCTAACGGCGCCATACCTTCTGTCAAGTGTAAATCGGTAAATACTTTATATATCAATATCAATGTCAGGAAGCCGGGGAACATACCTAATACAAGCATTAGATTCATAAGTCCCTTTCTACCCTTAAATCTCATACGAGATAAAACGTAACTCATGGATAATACGAATATCGTTTGAATAAAGGCAGTAGCTACACCCATTAAACCTGTATTTAGGAACCACTTCAAAAAGTCTGTTTGAGTAAACAATACTTCGTAATTTTTGAAGCCCCATTGTTTAGGGATTAGGTATCCGACTTGTGCAGCACTTTCTACTCGGAATGAGTCAAATATAATACCTACGAAGGGGAAGAGCCAAATAATCGAGATAGCTGTTAAAATAATGTAAACTATAGTGTTACCTATCGCTCTAGATGTTTTAACACCCAAGCCACGTTTTTTAACTGCAATTTCTTCTACGGGACGACCGAGATTGTCTAATTCAACTTCTTTTACTTTCTTTGACATTATCTGAAATCCTCCTCGTTCTTATTTGACGGTAATACATTATAAACTATCAAAGATAATACTGCTACCACCACGAAAATTAGAATACCTACAACGGATGCTGTCTTATAGTCGGAGGTTGAACCCGTAGTTATCTTAAATAACCAAGTTATCAATAAGTCGGTCTCACCTACCGAGCCGGGGACGGCTCCAACGTTTGTCTTTAGCGGATTACCACCTGTAAGCAAGTAGATAACGTTAAAGTTATTGAGGTTACCTACGAAGCTTGTGAGTAGATACGGTCCTGTTACGAATAACATGTAAGGAAGTGTTATACGGGTAAATTGTTGCCACGGATTAGCACCGTCGATCTTAGCAGATTCGTACAGATCCTGAGGAATATTCATCAATATACCACTTGCCATAAGCATTACGTAAGGAATACCAATCCAAATATTTACGATGATTACAAGAATACGAGCGGTAGTGGCATTTTCCCACAATCCTTTTTGGTTATTAGCAAGCATTGATGCGGGGATTAGACCATGTTCTAATAGGAACTTACCGACTACACCTGTAGAGTCGAATAGACGAGCAACGTAAAGCAAAGATACGAATTGAGGAATAGCGATGGTCATAACCAAAATGGTACGCCAAACCTTCTTAAACTTAATACCTTTCTTATTGATAAGCATTGCTACTGCCATACCAAGGAAATAGTTGGTAAAGGTAGCAAAGAAAGACCAAATAAGCGTCCAGGATAACAATTCGCCGAATACAAGTCCGAGTCCACCGCTACCGAAATTGAGAACAGTATTGAAGTTATCCCAGCCCACCCAACTAAATAAGTTACTATATCCGTCGGCTGTAGCATCGAAACTGGTGAATGCTATCAATATCATAAATATGATGGGCAAAACGGTGAACATGGTAATACCGAGTACGGGAAGTGCGAGCAACGTCTTATGGAATTGCTCATCTACCATAGATTTCAAATCATCCTTGGTAGATTTAAGGGTGCCGCCACTCTCCTTGATATGAATAATGGTGCTACATTGTTTAATTTGTAAACGCCAGGTATAAATAAAAGCAAGAATAAATAACACCGAAATCAAGCCGTATAATAATACCTTAGTGGAATCGTCACCGGGAACCCAGTATTCTGTATCATAAATCGGGTGAAAATCCTTATGACCTTGTTCGGTACCAATTGTACCACGCGTAAAGAATTGGCATTTAGATATCCAATGAATACCGCCCGATGGTATAAACAAATATACGAAAAATACGATTTCGAAAACTAAAAATAATATACCACGCAATGTTTGTCCGTTTACAAGGTTTCCTAACCCCATAATAATAAAGGATAGTTTGATAGCCCAATCGCCACGCTTAAACGTGTTAATTGTATCTAATACGTCATCCTTTATCCAAATGCCGAATTTTTTGATAAGGTTCCAAATAGCTACGCCAAGCTTCGCGAACCATCCGGGGATGCTTGTAAAAAATAGCGCAATATTATAGCCTAACTTTTGAATCCAATTAAGTTTTAAATATTGTAAATCTGTCAATCTCTTCATAATGATTAATGAATAAACTTCCCGTTTATACAATACCTCCTTTTCGATAATTAGAAAATGTGTACAAAAACAGATTACTATTTGAAAGTATTCAGTTATATTTAGTAATAAAGATACTCACTTTAACGATTAGTTGTTTTTTAACACTTATAATTGTAATTGATTTAATAAAGGCCATGCAGAGCAAACCCCTTGCATGGCCCTTGATTGAAGATATAATTATAATTATTCAGCGGGTTCTAATGTGATTTTACCAATACCATCAGTAATAGTTAGAACAATATAATACTTGCCGGCTGTTTCAACCTTATAGTTTGACTTATTACTAACAGGAACTGAAGAATCTGAATTGGAAGCATTATCACCCCAAGCTCTAGCCCATGATTTGCCTTGACGAATCTTAAACTCATCACCAGCATTTAATTCATATGCATTTTTCGATGTCCAAACAGACTTATCTTCATTAGGAGTCATTGCTAAATCGGTATCCCAATCAGTATCAGCTAAATGACCAATAATTGTATAAGCGGTTCTTTCTTCTTCACTCATAGTGAACAAAGCATCAATAGAGTTCTTGTAGTTATTTAAAGCATTTTGTAGAGCTCCATCATCTTTAGCAGCTTTAGCTTCAGCACCAAGAACTTTAGCGATATCCCACCAAGAACCGTGAATTTGAGGTTGAGGTATAGCATTTTCATTTTGCTTTAATAACGCACTAAGAGAAGGGTCAGCTTTAACATCTTCATTTTCTTGAGCATCAACATTGGAAGGTCCCCAGCCGAATGTATTAAATCTTTCTAATTGGCACTCTTCATTGGTCAAGTATTGAGCAAGAAGTTGCAATACAGCACCTCTCTTAGCATCTGTTTGAGGTTTAACACCCATCAACTTATTACCGGAATAAGAACCGAGATGATACTCGTTTCCGTCAACGGTGAAAGAAGGAAGATCGGTGGCTCCAAGGTTTTCACCAAAATACAAAGTAGCAGTTGAACTATTCCATGCGCCAGTTACTATAGCAGCACAGTCAGTGAATATATCAGCATTGCTATCATAGCACTCAGCTTGAGTTAATTTTTGCATACCCTTCATAGCGATGAGACCTTTATCACTATTAAAGTCATCGTCTACACTGGTAAATTCACCTGCTTCGTCTGTTGTCCAATTAGAATGACAATCGGTTGCAAAGAAGAAGGAAGCGGTGTACCAAGCATTCTCAAGGGCAAAACGGAATTTTTTACCAGCCTTATTACAGTCTTCAATAATAGATTCAAGACTGTCAGGATTACTTACAACAGATGTGTCATAATAGAGATAGTAACCATTATCGCTTGTCATAGGATAAGCATAAAGAACACCAGCAACTTTACCTGATTTAACAGCAGCTGCATCATTGCCTTCATTGATGACTGTTTGAGAACTTCTGCCGGGAGCAGCAAGAGCAGCAGCTTGTACAAGACGAGCAAGTTGGTCTTGAGCGAAGCAGTAGATATCGGGAGCAGAAGCAACGTCTGCAACTACCTTAGAACCTGCATCAGCTTCGGTTACGCCTTCGATTCGAGCATTAATAACAATACCTGGATTTGCTTCTTGGAATTTTGCAATTTGGCGCTTAGTCATATCAACAACACTGTCAACTTGATTACCATCAGCATCTTTTGCAACTGATTCGGAAACCCACATTGTGATGTCGTATGTACCTTCCAAACTACCTTCGTAGTTCTCCATAACTTCTCCGCATTTATCACAAATTCCGTCACCGTTAGAATCTACGTGCTTACACTCATTATCACAAGCGGTAAGCGCGAAGAGACATGTACATACAATAGCGATCGTTAAAATTAGTGCTACTATTTTTTTCATTTCTCCTCCTAAAAAGACATTTTCGTCTTTCAAAATAATAATAAATTTGCAAAGAACCTTGCGTTCTTTTATGCATCAAAATTGGGTTATCCACCAAATTAGGGTTTTAGTCCACTCAATTTTGACTACATCAAAATCCTAACTTAGAGGTGGGGTGTGAAATGCGTTTGTTTTTTATCAAAACAAACGCCCTCTGCAGAGGGCGCATTTTGTAAAAATGAGTTATCCACTGCATCGGTTAATGTTATATTAATATATCAATTTTGGAATCAATGTATAAATATGACAAGGTAAAAAATGCCCAAATTATACGCCATTCCACAATTGCAAATATAGTATAAACCCAAAAAATGAATATGTCAATACCCAATTTTAAAAAAAATTTAAAAATATTAATCATTCATCACAATTTTTTATGCAAATGCGGATGTTTTGTCGCTTTTTACGCAGACGACAACCATAAGTTTTTGTTTTGTATCAGCTTAAATGATTTGGAATAAGATACTGCAAGGCGAGCCTTGCACTGCTTCGCAGTTCGACTACGGTCTTTCGACCTCCGCTCAGTATGACCAAACAAAAAAGTGCCCTACAATGGGCTTTTTTTAAGAGAAGAGTGAAAAGTTGAGGATTTTTTTGGTTATTTGAATTCTTTTTGAATTTATTATACCACATTCATCTCGCTCATGATGACATAATTGGTTGCGATAACTTTCTTTTAGCGGGCGATTACTAATCGCCCCTTGTATAATAAGTCAAGTGGTTTATGGGTGAAAATATGATATAATATTTATAACATTGTGGATTGGTTATCGCCCATTCCAACGTTCTTCTTAACGATTGGTCCCTACAGGTGTAATGTATTATTGTTTGTTTTTGAAAGGTATGTGCTTTTATATATTCATAAATTTCGCATAAATGTTTGCAAAGAAATGAAAAATAGGTATTGCAAGTATCGAAAGTTTGTTGTATAATGAAAAAAAATAATAAACTACTTATTAGGAGATTAGTAATGAAAAAAATATTATCAATTGTAATAATTCTAATACTATTACTATCGATTTTCGTAGGTTGCGTTAAGCCCGAAGAACCCGACGATGTTTTGGATAAGGATCCAAGCACCGGTGATAACACCGATAATAGTGGTAATAATGGTGGCAATCAACAAGAAAATCAAGGACCAATTATTATCGATAATGATAACGATGATATTGGAGAAATCGCTGTAATCGAAAAAGAAACAGTTACAGTTTCGGCATCAAGCGACTCTCTTTATGTTAGTAAGATTGCAGACTTGTCTAACGACTTCATTATGGGCATGGATGCATCTTCGGTTCCATCGCTTGAAGCAGGCGGAGTCAAGTACTATGACTATGACGGAACCGAAAACGACGTTTATAAGGTACTTGCACAAAATGGTATCAATTATATTCGTGTGCGCGTATGGGTTGATCCTTTTGATGAAGACGGTAACGGCTACGGCGGCGGTAACTGCGATATCAATACCGCACTCGAAATCGGCAAGCGTGCCACCAAGTATGGAATGAAATTACTCGTTAACTTCCATTACTCTGACTTTTGGGCGGATCCAAGTAAACAACAAGCACCCAAAGCATGGGAAAACATGAATATAAACGATAAAGTAAACGCTTTGTATAAATATACCAAAGAAAGCTTGATTTTATTGAAAAAAGCAGGTGTAGACGTCGGAATGGTTCAAATCGGTAACGAAACAAACGGCGGGAAAATTTGCGGTGAATCTTCTTGGAAAAACGCATGTTATTTATTCAATGCAGGATCTAAAGCTGTAAGAAAAGTATTCCCCGAAGCCCTGGTCGCTTTACATTTTGCTAATCCCGAAAAAACAAGCAATTATAAAAATTACTCGTTCAATTTGGATAAGTACGGTGTTGACTATGACGTTTTCGCATCATCATACTATCCTTATTGGCACGGCTCATTAGAGAATTTAGCCGAAATATTAGGATATATTGCTAAAACTTATAATAAGAAAGTAATGGTTGCCGAAACAAGCTATGCTTACACTCCCGAAGATACGGACTTCTATGGTAACACAATTAGCGATGCCGAACCTATACAACCCTACGCTATGACCGTACAAGGTCAAGCAAACTTAGTTCGCGACTTAATCGATACGGTAAACCGCATTGAGGGCGGTATCGGCGTATTCTACTGGGAAGGTACGTGGATTTCAGCAGGCGGATCGACATTTGAAGAAAATCAAGAGCTATGGTATAAATACGGCTCAGGTTGGGCTACGCCGTATGCCGGTGAATACGACCCCGATGATGCAGGTAAATACCCCGGCGGTTGTGCCGTAGATAACCAAGCATTTTTCGACAAGGACGGTAAACCATTAGAATCGCTCAAAATATTCGCACTCGTTAGAGAAGGTACAAACGTAGAGAACAAACCAGACAGCGTAGAGTTGTCTACCGCTTTTGTTACATTAGGCGACAAAATCGAATTACCTACACAGGTACAAGCAATTTACAGTAATAACGAACGTAAGAGCATAGACGTTACTTGGAACGAAATCGATGAAGACGCTATAATGGCTCAAGGCGCGGCAAAACACGAGATCAGAGGCGTTGCCGACGGAATGTCATGTCTATGCGTGTTAACCGTATTGGAAAAGAATTATCTTGAAGATTACAGTTTCGAGAACGGTAGCGATAAATGGATTGCAACCGCTATCGGCAAAATGGACGAATTCAAAATCGAAGACAAGGTTAGCGATTCTCTAACTGGTACAAAGCATTATCACTTCTGGAGCGCTAACAAAAATACAGTCGAATTCACTATCGAGCAAACTGCCGAAGAAATTCCCGCAGGCGAATATAAATTCATTATTTCTATAATGGGCGGAGATGCAGGCGAGACCGAAATCTATGCGTATGTAAAAATTAACGGCGAAATCGCTTATAAAGAAGACATGGTAATCACAAAGTACGGCGAGTGGGATACCGCTACTATAGAAGGAATCAATTATAACGGTACCGATGAAATCACCGTAGGTATATACGTTAAGTGTGAAGGCTCGGGTAACGGAGCTTGGGGTAAAATCGACGACGCTATGCTTAACCTCGTAAAGGGGGCTAACTAATGAAGAATCTTTCTAAAATATTAGTTATAATACTCTTAGTCGTTATGACTTTGGGGTTCTTCGGTTGCGAAAAACAACCGAACGAACCTGTCGCTCAACCCGATACAACCGACGATAACTATCGTGTGTTCTATCAAATCTTCGTTGGCAGTTTTTCGGATTCGAACGGCGACGGTATAGGTGATTTACGCGGAATAATCAACCGCTTTGATTACCTTAACGACGGTAACGTCAATTCTACCGAAAGCTTAGGCGTACAAGGTATTTGGCTATCCCCCATCTTCACTTCCCCTTCCTACCATAAATACGACACCACGAATTACTACGAAATAGATCCTAAATTCGGTACAATGGCAGACCTCGAAGAACTTATCGAATTATGCCATAGTCGTAATGTCAAATTAATATTGGACCTTGTATTGAATCACACATCCAATCAACATCAATATTTCAAACAATTCGTATCGGCACATCAGTTCGGCGATACCGAAGATCCATACTACGATTATTATTGCTATGGCAGTATAGAAGATCTTAAAGGTAAATCGTTTTATAAGATTTCGGGGACCAACGATGAGTACTATGAGGGAAATTTTTCAAGCGACATGCCCGAACCGAATTTCGATAATGCCAAGGTTAGACAAGACTGTGTGGATGTCGCTAAATACTATTTAGACAAGGGTATTGACGGATTCCGTTTCGATGCTATCAAGTATATTTACTATGGCGAAACAGAACGCTCTGTGGAATTTTGGGATTGGTATATGGATCAACTAAAAGCAATCAAGCCCGATATCTATTGCGTAGGCGAATGTTGGTCAAGCGATAGCGAAATACTTCAATATACATCCGAATTGAATTGTTTTGCATTCCAAACATCGGGTAGCGAAGGTGCTATTTGTAACGGTGCAAAACTTAACGGCTCAGTATCCTCGTTCACCAACTATGTGACCTCATTCCTTGATCAACTCAAGAAAACAAGTAGCGATGCAATGTTTATACCGTTCTTCTCCAACCACGACCAAGACCGATCCGCAGGTTATCCAACCTATGCAAATAAGCAAATGGCGGCTAATTTGTATATACTTTGTAGCGGAAGTCCGTTCATCTATTACGGCGAAGAAATAGGTATGACAGGTTCGAGAGGAAGTGCAAGTACCGATGCCAACAGACGTATGGCTATGGTGTGGGGCGATGGAGATACCGTTGCCGATCCATCGGGTACAACCTATAAAAACCAAATAATAGACGGTGTTAGCGCTCAAGACGAAGACGAAGACAGCTTGCTCAACCATTATCGTAAACTTATCTCTATTCGTATTAGATATCCAGAAATTGCACGTGGCAATTACACCGCATTGACTTATAGCGAAAGTAAGTTCGGCGGTTTTAAGGTTGAGTATCAAGGTTCATCTCTCTGTATACTTCACAATACCGACTCGGAAGAATTAGTAATCGATTTAGGTGCTAAAGGCAACTTCGATTTCGATAAAATCGTAGAATGCCTCGGCGGAAATGCAAAGTTAGACGGCTCTATTCTTACAATTAGCGGTAAAACAACGGTAATTATTAAGTAATAACTTATAGATTATTGACAAAAAACTCCGATAATTTATTTTGTCGGAGTTTTTTGATTGATGCGGGCGTTTACTAATCGTGCTCTACATATCTGTCATATATTGTTATCGTTCTTGGAAAGAAGTATGATTTTCGACTTGCTTTTTTAACATGGAATTAGATTCCGATGCTACGCATCGCCCTGCGGGTTCGACTACAGTCTGTCGACTTCCACTCAGAATGACATTAGATGGTGCGGTGCTACTCCATCAGGATGACATGATTGGACGCTGACGCTTATTTTTTTTCAAGGATTTTTGATTGATACTACTCGTTAGTTTATTTCGATTGGTTTTCAATTTTTTCCAATAAGCGTAGACAGTATGGATTATTTACTCGAGAGTAATTTACTCTCGAGTAAATAATCTCGCACTGTGTAATAATTGTCAATGGGTTTTGTCTAAAAAGTCGAGAAGTTGTGGGGATTTAGTATTTAACATTTTTTCTCACCATCTAACATTTGAAATGTTAGATGTCAAGTAAAAATGTTAAATAGGGGATTTATGCTATTCAATTCATTTAAGACAATAGCCAATCAATCAAATTAAGAGCCTTGATTCCATCATAAGATGTTAAATAATCTCTATCCATCGATAATACTATTTTCTCGTAATTATCAGATATCATGCGCAAGGGACGCAGTTCTCTTTCACGCGTTTCGGGAGATTGCATACTTTCCGTTACTTGAATATATATCCTTTCATTTGGTTTTTCCGCAACGAAATCAACTTCCGTTTCCCCGACTTTACCGATGTAAACTCGATAATCTCGCCTTATCAACTCCAAATAAACAATGTTTTCTATAATATGTCCTCTATCGGCATCACGATATCCTAAAAGCATATTACGGAATCCCATATCAACAATATAATTTTTGCCAAGTGTTTTTAAAAGTTGTTTACCTTTCACATCGTATCTTCCTACAGAATAGAAAATATAAGAGCTCCTCAACATTGAAATATATTTTTCCACTGTTTTTCCGGCAATGTTTGCACCTCTCGGATTTTTGATATCACCTTCATTGGAAAGTACATTCCCAATACTATTAGGTGATGTTATACTCCCGATATTCGAACATAAAAATCTCATTATTTTATCCAACATGGATTGATCCGTTTGGTTGTTTCGCTGTAAAATGTCGCGCAATATTACAGTCGAATATATTCCTTCCAATGCTTGATTACTTCTTACTTCATTAAATAAATATTCTCTTAAAATAGGCATACCGCCAAATTTTAAGTATCTTTGGAATTTTTCCTCCATCGTCATAGCGCGCTCAAAGTTGTAGAATGTTAAAAACTCTTTAAATGATAAAGGTAACATGCGTATTTCAACATATCTACCGGATAAAAGTGTGGATAATTCCGTAGAAAGCAAATATGCGTTAGAACCTGTTATATATATATCCACATCATAATCAAGACGAAAAGATTCGATAGCCTTTTCCCAGTGATCAATAACTTGGATTTCATCAAATATTAGATATGTTTTTCCACTTTTTGGAATTTTTTCACTAACATAATCGTAAAAAGATAGATAATCTGTTAGATGACGATAACGCAAAGATTCCAAATTCATATGAATTATATTGCCATCCGTCACACCATTATCCAAAAGATACTGATAAAATAAATCTAAAAGTGAAGATTTACCGCATCTCCTGATACCCGTAACAATTTTGACTAAATCGACATCCTTGTTTTGAATAAGTTGTTCTAAATACTCAGGACGATTTATAAGTTTAGACATAATATACCTCCTAATTATCACCTATAATTATATTATACTCAATAATTAAAGAATGTCAAGAGTTTCGGACTTAGAAGTCGAAAAGTCTGTGTTTTTATAGAGTTTCCGATTTGGAAGTCAAAAATATGCAATTTTATGAAGTTTTGGACTTGGAGGTCGAAAAGTTTGCGATTTATATAATATTTTTATGCGGAATTAGATACTGCAAGGCTGTGCCTTGCACTGCTTCGCAGTTCGACTACAGACTTCGTCTTCCGCTCAGTATGACGGCGGACGAGAAGTTCTATATGACAAAAAAAGGCAATACAGTAAATGCAAAATAAAAAGCAAGTGCGAGGACTTGCTTTGGCGGGCGTTTACTAAGCGCCCCTACTGTTATATATTGTTGTCTTTTTCTGTATTTTTGATTTGATGATTTTATTCGATTATTAGGTCATTTGAGTTTGATGTCCATTTAATGCGGATGATTGCCATATCATCATGAGGACATTGTTCATTATCCAAATCGTTATCGTTTTCTTTTTTGTTACGAAAACACCTCTCTCTATATATCTCCTCTTCAAGTTTGACCGCCGATGTTATGATTTCTTCTATGGTCATATCCGCATACACTGCGGGATTACAGTACCTAATATAATCGGCTATTCCGTCGGATACAAGATAAATGGTGTCGCCGTATTCGAGCGATAAATGGCCGACGTTGAAAAAGTCAACTGCCCTTTCCTCACCGTTAATTACACCATAACCGTAGGAATTATCGGGTTTATTTATGTATTTTTTCTGTAAAAGGTCCCTATCACGCTCAACGCCCGCTTTATCGAAAGCATAAGTCGTTTGTTTGTCGGAAAAAACAATCTTACGTCCGTTCCTAACCAAAATACCCATGCAATCGCCTACCGAACCGAAATAAAGGGTGTCATTACGTATAGCCGATGCAATGGCGACCGCTCCCGGCAATTCCGTTCCTTCTACCCTCTTATAGTCGGCAATGAGGTCGGCAACCTCTCTATTTGCTTCTTTGAACGCGCGAATAAACTTTTCGTAGATGTATTTGTTTTCATTAGATTCAAACGAATCGCTTACAAACGCTTCTCCAAAGGCGTAACAAAACTTATTCGATACTTCCGAAGAAATGGAATAACCCTCATTCCTTTCGTATTCCTTGGGATCTTGTCGGGTGATTCCGTCGGCTACAACATAAACATTGTGTTCCTTATCGAAATACACGGCATCTTCCATAGGATGGTTCTTACCGCGATTTATCAGCGTTTTGCATTCGCTCGAATAACTGTTTATAACTTCGGGACAAAGCGAAGATAGTCGGTTTTTTACATCATTCTTATGTTTGACGCTCAAAGGATCCTTTGCCCTTGCGATAACATTATTATCGTCATCGAATTTTTTGCAGAACCAATATAAACTGTCGGATGTGACCAAAGGTGCTAATTCGGGATTCTTAGCCACGCGCATAAATAGTGCGGATATTCTATAATCTCCGCCTAAATCGATGGCTATAAGCGGTTTTTTGTATTTTTCGGCAAGTTTGAGTTCAAAAAGGCTCGCCTTACTTACCACGTAGTTTTCACTCAAATAACATAATATGCAAGAAGCATTCCGTATCTTTTCCTCAACGACTATGTACCACTTTTGCTTTTCGATATCGGAAACGTGTCCGTATGAGGTCATATCGTTGTCATAATCGCACAATATGCCTTGCTTTTTGTACTCGATCATGTCACAATACACCGTTTTGAAATCACGCGAACTGTAACTGACAAATACATACGGCGCTTTGGTTTGCTTATCATATGTCGCAGGTTGTGTCTGTTTGGGATCGGATGAACGAATTATATTGCTTTTAGCCGCCGCGAACATGTATTCGGTCGTGGTATTCCAGTTCTCGGAATCTATCGGGCAATTATTTACAATCTCTAAGAAACTATCGTATTGTTCCTTAAGCGAATGATAGTTTTTGTTGGATTCGGATAGGCGTTCGTTAGCCATCTCTATGTTCTTTAAAACTTCTTTTTTCTCATTTTCCGATAGTTTATTATCATCGTAAAACGAGACGTAAAAACACAATTTCGCCTTCAAATACGGATACTTTGGATAATCGGGGTTAACTTCCATAGCATCGCCTAACCGACCTAATGCATTTTCAAACATTTCTTTGTCTAAGGCGGAAGCATCGTAAACATACGGTCCGATCGATTCCAATGCAAGTTCCGCTATCTTCTTACGATCATCTTGAGAATCGGCACTAATATCGTTCTTCTTATGATTTTTATCCTCGCTGTAGATACACTTATGTAAAAAGCAGTATTCGGCAATGGACGCTATTGACATGGCATAGGTTACACCGAGTGCGACGTTTCTTTCGCAATTCAGTTTTTTAAGGCTACTTTCGGCGATGTCAACAAAAGCCAATGCTTTTATAAAATCGTTATTGCTAAGGCAGTAACGTGCGAATAACTCGTAAACATTCGCATAATCGTCAATAAACCACTTATAATAATTGGACAAAACGGATTTTAAGCCCGCCTTATCTTCATACCGAGCGTGCACCAATGCTATATAGTAAAATGCTGTAAACGCAACATCCTTGGATATTTTGTTATCTTCGCTCTTTTCGGGCTCCGTATAATACACATAATTATCCAATATCTCTTGGGCGCTTTCATATATTTCTTTAGCGAAGCGCTCCTCGAGATCAGTCAATGCGAGTATAAAATTATAACTATGACACCCATCCTTGTCGCATTTCGTTATTATATCGAAAACTTCCAAAAGTTTGCGATATCTTTCGGATAATCCTTTGTCTTGAAAGGTGTAATTGGCATCAATAATGCTATCTATCTCTACTCGTTTGTTTGTCATATGTGTTTCATCCTCTTATCGGTTGTTATAGACTTTTATCGGTTGGAAAAATGTACATTTACTAAATCTTATACTCCTTAAATGACGGAAGCATTTTACCTTCATAATCGAATAAGCATTGGTTTGCCCATTCGTTGCGACAGGACGGTTTATGAGTTTCGTGAATATATTCCTTGGCTTCGGGAGATGCCCAGCATATGCCGTCACCGGGAATCCATAAAGGTTCCCACCAAAACACGCCCGCTATACCGTGCTCACGAGCAAGGCGAAGAAAATCACGGGTAAATGTGGCTTGTCCTTCGCGAGATATAGGATATCTACTCACTATATCGAGTTCGCTCGAATTCTCCTCGCTAATTACAAGTTGAATTCCCCCTACTCCGTCCTCTTGAATGTAGTCTTCAAGCGTGAAAGCATAACCAAGTTCTACCGTCATTATCTTCTTGCCGTATTTCTTTATATTCTCCACATTGGCGAAGTATTGCTCGAAATTGCCGTGCCAATAAGGATAATAGGACATTCCGATTATGTCGAAATCAACGTTTGCACGCGCTAAGCAGTCAAAATACTCGTTATAAACCGCTTGATCGTGACTTCTCTCAAGGTGAATTATGAGTTCTGTAGAGGGTGTCAATTCGCGACATGCCCTGATACCTGCATTGAGTAATTTGATGAGAGATTCGTAATTACCCCTCGTGCCGTCCTCGTTTTCGATAAGTTTACCGACGGGCCACAGCATTCCGTTGGTTATCTCGTTACCGACTTGAATATACGCAAGGGGTATTTTTTCCGAAGCAATGCGTTTCAAAACGTCACTCGTATAGGTGTATACTCTTTTCGCTAAAGAATCGACGTCTCGCTCGTCCCAAGATTTGGGTATAAATTGCTTACCGGGATCAGCCCAAAAATCGCTATAATGTATATCGAGCATTATTTGGTATCCCTTAGATATAAATAACTTCGCGGTCGAAATAAAACAATCGAGATCGCACGTCCCTGCTAAATACTTAACGCCTTTATCAGTATACGGATCTACCCATAGTCTAAGTCGTACTACCGATACGCCGTTTGACCTTAACGCTTCAACCGGATCTATCTCAACATCGCCGTTATAATATTTGGCACCATGTTCAAGTTCTTCTAAATATGTCGAACAATCTACTCCGAGTATCATAAAACTATTGCTCCCCTCTAATGTGCTTGGCAACAATAAGCGGTTCGTTATCGGCTCCGAAATCAATTACCCTCTTATCGATCATTCCGTAACGGTATTTGGCTTGTTCGTTGAGTTTTTCTACATCCGATTCGCTACCTCTATAACAGCATCTCAGACAATAGTATTGCTTTTTTTCTTCGTCATAAAACATATCTACGTCGATGTCACGCATAAAGCATGACGGACAACGGAAATTTAGTTTGCCTTTTGCAGATTGAGCCATGTTTTCAATTCTCCTTCACTTAAAGTTTTAGATAATGACAAATGATATACGGGAGAGAAGGCTATTCCTTCCTCTACCCTCTTAACGTCGGCATTACCGCCCATTGTGATAACGGTGGTAATGTCGGGAATAATTACTTGGGCTACGGCTTCGCGTTCGGTGCTCGATAGACTTCTACCTTTATATTCGTATTGCATCGATTGATCGCCAGCCGATAGGATTATTTTGGACATATCCGATTGATATTCGTTGATTCCGAACGCACCTGTGAAATATTCCTCTAAGGTAACCTCTTCACCGTGTAAATCATTCAAAATCTTACGTTCAACTACCATTTTTCCGCTTCCGTTGTCGATGCGGAATACCGATTGAATGACAATATCTAAGCCGTCGAGTGTGATAGTAACGGGGTTCGCAGTGACGATGATACCTTTATCGTCACGTTCAAATGATGCCATCGTTCTACACAAACATAAGTCGGCACTTCTTCCGTGATAGCTTACTTTACACGATTTGACGGTACCTGCGCCTGCGTAGTGGGTAAAATAGCCCGCTCTGTAGTTCGCTTGAATCAAATATGGATAGGATGCATCGTACACATGGTCGGTACCTATTCCGGTTTTCCAGTCTATTTTGGCGCCGTAAGGTCTGAGATCTATCATAGCTCCGCCTTGGTTGAAGTCAAGGCATGTACGCATATAGGGATCCGCATACCAAAAATACTGCTTGTTGCTTCCGTAAAGAATGTCTTTCCATAAAGCACATTCGCCAACGCTATAATCGGGATGAATCTCCCTATAATAATCGGCAAACTCGCTCATTGTCATATCTACGAGGTTGCCCTCTCTTTTGAGTTTACCATAGTACTTCATTCCGTCTATATAGGACTTGGCAAGAAGTTCATACGGACATTCCCAACGACCAAATCGATTGAGCCAGCCGGGTCCGACAAACATCATATTGTAGGCGTATCCGTCATTGTACTTGGCTAAATGCCTATATTGGTCGATCAAATTGTATAAGTACGGATATTCTATGGAGCCGTTATCGTCATAGTAGATCATACCGCGAAGTACATTTTGGGGGTGTGTTCCGAAGTTGGAGCCGTTACCGTCAAAACATGCGATAAGGTCGCGTGAAAGGTGGGGAATTGCTACGATTCCGCTGTCGTCACTTATATCCGATGCAGGAATATGCGAGTTGACTTTGGACGGAATCCAAGGATTCCACGGACCACCGTCCATGAAGGTGTACCAACTGTTGTTACAAGTGTGATAAGCCTTAGGTCCCTCTTCCCAACAAGTCGCTACGGCACATTTTACGGATGGGTACTTTGATTTAATGTAATTGATGGTGAAGGCATCGAGATAATAACTGCCTGTCGATTCGGGATAAAAACCGAATTTTTCATAAAATAACGAGAAACAATCGTCAACAATCTCCATTTTGGTTGCTTCATCAAACATCCATATACAAAAATCTTCGGTTTTGTATTTTTCCTTAAATTGCTTACAGGGTAAACCTAACAGCGATAATGCGATTTCGTCACCAAATTCCTCATGATGTTTTTTGGCAATATCGATTATCTCATCCGAAAAAAGAGATGCATACGTAATTTGTATAGTGGTTTTTAAACCTTGGTCGTGCGCCGCTTTTTGTTGGAAAAGGAATATATCTAAGGATTCGTCCCTAACATCCTTTTTACCGCCTAATGCTCTCTCTGCATATTCGGGCGACAGCTCAGGACGGTGAATAATATTTACTACAAATTTGTCGTTCATAAATACTCCTTTTGAGGTTTATTTAAATTTATTTTATTATAATAGTAGATTTAGTAATTGTCAATAGAGATTTTCATCGAAAATGAATTATTTTGAAGATGCACGTTATCGTCCGCAAGATACCAAATTGTTGCACAATTTGATTCTCACTACGTTCGAATTTCGACTACGCTTACGCTTCGTTCAGTATGACGGCGGACGGAAACCAACTTTTATTAATAAGGAATTAGATTCCAATGCTACGCATTGCCCTGCGGGTTCGACTTCGATCTATCGACCTTCGCTAAATATGACTGGACAGAATCAGCATCACGGCGAACAAAAACGGACAGCTATAACGTTTCTACGTATTACCATATGTACGATTTTTCCTTTGCGATAAAAAACACCCCACTGAATCAAACGGTGGGATGTTCTATTTGTTATTGCTATTATTTGCTTTCTAAATAAACAAGTATCGATACACCGGGAACGGAAATACTACCACTGTCGGTTCTAATTGTCGTAGAACCTGCTTGATTAGCATCAGCAATTAAATTCCAGTTGCCCTCAAGCGTATATGAAGCCGCAACGCTATCGGGATTGATGAGTACCATTGCACGGTTACTTCCGTCTGTATACTCTACTACCATAAAGCCTGTATCTCTATCGGTTTTGATAAAGTTATGTTCTACACCCGATTGAGCAGTGAATAACGATACGCTCTTACGCATCTCAATTAAGCCCTTATAATATCGATTTGCTTTATACTGTAGAGACGTCTCGCTGAGTAATTCCCAATCGATATTGTTAACAGCATCCGATGATTTGTAGCTATTTTCGTCTCCGTCCTTAGAACGAAGCATTTCTTCACCAGCTTGCATAAACGGAACGCCTTGAGATACCATTATAATCGCTGCACCGAGATTATTCATGGCAAGTCTTTCTTCTTCGCTGTCATCGGGATTGGTTATAGCAAGTTTATCCCACAATGATAGGTTATCGTGACACGACATATAGTTAATGACGTTGGCATCCTTAACAGTCCAACTTCCCCCACTTGTTGCTCCGTTGATTGCAAATTTAACAGCGTTGAAGTTAGTGGATGCACTACCATTGATATAACCTGTGCCTTCAGCTTCAAAAACGCTACCTTTTAAGCCGTCACGAATGGTATCGTTGAATACGCCTACAGAACCTGCCGAACCTTCTGTTGCCTCGATTTTACTGATTTGACTTTGATTTGCTTGCAGGCTACCATCGCTTGTCGAACCCATTGTCCAGCCTTCACCAAAGATGATTGCACTTGGATTGATTGCGTGAAGTTCTTTCTCGACTTGATTCATCGTCTCGAGATCATGTAAACCCATTAAGTCAAAACGGAAACCGTCGAGTTTATATTCTTCCATCCAATATGTCAAGCTGTCTACCATGAATTTGCGATACATAGCACGCTCGGAAGCTGTATCATTACCACATCCGCTTGCAGATGTATTTTCGCCTGACGTAGTGTAACGGTAGTAGTAATAAGGTACAATCTTGTTCAAAGATGAATTTGCATCATAGGTATGATTGTATACAACGTCCATTATGACAGATAAGCCTTGTGCGTGTAAAGCTTGAATCATTTGCTTAAATTCATTAACTCTTACCGCACCATCGGTAGGATCTGAGCTATAACTACCCTCGGGAACGTTGTAGTTTTTGGGATCATAGCCCCAGTTAAAACCGTTATCGGGATTTGCTTCGTCTACCGACGCATAATCGAATACGGGCATCAATTGAACGTGAGTTACACCTAAATCCTTGAGATAATCTACACCGACGGAAATCCCGTTAGAGTTTGTAAGCCCTGTTTCGGTAAATGCAAGATACTTACCCTTATGTTGACTATTCGCTATCTTATTACTAAAGTCGCGAACATGAACTTCCCAAATGACAGCATCGGTATATTTCGAAAGATTCATATAGCTAACTTCGTTCCAACCATCGGGATCGGTCGAGTCAAGGTCAATTACCATACCTCTATTACCGTTTAAGCCTGCAGACTTAGCATAAGGATCAACTGCTTCTTGTTCGCCAACAGAAGTAGTAACCGAATAGGTGTAATAAGTGCCATGTCCGACACCTTCAACGGTAAGGCTCCAAACACCCTTTTCACCCTTAGTCATTTCTAATACTTTATAAGCTTCGCCACCGTTGCCTTTTGCGTACAAGTTAAGTTTAACACTGCTTGCGGTAGGTGCCCATACTCTGAACTCGGTAGAACCATCGCCGATTTGATTACCTAACCATCCGTCGTAAGTGTATTCCTCAGCGAATTCTTCAGAGGATAAGTAACTCATAGGTACAATAACCTTGGAACCGAATCCCTCTATATAAAGTGAATATTCCTTGGATATATCCAAAGGTTCTTCCGTCTCTATCGTACCGGTTACCGAATCTTTATTTAAAGATGTCAAACTCTTGATCTTAACTTCGTCATCACCCTGCTTAATCTTGATTTGATCTAACGATGTCAATCTAATTGAAGGGGTTATGTTATAAGTAACTTTATTTAGCGTTTTTAAATCCGCTATGTTGAATAATTTAATTTGTTTCAATGTAACGCCTCCGTCATCACTCGTGTATTGGTTTGCATCACCGCTCTTAAGATATATCTCTGTCACCCTACCGGTTATAACCGCGAATCTATCCGAACTGTAGTCCTTATTAGCCGAGCCCCATGAGGCTCCACCCGGATCGGAACAGTCGGTACGTACTATAAATCCAACTTGTTCAAGGGTATCGGGTACATTAACGACAACCTTTGCACCGTATTCGCAAGGATGCATCATCACACCGCTTCCGTCTTTTCCATCCCACCAAATCCACATATCGGAATTGGAAAAATTGATAGATGAACGACTCCAGTATAAAATAAGCTGATTATATCCCTCCTCTAACGGTAAATTATAATCTTCATATTCTCCCGGAACATTAGGGTTATCTCCATTATCTCCGTCATCGGGCTCTTCGCTCGGAGTACATCCTGCGAACCAGCATAACAACATAGATAACAAAAGCATGGTAGTTACCAACACTCGTAATAGTTTTTTCACAATTTCTCTCCTCAACAATAATGTCCTACAACCATATAATGATTGAGTCGATAATATTGTACAATGGAATTCACAAACTGTCAATAGTGTATTTTAATTTATTATTAATTAAGCATATTAATATTAAGCAAAAATGGAATTACTTCATAGTGAAAACTCGCGCTGAAATTCGACTTCGTAGAATTGTGGATTCTTTTTGAACTTATTATACCAGATTTCTTCGCTTAGTATAACAGGACGGGGGTGGTCGGCGGATGGACGCGCAGTGATATCCGTACAGTATTGCGGAACGAAAATCAAGTTATGGATAAGGGAAAAGGCAGATATCGATGTCAAAGCGATCGTATATCTGCCTCGTGGATGTTTGACGTAAATTATCAGAAATTGTTTACGCCATATATAAATGATACTATTAAAGGCTATTAAATTATTTTTTCTTTTCCGTGTCAATACCGTGACAGCATGAGCAATTACCTGAGCATGAACCGCAGTCACATGATGGTTTACCCTTTTTCTTGCGGATAATGTGCGCCACAATTGCTCCTATCACTATTGCAGAGCATACAACTATCAATATGATTTCTAACGGTCCCATAATTACTCAACCTCGTTTTCGTCGGCTGCAACTTCTACTGCGGCAACGCTTGCTTTCTTAACTTTAAGCATACCTTTATTTTTGAGTACAATAAGTGCTACAACTGCTGCTACAACTACTGCCCAGATGAATGAGGTCCACCACCAAGAACCGATGGTATATACAACTGCGCCTACGATGTAAGAGGACGCTAACCAGAACACTAAGGTCCAGTTAAATCTGCTCTTAGAGGGAAGCTCGCCCTTTGCTGTTGCAACTGCTGCGAAGCAAGGAATGGTTGTCATATTGAAGGCAATGAAGGAAATCAATCCGGGAATTGTTATACCTGTTGCCATAATCATTGCTTGAACTGCATCGATACCGTCTTCTGCGAAAATATCAAGTCCACCGAATTCCATACCGGCTACCGCTACTAAACAAGCACCCAAAGTACCGAATGTTGCGATAACGTTTTCTTTTGCGATAAGACCTGCTACAACTGCTACTACAAATACCCAGCCGTATGCGCCTAATTGTGAACCGAAGCCAAGCGGAGTGAAGATCGGTTGTACCAATTTACCGAGCCCGGCAAGAATGCTTTCGTTGATTTGCTCGTCCTCGAGTAGATGCCAGTCAAATGAGAAGTGAGTCAATACCCAAATTACAATGGTAGAAGCAAGAATGATGGTGAATGCTTTCTTGACGAAGTGCTTGGTCTTGTCCCAAAGGTGAGCCATCAAATTCTTGAATTGAGGTGCGTGGTATGTGGGAAGCTCCATAATAAAGGGAGGTGTTTCGCCCTTTAAGGATGTGTTACGCATAAGCAATACGCTTATAATGGCTACTACGATACCGAGTATGTACATTCCGAAGGTGATAGCGTCTGCGTTGCTTACACCGAAATGCGATACGATTGCACCTGCAACTGCCGTAAGAATAGGAAGCTTTGCGCCACAAGAGAAGAATGGGATAACTCTAACGGTTGCCGTTCTTTCCTTTTCGTCAGCCAAAGTTCTTGTGTTGATCATTGCGGGAATGGAACATCCGAAGCCCATTATCATAGGCATAAATGCTCTACCCGAAAGTCCGAATTTACGGAAGGCTCTATCCAAAATAAATGCGATACGTGCCATATATCCCGAATCCTCGAGAATCGAAAAGAACAAGAACAAGACAAGTATTTGCGGTAAGAATGATAATACTGATGCTAAACCATCAATTATACCGCTATTAATTAAACCGATTGCCCAAGGAGCCATCGAACTGCCCTCTACTGCACCTTGAACTAAGCCGAAGAGTTCGCCTACAATACATTCATTCCAAATATTATTGATTATAACGCCCGGCGACATCACCGCTCCGTCATAAAAACATTGTAGCAGTTTAACACCGAAGTTGGCGGGTTCGCCATCAATAAACCAGGACGCATGTAAATCTTCAAGTGATGGTAAACCGAATATTGCGCCTAAGTACAATAAATCTTCGCCAAAGGTAAGATGGAATATTGCAAATAGAATTACAATAAATATAGGTATACCCCATATTTTGTGAGTCAACACCTTGTCGGCTTTATCCGATTTGCTCATCTTGACTCTGTCCTTATTTTTGCGCTCTACTACCGATGAGAAGTTTTTGGATATAAATTTATATCTCGCATCTGCAATAAGTGCTTCAAAATCGGTTCCGAATAACTCATCGTTGAATGTAGTTTTAAATTCATTAACCATTTCAACGGTTTGTTTGTGCATTTCAACCTCGATTTCGTCGTTTTCAACGAGCTTAATCGCGTGGAATAAGGGGTTTTCTACCTTTTGTCCCTTCAATGCAATGTTTACATCGCCGATAAGATGGGAAATAGCCGTTCCATCGAGTACGGATATACCCTTACGAGGTCTTTTGGATGTGCTGTATGCCTTATCCATCAATTCCTTTAAGCCGACTTCCTTTAATGCGGAAATCTTGACTACGGGTATGCCTAATTTTCTTTCAAGTTCTGCTACGTCTACTTTGTCACCGTTTTTCTCAACCGTGTCCATGAAGTTCAATGCGATAACCATTGGTACGTCGATTTCCATTATTTGAGTACTCAAATAAAGGTTACGCTCAAGGTTTGTTGCATCGACAATATTGATGATACAGTCGGGTTTTTCGTCTAAAATGTAGTTTCTCGCAATAACCTCTTCGGGAGTGTACGGAGATAGAGAATAAATGCCCGGTAAATCCACTATTTGTATGGGCTCTGCACATTTCTTATATACACCGTCTCTTTTATCGACTGTTACACCGGGCCAGTTACCTACGTGGGCGGTCGATCCGGTTAAACTATTGAATAATGTCGTTTTTCCGCAGTTAGGATTACCTGCTAATGCAAATCTTTTCATTATGCGTTAACCTCCTTCTGATAAACCGTAACACATACCGCTTCACTCTTACGCAATGTAAGTTCGTAGCCTCTAAGTGTTATTTCGATAGGATCTCCTAAGGGCGCTCTTTTACGCATGTAAATCTCTGCACCCGGAGTGATACCCATATCGAACAACCTTCTTTTTATTTTACCTTCGCCACTAACGGACTTGATTATTCCGCTCTCGCCGATTTCAAATAAATCTAATGTTTTTTCCATTTGAATATCTCCTTATATTTTATTTACGCTACAAATATTTTGGTGGATAAGTCATTGTCTAATGCTATTCTACCATCCTTGATTTTGATGACGACGGTACCGCCACTCGAACTTAATACCGACACCTCGCCGTTGATGGTTATCCCTAAGCTCTCAAGATGTTTCTTGACGCGGTCCTCTGCCGTAATCCTTACTATTCTGAGTTCTGTATTTAAAGGTGCTAATCTTATTGGCATAACAACCTCCGTTGATTTTTTGTAAATATGAATAAAACTTCATATTCGTACAAATTCTATCACGATATTATGTTTTAGTCAAGCGAAATATGAATGTTTTTTCATATTCATACAATATTTTTTTTATTAATTACAAAATTCTTCACTGTAGTCGCCATATTATCTATATTCAAAGGCAAATTTTTTATAAGTATTTACGATTTTATTTTAAGGGGTTGATTTTTTTTACATTTTGCGGTACAATATCGTTATGAAAATCAGAGAACCGGTTCAAGACCGTGCTAAAGACAAAAAACAAAGAATAATCGATGCCGCTTACGAAATTTTTTCGGAGGTTGGTTTTTATAATGCCAATACCACCGACATTGCTAAAAGAGCGGGCGTTTCCACCGGTATCGTCTATGGATATTTCAGCGATAAGAGAGATATATTGATATATGTTATCGAAATATATATGAATAAAGTGTCAGATCCCCTCAAAGCTTATCTTGCAAAAATATCCGCTCCCGTCGACTTCGAAAGCCTTATAATAGGATTCCTCGACCTTGCTATAGAATTGCATAAGTCCAATGCTAATATCCATAATATTTTGCATTCACTCTCGACTACCGATAAAGAAATCAACCAAAGATTTATGGTGCTCGAAGATAATATTACGCTATATGTTTCTAAAGCACTTAACGAATCGGGGCTCGTTATCGACGGATTAAAAGAAAAGGTCCATATCGCTATGAACCTTATTCAATCGTTTGCCCATGAATACGTTTACGATTGTCATGAGTATATCGATTACGATTGTATGAAAAAATCGGTAATCAGTATGTTGGTTTATTTGTTTAAATAATTATTTATTTTTCGGAGGCTGAAACGCCTCTTTTTTTTAAATCACTACATTAGATATAGTTGTGTTGTTGTCAGATTTTTTTTATTAAAGTAAGCACAATCAAACCAAATCAACCGAAAAGAACTTTCATTTCCTTTTCAGCTTCGTAAATTGTTTTACCATCAAATATTTTCGCTTTTTCAAAAGCTTCAACACACGCATTTCTTAATTTAGATGTGTATTTAAACAACTCTTTACTTTCTTTTTCAATGGTGCAAATCTCTAATGTATATAATTGACCAACTTCGTCAATATATCCTGTAATCATATACCTCTTCCCATGATAAATAATCTCTTTTCCCGGGTTATGATACATGTCATTTATAAACTCATTCAAGTCATTCCCTAACTTTTTATTTTACTCCTTTAAAAAATTTTTTATATTTTTCATATTCCTGCGGTGTTATTAATCGAGCATGCTGACGATTATCAATACCAGGGGCAGAGTAATTAACCTATTTTATTATTATTTGCACGGCTTTCATTGCATTTAGTGCGTTGTCGTGGCTTTCTTTTGTTACGCCTGCACAACATGAAGAATCGATTACAATAGGCGTTTCGGGAAAATTTGCTTTCAAAATCATTGCATTAGATATAACGCAAATGTCGGTGCATAAACCGCATAATTCGATTTCTTCAACTCTCGAACGCCCTCTTTTTATTATATCTGGAAGGTCTAAACTTCCAAAAGACGGTTTGTCGACAATTATTTCCGCATAAGATTTAAGTTCGTCGCATATTTCCCATCCGTTTGTACCCTTGATACAATGAGGTACGGGTAAGTTTTTCCCTTCAAGCGTTCTTAAATATTTATCATTATGGGTGTCTCTTGTAAAAATGACGGTACCATCAAAATGCTTTACCTTATTAACAACTCCATTAACAATCGCTTTTGCATGTTCTGAACCCAACGCACCCGAGATAAAATCATTTTGCATATCTACAACTATTAAGTATTTCATATTCGTTCTCCTATATCGTTTTATATATTATATATTTGAAAATAATATCAAATCAAGTATTTATCAAAAAAATGTAAAAAGGTATTAAAGAAAAATAAACTAAAAATGGATTCCCAAATATATATTAAATATACTGCCGTTACAGTCAGAAAGATTCCAAACTGATAAACAATATGATTCTCACTATTTGGATTCAGATACCGACACTATGTGTCGCGGCTACGCCGTTCGACTGCGGACTGTCAACCTTCTCTCATTATGACCTATAATGGGTAAAGTATTATTCAATATTATTATCACGGGATGATATATATATTCACTATGATAGTGGAAAGAATAAGTAAGCAATAAAACTATGCGCAATTGATAAACCTTGATAAAAAAACAAGCTAATAGATATAAAAAAATTCCAGAACTTAACATCCTGGAATTTTTTTGGCGCCTCTTGTAGGACTCGAACCTACGACACTTCGGTTAACAGCCGAATGCTCTACCGACTGAGCTAAAAAGGCATTGGTATCCGGCAACAACATATCCTCCCGGGCCGTGTCCAGCCAAGTACTTTCTG
>CAYMNK010000016.1:0-34598 GCA_964391805.1 uncultured Christensenellaceae bacterium | reverse complement strand
TTCCCCTCGCTCAAAATGACAGTCCAAATGACAACTTTTTCGAGCGGTTACTCGACATTGTCGAGCATTCTAAAAAGTCTTGCCGACGGGTAAGCAACAGAGGCATTATGAACATTGTAAAAACGGATATAACAGGTATCGGAGATCCTTTCGTCCTCTACTACGAGGGCTTTTACTATATGTATGCCACAAGTGCGTCCGATGGCTTCAATGTTTGGTACGGAACCGATCTGAAAAAACTATCGCTTCACGGATTATGCTACTATGCTTCCGATAGTTTCGGAATAAATTGTTTTTGGGCTCCCGAAGTTGTTCGTCGCTATGACGGCAAATTTGTGATGCACTTTACTGCACGGGATAGAGAATCTAATGGATTACGTATAGGTGTAGCCGTAGCTGATTCTCCGTTAGGACCTTTTGTAGATGTTTATAACAAGCCGATGTTCGATTACGGCTATTCTACCATAGATGCAACTTGTTTTACCGATGATGACGGTAATTCGTATTTATATTATTCACGTGATTGTAGCGACAATATAGTAGGCGGTATCCACATGAGCCGTATTTACGGTGTAAAACTCGATAAATCGTTGACTCGAGTAATAGCGGAGCCTGTGCTTATATTAGAGCCGGTGAAACCGTGGGAAACTAAGTTATATACCGCACCGCTTGCATCGTTGCTTGACGAATGGATTCATAAAGATTTAAGAGAATATTACCTTTGGAACGAAGCTCCCTATGTAGTAAAAAGGGATGGAATATATTATATGACTTATTCTGCTAACTGTTTTGACAGTCGCTATTACGGTATAGGACTTGCGTTGGGCAAGAGTCCGTTAGGCGAATTTGTCAAATATGACGAACCTATCTGTCAACTGATAGAGGGCGATACGTGCGGAGTAGGTCACTCTATGTTTTTCCGAGACGACGAGAGAGAGTTTATGGCATATCACTGTCATACCGACGCAACGAGACCAAGCGGAAACAGACGATTTTGTTATAGCGAAGTCGAGATAGGCGACGGAAAGATAATTATAAAGTAATTTAAGAGCAAATACTGCTCTAATTTATAAAATTTTTTAGGAGGCAAATTCTATGAGAAAAAGAGTATCCATTATTGCTATTGCTCTTGTTCTTGTACTTGTGCTCGGCATGTTGAGTGCTTGCGGTGCAACAAAGTACAATGTGAACATAGGAGAAATAGCAAACGGCAGCATATCTGTAGATAAATCATCCGCAGAGGCTGGCGAACAAGTGACTCTCACAGTTACGCCCGACGCAGGTTATAAACTATCCTACGTTAAGGTTGATGGTGAAGCTCTTGAGGTAGCGGA
This sequence comes from uncultured Christensenellaceae bacterium, assembly GCA_964391805.1. Classification (GTDB taxonomy): domain Bacteria; phylum Bacillota; class Clostridia; order Christensenellales; family CAG-1252; genus RUG14300. Next base: position 33,264 of record CAYMNK010000016.1, on the reverse strand, counting down.
CGGATCTGCAGTTTTTCAAATGCCTGAACACGATGTAAACATCGAGGCAGAATTTGAAAAATTAGCATATACCGTAACATTACCCGAAAGCATCAAGCACGGTTCAATCAGTGCAAGTGCCCAAGGCGGTAACGCAGGCGAAACCATCACATTGACAGTAGAAGCCGATTATGGTTATCAACTTGCATCACTTAAGGCTAACGATGAGATTATCGAAGCTCAAGACGGCGTTTATTCCTTCGTTCTTCCTCAAGCAAACGTTGTGATTAGCGCATCCTTCGAGTTGGTTGACGGTGTCGTAACCGCAGAGGCTCCCGAGGGTGGCGTATCGTTAAGTTCACAGGCTTATGCAGGAAAGACCGCAAACGCTAAGTTCTTCGTTAGTTACGAAGAAAGCGGTGTTAAACTCGTAGCATATGTAGAGGATTCCGTAGTATATTCTACCGACGGTATCGCTGCATATATCGGTGTTAACCAACAAGCCGACGGATCTATCGGCGCTAACAACAAAGGTATTGTAGCAACCATCGAAGAAATTAAGCTGGTCGTTGCTAACGAGGGCAAGTATGTAGATCAAGAGGCTCAACTTAACGCATCGATAGTTCCTTGGGCTAACGCTAACGGCGTTAGAGGTTATGTTGCTAATATCTTCGTATCCTATGAGGAATTAGGCGGAACAAAGGAACAAATTGAAGGTAATATTACTTTATTACTCACTTTATCCAATGCCGATAAGAATATTTCTCCGAGCGTTGCTATTTACGGAGGCGGTAAAATTGAAAATGCTGATACATATCCCTTATTGAATGCGGACGGTTCTTTCAGTGATAACTACTACAAGTATGGCGTAGGTCAACTTGGACAAGGCGGAACTTCTATCGAAACCGGTAGATATTGGGACCTTTCCAAAGACTATGGTAAGGACAGCGAAAATTATGCTGAACGTATAGCCGTATTGGACGGTCACGACGATGCGGATAATAACCTTGTTCTATATCGTGCACAAGGTCAAAACATTTATGCTAAGGCTACCATTAAACTCACAGGCATCGCTAATACATCGGAAAGATGGGGTAAATTCGGTTTGATGTTATTCAACGGTGCATCTCAACAAGGCTTCTTCTTCTACGTTGATGCATATGTTGGAGAAATCGGCGACGTTGTTATTGATAATGTTAATGGTACCGAGCTTGGCTACAATTCGGCTCCTACAGGCTGGGGTACCTGGAATACCATCAGCGGCACCTCCGGTAAATTTAACCTCACTACAAAGACTATTGATCTTGCTCTTACCGCTTATGACGGTATGGTATACATGTATTGTGGCGATACACTCGTTGGTGAGGCAGCTTTTGAAGTTGGCGACGATGCAGTTATCGGATTTAAGAGTTTCGGATATAAATTAGAAGTTTCTAATTATTTTGCAACAGACGACGTAAACGATGAAGAGTTTAAAGCACACCGCAATGAACTTGTAAATCAAACTGTTGACGTATTATTCCTTGGCGATAGTTATATGGATTTCTGGAATAGTTCCGATTTTAGTTATCACACAGCAGCTATCGAAACTAAAGCAAATATCGGTGTAGGCGGTACACAAATTAATTACTGGATTGACAAGGTCGATTATGTTAAAAAGCTTTACAATCCTTCTAAATTCGTATTCCATATCGGTGTAAACGATATCGATGACGGTAATACCACTGCAGAAGTTGCATTTGACCGCTTTAAGAATATGATTTCCGCTTATCAGGAGGCATTCCCCGATTCTGAAATCTATTGGGTAAGTTTGATTCACAACAAAATGTTCGCATATAAGTGTGACGAATATGATCAAATGAATGCTCTTGTTAAGGCATATGCCGATGAACATGAAGGTGTTAATTATATTGACGTAACATCGGTAGGTGTCGATGAGAATGGAAATACACGTGTAAACCTGTCCTATGACGGCTTACATTTAAACACTGAATACGGATATCCTCTTTGGGGTAAATTGATTCTCGAGGCAATAGGATATGGTGAAAAGAGAGTTGAAGGTTCTACCTTAGGTGATATCGATGGCAAATATGCATACAGTTCAGGTTGGAGCTTCTCTGAGGATGGTTCTGTAGCTAACAATACAGTCGGTGGCGAGCAAGCTATTTGGCTAAAAGATATGGATTATGCAAATAACTTTGTCTTTACAGTTGATCTTAAGTCCTCTAATTTAATCGGAACAGATGCATGGTCAAAGGTTGGCTTAATTCTTCGTAACGACAAATATTCGATCTTTGGATACTTCGATACCAATATATATAGTGCAGAGGGCTTGTATTGTAACTTAGTTTACCGTAGAGCAGGCAAAAATGACAGCGGTGTTGAGGTTGCTCTCGATTGGGATTGGAATTCGCAAGGCTACGGTTCTAATGCAGCAAAGGGCGTTATTAATGATTATGCAACTGTTTCTATAGCTAAGATCGGCGCTCAGATCTATATGATCGTAGAGGGGCAGGTCGTATCAAATGCTCCTTTCTTTGGAATCGAAGATGAGTCCTTTGTAGTTGGTGTAATGGGCTTCAATCGTAACATAGAGGCAAAGAACGCTTCCATAGTAACCGGTACTGCTGACGAAATTCTTGCTCATCTCGGTTGGGATTGTTCCGATGCAAACCTTGACGGTGTAGCAGATGAATCTATCTGGACCGAAGAGGTTCTTGGTAACGCACATACCTATAATGACTCTCAGAACGCTTCATATGAATCAAAATTTGATCTTGCTGCAGTTAAGGGTACCGATGGCGTATACTTCCTTGCAACTATTACACATAAGCAATCTCTCGAATCTTATGCACAAGGTGACGGCACAGGTTGGTGGAATTGGCTCGGAATCGAATTCCGTTTCGGTGACGATAACGACACACAACGTGCTATCTACTTCGAAAAAGGTAAAGCTATGGGATTCGGCGGAATCTTTGTAGGCAATTATGTAACAGTAGCTCCTACAGAGGAAGGTGGATATAATAAGACCACAGTTGAATTCTATGTACCTTATGCATTCTTCCATGGATGTTCTGCAGAAGATGCTGAACTTCGTGTTAGACTTGGCGGTTGGGTAGTTGAAAACGGTTATAGGGATCTATCTTCCGAACCTACCGTTTCTTCTCACGGCTTACGTTATGCTCATAGCATTACAGTATCCGAGGGAACTGAAATTGAGATACCTTCCGTAGCAAGAAAGGGTGATTCTATAAGCTTTAGCATTGACTTAGCTGAAGGCTTAAAGATTGAATTGGTTTTAGTTAATACCGATGCTATCGAGGCAGTTGACGGAGTATATTCGTTCATTATGCCAGATAGTGATGTACTTATCACGGTAAATTATGATAACAGAGTTTCTGTCGATTTGTCCGCAGTTTCGGGTAAAATAAATGTAAGTAAATCAATGCCCCAACCTGAAGATGAAATTGAGTTTACAGTTGTAGAGCCATACTCTCTTGATAAACTGTTTGTAAATGATGTTGAGATTTCCGCAAATGATGATGGTAAGTATATTTACAAAGTTGGTTCTGATAATATAGTCGTAACAGCAATTGTTTCCGTTCGTACCGGAAGTGCTTTAGATAATGATGACGGAATCGTATTGGATGGCGTTGCAGAGGATAGTTATGGTTCTGCATTTACCGCAAACGTAAACGGTGGCAGAAATATGGTAATTCGTAGTTTGATTACCGAAAACGGATTATATATTCATACAACTGCTATCACTAACACCAATCCTACCGGCAGTGATAACTTCTGGGATAATGTTAATCTTGAGTTTTATGTTGGCGGAATGAGATTTGCTGTTAACAACTATGGTCAATCTCCTGTAGGTGTAGGTACAGATGTTGCTGTTGATGGTTCGTATTATTCGAATTCAATTGTTGAAGGAAAGTACAACCATGTAATTGAGTTGTTTATTGCAAAAGACACATTAGGCGATGTTTGGAATGCCGAAAGAATGCAAATAAATTACGCATGGTGTATTGCCGGCGAAGTGGCTCATGTAATCGAAAATGTTAATGCAAAATACGATGCATCTCACTGGTGGGGCCAATCCGCTATCGGTGGATGTGCCGAAGGTGATTGGGCTTATGGCAGTGGTTATAATCGTCCAGCAAATTTATTCGTAACGGTTAACGGTCTTGTAACAACAGCAAATAGGGATCCTCATGATGAGGTTATCGATGCAGTTGCTTCCGAAAAGTATGGTGATACAATTGTTGCAACCGGTAATGAAAAGAAAGTTAAGGTTTACGTACAAGGTTTTGTTGGAAGCGATGGTTTGTACTTTATGTTTACAATTAAGCATGCAAACAAGTCGGATGTCCAAAATGCATGGTATTTAAATGATAACGTTGAACTTGTTATAGATAATACATGGACACCTATTACCTTTGTTGACGGTCAACTTAGAACTTCAGGATTAATTTCTGTAGGTGCCATGAATGTAACCGGAGAACAGGGCAATTATACAACGACTGCTGAAATATTTATTCCTATTTCAGAGCCTGCTGAGCGTTATGGTGTAAGGTTTGGAATGAACGGAAACGGATTCAATGGTTGGCAAGAAGGTTACTGGGGCGATCACTATATTTATGTTACAAAAGATGGTGTTAGCTCACATAACGCTAATCAAATTAACGATGATGTTAATGTCGAAGGCACTTTAGATGACGATTTCTGGAAAAATACTACAGTTTACGAAGCTACCGTTAACGAAGCTTTGGTTCAATATCAAGCAAGACGTGGCGAAGCAGGTGTATACCTTGGTGTTACTATTTATTCGAATAAGGCTTGGAATGAGGCAACTTATGGTGCTGGAGATGCGTGGTACTATTACTTGAATGTTGAATTCAGATTTGGTACCGACTGGGATTCTTCGGCTCAACGTGCAATTTGCCCTTGGAATAACGGATTTGCTAATTGTATAGGTGCATATAACATCGAGGACAGCGATAAAGAAGGCTATGCATACAAGACAACATTTGAAATATTCGTTGCAAATGAATTACTTGGTGATTATAGTTCCTTAGAAGAGGTTCCGGTAATGATTTCATGTGTTGTTAATACAGGATGGACCTGGGTTGATCAATCTAAAACTATTAATAAGACAGATATGGTCGATTAATCAACAACCACTTTCTCGGAGAGCTTCGGCTCTCAGAGAAAATACCGGTGACGGAGCACAATGGTGGCAATACCTAAATATCGAATATCGCTTCATTAATGGTAGCTGGGATAATTCTTATCAAAGAGCGGCTTCCGTTTATGGCGGTTCTGTTTGCTGTGCTTCCGGTTATGTTACCGGTGAAAATACCGATGATAGTATATCTTATAGCTACAAGACGGTATTTGAAATCTTCGCTCCTTATGAGTGGGGTGTATCTGAGCAATTTGCAATAAACGGAGATATTCCTCTTTGGATATCATGTGTAGCCGAGAGCGGTTGGAAGTGGTTGATTGAGTTCAATCAAGATACAAATGCTCCTCAAACTGTTACAAACGAAGGGTTCGTTCGTAAATAATTAGTTCCCCCTCACTTTACCGTGAGATAAAAATCACGGTTACAAACAATGGCGGGTGCGGATATCTGCGCCCGCCCAAAATTAAAAATGAAAAAACGTGTAACTATTAAAGATATTGCGTTGGCGTCCGGTTACTCGGTGAACTGTGTTTCTCGAGCATTGATGGATGCTCCCGATATCTCTAAAAAGACAAAAGAAAAAATTAACGAGTTGGCTCTCGAAATGGGATATATTCCAAACTTTGCAGCTTCCACCCTTCGTAAGGGAAGCAGTAAAACGGTCGGTATTCTATATGATAACCTACTCAATCCGTTCTACTCTATTATTACAAGTTATTTGTGGAACGAACTTGGCCCGTGTGGCTATTCATTCGTAATGCTTATCAACGATAAACCCTTCCTTGACGAAGATATTGCTAAGAGGGCGTTGTCGGAAAACATTGACGGTATTATTTCTTTTCTCGAACCGACGGAAGCGGGGTATGAACTATGTAAAAAACACGGTACACCGCTCGTAATTCTCGGTCGTAAAAGTAATCTTGATGTTTCGTGTGTCGTATTAGACGACATTGGTGGTGGACGTGCTGCCGCTGAGTATATGTTTAATAAGGGCTATCGCCGTCCTGTATATCTTGGCGATCTCCCATCATTGGTTTGTTCACAAGATCGTGCTCATGGATTTATAGATAGATTTCGTGAGTTAGGTGTGGATGCAGAGGTTATTTTCGATGAAAGACCTCTTGACAAATATTATCAATCGATATTATCCGAGTTAATAAATAGAACGGAAAAACCCGATTGCTTATTTGTTTTTAACGATATTCTTGCGTTGACGGTGCTTACTTATCTACGTCAGAATAACGTTTCGATTGCTGTCGTCGGATTCGATGACATACAAAATGAAATCGCATTCAACGGGCGTATTTCATCGGTCGGCTATGATAAACGTAGCTTTGCCAAGGTTGCGGTAGATGAATTATTGAAACTTATAGCCGATAATAATGCAAAAAAGGAAATAAAAGTTTTGAAGGACATCTATGTGGTGGACGGAGAAAACTAATAAATAAAAAATAATGGAGGCAATAATGAAAAACGTATTTACCAAAGTATTGTTAGTGATACTATGCGTTGTTATGGTTCTGTCGTTAGTGGCTTGTAATAATGGTCCTAATGAAGACATCGAACTTGACGATGATGGTAACATTATATTTAAACCCGACCAAGGAGTGACTAAGGTTACATTTTGGGCAAACTGCGATGGTGTAGAAAAACAAGTTTTCGATAACATCGTTAAACAATTTAATGCTCAATATAAAGGTCAAATCGAGGTTAAAATGGTTCCCAAATCCGGATCTAACTATGAAACCCTATTGACAACGTCCCTTGCAGGTTCCAATCCTCCCGACGTATTCTATGTGGGAGACTCCGGTTATAAGGCTTATGCAGAGGAGGGCTATCTACTTGACATCTCCGAATTTATATCCAAGAGTTCTATTTATAAACTCGATACGATGTGGTCTAACGTTACAGAGCGTTATAAGTATGATACCGTTACCGGTTTAACTAATACCGATAGCGGTAGTTATTATGGCGTTCCTAAGGATCTCGGTCCTACTGTTATCTACTATAACGAAACTTATTTCAAGGGCGCAGGTATCAAAATTATCAGCGTTGATGAAGATGGTCTTGCTGCTTTCAATGCAGGCGGTAAGGACGATCGCGGTCAAACTAAAGCCGATGTAGGTATTTCTTCAAGCGTAGAAGTTAAAGAAAAAGGATTTTTCTGTATCGACGGACAATGGTACTTTAATAACCAAATTCCTATGAGTTGGGACGAAACAAACACTTGTGCCGCTATGGTACAAGAGTATATGCGTAAATCTAAGGATGAGGGCGGTGCCGGTAAATCCAACGGTTACGGATATTTCACCGAATGGTGGTTCAACTATGGTTGGTCGGTAGGCGGTGACTGTATACAGGCTATTCCTACCGATAACGAAGAATATCGCGGTTATTACTATGATTTCACCCTTATGGATAATACCCCTAACTACATAGTTGCAGATGACTATGAAGGTACTATCAAGATTGGTAGCAATTCTTATAAAGCAGGCGAAATCGTAGAATATACCGATAAGGTTGATCTATCTGCTTACGGTGATACTCCCAATGTAACTCAGCTTGTTGCTAATAAGGGTAATTATTCTATAACCAGTGAAGTTTTAGGTTTGGTAAACCAAGGTGTTCTTAATGTTCTTCCTAGCCAACGTGAGGCATTTACCGAGTTTGTACGTATCGCAGCTAAAACATCCACTCTCGTAGATGAAGTTGACGGCGAAAAACTCTACGGCTATGGAATCACACCTTATCCCAGTGATATCGGCGGTGACTCCGGTAAAACCAATCACTTTGTCAGTGGTCAGCTCGGTATGCTTGTAGACGGTCGTTGGAACGTTACTAACTTCCGTAACAAAATGGACGGATTGTTTGAGTGGGACGTTGCTCCTCTACCCATGTACAAAGAGTATGACGAAGACGGCAATGTTACCGTTCACGGTGTAGAAGCAGGTCACAGCGGTTCCGTTGCTCTCTGTATCAGCAGTAAGAGTAAGGTCGCTGCAGCTGCTTGGAAATTTATTGAGTTCTGCGGTAGTGAGGCAGGTCAAACGTTACAAGCTAACGAAGGTTTCGCTATACCTCTCCAAAAAGATCTTGCTAATAGTGAAGTATTCTTGCAATCTACTCAAAATCCTCGCAACTCTAAGATATTCCTTGACGCTACCGAGTATGAAACAGCAGGTGACTGGTGGTATTTAAGAGATAATCAATGGATCGATGACTGGGCTAACGTTCTCAACGGTTCTGTACGTAACGGTACTGTAACGATGACTCAATTCTATAATAGTGAGGAATACAACAATACTTATAATCTATTGATTAAATACGCTAAAAGACAATAACTTTTCGTGGGTAGACTGAAAGGTCTACCCACAAAAAAATAGTAAATAGGAGCAATTGCTCCCCAAGGAGATATTATATGTATCTTGATAGTATTTACAAAAAAAGAAGACGGGTGAACAAGGAAAACGTAAGCGGATTACTGTTGTCCATTATGCCGGTTTTAGGTTTCGTGATTTTTGGATTGATACCTATGGTGTTGGCTTTGTATATGTCCTTTACCGACGTTAAATTCTTTAGTTTTGAAGGAGTATCCTTTAATCACGGTGCCAACTATGTGACCGTCTTAAAGGATCCCTTGTTCTGGAAATCATTGGGCAATACGCTATATATGAGCGTTTCGACGTTTATTAATATAGTATTGGCATTGATTGTAGCGTTCTTGCTTACAAAAAATATAAAAGGTAAGAAGGTGTTTAGAACAATTTACTTTATCCCTTATGTTTGTTCGGTTGTTGCCATTACTCTTATGTGGCAGTGGATTTTTAATACTCAATACGGTATTGTTAACCAATTATTCACACCCGAAGGAGCAGACAAGATAAATTGGTGGGGTAATCCCGACACATTTATTCCCTGCCTTATCATCATGGGTGTTTGGTCGGGGACAGGCTTCGGTATTATTCTATATGGTGCCGCACTTACCAATGTCAATAGTTCTCTATATGAAGCTGCACGCGTGGACGGTGCTAACTCCTTCCAGAGTTTCCTTCATATCACCCTTCCTTCTATATCGCCTACAACCTTTTATCTTTTGATAACGGGTATAATAGGCTCTTTACAAGAATTCGCCCGCCCGCAAATAATTTCAGCTTCGGGCGGTCCCGATAACGTAGGTGTAACGGTAGTATTCTATCTATGGCGTTATGCTTTCGATTATCACGAGATGGGAATTGCAGCGGCTACGTCTTGGATATTGGCACTTTTCATTTTAGGCTTGACAGTGCTCAATTTTGCGGTATCCAAGTTATGGGTTAGTGAGGATTAGGAGGTGACGTTATGAGTAGTATGATACATTTGAATAACAGTAATAAACTATCCAGAGCGTCCAAAGTCCGTAGGATTATAAGTAAAATATGCATATATTTGGCGCTTATCATCTTCGCCATATGGATACTTGCACCATTTTCAATTGTCCTAATGACGTCGTTTAAGAGTTGGTTAGAAGCAATAGATCCCGAGTTCTCGTTCTTCCCCAAGGAATTTACTCTCGAGGGCTATAAGACTATATTTACCTATACTATGTCGGATTCGATGCCCATTGTTATTAAGGGTTTCCTTAATACTTTGCTTATCGTATTACCACCGACGTTATTCGGTCTTTTCTTCTCGGCAATGAGTGCGTATGCTTTTGCTAAGTTAAGATTTAAGGGTAAAAATGCATTGTTCTCGGTTTTGCTTGCAACAATGATGATCCCCGGATCCATAATGCTTACCCCGTCGTACCTAATTTACGATATGATCGGATGGGTAAATACGCCATTACCGCTTATGATACCGGGCGCCTTCGGTGCTGCGACCTGCGTGTTCTTTATGCGTCAGTTTTACACCGGGATTCCTACAGAACTGATAGAAGCTGCGAAGTTGGACGGTATGGGGTACTTTAGAATCTTCTGGAGAATAATGGTTCCTTTGAGTGTGCCTGCGTTATTTGCACAAGGTTTGTTGGGTTTTATCGGCGGTTATAACGATTACTTTGGACCATATCTTTATTTGCAAGACGAACAATGGATGACATTGCAACTTGCATTGACTCAATTCCAAGGTGCTTATTCAAGCGATGTGCCTACCATTATGGCAGGTTCTGTAGTTGCCTTGGTTCCTACATTAATTATTTACGTAGTGGCTCAAAAATACTTTATCGAGGGTATTGCCACTACAGGTATGAAACTATAACAGTACCGTTTATTGCGGTCTAATTCCACACGGTATACCGTGTACAAATTAAAACAGAGAGGAAAATATATCTATGAAAAAAATTCTTGTATTTCTTTTATTGGTCGTTATGGTAGCACTTCTCGTTGTTCCCGTAGGTTGTACGCCTTCGGATAAAAATGATGATAAAGAACCTACTACGGAGGGTACTTTCTCCTATACAACCAACGCCACGATGAGCAGTACTGATTATAATAAGAATCTTTACTATATCAACGAGTTAAAGTTCGAAATCGCAGATCCCGACGTTATTTATATCGAAGAAGGCGAAGAAGCAGGTTGGTTTTATGCATACGGTACCAGTGATTTGGTCGGATGTTTCGGTATTCAATGCTGGCGTAGTAAAGACCTCACCAACTGGGAATATCGTTCAGTTGCTTATCAACCCGATTTTGCCGTCGACTGGGACGTATATAACCACTGGGCACCCGAAATTATTTATGATAAAGATTTCGGCGGATACCTACTTTTCTTCAATGCGGACCATATTCGCCGTGATCAAAAGTGCATCGATGTAGCTTATTCGGATAATCCTTACGGACCTTTCGAATCGCTTTCTACCAACGGTGAACCTGCTTACGATTTCTCGAGCCGTAACTCTGAGATACCTGCCGATCTTGCTCGTAGTCAAACCATCGACGTACACCCCTATATCGATCCGCAAACAGGCGACAAGTATCTTTACTATTCCGGATACGGATATGACGGTAATAATAAATGGCATAATCAAACTATCTTCGGTGTTAAACTTAACGACTGGATGACTCCCGATTATTCCACGGTCAAAGAGTTGACTAAACTTTATAACACTACAACCGACAGAGACGATATGGATATCGATGAAGGTTCAGGTGTCGCTTCCGTTAACGAGGCTGCCTATATGTATTACTATGAAGGCAAGTACTATCTTACATTCTCTGTATATGCATACGATCAACCTATGTATCAGGTACGTCAAGCCATTGCGGATAGCCCTTTGGGTGATTTTACCAAGATTCAACCCGCCGACGGCGGTCAAATCATCGCAACAGACGACGCTTGGAACGGATTTATCACAAGTGCAGGGCACCATTGCTTTATCGAGTGTGGTGATCAGTTGATGATAGCGTACCATACCTTCCTTAACCGTTCCGATATCGGTAACGGTAGAGCACTTGCCGTTGATACTGTCAGTTTCGTAGAAAATGCTGACGGATTAAAGGTAATGCATGCTAACGGACCTACATATTCCTATCAACCTCTTCCCGAGGAAATTTCCGGATACAAAAATGTTGCTTCCTTAGCTACCGTAGAAGTAAATAACACTGCTGATGACAGTGACGTATCATATCTTACCGATGGACTAATCAAGATTCATTCTATCGATCCGGTCAAGGAGTTTGAAACCAAGGGTGGAGATACCACTATCACCTTGAGTTTTGAGAACTTCGTAAACGTACGCTCTATACTTCTCTACAATAGCACAATTTATGATAAAGCTTTCTGGGGAATCAATAGCATCAAACTTCACTATAAGTCGAGTGCTAACACCACAGATGTAGTTGAGATTAAGGGTGTTCGTTTGGATGGTGACTGGAATGCCGATAACTTTTCCGAAGTAATGTATCCCGGTGCAAATAGCATTGTTGAGTTTGACGAACTTCCCGTTAATAAGATCGAAATTACCATAAAAGCCGAAGATGTCCTTGCTTTTAACGAAATAATGGTGCTCGGTAAAGAGGTAGAAAATCCTGTCGCTGTAACTAAGTTCGTTGAGTATACCTATGATGAGCCCGAATTCGGTAATCCTTTACCCGTATATGAGAGTGCTTCGTTCGGTAATGCAGGTTCTTTCACCAGTGATTATGGTTATGACCTAACTCACGACGATGGTACCGAAAATGCTTACGTAGAGAAAACTTGGTGCGGTGACCAACAAGAGTTATTCTTCAAGGATGTAGTTTCTACCAACTTCTATGTAGAAGTAGAAATGTCAGTCCTCGATCACACCATTCCGTTCAAAGGTAACAAATATCCTAAGATCGGTATCAAGATGAATTCGTTGACTAATTACTATGCATTCTTCAATATTGACTGTTTGGAATCTTATCAAGGACAAAATGTAGGTTGGGTTGAAAGTAATGCAGCAGGTAATGACTATTTGTGGAGCAATTATGCATCACAATCTAAGTATGTGTGCCCGATTTCTTATTCAGGAGAGGATTACACCAAATTGGCTATTGCTCGTATTGGCGGTAAGGTATGGTTGTTCGTTAATGATACGCTTGCATTTGCCCTTACCGACGGTCAAATGACAGGTTTTACCGATAGTGAAAATACTGCTTGCGGTGTATCTTTCTTGACCTATGACTCTTATACAAGATTCCGCAACTACTCCATCACCGATGACATAGAAGAGGTTGTGGCTAAACTTGCAGAACTTCATGTAAACACTAACGACTAATAATAATTAGACTCGCGTTAATGCGAGTCGACAAGCTGTAAGAATAGGCTCGGGGGAAATGCCTATATGGGATTTTTCCCGAGCTTGAATTACGGCTTTTTTTGTGGATTAAATATCAAATTCAAACAAAAAGTTTGATTCTTGCCGATCATTTGGTATAATAGAATTAGCAAACTATAGGAGTATTCATATAAATGGCAGTAGAACGTGTATTCGACACAGGCGTGGTCGAGAGTATCGACAAAAAGAATAAAAAGCGTATAGCGGTGTTTAGTTTTATAACCGTATTGTTTGTCGCTTGCTGTGTGTTGTTTATCGTTTTGGCTGTTCAAGATGTTTTATCTTGCACTTTGTGTTGGATTATTAATTCGATTATAACTGTACCGTATATGTGGTATGTGGTTGTTTTTATTAAGTTGCCTCCTCAATATACGCTACTGAAGCGCTTTGCGGAAAAGCTAAGAGATGCCGATAAAAGTTATTATCGTCTCCAATATACCGCAATAGGAGAGTCGACTATAGTCGACGGAATAGAATATACCGAATTATTGTTCGGCGAAAAATCATTTTTATTTCCTTCGTATTTTATAAATCCGTTTGAAATTTGCAAAAGCTATTCCTTTGTTACTGTCGGACGTGTTATAATTGAATACGAGTGTGATAAGGAGTGCGGTTATGACGGCTAAGAAGTATTTATTTTCGAGAGTATGGATATGGGCCGTTATTATCGTAGTTGCCTTTGCGGTATGGGGCTTTACGTTTTACTGGATATCGCTACCGTCATCGGATAAAACGCTTCAAGTTTGGGTAGGTTCTACCGAATGGCTTACCGATAATGTCGAAAACGATATTATCGAGCTGTCCGATAGTTACGGTATGGAAAAGTGTACTATAGGTACATATAATCCCACCGATTCCATGTATGCCCAAGCATTTGCTACGCGAGCCACATCGATAGATATTTTTATCATAAATAAAGACGAGGCATTGGCTATTGCTACCGCCAACTTATTCCGTGAAATATCGGTTGATGGCGATACGCTTAAATTCGAAGAGAAAATAATAGGTATTAACGTAGGAGACGATATGTATCTTCTCGTTGGTGCTAATTCACATAAAAACGATACGCTTATTGAAGCCATACTGGAGTATTTTACCAAATAATGAAGAAAGGATTTGTCTACAAGTTGATATACGGTAAGGGTAATGCCGAAGATTTTGACAGAAATAAGCTACCTGCGAATAGATTTCGTCAAATCTTTGGTATTTTCCGTACACGCTTCAACGCATTGCTTGTCACTAATTTGATTTGCGGATTGTTTTGGCTTCCGTTGTTTGCTTGGGATCTTTACAGCGGATGGGCGGTAGGCGAATTTGTTCAAGGTTTAGAGACGGCGGAACACTTTTCCCACCTTATCAATTTATCGCTATTTCAGTATGGAGTAGATTCACTTCTTTTGGCGGTTGCCTTTATAGGGCTATCGGGTGCGTTTTATGTAATACGCAGACTCTTTTGGGGACAATCAGTTAAACCGTCCGCCGACTTTTTCAAGGGAGTTAGAGATAGCTGGAAACAATTTGCACTTATCGGTTTTGTAGTAGGTTTGATAGTGTTGTTCTTGCAGTATTTCGCATCGACAGCATTGCTCACTATGAATAATGAAAACGCCTTTTTCTGGATGGTGTCGATTTGTTTGTGCTGTGTTGCAGTGTTATTGCTCTTGGCTATTACCGCTATGGCTTGTGCACAATCATCGCTTTATAACGTTAAATTCGGTAAACTTGTGGCAAATAGTGCCATATTGACGTTCAAGAAGTTGCTCACTTCGCTCGGTGTATGTATAATTAGTATATTGCCATTTGTCGTGTGTTGGTATTTACCTTGGATAATAGCTAAGCTTGTGGTTGCTTGCGTTGTGTTGACTGTAGGAATATACTATGCAGTGTCGGTACAAACTGCATTTTGCCTTAGCGTATTTGATAAGTATATCAATAAGACCGATTACCCTGACTACGTTAATCTCGGACTTCGTGGCGGTAAAAATATACTTGAATTGGATTCGGTAGAACAAGAAGATACTACTTCTGAAAATAATGACGATACATTGGATAATCTACCTGTATTTGTAGACGAGGACAAACCTGTTTCGGAAACTAACGAGGAGGACGACCAATGAAAATCGTTTCGAGATATCTAAAAAAAGTATACGATAAGGGTGCATACGGACTTCGTGATGCGAGTTTAGATATTGAAAGCGGTGAATTTGCCGTCATTGTAGGCGAATCCGGTTCGGGTAAGAGTACACTTCTTAGGATAATTGCAGGTTTGGAAAAACCTACGGCAGGAGAGTTATACCTTGACGGATTGCTTGCGGATGCCATACCCGCTAAGGATAGAAATATCTCTATGGTATTTCAGGAATACGTGCTTTATCCCAAATTTACCGTTTGGGAAAACATTGCGGTCGCATTAGAACGTTACCACCTTTCACGAGAGGAAGAGGACCTGAAAATTCGTAAAATACTCAAAACTTTCGATTTGACGGATGTGGCAGGACAGCTTCCTAAGGTATTATCGGGCGGACAACAGCAAAGGGTGGCATTGGCTCGTGCAGTCGTTACCAAACCAAAAGCAATTTTGTTTGACGAACCGCTATCCAATATTGCCGAAAAACAAAGATTAAACTATATAGCGTATATCAAGGAACTGAAAAAACAGTTGCCACACGTAACATTTATATATGTTACTCATAATTTAACCGAAGCGTTCATGCTTGCCGATAAACTAATCGTGATGAGTAACGGACGGATACTACAACAAGGAAAACGAGATTTTGTAATGAAAAATCCCTATTCTGAGGATGTATTGCTTGCTTTATCTCCCGAGACGCAACGTCGAGACAACGGTATTTATAACGTTTTTACCGATACGGTGCAGACCTTTGATGTCAACGGTGCTATAGGTTTACAACCTCGAACGCTGTTTCTAAAAGGCAATTTTGACGGAGTAAAACTAAGTTTTCTCGGGTTAAACGAAGGTATGGATGATAATTTTAACTATCGATTCATAGGCGAATACGGAAGCGTTTTAGTCGGTATTCCTACCGATCGAATTCATTGGAATGCGGTTGTGGGCGATGTCAAAATACCTGTCGAGAGGGTGTCTTGTAACGAATTGAAATTTTCGGACGGAACCAAACTTCATATGTATGATTCTGTGGGCTTTGACGGATATATTGCATTTGCCAAAAACACCATTGAGTTGTATTCTAAGGACGGTGACAGATTGACCGCTCATTATTGTGTATATACAAATAGTTGCAATGCAGTCATTCGTAAAAAAACGATATCGTTACCTTGCGGTAAAATTTATCATGGCGGTATTGATGCTCACGGTAAAGCTACGGTGATATTTGGTAAAATGGTTTTTGCGACGCCCTCCAAGAAAAGGGGAATTAAAGTTAAACGTTGTCTTGACGAAGAGACGTTTGGCGATAAAAAACTATGCTATTGCTATCTTAAAGGCTTTGACCGTTATGTAGCGATATATGTAAATGCAGATAAGCCTTATATTCAAAATACAAGGCTCGATATAGACGTTAGAACCGTCGATATTTATAAAAAATAGTAAATAAACACAAGGAGAAAAAAAGTGAAAAATAAGCACATGTCATGTTATATTCCCGATTATCCTCGTCCTCAATTCGTTCGTAGACAATGGACGAATTTGAATGGAAAATGGGATTTTAGTTTTGATGACGGTAAAGCGGATAGGTCCGATTATTCACAAGGTTTCGTTGCCGATAGAGAGATTATCGTTCCTTTTGCTTATCAATGTCCTGCAAGCGGTATAGGTGATCCCACTCAATACCCGACCGTTTGGTATCAGAGAGATATAGATGTGAATTTCACAGGGGAACAGAGCGTTTTGCTACACTTAGAGGGAAGTGATTATCGCACCGAAGTTTTTGTAAACGGAGTTTCCTGCGGAGTTCAGTTAGGTGCATATCACCGCTTAACCTTCGATCTTACCGAAGCGTGCGTAAACGGTAAAAACAAACTTGTTATCAAGGTAGACGACAGCTACGATGCAGCTATTGCACGCGGTAAACAACGTTGCTTGGACGTAGATTACGGCTGTTTTTATGTAGGTGTTTCGGGATTATATAAAACTGTTTGGATGGAAATCGTCAATAAACAAAGGGTAGAGTCGTTTAAGTTGACCACCGATTCAAAACTCAATGTATTGTCTGCCGAATTTGAATGTGTTCTTCCTGAGGACGATGAATATTTTATCGAGCACGAGGTTAGATTGACAAGTACCGTTCATTATGACGGCGTTAAGGTTGCCGAAGTAAGTACGAGAGTGGTAGATACAGTTCCCGCCCATAATATTTGGCTTGGTAAAGAGCAACATCTTTGGAATGTTTTATCGCCCGAATTGTACGATTTTAGCGTGATTTTGACCATTGACGGAGTTGTTTGCGACAAGGTTGAGAGTTATTTCGGTATTAGAGATATCGAATTCGACGACGGCATTATTAAGCTCAATGGCAAACCATTGTATCAAAAGCTTATCCTTGACCAAGGTTATTGGGAAGAAACCAATCTTACACCACCCTCGGAAGACGCACTCATTAAGGATATTGAAAATATGATCGCTATGGGTTTTAACGGTTGCCGTAAGCACCAAAAGCTCGAGGATGAACGCTTCTTATATCATGCCGACATAAGAGGTTATATTGTATGGGGCGAAATGCCGTCTTCTTATATGTATATTTGGGACGGTAAATATACCGCTCCTCAAACGCCCAAAGCAAGAGAACAATTCGCTCGTGAATGGCGTGATGTAGTTTTACAACAATATAACCACGCTTGTATACTTTGCTGGGTACCTATCAACGAAAGCTGGGGCGTAGACGATATTCTTTTTGACAAAGCACAACAAGAATTTGCTAACGAACTTTATTGTATTGCGGCGGAAATAGACGAGATGCGTCCGATCATATCCAATGACGGATGGGAACATACCATTTCCGATTTTCTAACAATTCACCATTATACCCAAAGCGGCGACAAGTTGAGAGACTTCTTTAAAACCCCCGAAAAGTGTGCACAAAGAATATATGACGGACACCACAAGGGCGCATTTGCCGATGGATACGAATATGACGGACAACCTATCATAATGTCCGAGTTCGGCGGAACGTCGTTTGTAAAGGACTTAGAGGGTAATAAGTGGGGTTATGGCGAAGCAGTTAAGAGCGATGAAGAATTTGTTTCGAGATTCCGTTCGCTTATCGAAGCAATCTATGCTAATAAGCATATTCAAGGATTCTGTTATACCCAATTATCAGACGTTTATCACGAAGTAAACGGATTGATGACTTTCGACAGACATCCTAAGATTCCTGTTGAAATCATTAGATCAATTTTGGATAACGGTCCAAAGAACGACTAATCAAAATATCAATTATTTATTTACATAAAAAAGGGCGATCACAGCCCTTTTTTGTGTTGTTGGTATGTTTTTCATACCGTAATCTGATTTTGTCCTAATTGTATTAGCATTCCTTCCTAAAACTTGTATTAGTGCATTTAGGACAGGGCGGTAGAGTGTCGTTTACTCCTATAGACACCTCTGTACCGCAATTAGTACAAACGTAAGAACCCGAACCGGGCTTTTCACCTGTATGGTTATAACAATTAGCCATTTTGAATTCCTCCTTAAATGATACTTGTAGTATGGTCAATTCGCATCATTTTTATACCGAGGGAAATTATAATAATTTCAATATATCGGCGAAAGTGTCGAGAACGAGATCGGGTTTTATTTCTGTTTGCGCAAGACTTTCTCTTGTTGTTTCTCCTGTTAATACGAGAATGCTCATAAAATCGTTATTCAAGCCGAAGAATATATCCGTTGTCAGTCTATCACCGACCATAGCGATTTCATTTTGGGACAGACCGTATTCGTACATTATAGCCTTTGCCATTTCGGAATATGGTTTACCCACTATTATATCAGGAGATCTACCCACCGTATGCTCTATCATTGCTATGAATGCGCCTATATCGGGCATATTACCGATATTTGACGGACAAAAATCGTCCGGATGGGTGGCGATATACGGTTTACCTTGCTCTAAATACCGAGTAAACTTGAATAGTCTATCATAACTAAGCGTGGTGTCGAAAGTTAATAGTAATATGTCGGGATCGTCTTCTACGAGGTTGATTCCTTTTTCGATAAGTTCTCCTCTAACGTCAGGAGTTGCTAAGGTAAATACTTTTTTATCTTTGTATTGGGAGTTAAGCAACTCGCACGTGGCGTTTAATGACGTATATAACTCGTTGTCACCGACGTTGAATTCGTACACCTCTCTCAGCCTTTTTAAGCAAGTTCTTTTGGAACGGCTCGAGTTGTTGGTCAAGAAACATATTTGCTTTCCGTTTTTACGAATTTTATCGAGAGCCTCGAATGCGCCTTCGATTTTTTTGTCTCCCAAATAGACCGTGCCGTCCATATCCATTAGAAATAATTTTATATTGTTGATATCGTATTTCATTAGTAGTTCCTTATTTGTTTTAATATCGTTAATCGAGATAACCCGAAGCATAGATATGCTTTAAAAGGGTATTGTTTTCGCTAAGTTCAGCCGTTTGAGGCAATATTGACATAATTTCGCTTACACTACACAACGAGCGAATATAGTAACCGCTATAGCCGTTTAACCTGAAGTATACCTTTGCAAGTTCGGGTAGCCGAATAAGAGCCGTTTGAAGTTGTTCGAGTCGGTCGTTAAGCACATAACGCGTCAAAGCAAATGTATCCTGATATATGTCCGCAGTTAAAGGAACATCGGGAAGCAGTGCCTTAATTTTCGCAATTACCGCATTTCTATCGGGCGGAAGTAATAATTCTTCCTGCGGTAAAAAGGAAGCGTACAAAGCAAGTATCGCATAACCCAACTGAAACTTACAGTTATTATATCGCATTTTTCCTTTGTTGTACAGCGAAAAAAGTCGCGACGCAATAAAAGTATCGTATATGTCGCTTGAGAGTGATACCGATAGCGAATATATCGTTTCTATCAAGTCAAAACCGAGAGACGGATAGGGCGACGAATATTTGTTTAAACTACCTAAAAACTCTGTGATTTTGCTAAGTAGCGACTCCGCCTCGGCATCGTTACCGCCCATGAAATCGGATAGCGCTTCATCGAACATTATGGCAATCAACCCTGCAATCGAGCCTAAACCGTCTGCCAATAATTCGCGTGGCTGATTGTTGATTAACGGCTTGATTACTAACAGCGTATATGGTTCGTTCATTCTCTTTACCTTGCAATTTGAGTCGATGTATTGAGTAGTAACTGCTTCGTGTGTTGGGGTGGTGGGTATAAGCATAAGTTCGGAATGTGTTTTATCGGCTAATTCTTTGCCCCTCGTTAAAGCGTATTCTCCGCCGAATGCCACTAAAAGATCGGCATTAGCGGTATATTCGTCATCGTAGCGAAACACATCGGTGCGATACTCTCCCACTATGTTTTTAATTTCGTCATACTCGCCGTCGGTGATTACGGCTACATATTCGAAACCGTTAAAAAAATCCGCCGAAATGCTGTCGGCGGATACGAATTTAATATTACTTTTTTCCATTTACAGCTCCCATATATTGATTATAACCGTGAACTGTGAGGGAATAATGTATAACAAGGTCGAATAAACGGTGTTATTAGTATTTTAGTTTGCTGTTTATTTCTTTAAGCACGTCGATATCTATTTTGACGACTCTTCTGTCATATGTCAATAGTCCGTTTAATTCATCTTGTACATCGCTTACTTGAGTATATACCGTAGCACTTAATCCTTTTTGTTTGATATGCGGAATAATAGTATTTTCAAACAATTTGCGATAATGCTTTGTCAAGTCCTCTTTTGTTTTATAAACCCTATAACCGAACACCTTATTGGGATTGTACATGTGACCGTGCACCGCATGGCTGAATCCGCCGAATTCCGTTAACGCTATAGGCCTATCATCCTGCTTTGAGTATTTAGGGTAGGCGTATTTGGTGAAGTAGACGTGGTAACTTCTAATATCGGGACCGCCTTGATCGTGCCAACCGCTTGCATGGTCGACTAGCCTTGTGCCGTCATATTCACGTATAAGATTAGCGATTTTGACGGAATCGAACTGTCCCCAACCTTCGTTAAACGGCACCCATAGACAGAGAGAAACTGTATTGATTAGCGTATCGAGGGTTGCGTACATATCGGAAATATATTCATTACGGCATTCTTGCGAACGTCTCGAAAACAGTTTATAATTTCTTTCACCGTCATTACACATTCCGAGTCTTCTTTTAAGGAGCGCCAAAGAGAGCGCAGGGTAAATCATGCTTGCTCTTGCGATAAACGGACTGTCCCCGCCCGAAACCATATCTTGCCATACCAACATCCCGAGACGATCACAGTGATAATACCATCTAAGCGGTTCGATTTTGATATGCTTACGGAGCATATTGAACCCCATATTCTTCATCGTTTGTATATCGTAAATCATGGCATCGTCCGAGGGTGGCGTATATAGTCCGTCCGACCAATATCCTTGGTCGAGTAATCCGTTTTGGAAGTAGGGTTTACCGTTTAGACACAGGCGATTGAAGCCGATTTCGTCCTTTTGAACGGAAAAACTTCTCATTCCGAAATAACTTTTGATGCTGTCTTTGCCATAATTAA
The DNA here is from genome assembly GCA_964391805.1 of uncultured Christensenellaceae bacterium. Taxonomy (GTDB): domain Bacteria; phylum Bacillota; class Clostridia; order Christensenellales; family CAG-1252; genus RUG14300. Next base: position 11,635 of record CAYMNK010000016.1, on the reverse strand, counting down.
GCACTACGTCATAGAGTTTAGGATTTTCAGGACACCATAATTCATATGACGATAATTTTAATGTTAAATTATCCGTTATCGTACCGCGTGTTAATTCCTTTCCTTGATCGTAAATAATGATTTCACCTGATAAATTGCCTACCGATTTAAGCGCAAAATTTACGGAATCGGATGCTATATCGGGTGTTATTCTCAAACTTACTGCGTATTTGTCGGGCACGCTTTCCAGCCAAACGGTTTGCCAAATTCCCGAAATTGGCGTGTACCATATTCCGCCGTTTTTTAGTCTTTGTTTGCCTGTCGCTTGTTTCCCGGTGTCGCTCGGATCTAATACCTCTACGCGGAGCTCGTTTTCGCCCCCGGAGAGGCTATTGGTAATGTCTATAGAAAAGGGCAAGTAACCACCCGAATGACGACCTACGAAAATGCCGTTGATAAACACTTCGGCACTATAGTCGACAGCACCGAAATTGAGCAAAACTCTTCCTTTATTGAAGTCGTTGGGAATAGTAAATGTACGCCTATAATAAAGTTTTTCGTTAGGTTTTAATGTGCGGGAGACTCCCGATAGAACCGATTCGGGCGAAAAAGGAACTATGATCTCTCCGTCATAATCAGTTAACGTATCGTTTACTGGAAGTATAGCATATTGCCACACACCGTTAAGATTGATATAACTGTCCCTTTGAAACTGCGGACGTGGATACTCGGGAAGTACATTATTTTTATCGAGTTTTTCACCCCATATCGTTATTAAATCGACTTTAGCGTTCATATTTTCTCCTTATTCATATAAATCGATGTCTATTTTTTGACCGTTTACGATATTGCACTGCTTGATGTTGTTTCCTGTTTGGTCGAGAACGGAAAGTTTACCGTCTTCGATGATGATATCTATAGGCATATCGGCAAGTACTATATGTTTGAGTGCCATTCTCTTCCAAGACGAGGGCAAAGACGGTGTTATTGAGAACTTACCAAATCCGGTACAACTCAAACCAAGAATGCCTTCGACAAAAATTCGTGCATAAAGCAGGCTGTCTGATGATAACTGCATCATGTTACCTTCGGGGAAAGCCTCATGCGGATAGGGCGCATGCGTACCTATTATACGGTTGAGAGTGTATTCTTTTAAATAATCGCCTGTTTTATCCGCCTTACCTATTTTGAAACCGCCCTTAAGAGAAAGTAATAGCCACCTATCTCTATAACCTTTATGATTAAGTTCCGGTTGCATGGTTCCGTCTGCGTATAGCGTATCAAAAAGAACATCGTATGTTGATTTGCAGTTATCCTTGATACCTACGCACATAGGTAGACACATTTCGGCACGAAGTTTTTTATCGGTAGGATGACTTTTATATATTTTATATCCGTCCCAAACCGTTGTTAGTTGCCTAACGATTGCATTACGTTGCTTTGATGCGAGGTTGAAAAATTCGTATTTTTTATGATTTCTGTCGAGTGCCGACGATAAAAAACTTGCTTTGAGGTATGCATCGTATGTCGCACAATTGGTTGAAAGATTGATTTTTTTTGTTTCACGTCCCCAAATATCGTCCGAAATCGACTTGACTAATCCGTTTTGGTCGGTATTTTGTCTTGAATGATTTATACAAAAATCTACCGTATGAATAAACTCTTCACCGATACTTTTGTCACCCAATGCCAATAAGAAGCGAGTCAAACCGCTTGCAAACATTTGAGTGTCACCCCTTTCCTTCGGAGTTATCCACACGCCTTTGGCTTGGTCGGTTACGATCGGTGCGATTTTATTGGTTTTAGAGGGTTTTTCTAAGAGGTTAATATCCTCTCTAAACAGTCTACAGGTGTTTATTGTGGCTTGGATGGGCATATCTATTCCCGAATATCCTATAAACGGTGCGGAGTGCTCGATATCGTCTATAACAAGTGCCGAACCGTAAGTACCACCACCCCTCGATAACATCAATCCGCGCTCGGTTTCGTATACCGATTCCGCGCCCCTCAGAACAGCGTGACTGAATGCCGAATCGAGTACGAGATCACCGGTTTCGATGCGAATGCCACGAAGAACGTCATCTATTAATGCGTTGCGTTTTTTCTCCTCGAATTTGCAATCCACTAAGATATCTTCGCATTTAGGACGGGTATAGTAAACCGAATAGAATGTCACCGATTGATGGGCTTCTACCGTATCTTTGCGATATGGCTCGAATCCGCTCATCATTCTTCCGTCACTGTCGGCGATATCGGTGCGAGATAGGTATTCCTTACCGTCTACGCTGTATTTCGGTAATGAAAGATATTCGCCCGACGGAACATGTATTTCCACTTCTTTATCCACTTCGGATAAATTTTCTATATATATCCTTTCGATCAATGCGGTTGTAAAAACGGCGGGAAATAGTGTTCTCTTTATTTCCACTCCGCTATCCGTAGAATCTACAAAGGTTAACTTACCTAATATATCCACAAATCGAACTTTTTCGTCCGCCATTTTTCCATCTACCGTTATTTGAGTAAAAGCGGTAAAGTTGTGAGCGTATGAGCACGCCATATCGGCAGGAGTAAGTTTAAAATTCGGATAAACACTATGCAAGAATAGAGACGGTCGCATATTTTCATCGATTCCGTAACTAATGGTATGCGCCGATACTCTACCGCTCATTTCCAAGTGGTCGTTAAAGGGAAGTATACATCCTTCGGCAACTAAGCGTATACGCTTATCGGGCATAACGACACGTCCCGAGGTGAAGTATTCGTCGGGATATAGTTTTGCTTTCTCCGGGAAAGTCTTAGGCAGTCGACGCTTAATAATTAGGTGATTGTATAAAGCTTTAATAGGTTTATATTTTTCTTTCAAAATCGAGTCCTTGGCATTGAAAATGCAATTTACTTAGTGTTTCTATTATATCACACTTTTTGGTCGGCTTCAATACCAAATTTAATTTTGTTAATCATTTCTCGAAGATAAGTTGGATTTTTTTTGCAATAATTCGTTTAGCAACACACCACGAAGTCAATAATCGAAATAAAAAAAGGAGGCAAAATGAAACATATTTGGAAAACAATCGTATTAACGATGATAATGTGCATAGTCGTTTTTACGTTTACGGCGTGCAATGATAAAAACGACAACGACGAAAACGATAAGAATTCACCCGAACTGACACTAAGTACAAGCGAAGCGGTTATGGTTGTAGGTGAAAGTTTCACTTTAGAATATACCGCAACCAATTGTAACGGTGCCGAATGCGAGGTAGGGTTTGTTAGCGATAATGAATGTGTAACTGTTGACGGAAACGGACTAATCACCGCCAAATCGGCTGGAAACGCCAAAATAATGGTTACTGTCAGGGATACCGATAAAAGTGCGGAATGCAATATAACGGTAGCCGATATCATAGTCGACGCGGAAGCGAATGAGAACAAAACTCGTGCAAGTGAAAAGCCAATAATGAATATAGGCGGTACTTATGGAAAGACTTTGTTTAAAACTGTGACCGAAGCGTTGTCGAATGCAAAAAACGGGAATGTGATATTGATTTCAGGCGGTGAATATGACGAATCGTTATCGATTACCATTGGTGTAACCATTAAGGGGTTAAACGCACCAAAACTAAAAGGAGCGGAAATCGGAGAGGGAATAAACGCTACATTAGAAGGACTTACGTTCACCCAAAACAAATATCCAAACGGAACAAGTGCGAGGGTGTATGTCAAATCAGAGGCGAGTTTGGTAATGAAAGATTGCATATTATCTTCAAATACAACCGACCAATTAGAAGGCGGATACGGTGTATTTGTCGAAAAGCAATCGGGGAAAGTGGAGATAATTAAGTGTACGCTTAGCAATTTTAGATACGGTATTTATATTTGTCCGACCGATGGCGAAATTGCGGTAAGCGAAAATAAGTTGTCGAATATGGATGTTGGAATAGGTCTCGACATCAGACAAGAAAATTCCGATACAAATTATCCGACAATGGGAATGATCGATATGAATGAATACAATGAGGTTAAGTCAAAAACGCAGTTTTTGCACCACGGAGATAGATTTGACGGCGATTTTGACTTTAAGGATAACGAACTTGAAAATGCCGCCACAGACGAAGGTAATACCGGAGGAAGCGGCTTGACTGAATGATGCGCTAAAACGCAATGACGTCTTTGCTATTGCAAAGGTGAAGTTGCTATGCCAAAGTTTGCTTAATTTGCCAAGTAAAGCAATGCTTAGCAAAATAATGGATAAATTATAGGTTTTATTGAGTGTAATCCTAATGGTGTCAAGCGTTAGCGTCCAATCATGTCATTCTGAGCGAGGGAATGTGGTATAATAAATTCAGAAAGAATTCAAATGACAAAATGACAGTCAAAAGAAGAAATTGTTCGCCCCATGGTGTATATTTACTAAATATGGTCATACAGAGCGGAAGACTAAGTCTGTAGTCGAACTGCGAAGAAGCGACGCGAGGTGTTGGTATCTAGCGGACGGTAAGTAGCATCGATCAAAGAATTATCCTAACTAATTATCGGTGATAGAATGCTAAAGACGGTTAAAAAGAGTAAATATATAGCGAACGGAATTCGTGCATTGTTCCAACCTTTAAGCATCATTTTTATAGAAAAGAACCCCGAAATCAGTGCAGTTATAAATGCCGACGATAACATAATCCAATCGACCGAACTAAAGTCAAGTCCGCCTAATTCCAATACCGTTCCACCGATTATCACAGGTATAGACATTAAAAACGACAATTCCGCCGATTCGTCCGGTGAATAATTTAGAGCAGTCATGCAAGATATAGTTGTTCCGCTTCGCGAAAGACCGGGGATAACTGCTAAGCCTTGAGAAATACCTACTATAAATGCCGATAAATTTCGATTCATTTTTACTTTTGTTGATGTAATTGTCAATAACAAAATTGCGGTCAATAAAAATCCGACAGGTAGGTATTTCCCCAATAAAACATCTTCAAAATACATCTTAAAAATAATACCGATTATAGCTGTCGGAATTGTTGCTATTACTATCCACAATATTTTTTTGCTAAAAGGATGTTTGACGATTTCGAATACAGATTTACGTAGAGTTACCAATACCGCCATAAGTGTAGCAACATGTAAAAATAAGTTGGTAGCAACCGATGGTGCAGTAACTCCGAGATTTTCCAATAATAATAGATGACCGCTTGAGGACACGGGCAAAAATTCGGTTAATCCTTGCACTAATCCTAATGCAAATCCTTTTAGTATTCTTATTAAAATATCCATATCCAAATAAATGTAGGCAAAATGCCGTCAACTCCTTGAAAATTTATTTTATATGTTATATAATATTAATTACGTTATGAAGGCTATGCCGAAATAATTAATTTTATTCAAAAGGAAGTTCATTTATGAAACTTGGAGTTGTAGGTTTACCTAATGTAGGAAAATCCACCCTTTTTAATGCTATAACCAAAGCAGGCGCCGAATGCGCCAATTATCCTTTCTGCACCATCGAACCTAATGTCGGTGTTGTTCAGGTTCCCGATCAAAGGCTCGATGTTTTGACCAAACTTTTTCACTCAAAAAAGACCATATCGGCGGTTCTCGAGTTTGTAGATATTGCGGGACTCGTCAAGGGCGCCTCGAGAGGAGAGGGTTTAGGAAATAAATTCTTGTCGCACATTAGAGAAGTCGATGCCATCGTGCATGTAGTGCGTTGTTTCGATGATGCCAATGTCACCCATGTCAATGATAAAGTCGATCCCCAAAGCGATATAGATACCATCGATATCGAGTTGGAATTGGCAGATGCGGATGCCGTCGAGAAAAAATTAGCTAAGGTCAAAAACCAAGCTAAAAACGGTGATAAAAAATACATTCCCGAAATCGAATTACTCGAGAAGTTGCTTAAGAATTTGCAGGGTGGTATCGCAATTAGAGATCAAGACCTCGACGATGAAGAAAAAGCATATGTTGACGGCCTGTTCTTGTTGACTTCTAAACCGGTAATATATGTAGCAAATATTGGCGAAAATGACATCGGTAAACCTAATAAGTATGTCGATATTGTAGCGGATATTGCTAAAAAATCAAATGCCGAGATTATTAGCCTATGTGCAAAAATAGAAGAGGACCTTGTAAGCTTGGATGACGAAGATAGAGAATTTTTTCAAGCGGATTACGGTATCACCGAGAGTGGACTCGATAAACTTATTTCGGTCGGTTATGACACACTTGGACTTATCAGTTTTCTCACCACCGGTGAGGACGAAACAAGAGCTTGGACTATTAAAAAAGGTACGAAAGCACCTCAAGCAGCGGGTAAAATTCATACCGATTTTGAAAAGGGATTCATTCGTGCCGAAATAGTCAATTACAATGACCTTGTAGCTTGTGGATCTATGCTTACCGCTAAGGAAAAAGGCTTACTCCGCAGTGAAGGTAAAGAGTATGTTATGAAGGATGGCGACGTCGTTCATTTCCGTTTTAATGTATAATTATGAATGTTGTAGATAGATTTTTGAAATATGTCGCATTCGATACCCAAAGCGACGAGAATAGCGAATCATTGCCAAGTACCGATAAACAGCTTTTATTGTTGGATTATCTCGAAGGTGAATTAAATGACCTTGGCTTGTATACGAGACGTTCTAAATGCGGATACGTATATGCCACGTTGCCGTCTAATATAGAAAGTGACCTTAAACTTGCATTTTTAGCGCATGTCGATACATCACCTGCCGTCAGCGGTGAAAATATTAAACCTCAAATAATCAAATTCTGTGGAGAAGACGTGCTTTTGAATAAAAAAGAGGGTATTTATTTTCCTGTAAAGAGTTTCCCTGAAATTAATAAGTATATCGGGCAAGATATTATCTTTACAGACGGAACGACTTTACTTGGTGCCGATGATAAAGCAGGTGTTGCCGAGATCGTTACCGCTCTCGAGTACTTGCTTAGCCACCCCGAAATCAAACATCCCGAAATCCGCATTGCATTTACTTCCGACGAGGAGGTCGGACGCGGTACAGAGGGCTTCGATGTAAATGAATTCGGTGCCGATATCGCCTATACGGTAGATGGCGGTGCACTCGGTGAAATCAATTACGAAAGTTTTAACGCAAGTGCAGGTCACATCGAAATAAACGGAGTTTCCGTTCACCCAGGCGATGCTTATGGTAAAATGATCAATTCAGTAGATGTTTTTAACGAATTTCATTCATTGTTGCCGGTTGACGAGAGACCTAATACGACTAAAGATCACGAAGGTTTCTATATGATTGACTACGTCGAAGGCGGTGTAGAATCATTAAAGGCGAAATACATCATTAGAGACCATGATAGCACGAAATTTGAGGCACGTAAGGCATTTTTTCTGTCCTGTGCCGATAAAATTAATGCAAAGTACGGTAGAGCGGTTGTAAAAGCAACGGTCAAAGATAGCTACTATAATATGAAGAGCATCATTGATCAAAATTATTATATGATCGATAACGCCCTCAAGGCTTTTAAGGATATAGGAGTTGAACCGTTCATCCTTCCGATTAGAGGAGGCACGGACGGAAGTAGTTTATCGTTCATGGGATTGCCGACACCGAATTTATCTACAGGCGGTCATAACTTCCACGGTAGATTCGAATATATCCCTGTAAATTCAATGGAAAAGATGGTAGAGGTTATCGTTAGGCTTGCCGAGATATACGCATAGGTAAACCTTCTGCCGATTATAACAAAAAACCTCTGGATTTTTCGTCCAAGAGGTTTTTTGCATGCACTATTATGTTCTTTTGTTAAAAAATAACAATCAAGAAATCCACGGCGTTGCAAAGCAACATATCGCGTGTCAAAGGCACATATCGCGCAAGCACAGCTTGCATTCTTCTCATTCTGAGCGAAATATCGTTCGCTGTCATACTGAGCGTAGTCGAAATTCGAGCGTAGCGAGAATCAAATTGTGCAACAATTTGGTATCTTGCGAACGATATCGACACATACCACCTTGTCACACCGAAGTCGAACCCGTAGGGCGACGCAAGTCGGAATCTTATTCCTTATTATTAAAGCGTTAGCGACTAATCTTGTCATACTTCGTCCGCCGTTATACTGATTCCCGTCCCGTCATACTGAGCGAAAGAGCATCGCCCTGTAGTCGAACTGCGAAGTAGCGACACAACGCGTCAGCGCTCTCCCGCGACTTTGTTGAATATTGTTTCACAGCGGTAATTTATCTTATATTTAGAATACTTATATCATCTATATAAAGGCCATCTCCGCCCATATCGATTATATCGAGAATGTCATCTTCTGTATATGCTGTGAAAACAAATATTTTCTTACCTGCTTCTTTTAGCTTGTAAATTCCCGAGCGAATATCCGCGTCCGACCAGGTTGGCAGTGCGACACCCCATATTCTGCTATCGGAAAAATATTCGAGCATCGTATCCACCGTATAATAAACCTTATAATGGGAGAAAAAATACTTATCATATGTTGTTGTTTCCTTTAACATATCCCACATCTCGATGCTAAATACTTCGGGAATAATGTTTGCGGAAAGATCGATGTTATAAATTTTTTCAAGTTCTTCGAATCTTTGATCTATCAATGAATCTTCTTCGATAGTATCACCTTTTGCATCGACAACAATTCTTACATCGGGATAGGTCATTATGATATCCATAAGCCATTCTTCGTTAACCGGCGTGTATCCATTAGATAATTTTATTTGTTTAAATTTCTCATAGGTAAGCGATGAAAAGCTTGAGAATCCGGATGTGTCAATATTTTCACCTGCATGTGTTCCGATAAGGCGTCCGTCGCTCGATAGTTTAAGGTCGTATTCAAAATACCGATATCCCATGTTATAATAATACAAAAAAGTTTCTTGTGCATTCATATAGCTAAGCCCATCTATACCGCCTCCTGCATGAAGTATTACCGTAAGCTCCGAAATATCCTTTTTATCGAAATAATTATTGTTTATGTTAGCGCAGCCGCTTAACGATAGCAATAGCACAACTAATGTTATAATCATTACTATTCTTTTTTTGTTTTTCTGTTTTCTCATCATATAATCCTCGCTGAATAGTTATACAATAACTTTGATGCTTTGTCATTAGAAATTATAAGTTGAAATCATTAAACTAAAATGAAATCACAAAACGAATAACCGTATTGGTTTTAGCACTCGTTTATCCAACCTGTCGTAACTGAGCGAAAGAAATTTGTCCGCCGTCATATAGATTTTCAATTGATGCGGGCCCTTACTGCGTAGTCGGTATCTCGAACGAATGAAAATCGAATTGTGCAACAATTTGGTATCTTGCGGACGAAAATAATCAATAAAAGATGTCATAATCTTTTTATTTCAATATAAATACGAACATTAAGGTTGAAAAAATAGAGAAAAAATCGACAAGCTTCTATTGAAACTTGCCGATTTTTGTGGAGCTGATAACCAGATTCGAACTGGTGACCTCGTCCTTACCAAGGACGTGCTCTACCTGCTGAGCCATATCAGCATCAAATTGCCCTACTATTATATAAGACAATTATCGTTTTGTCAATCAATTTATTCGCATCTTTTTTTGCTTTTTACTATTATTATGCGAAAATTTTCGATTACTCGGTTAGTTGTATCGTTTTGATTCTCTATCAAGTTGTTTCTCCATCAAGGCTTTGCGTTTGTCATAGGTGTGTTTTCCTAATGCGACACCGACTTCGACCTTGACTAAGGATTGTTTGAAGTAGAGTTTAGTCGGAACTAAGGTGTAACCCTTTTTCTCAACCATTGCACGAAGCTTATTAATTTCGCGTTTATTTAATAATAGTTTTCTTGGACGTTTAGGCGGTTCATTAAACACGCTTCCCATGGCATATGGTGTAATATTTAAGTTGATAAGAGTGACGTCATATCCCGATATTTGAATATAACTGTCAACAAAGCTTACGTTTTTAAGTCTTAAAGATTTAACTTCGCTACCGACTAAAACAATACCCGCCTCATAGGTATCTTCTATGAAGTAATCATGATATGCTTTTCTATTGGTTGCTATTATATTGGTATCGTTGTTCTTTTTCATACTCTTATTATAAGCCGTTTGTTTGGTATTGGAAACATTCAAAAATTACTGTTTTAAGTATAATTATAAAAAACGTTGGACATTTATCCGTTTGGATAGTATAATTGAAACGTAAATAGTAATTTAAAAGCAAATAAAAATCGTTTGAATAAACATTTATACATGTCCGTGTACCTCAGTAGGATAGAGGGTTCGCCTCCTAAGCGAAACGCCGTTGGTTCGACTCCAATCACGGACGCCACAAGGAACTGCCACAACGTAGTTCCTTTTTTACATATAGTAATGTCGTTATTAATGTGAATTATACTACGAATGGCGATACAAATGTTTATTATCCGATTTCTTTTTACGTTTGTTTCCACAAATATAATACAACATTATCAACAAATAAATCAATTAATTTAATGTAATTTTCCATAGACTTCTACTATCACAGCTTTTTGTAATATGAAAAAATAAAGCTTTGGTTAGTTCATACTAATATCTATATTTATCTATATAGATTAATTATATCCTACCTTACGTGTTTCTTATACGAAACCATTTTTTGAGCGTCCTATGATAGAATTGTTACGACTAAAATAAAGGAGGACCACCATGCTATATAAGGACTGGTTAAAAGAATGGTTAGAATGCTATGTAAAGCATTCGTCAAAACAAAGAACGTATATACGTTATTACGAAATCGTTTATCGACACGTCGTTCCGTCTATAGGGGATTACGAGATAAACGACCTTACGCCGTTTATTCTACAGGGATTTATCACTAAACAGCTTCAAAACGGCAATCTTAAAACAGGTGTTGGATTGGCTGTAAACTCGGTAAACGCTATTATTACGGTTATTCAAAGTTCGTTAAAGGTGGCAGCTTTTATAGGCAATGCAACGTCATATATCGGGGATAAAATAATGAGACCGAAAAATCAAGAAAAGCAAGTCGTTTGCTTTACTATAGCCGAACAGCACAAAATCGAGCGAGCGATATTTGAAAGTAAAAGTTTAAAGATGTACGGTGTGCTTATATGCCTGTATACAGGATTGCGAATAGGAGAATTGCTTGCCTTGGAATGGGATGACGTTAAGTTTGAAAAAGAAATTATATCGGTATCTAAGACTTCTTACGAGATTAAGGATGAAAATGGACATTATGTTCGTATTGTCGGTACACCTAAGACAAAATCGGCGGAACGAATTATTCCTTTACCTAAACAGCTCGTTCCGTACCTAAAAAAGCTTCACAAGCAAAACAAATCACAGTACGTAATCGAATCGGATGAGCATAAGGCAATATCGATAAGATCATATCAGCGGAGCTTTGAGTTGCTTTTAAAAAGGTTATCGATTCCGCATAAAGGTTTTCATTCTTTACGTCATACGTTTGCCACAAGAGCGATAGAGTGCGGAGTAGACGTCAAAACTTTATCCGAGATATTGGGACATAAGGATCCGACTATCACACTAAAACGGTACGTTCACTCGTTGACCGATCACAAGAAAAAGATGATGAATATGATAGGAAAACTTCTCGAATAATATAAAAAATACACCAATAAAAAAGCCATCTATGAGTAGAATAGATG
>CAYMNK010000015.1:0-35095 GCA_964391805.1 uncultured Christensenellaceae bacterium | reverse complement strand
CACGGTTTTATTCCGTGACACTTTTTTCTTAAGAGACTTTTTTTACAGCCCCTTTCAACTAAATCCACTAAAGAGGATGAAATCGCAACGCGATTAAATCTTGTTTCGTCTGGGGCCGGATAAATGGATTAAATTTCATCCGAGGGAGAATCCCGAGTCTTTTTCCAAACTTGTTTTGATTTTATCACCATGGATGATTTCATTTATTGCTTTTTTCTTATCTATATCCTCATTTATTATAATAATAGTTAATAGTGATTCACTAAAACCTATTTCATATCATTGACATCATCTTACATTTGTAATATAATACAATTACCATAAAGAGAAGACGAGAGACAAGCTCTATGACTCTTCAGCAACCTGCTTTTTCGGAAGGTGCTAATGCTTGTATGATGGGGTTAATAATATGAGTTTTGATCCCATTGTCAAGATGGGATTTTTATTTTGAGGTAGTGTGATTATGACTTGGTTATTATTAGCTTTATTAGGAGCATTTGCCACATCTATGACGACTATTTTCGCCAAGGTTGGAATCAAAAATGTTAATTCCGATTTTGCAACGGCGTTTAGGACAGGTGTTGTCATTGTATGCTGTACAATAATGTGTTTGATTACAGGAAGTTTCACCTCATTTAGTTCACTTACATCGACAAATTGGCTGTTTCTTCTTTTATCGGGCATATGTACGGGGTGCAGTTGGTTTTGTTACTATCGTGCACTAAAAAACGGTAACATTAATAAAGTAGCACCCATTGATAAATCGAGTTTTATATTGACGAGCATTTTCTTTTTGATATTTTTCTTTAACGACACCACAAATAACGGCAATCCCCTAACTATCGGAATGCTTGTCTTGTCTATGTGTTTGATGTTATCGGGAACGATTCTTATGATCGATAAAAAAGCCGATACCGACGAAAAAGGACGCGGATGGTTAGTATATGCAATTCTTTCAGCAGTATTTGCGAGCCTTGTTTCATTATTTGTGAAAATCGGTTTGAAAAACATTCCAACCGCGCTTGGAACATTTCTTAGAACTTGCGTAGTATTTGTTTTTGCATTGGCAATAGTGCTTGTTAAACGCAGTTACAGCGGAATAAAAGAAATTGCACCTAAAAGTTGGATTTTTCTTACTTTATCGGGAATAGCCACCGGTGTCGCTTGGTTGTCGGAGTATTATTCCTTAAACATAGATGGCGTAAACCCTGTCGCAGTCAATTCCATCGGTAAACTATCCATATTGTTGACAATGCTGTTTTCGGGCGTAATTCTAAAGGAAAAGTTTACGCTAAAATCAATAATCGGACTTGTGTTATTGACCTCAGGAATAGTCCTTATTATAATTTTTAGCTTATAAAAATAAGAATGGATATTGAATTTTAATTTAAGAATTGGTATAATTAAAATATATCTAATATTAAAGGAGAACATAAAAATGAATCAAGTAATTGAAAATATATTATCAAGAGCAAGTGTAAAGAACTATAAATCTGATCCTGTTCCTCAAGAATTAGTGGATATTGTTGCAAAAGCAGGAAGCTACGCACCATCCGGAATGAATAAGCAGTCTCCAATAATCATCGAAGTTACCGATAAAGCGGTAAGAGATGAACTCTCGAGACTTAATGCAAAGGTAGCAGGTATGCCCGAAGGAATTGACCCTTTTTATAATGCACCTGTTGTTTTAATCGTGCTTGCAAACAAAGATTATATAACTTATTTATATGATGGAAGCGTTGTCATGGAAAATATGATTTTAGCGGCACATTCGCTTGGTTTAGGTAGCTGCTGGATTCATCGAGCAAAGGAAACATTTGAAACTGAAGAGGGAAAGCGTCTTTTGTCTAAACTTGGAATAGAGGGCAACTACGAGGGTATCGGTAATTGCATTATAGGATATCCGGAAGTAGAAGGAACAGTTAAACCAAGAAAAGAAGGTTACATTTACAAGGTATAGCAACTTAGTTCGCATAATAAAAGCGATAGCGTTCCATATAGTCATACAGAGCGAAAGGGAAATGCATAGCATTGGTATTTAAAACCTGTGTAAATAAACACATAAAAATATCAATTTTTTTATACAAAACGCTTGTCATATAGCGTTTTTTGTTATACAATAAAATTACGGGTGTAATATTACAACTGTCATCAAAAACACGGAGGTGCAAAATGCCAAGAAAAAATCTTTTTACAAAACAGGAAATAATAGATGTAGCAATCTGCCTTGTTAGAGAAGAGGGGTATTCGGCGTTAACTGCACGTACGCTTGGTAAAAGACTTGGAACATCATCGCAACCTATATTCGGTCATTTCGGGAGCATGGGCGAATTACAAGAAGCGGTTTTGCAAGAAGCCATGCGTATACATAAGGAGTATTTATTTAACTCTATGACCCACCAAACGAAGTATCCGCCGTATAAAGCAGCGGGAATGGCGTATATCGAGTTTGCAAAGGTCGATCAAGAACTCTTTAAGCTGTTGTTTATGAAAAAATGCCCTATAGATAAGGACGAACTTGTCAATGACGAACTTGAGGTCTTAATAGACGTCATTTGTAAGCAAGTCGCTATCACTAAGGAGCAAGCCAAAATGTTTTATCTGGAAATGTGGACATATTCACACGGAATTGCCACAATGATAGCCACAGGTTATTATGCTTGGGACGAAGAACTTATCAGTCGTTCAATGACCGATATGTATTTAGGATTGAAGCAAAGGTACGAATCCTTGAACGCCAATCCGCAATAATTCCCATTAGGGGAAAGTAATTATTAGAGAGGATCAATTATTATATGAAGATTATAGAAGTAAAAAATCTATCCAAGACCTTCAAAAAGCCTATTAGAGGAGAGGGACTTAAAGGAATGATTAAGGCACTTTTTTCCCATAAGTACGAGGAAGTAAAGGCTGTCGATGGTATATCGTTCGACATCGAAGAGGGTGAAATCGTTGGTTACATTGGTGCAAACGGTGCCGGTAAATCGACCACTATCAAGATGATGTGCGGTATATTGTCACCTACCGGAGGTGAAGTTTTGGTTAATGGAATGAGCTTTGATAAGAAGCGTCAACAGATCAATAAAGAAATGGGAGTTGTTTTCGGGCAAAAAACTCAGCTTTGGTGGGACATTCCCTTGATTGAAACGTTCAAAGTACTCAAAGCCATTTATGAGGTACCCGATGACGAATACAATGAGCGTTTTAACTATTTGTGCGAATTGCTTGATCTTAATTCGTTCATAACTCAGACGGTAAGATCGTTGTCGTTAGGACAGCGTATGCGTGCTGACTTTGCGGCAGCGCTGATTCATTCACCGAAAATTGTGTATCTTGACGAACCGACTATCGGTTTGGACGTACTGGTTAAGGAAAAAATTAGAACAGCCATCAAAGAACTTAACAAAAAGTATCACACAACGGTTATATTGACTACCCATGATATGAAAGATATCGAGGAACTATGTAACCGAATCATAATCATTGACAAAGGTAAATTGTTATATGACGGCAGTCTTGCAAATATCAAGTACCGTTTTGGTAACGAAAAGACTGTATTCATACCTGCAAATACCGAATTAGATACCGATGCAATCAAAGCTGAATTTGACGGTATCGAGGTAGACGTTCAAGAGGATAAGATAGCGCTCAAATTTTCGTGCGAGCATATCGAACTTGACGACGTACTTTTGTATTTAATCAATAATTACCATGTCAAGGATTTCAAGGTAGAAGATATCACTATAGAAGATATCACTAAGCAATTATATGAAAAACATTAAGAAACAACTCAACCTGTATATGCCCTTTTTTAAAGCGGGCACGAAGACCGAGCTTGCATACAAGTCGACTATCGTATTTTGGTTGATAATTTCGTTTGTAGACATTTTCTTCATCGTATTTCTATATCAAGCAATATATAGGAACTCGGCTGACGGAATGAATTCGGTTATCAACGGATTTACGTTTTACGACATGGTACTTTATATGATAACGTCGTTTTTCTTCTCGTTCGTCATGGGGGTAGGCGATACGAGTTACAGTATTGCAACCGACATCCGAGAAGGCACTATAGCAACGACGCTAACCAAACCTGTATCGTATAGACTTAGGCATTTGTTTACGTACTTTGGAGTGTTTTCGCTTGATTACGTTATTGTAGCGATTCCGTTTTTGACGGTGGTATATGCAGTATTTTTAGGAACAGGACTTTTGCAAGTTAAGGCAACGGCTTTTATATTAAACGTAGTCTTTTTCTTGCTATTTAGTTTACTTGCTGCGCTAATTAATGACGCAATAAGTTATTTTCTTGGTTTAATGGTGTTTTACACCGATCATTTGTTCGGTTTGAATATGGCGCGTGGCGCACTACAAAGCTTTATGGGCGGACAAATGGTACCGCTATCATATATGGGTGTACTTGGCATAGTTTTTTCTTATACGCCGTTTGCATTTTTGAATTCGGTGCCTGTATTGACGCTTATGGGCAAAGTGGAGCCGCTAAGTGCGTTAAAGTATATAGGAATCGCACTTGCCTGGCTTATAGTCATAGAAACTGCGAATCATTTCATATTCTTCCACGCCATCAAGAAAGTTACCGTACAAGGGGGTTAGAGCATGAAATATATTAAATTGTATTTTACATATGCCAAGCTATCCCTTATGAGTAAGCTTGTGTATAAAGCAAACCTAATTATCGGTATAGTGGCATTCTTGTTTACCCAAGCAACATCGTTGTTCACGTTATTTATCTTGGTAAACACAGTTCCGAGCATTGACGGATATACAATTTATCACGTCGGGTTCTTGTTCGGATTGACCAATATGGCGGTAGGAATCGACCACCTATTGACCGATAGACTGTGGACTGTTGCTTATTGGGAAGTAAAATTAGGTAAAATGGACCATATGTTTTTACGTCCGTTGCCTGTGTTATTCCAAGTAATCGCATCCGAGGTACAACTCGAAGCATTAGGCGAATTAATAATCGCTGCAGCGTTGATGATAGTATGCGGTTTGCAACTCGATTTCACTGGTGGATTTGTATCTGTATTGATCGTAATATTGGGAATTATTTGTGCTGCAATAATCATATCGGCGTTCAAAGTAATGGTTGCAAGTTTTGCCTTCAAATTCGGACGTAGCGGTCCTTTGCTTCAATTCATTTATAACTTCTCGAACTATGCGAAATACCCGCTAAAGATATTCCCCAAGGCAATACAGTACATATTGATATTCGTAATACCATTAGGGCTGTGTCTATTCTTCCCTTTTGAGAACTTATTCGCAGAGGTCTACAACCCCTGGTTATTAGGAGCAACAATGATAGGTATTACAGCGGTATTCACAACCATTTGCCTATTAGTTTGGAAAAAATTCGTCAAAATGTACGAGAGCACCGGCACCTAAAAAGAATAAAGAAAGAGTTAGCGCTTCATCTTGTCATATTATTCTTAAAAAGCTGATACAATAACAAAAACTTTTCGTTACCGTCCGCCAAAAGCAAGTCCTCGCACTTGCCTTTTACATGAGAACCAGAACCATATCACAAACATGTAGGGGCGATTAGTAATCGCCCGCCTAATTTGAACACTATATTTTCACATTTGCTTGTTTGGTGGTAATCGATATATCACACATATGTCATCCTGAGCATCGTCGAAGGAACTAATATTATTAGCGACCATTAGGTCGCTTTTTTTATATAATCATCTAATATTGTGGTAATATTATCAAA
The DNA here is from genome assembly GCA_964391805.1 of uncultured Christensenellaceae bacterium. Taxonomy (GTDB): domain Bacteria; phylum Bacillota; class Clostridia; order Christensenellales; family CAG-1252; genus RUG14300. The sequence goes on along the minus strand of CAYMNK010000015.1, from coordinate 29,358 downwards.
AAAGTAAAAAAAGGAGATCGAATATGTTATACACTGTATGGATTAACGAATGGCTCGAAAATTACGTTCGCCCTTATAAAAAAATACAAACTTATGAGCGGTATCGCATAATTTGCTTATTACATATTATTCCGACTTTAGGAAATTATGAAATGGATAAGATTACCGTATTGGATTTGCAAAAACTTATATCGGAATTAATGCGTAATGGAAATAGGCGAACAGGAAAGGGGTTATCCTCTAATTCCGTCAATAGCATTATATCCGTGATTCAAAATTCTCTTAACACTGCATTTATTATAGGTGCTGCATCGCAATACGTCGGTAATCTTATCAAGAGACCGAGAACTGTTGAAAAAAGAATTGAATGCTTTACATCAGTTGAACAAAAAGAAATAGAAAAATGTATATTGGAAAGTGGAAAAGACAAGTACTTTGGAATACTGCTGTGTTTATATAGCGGTCTTAGAATAGGGGAACTTCTTGCATTGACTTGGGATGATATCGATTTATCAAGAAGAATGTTGACTGTGTCTAAATCGTGCCATGATTCAAATGACGGAACGAATCATATTCGTGTAATTGATACTCCCAAAACATTGAGTTCATCCCGCACCATACCAATACCAAAACAATTAATTCCTATAATAAAAGGATACAAAAAGCGTTCAAAATGTAAATATGTTGTTGCATATGGAACTAAGCCCGCGTTTGTAAGATCCTATCAACGAACATTCGAGCTATTACTGAAAAAATTATCTATACCACATAGGGGATTTCACTCACTTCGTCATACTTTTGCCACGCGAGCAATTGAAATGGGCGTGGATGTTAAAACATTATCAGAGTTTCTCGGTCACAAGAATGCTACAATCACATTAAATCGCTACACTCACTCTTTACTTGACCACAAAATCGAAATGATGAATCGACTCGGCAAATTATTATAATCTGCTATCTAATCCTCATTTTAGCAACGCAATGCGTCGGTATCTAATTCCATATTGATAAAAATATATCATACAAATATCTACAATAAGGTATAGATATATTACAAAAGTAGGGGCCATTAGTAATCGCCCGCCAAAAGCAAGTCATCGCACTTGCTTTTTATTATTCACCTACTATTGCACTTATTTGTTTAAATCATCTATCACATAATCCACATTAACACACTCGATAGACCATCAAAACAAATAAAAAAATGTGCATCAATTGATATAACACCTGCACATTTATGTTAATTATATCAAAAAAAATACCTAAAATCAAGACGTTATAGAGAAGAATTTTGGACTTCTCTTATTTTTTATATATTTTTTTAAATCGTTATTTTCGTTAATCATCATTATTCCTTTTCAAATTTACTTTTCCTATATCAATTGATGCACAAATGAGTAGAATTGATGCACAAATTAATGAACACTTGCAACCGATAAAACGAGGGATGAGTTATGAAAATCGACTTTGAAAAAATCGATATTAATTCTAAATATACCTATTCGCTGGATGAACGAATACTCAAGGTTTTGCTCAAAGATAAAACGACAAAGAAAAACATTATTTGGGCAACCGATGATTATGTCAAATTTGGTGATGGCTTCACAGCGGATCAGCAGATTTATCCAACCGATTTGATGGGGATGGCATCAATCATTACTCCGCGAGTAGCGAAAACTAAGGAAGTACAGGCATCGAGAATTCGTGGCAAAGCGGAAGTTTTTACGCCGTCTTGGGTATGTAATAAACAAAACAATTTGATAGATAATGCCTGGTTTGGTCGGGAAAATATCTTTAATATTGAAACTACTAATGGGTGGGATACTATTTACGACAAAATCGTGTTCCCTGATGAAGCCGGTAAATCTTGGCAAGATTACATCAAAGAAAATCGTCTTGAAATAACATGCGGAGAAGCTCCTTATCTTGTCAGCAGATATGACACCGTTTCGGGTGATATCATCCCTGTAAAGGATAGGATAGGGCTCCTTGATAGAAAACTTCGAATAGTATCGGAAAATGTGGATTCCGAACCCGATTGGTATAAGTGGGCAAAGAAAGCGATTCAAAGCATATACGGTTTCGAATGGCAAGGTGACAATGTACTTCTTGCTCGAGAAAATGTTCTATTTACCTTCATAGATTATTACGAATATAAATTCGGCGTACCTCCGATTCACGATTATTTGATGGAAATTGCCAGGATTTTGGCTTGGAACATCTTCCAAATGGACGGATTGAAGTATGTTGTTCCAAATAGCTGTAAAACTCGAACAATCGAGACAGAAACGCTACTGGGCAAAGAAACCAAACAAGAGTGTTGTATCGGTTGCCAAAAGAACGACCACAGCAAGCACAACGGCATTTATTGTCGCACCTATGATTGGTCCGCCAATAACTCCATAGAATTCTATTCAACGTTTATAAAAGGGGAAAGTGCAAAATGATTAAGTATGATGTAGCATCCTATAAGCTTATATATATCTATACCATCTGCGATGATTCTCATAATGGCTTATTAAAAATAGGAGAGCATTCTTTTTCGTCGAATTTTAGTATTGCCCAGTTAGAGCCAAATTGTCCTACATTGAATCAAAATGCGCATATGAGAATTCGCGAACAGACAAGAACGGCACTTAATAATTACGATTTATTATATACCGAGTTAGCCGTAAAATCTATCGTGCTAAATGATGGCTCGAAGCAGATCCAATGCTTTGGAGATAGAGAAGTACATGATGTTTTATATAATTCCGGATATAGTTCCATAAAATTTAAGGAAAGCGGTCGAAATAGCGAATGGCTTAAGGTCGATTTAGATACGGCAATAAAAGCGATAGAAGCCGTTAAAAATGGTGAAAACCAATTATTTACGCTGAAATCAACTATAAAAACAGTTGAGAAAAACAAGATCATATTGCGTTCCGAACAAGAAGAAAACGTTAATAAAACAATTCGAATGTTTAAAAAGTATGATGATATGCTTTGGAATTGCAAAATGCGTTTTGGTAAGACTATTACAGCTTATGAACTCATCAAAAGACAAAATTATAAAAAGGTCATTGTAATTACCCACCGTCCTGCAGTTGAAGATGGTTGGAGTAAGGACCATAATAAGATATTTAATAGTGGAGAACACTTATTTGTAGATAAAACCAAAGGTTCTATTGATTATGACGGTGCGATGGATTCTGAAAATGATAGGACGATCTTGGAATTAATTGATTCAGGTAATTCTTTTGTTTACTTCGCATCTATTCAAGACTTGAGGGGTTCAAAAAGAGTTGGTGGAAAGTTTAACAAAAACAATGCAGTGTTTGATACAAATTGGGATTTGGTCATTGTTGATGAAGCACACGAAGGAACTATGACTAGTTTAGGTGATGCTGTAATCAAAGGAATTCGCAAGAATAATACAAAAGTTTTGTGGTTGTCTGGAACGCCATACAATATGATAAGAGATTTTGGCGAGAATCAATATACTTGGAGTTATGTTGACGAACAAAAAGCCAAAGCACAGTGGGAAATAGATCATCCGGGTGAACATAACCCATATGAAGATCTTCCTAAAATGAATATATATACATTTGACTTGTCTGAAGATATTTATAAATCATATCTTTTCGTTACCGAGGAATGTGCATTTAATTTTAGAGAGTTTTTCCGCACTTGGACCGGCAACTTAGATATCGACTGTAGACAAATGCCCGAAGGTAAGTTTATAGGTGATTTTGTATACGAAGAGGAAGTATATAATTTTTTATCGCTTATTTCGCATGATAGTCTTAATAGTAATTATCCGTTTTCATCGGAAGAATATAGAGACATGTTCGTACATACTTTTTGGCTTGTTCCCGGTGTAAAAGAAGCTAAAGCATTGAGTGCTTTAATTAAAATACATCCGAATTTTAAAGATTACAAGGTTGTAAACGTTGCAGGCAATGGTGATGATGACACCGCCAATTGTGAGGAATTAGATCTTGTGCGCAGTGCAATAGATAGTTTTCCGAAGACTATTACCATATCGTGTGATAGATTAACTACAGGCGTCACGGTTCCCGAGTGGACTGCAATTTTGATGTTATGTGGTTCGGTAAAGACTGCAGCATCACGCTACATGCAAGCCATTTTCCGAGTTCAATCCGCGGGTTGTATAAACGGAAGACAAAAAAGAAACTGTTACGTATTTGATTTTGCACCCGATAGAACGCTATCAGTTGTAGCACAAGTACATAATTTGAGTATCAATGAATCAAGAAAAAACATAAACAAAAATGACGAAAAAAATAGAAAAGCATTAGGAGAGTTTATAAATTTCTGTCCAATTATATCAATCAAGGGAACTGCTATGCATAGTTATGATGTCGACGAAATGATGCGACAGATTAAACATATAACTGTAGAGTCGGCAATAAATAGCGGTTTTGAAGATGATACTATTTACTTGCCTAATGCAGGAATGGTACTTAATGAGTTTGATGCAGAGATTATTCGTAAGTTATCGGATGCTCTTGATCCACGAAGGAAAGGAAAGCGGCAATCTGAAGTAGTTGTTAATGACAACGGTTTAACCGAGGAACAGTATAAGTTGGCTGAAAAGGCAAAGCGTAAGCCGAAAAAGGATCTCACAGAAGAAGAAAAAATTGCAAATGAACTTGTTGATAAACAAAAAGAAGAACAAAAAAAACTATTCAATCTTTTACGTGCCGTTTCGATTCGTTTACCTTTGTTATTCTATGGTTCCGATGCAGATATTACAAAAATTATTCACCTAAAAGATTTTGTGAATATAGTCGATGACGAATCTTGGCGTGAATTTATGCCTGACGATTTAAACAAGCATCTATTCCTTGATATTCTAAGATTTTATGATGAAGACGTTGTAGTTGGTGCAGGGCTTCGTATTAGAAAAATGGCAAAAGCTGCCGACGAATTGATGCCTACATATAGAGCAAAGCGACTTATAGAGATAATATCTAAATTTAAAAATCCCGATAAGGAAACGGTTCTTACGCCATGGCGTGTTGTCAATATGCATATGGGTAACACACTTGGCGGATATAATTTTTACGACGCCGATTATAAACAGGAGTTAGAAGAACCAAGGCTTATAGATAATGGCGACGTTACTGCCGATGTATTTCTTAATCCCGACGCTAAAGTATTGGAAATGAACTCCAAGTCAGGTTTGTATCCTCTATATCTTGCCTATACGTTCTATATGCTTTACGTTTCGGGCAAAGAAAAAGATTTAACATTGGCGCAAGCACAAAAAATTTGGTTTGACACCTTGGACAAGCATATCTTTGTTTTATGTAAAACGCTAATGGCTCGTATGATTACAATCCGCACACTTTCAGGTTATATGGATAAACCTGTCCACGCGATATATCTAACGAAATTGGTCGAAGAACGAATGAAAGACATTAATCGTCTTTCAAATAAATTGACGAATCCGGACACATGGAAAATAGGAGGCGATAGAATGAAATTTGACGCAGTAGTCGGCAATCCACCATATCAAGAAAATATAAGTTCAGATGTTGGGAATATCTCACTGGGAAGACAATTATTCCCAAATTTTATAATGTTAGCTATCACAATAAATCCTAATTACTGCTCGTTGATTACTCCTTCAAGATGGTTTAAAGGTGATGCTCAAGATAAATCTTTTATTAAATTAAGAGAATTTATGTTTAACCATAACAATGTTGCGAAGATTTTTAACTATCCTATTGCTACGGATGTTTTTAATCAAGTAACAATAAAGGGCGGTGTTAATTATTTTTTAACAATAAAACGATATACTGGATTAGTACAGTTTAATGAAATTAAAAATGGGAAAATGATCACTCAAAATAGGGCATTGTTTGAAGACGGTCTAGATATAATTTTGAGTAGTATTTTTGAATATCAAATAATTAGTAAAATAAAGAAAAAAGAATTCATTCCCCTTACTACGATAACAAAAGGACGTAATGCTTTTGGAATTGTAGGTCGCCCTGATATTGTAGATAGTATTTCAACTGTTGATTATTTTAATGGAGCAGTCAAATTGCAATGTAAAAATGATACAATACGTTGGACAACGGCTGAGAATGTTAATAAAAGTACAGATGTTTTCCAAAAACATAAAGTTTTTATATCAAAATCCGCCGGAGATCCTGCCAAGGATTCAAAAATTATTGGAAAGCCATACATAGCACAACCTAATGAAGCCTGTACTGATTCATTGATTCCTATTGGGTGCTTCGATACAAAAATAGAGGCTGAGAATTTGCAAAAGTATCTCAAAACGAAATTTCTTAGATATTTAGTTAGCATTTTAAAAGTCTCCCAAAACGTGTATCAAAATGTATACCAATTTGTACCTGTCCAAGATTTCACAAACTATTCAGATATTGATTGGTCAAAGTCAGTTGGTGAAATCGACAAGCAACTCTATATAAAATACAATTTTGATAAGAGTGAAATTTCATACATCGATTCAAAGATTAAACCTATGGATTAGTCCATGAATCTTGATAGGTATTTGTCTTAATATAAGGAAATTAATATTAGGTATGATTTCAAATAATAATGTGTTGTTGGATACTAGCTTAATTAGGTATTATTTATATGGTACAAAGGATGAACAAAAAAGATTCTATAGTGTTTTTGAAAAGATGGATGCTATTGGATATTCATATAAAATATCTGATTTAACGATGTATGAATTATTTGTTTTTTTTGATAATAAAAGAGAAGAAAGCAATGATGAATTTGTTCGTTTCTCAGAATTTATTAAAAGTAAACATGTAGGATTATCATTTACTGACGATGAATTAAAAGAGTTGTTTTTTAAATTAGATAAGAATGAAAACTATGAAAAAATAAAAGAAATATTATACAATAGATTTTCAGAATCTTTATCTACGGAGCTTGCTGAATTGTTAAGATTTGTCGCCATTTGTTTGGCTTGGAAAATGCATGAGAAAGATGAAAAGGTAAACCCTAATAACTATTGTGAATTGGTGATTAATATTCAAACTGAAGAAATATTTGTTTATTATAAGGCATTTTGTAAAAATGAAATACTTAATTCTTTATTAAAGAAACATAAAAAGATAGAAAGTATTATTGATGGTTTATTTAAAAGTATTATTTTACAAGTCGTAGCCTTCCTTTATTCTAATGATGACAAATCAAATTATGATAATTTGTTGGATAGACTAAAAACATGGAACAATAAAGGTTCATATGTCAATCTTATTAAGATTATAAACAAGAAATCAACTATAGATATCAATCGGTTTATAGGAGAGGTTAAAATTGAAAAGAATCAAGCTTTGTTTTTAAAGAATCAAATTGATTTGATAATAAATAGTTATAGAAAAGTAAAATTGAATGATTTGGTGGATTTTATTAATTTTGATCGTAGTATAAGACATAATTGTAGTTTTTATGCAACTGCGGACAAGTGTTTTTTTAGTAATATGACAAAAATATTTATGAGTGAAGACGATGTTATTTCTTACTTGCAAAAATCAAAGGAGAAATGTTTGCAATTTGGAATAATAAATGAAGATTGAGCAAATAAGTATTATTTTCTATTTCCTTGTAATTAAAAAATAGAATTGAGTTTAGATACCAAATTAACTAAAATCATAAAAGTACTTGTAAACTAATTGTCAAAATGATATAATAGGTGTGTTAGGTATTTGTTATTCTATTTGCGCGGCGGCTGGCTTGTGTGGATAGAGTAGAGGTAGGAGACAATGATGATATATGAATTGAGACATTTTGACACACCGTTGATGAGATTTCTTATCGAGAGAGAAACGCTTGGTAAGGTATCTTTTGATATTGTGTGGGTTAATGAAGAAAAGCGCTATCTCCTACCTATTGGATTAGATACTGATTCGGATAGTTTATCTAAATGGTTAAGATCGAGGGTGATACCCAAAAATCGTGAATATGTCGATCAAATTCTTTCACGTAGCGGATTGAGTCATAACGACATTATGGGGATAATCGATATTTGTAAGGGCTTGTCTTTGAATGATTGCTATTGGGTTGTTGAACAAGGTTTTGAGGGTGAATTTGCCGATTATAATTTATTTGATAATAAGTTTACGAGGACGTTGGCGTTAATTGCATATACAGGTTATGGTAGTAACACCAAGAGCGGTTTTACTTCATCTCCCGAGTATACTACTAACGGGATGCTTAAGAAGTGTTGGCGACGATTGAATGGAAAAATCTATCTATATAAGGGCGGTACATCAGGTGCTGCGAATACGGGTAATGAACCTTATTCGGAATATTATGCTTCACTAATTGCCCAAGCAATGGGACTTGATCATATTGATTATAACTTAGCTATGTGGAAAGGTACGCTTTGTTCTACTTGCGAATTGTTTACAGATAAAAATAAATCATTTGTGCCTATCTATAAGTTTGTTCCGGGTAGTAATTTGTTAGATACCGCTAATTATCTTAAGTCATTAGGTGCTGAATTCTACAACGCATTTGCAGATATGATGATATTCGACGCCCTTATTTGTAACACTGATCGACACGCCGGTAATTATGGATTATTAGTAGATAACTTGACTAATAAGCCGATAAAATTTGCTCCTATTTTTGACAATGGATTATCTCTCTTTAATTATGCAATGGATGATGATTTTGTGAATATCGATGCATATGCCAAGACAAGATACCCGGCTTATGATATGGTTTCGTTTGACGAGATTGTACAAGCATTCATTTCGGATAGGCAAAGAGCTCAATTGAGAAGATTAATAAATTTCAAATTCATTCCGCATTCTCGATATAATCTATCGCGTAAACGCCTAAGAATAATCGAAGGTTATATCCAACGACGCATTCAGTACTTATTATCAATGTAAAAAAAGAAGCACGTGCGATGACGTGCTTTTTATTCGATATCTTCTATCGGACTGACGATGCGTACTCTACATAAGCTATCGCTATTAAACAACGAATACACGTCTTGAGATAATACCATATATTCGGCTTGTAAAAGACGGATATTTTTACTTCTTAATTCGTTTTGTGAAATATAAACTCTTGACTTGATTTTGCCCATAATATATCTACTTTTTGTGCTAAGTCCTAATATATGGAATAGGGGCGGTTCGAGCATGCATTGTTGAAACCCGTCTTTTGTCACGTTCAATAAAATATTAGTCAATATTCTTTGCACTCTCGATCTCGAAAATCGTCCGCAAATTAATTCGTCGACCAAATCGTCATAGTCTAATGCGTTTCTGTATAGCTTTTTAATACGGTTTTCGAAGCCTTCGCCGACATCGAAGATGTTTTTAAGTTCGTCTTCGCTCGATTTTATGATTTTATATTGGAAGGGACTAATATTGTCTCTCGGTTGTCTTTGTTTGAGCATTTCTAACGTATCTTCGGGAATATATGGACTAATTTCATTCCATTGAGGGCATTTATCCCTAATAGCCGAAGCGGACATATATTCACCCATAGCTTCGTCATCTTTATAATCGCCGATACGCTTATGGGTGACGAGGGTGTATTTGTTGCCCGAAAGAATGTTTAATTTGGTGTATTCGAGAGCTAATATGTTATTTGGTGCAGTAATATCTATAACTTCAACGTTATGGACTTTTGCATAGTTTTCGAGTGCTTTTTGTCTTGCTTTAGCGTGGCTGTATCCTTCGTCTAAGCTTCTTCTCAGTACGGTTTTAAACTCAATAGGTTCTTCCAATAGAATTTTGGCGGTACGGTAAATTGCGTCGATATCACCGCTTTCCGAACCAAAACTGAGTGTAATTTCTCCGTCAATATATTCGAGCATTCTAAAAGCGCCGTATGCGTATTTGTCGGCGGGGGCGAATGAAAAGGGCGACGGAATTTCAAAAACTGCGTCCGCACCGTGATGAATAGCTAATTCGGCTCGCTTGTATTTATCCAAAATAGCAGGTTCACCGCGTTGAACAAAAGCACCGCTCATAAGGACGATAATAGGATTACCCAATTCACGAGCTTTTTTCAGATGATAGATATGGCCGTTGTGTAACGGATTATATTCGGCAATTATGACTGTAAATTTCATTTATTTTCACCAAAAAACATTTTTTTCTTTACAATATGAATTTATTATATTATAATTTAATAAGATTTTCAATAGTTTTATTGAAATTAATGATTTTTCATATACTTTTGGAGGTATTAAGATGTCAGAGTTAATGAATAGCATTCGCGCTAAGGCCGCCGCGCTTAATAAGCATATCGTGCTTGCGGAGGGTGAGGAAGCCAGAATAATCAAAGCTGCACTCAAAATTAAAGAGTTAGGAATCGCACAAATTACCCTTTTAGGTAATGCCGAAGTTGCTCAAAAAGCATGTCCCGAATGTGATTTAAGCGGATTGACCTTTGTTGATTACAAAAATTATCCCAAGAAGGAAGAATATGCCGAATTATTATACGAACTTCGTAAAGCAAAGGGCTTGACTATCGAGGATGCTCATAAACTTGTTGAGAAACCTCTATACTACGGTTGTCTTATGGTTAAGGCAGGGGATGCCGACGGTTTGGTAGGCGGTTCTGTTACCGCTACGAGCGAAGTTTTGCGTCCTGCATTGCAAATCATCAAGACAGCTAAGGGTGTTAAAACTGTTAGTAGCTGCTTTATCATGGTATTCCCCGAAAGTAAACAATATGGAGACAATGGCGTTTTGGTATTCGGCGACTGTGCCGTTAATATCAATCCTACGTCCGAACAACTTGCCGATATCGCAGTATCCACTGCCGAAAGTGCAAGAGTTCTTGCAGGAATCGATCCGAGAGTTGCAATGCTTTCGTTCTCAACCAAGGGTTCTGCTAAAGGTCCCGAAGTTGAAAAAGTTCAACTTGCCACTGCAATGGTTAAGGAAAATCATCCCGAATTACATCTTGACGGTGAATTACAACTTGATGCAGCAATTGTTCCCGAAGTAGGTGAATTGAAGGCTAAGGGAAGTTCGGTTGCCGGACACGCTAACGTATTGGTATTTCCCTCATTAGAGGCTGGAAATATCGGATATAAGATTGCTCAAAGATTTGGTCATGCCGAAGCTGTAGGTCCTATTTGTCAAGGTTTCGCTGGCGCAGTTAACGACCTTTCGAGAGGTTGCTCATCCGAGGACGTAGTAGACGTAGTCGCTATCACCGTGCTTCAATCCGCATCGCTATAATCGAGGTGAAATATGAAAATATTAGTTATCAATGCAGGTAGTTCTTCATTAAAATTCCAAATTATCGATATGACGGATGAATCCGTTCTTTGTAAGGGCGTTTGCGAGCGTATTGCCGATACCGATTCGTTTTTGAACTATCAAAAAGACGGTAAAAAGACCGAAATTCCTCATGCAATGCCCACTCATAAGGAAGCTTTGATGTTCTTACTCGATACCTTAGTCGGTAAAGAATACGGCGTATTGTCTTCGCTTGACGAAATCGGTGCAGTCGGTCACAGAGTTCTTCACGGTGGTGAGGATTTCGATAGATCGGTACTTGTTGACGAAGATGTTTTGGCTAAGTGCCACAAAAACGAGCCTTTAGGACCTTTACATATGCCTGCAAATATTCTCTGTATGGAGATTATGAGAGATTTACTCGGTAAACCTCAAGTAGCAGTATTCGATACTTCGTTTCATCAAACAATGCCCGATTATGCATATCGCTATGCTTTACCCGATGCCGATTATAAGGAATTGAAGATTCGTAAATACGGCTTCCACGGAACATCTCATAAGTATGTTTCCGCTATCGCTTCCGAATTAATGGGAAGTAAGGATTGTAAGATTATAACCTGTCACTTAGGTAACGGTGCAAGCCTTTCCGCAGTTAAAGACGGTAAGTGCGTAGACACATCTATGGGATATACACCTTTGGAAGGCTTGGTAATGGGTACAAGAACGGGTGACATAGATCCATCTGTTATAGGCACTATTATGAAGACAAGAGGATATACCGACGTCGACGAGTTCGTCAATAAATATCTCAATAAACAGAGCGGTCTGAAGGGAATTTGCGGATCGTCCGATATGCGTTCTTGTACGGCACTCAAAGATAGCGGTGACGACAATGCAAGACTTGCTCTCGATATGTTTGCGTATAGAGTCAAGAAATATATCGGTTCCTACGTAGCAGCCCTTAACGGTTGTGACTGCTTAGTTATGACAGGCGGTATAGGCGAAAACAGCGACACCACAAGAGAAATGATTCTTGATAATATGGATTATCTCGGCATCGTTCTCGATAAGGAAGCAAATAACGGATTAAGAGGCAAAATCGGTCTCATATCCACGCCGGAAAGCAAGGTTAAAGTCTACGTAATCCCCACCAACGAAGAATTGGTTATCGCAAGGGATACATATGCTTTTGTAAAGTAAAAAATAAAATTTTTTGAAGATTTTTTAAGGAATTATACCCAAAAATCTTTGACAATAGATTATTTATCCTATATAATTCTATAGTATCCTTTTTGGAGTACGGGAGGTTTTATGTTTATTGACCTAACGTCAGTACCGTTTGACGAGTGTTTGACTGTCACCAAGGTGGTGGACGATAGTGAACTTCTTAGTAGTTTGCTTGACGATGAGCCTATCGGTGAATTTACCTGCACCGTTGAATGTAATCGAGTAGATGGAGGCTTAAATGCGTCCGTTACCGTTAACGGTAAGGTGCGTTCGAGATGTGACCTTTGCGGGGTATCTACCGAAGCCGAGTGTTCGATGACGATAGACGAGTTATTTACCGAAGCCGATCCCGAATTCGATAGGATAAGGAACGGTTATGATTTAGATCGCTTTGTAGAGGATTGTATAGTATTGTCTCAGCCGAGACATGTACTATGTAAACCCGATTGTAAAGGTGTTTGCCTTAGATGCGGCGTGGATCTAAATAAAACCCAATGTAAGTGTAAAGAAAAGCCGATAGGGGAGCGAAATCCTTTCGGTGCATTGCAAGACATAATAATAAACGGAGGTGCGAAAAATGGCAGTACCAAAATGTAAAGTATCAAAAGCAAGAAGAAATTCGAGAGCGGCTAACTGGAAAATCGAGGCAGTCGGTCTTGTAAGTTGTCCTAATTGTCATGAGCTTATTCAAAGTCATAGAGTATGCCCCAATTGCGGATACTATGACAATAAACAAGCCGTTGAAATTAAGCAAAAGTCTGATAAATAGTTCTCGGTAATTTTCTTATTGAATATTGAGCAATTATTTGCGATTTGACAATATGGCAGATGCCATATTGTCTTTTTGTGTTTCAATCGATATTTTTCATCTTTTTTATTCAAAAGTCATCCGATTATTACACTAAAACTCAATTAATTATACCCCTTGTTCAATTATACCCCTTGACAAAAGGGTATAATGAGGGTATAATGGGTATAAAGAGATAATGGAGAGCATTATGGATAATAAACTATTACAAAAAAGAATAGCAGAACTTGAAGATAGAATCGAAGAATTGCCGAAAGGTAGTATTACCGTTAAAACCGTGAACGGTAAACCTTATTATTATCATCGTTTCAACGAAAACGGAAAGCGAATCGAAAAATATTTAGGTTTTGATTACGTAGAGACATTGCGTGAGCAAATTCTTGAGCGAAAGGTTTTGGAATCTAAGTTGAAAGAATTAAAAAAAGAAGCAAACATTCCTATAACTAAGTCTCGAAAAAGTGAGAATATATCTTTCCATACATCTATTCTCATAGGTGAAAAACTAAAAAAATACGTTGCCGAGGTAAGGGATTACAAAAAAAGAGATTGCTATAAACAACTCAACGATTTTGTGTATGGTAATGTTTCGGATCGAGTCTTCATTCTTTACGGTCTTCGTCGGACCGGTAAAACAACATTGATACGTCAATTGGTTGCAGATATGAATAGAGCTGATTTGGCAAAATCGGCATTTATTCAAATTTCGCCTAAAGACACGCTTGCCGATGTCAATAAAGATATGTTAGCGCTCGAACAAGCCGGTTATAAATATATCTTTATCGACGAAGTAACGTTGATGGAAGATTTTATAGAGGGCGCTGCGCTTTTCTCCGATGTGTTCGCTACATGCGGAATGAAGATTGTTCTTTCTGGTACCGATTCGCTCGGCTTTATGCTATCAAAAAGCGAACAGCTTTACGATAGATGTATTCTTCTTCATACAACTTTTATCCCTTATAGAGAATTTGAAAAGGTGCTTGGCATCAAAGGTATCGACGAATACATTCGCTACGGCGGTACGATGAGTATTAGCGGTATCGATTATAACGAAGGTTTTGTGTTTTCAAATGCTGATTCGGTTAACGCATATGTGGATAGTGCAATCGCCAAAAACATACAACATTCGTTAAAATATTATCAAGACGGGACTCATTTTCGACATCTTGCCGAGCTTTACGAAAAAAACGAGTTAACAAATGCCATTAATCGTGTGGTAGAAGATATCAATCATCGTTTTACAAAAGAGGTCATAACTCGTAAGTTTAAATCGAGCGATTTATCCCGTTCGGCAAGAAATTTGCGTAGAGATCGCTTTGCTCCGAATACCATACTCGATGACATAGATATCCGATCTTTTACAGCACAATTAAAATGTCTTCTCGAAATTCTTGACGAAGAGGAACAATCGGTTAAAGTAGCGGATATACATGCCACCGAAATAAAAGAATATCTTCTTTTGCTCGATTTGATTTATAAAATAGATTCTCGAAGTTTTCCTAATGTGAACGATATCGGGAAAATAATCGTGGTATCACAGCCTGGAATGAGGTATGCACAGGCTCAAGCGCTTATTAATAGTTTACTTCTCGATGACAAATTCAAGGAGTTAAGTTTGTCTGAGCGTAATCAAGTTATCGAGAGAATTCTCAGTGAAATCAGAGGCAGAATGATGGAGGACATTATCTTGCTCGAGACTAAACTTGCTAATCCTCGTAAAGAAGTTTTTAAACTCCAATTTACCGTAGGTGAGTTTGATATGGTTGTATTCGATCCCGAATCGGCTTCTTCAAAAATCTTTGAAATCAAATACAGTACTCAAATCGTTGAGCAACAATATCAACATCTTGTGAACGATGAAAAGTGCACTCAAACCGAGCACAGATTCGGGAAAATCGACGGTAAATATGTTATCTATCGTGGATCGACACAGGACGTTAACGATATACATTATGTTAATGTAGAAGAGTACCTAAATAACATAGCAACGAGAAAATAATTGAATAATTAACGGCTGAAACAGAAAATGTTATCATTGCTTTTTGTTAATATTAATATCATTCATAATGGTGCAAATATTAACAAGGGCTATTTCTTGCAAATTAGAAGGGAGTGCGGATATTGCATTCTCTTTTTTACTAATTGACTATAAAAAAATGTTAATCTATCATTTATTAATGCAAATATTTATTGAAAAACTTGTTTTTATTTGTTATAATATATAAAATAGTATCATTATGCGAGGTTAATTATGAGAATTGCAGTTGACGGTTTTGGCGGAGATAACTCACCCGAGGAAGTGGTGAAAGGTTGTATTCAGGCTTTAAAATCCAATGATAAAATAGAAATAGTACTTGTAGGTAATCAAAGTGTACTCGAACCCATGGTTACTAAGGATTACTCTGGCGATAGACTATATTATGAAAATGCGGAAAGCGTGATAAGTTGTGAAGAAGATCCGGTTATGGCTATTCGTCGTAAAAAGGATTCTTCCCTTGTTCGTACCTTCCAATTACTCAAAGACGGTTCGGTTGACGGCGGAATCAGCGCAGGTTCGTCGGGCGCGGTCTTGTCTGCGGGATATTTTGTGTGTAAGAGGTTAGAGGGCGTATCTCGTCCCTGCCTTATTCCCGAATTGCCCACTATCGACGGTAAAACGGTTGCTCTTGCCGATTGCGGAGCCAATGTAGACTGTACGCCCGAATATATAGTGCAATTTGCACAAATGGGAGTAGCTTATATGCAGGCTGTTAGAGGATTGGAAAATCCGCGTGTGGGTATCCTAAATAACGGTGCCGAGGCGACTAAAGGTAACGAGCTTACCAAGAATGCGTTTAAATTGTTGAGCGAATCTAACCTTAACTTTGTAGGTAGTTGTGAAGCGCGTGATATTCTCAGCGGATCGTTTGACGTAGTTGTATGCGACGGATTTGACGGTAATATAGCACTTAAGAGTGCAGAAGGTACTGCAAATGCGGTGTTTAAACTATTAAAAGACGGTATAAAAACATCGTTTAGAGCCAAATTAGGCGCCGCACTTTTGATGCCGGTGCTCAAGGGACTCAAGAAAAAACTCGACTATACCGAACATGGCGGTGCCGGCTTAGTAGGTATCAAAAAGCCTTTTGTAAAGTGTCACGGCTCATCTAAGGCAAAGACAATCTCTGCGGCAATACTTCAATGTAACGAAATGGCGGAGGGCGATCTTTGCGGTAAAATATCCGCATTGCTCGGTGTTTAATATGGATTTTGACAGCTTAGAGCAGTTGCAACAAAAAATCGGATATATGTTTAAAAATAAGACTTTGTTTATCAAGTCGCTGACCCATCCTTCCGTTTCTGGAGAGAGTAATAACCAATTACTCGAGTACTTAGGAGACTCCCTTCTCGATTTTTTAGTTGCCGACTACTTGTACAATATCGATTCGAATATGGAAGAGGGTGTTGCTACCAAAAAGAGAGCGGAAATGGTCAGTAAATGGCCGTTAGCTCGTATATTCGATAATCTCGACTTAATCGATTGTATCGATGTTTTTAATGTAAATAAGCGTGATATGAGTGAGAAACTCAAGTCGGATTTTGTCGAAGCCATACTCGGTGCTATCTACATTGATGGCGGTTTGGATAATGCTCGTAAATTCGTCATGGAATTTGTTTGTAACACCAACCCGATTGAAGAAACTAAAGATTTCAAGTCGAAATTGTATGAATATGCCGCCAAGAATCAACGCACCGTTTCTTTCGAAGAAAAAAAGACAGGCGAGCCTCATAAACAGCATTTCTTTTCGAGCGTTTATCTCGACGGTATAGAGTTCGGACAAGGTAAGGGCGACAGTAAAAAAGAAGCGCAACAAGAAGCATCGCGAGTGGCATTGGAGAAGATTAAAAAATGTATATAGTCAGACTTAAACAAGGTAAAGAAAAGCGTGCGCTTAACCACCCGTGGGTATATGCCAACGAGGTCGAAATAATATCCGAAAAGGATAAAAATGGTTCCGTTTGTAAAGTCATTTCTCACGACGGTAAACTTATAGGTTACGGCTTTATCAACCATTTATCCAAAATATTGGTAAGATTTTTATCGAGAAAAGACGATGATTTCGGTTATGAATTTTTCAAGAATAGAATTAAGGAATCCATCGATAAAAGAGAACTGCTCGGTTTTTCTTCGTCCGCGCGATTGGTATTTGCCGAAAGTGACGGCTTGCCCGGACTTATCGTAGATAAATATGCCGAGTGCCTATCCATACAAGTAATGTGTTTAGGTATGGAACTTTGTCTCGAAATGGTAGTTAAAGCTTTAGTTGAGTTGCTTAAGCCCGCATGCATATACGAAAGGAGCGATTCGCCTGCGAGACTAAAAGAAGGATTGCCGATAAGAACAGGTGTTCTATACGGTGTTTTTCCTGAAGATGTGATTATCGAGGAAAACGGACTTAAGCTCAAGGTTGATATTGCATCGGGACAAAAAACGGGATATTTTCTCGATCAAAAGAAAAACCGCAAACGATTTGGAGAATATGCTCGAGGGTTGGATGTTCTCGATTGTTTTTCAAACGTAGGCGGATTTGCCCTCAATGCGTCAAAGGGCGGAGCCAAATCGGTTTTGGCGCTCGATATATCTCAACTTGCCGTAGACAGCATTCAGGCGAATGCTTCGCTTAATGGCTTAAATATAGATACCGAATGCGTCGACGTTTTTGAAAGGTTGAGGACGCTTCGAGGTGAAGGTAGACGCTTTGATCTTATTTGTCTCGATCCGCCGGCATTTATAAAAAGTACAGACACGGTTAAGAGCGGGTATAAGGGGTATAAGGATATAAATATATGTGCCCTTAAACTTCTTAATAAAAACGGTATACTGTTCACGTGCAGTTGTTCGCATCATCTCACACTTGATTTGTTTATGAATATGATGCGAGATAGTGCTATCGAATCGGGCTCCGATGTGAGTCTTCTCGAGTTGTTTATACAATCTCCCGACCATGCATCGAGCATATTAGAGGAAGAATCGCTGTATCTTAAAGTTGCGGTGTTAAGGAAGAACAACTAAAATTGAAACAATCGTTGCGTTTAAAATGTATAAAATGTATTTAAAATGCTAATGATTACTTGTTGAGATTTTTGATTTTTTGTTCTATAATAATATTTAAAGGAAGAAAATTTGTTATTCGGAGGTAATTCGATGAGTTTAAAGAGAATAGAAATTCACGGCTTTAAATCTTTTTCGGAACATACCGTAATCGATATTGACGAAAACCAAAATTTTGTCGGTATCGTAGGTCCTAACGGATGCGGTAAAAGTAATATCAGTGACGCCATCAGATGGGTTTTAGGCGAATCGAGTGCTAAACAGATTCGTGGTTCCAACATGCGTGACGTCATCTTTTCGGGTTCGGAAAAGGTTAAACCGATGAACTTTGCCGAGGTGGTTTTGTATTTTGACAATCCCTCGCGTGAAAACGGACAAAAGGTATTTAACTATTCGGGCGATGAGTTCAGTATTGGCCGTAAGATATTTAGGAACAAGGGAGATAACGTTTATTATTTTAATGGTAAGCCTTGTAGAAGAAGCGAAATTATGGCTTTATTCCGTGATACCGGTGCGGGTAAGGACGGATTCTCCATAGTCGGACAAGGCCGTATTTCGGACATTATCATATCTAAATCTCAAGATAGACGTAAGATATTCGACGAAGCCGCAGGCGTTTCTAATAATAAGGCGACTAAGAGAGATACTATTAAGAAATTAGACGGTATTGCCATTAATCTTGCCAATCTACAAGTGACTCACGACTATTATGAAGCCGACCTCAAGACTCTTGCCGAAGAGGTCGAAAAGGCACATAGATATATCGAAGTCACCAATCAGATAAAGGACCTCGAATTGAACTACTTTATTCATATTCAAGAGAGTCTAGATAAAGACAAGGCGAGAATTCAAAGCGATATCGATGCAAAAAACGAGTATCTCGAGAAGCAAGAGCAGGGCTTGAGCGAGGTTAAGCGTAAGTTGGGTAAGCTTGATGAAGAAACTAAGACGATCGATGAAGAAATCGACCGTTCCTATAACCTTAGACAAGAGCTTAGTGTTCGCTCCGTAAAGCGTAACAGCGAGTATCTACAGTATGAAAGCACCCTAAAAAATGCTAAAGACACCTTGAAGCGTATTACTGCTGAAAGTGACAGTGTTAATAAGGATATTGAAAAGTATACGGCTGAACAAGAAGAATGCTCCAAGGAACTCGATAAAGCTAAGAGCGCTTTAGCGGATAAGACTCTTGAAAAAACCGAAATACAGGCTGAATACGATATACTCGACAGTGATATCAAAACTATTCAAGGCGAAATCGATACATATAGCGATAAACGTTTATCGGGTGTGGAAGATATCAGTTTTCTTAAATCGCTCGAGGCAAGTGCAACCGCAACCGTAGACGTTTTGAAGGAAACCATCGAGTCTAATAAGAAGTCTATTGCCGAAGCAACTCAATCAATAGCTCAAGATAAGGCAAAATTGGAGGATTTGACGAAACGTATTGAAGATATCCGTATCAAAAAGGAAAATGCCAATAACGAAAGGAAGAGTTCAGTTCCAAAGATTAACGAGTTAAGAATTGAAAAGAATAGGACTGCCCAAGAATATAACGGTATGATTGAGCAGCTTGCCTACAAAAAGTCCAACGTAGAAGCTTTGACAATCAAATTAAAAGAAGAGCATGGATATAATAAGGTAACTCGTGCAGTCCTTGAAAGAGCAAAAACCGATCAGGCTTTTTCACGCCACGTTTTGGGTGCCGTAGGCGACTTGTATAAAGTCGACTCGAAGTATTATGAGGCAATAAATGCATGCTTGGGCGGTAGCGTAAACAATATCGTTACCGAAAATCGCGAAGGATCTAAAATAATTCTCGAGTATGCAAAGTCCTTGCATATGGGAAGACTTACAACATATCCCTTGCGCGATATGCAAGGTGAAAGATTGGCAAGAAGTTATCAATCGGCTTTAAATCATAAAGGCGTTATTGGTTTAGCTTGCGACCTTATTGAGTACGATCGAAAATATGAGGATATTTACACTCAATTACTAGGAAAAATCGTCGTAGTAGATAACTTCGAAACGGCAAGCGAGATGAGAAATCTTTATCCGCGTATGTTCAAGATGGTTACCTTGAACGGCGAATATTTCGACGTTTCGGGTTCTATTGCCGGCGGTGATAATAAGAGTTATACCGAGCAAGCGCTTATCAAGGCTAAGAAGGAATATGAGGCTTTTAAAGCTAAGTTCGACGGTTTGGAGCAACACTATCACAGCTTTGATCGAAAAATTGCCGAAATTAACGATAAGTTCGAAAATGCTCGTTCTTTATTCGAAAAATATACTACGGAAGAGAGTGTATGTATAACCGAAAAGAATAACTATGCACAAAAGCTGGAAGTTTCCGAAAAAGTTTTGCGTGAAACTCAAGTTCAGTTAACGGTACTCGAAAAGAGACTTGAGGACAAGTTCAACGAGATCGACGAAGCCAAAACCAAGAGCGGTGAAGCTTCGAATGATAGAAGTTATATCGATACACTTATCGAAAATAAAAAGAAGGCTCTTGCCGAAAAGCAAGTTTTGTTTAACGAATTTGCCGAAAAACTCAAGGCTTGCGAGGTAGCAATTTCCGCATTGAGTGAACAAGAAAAGCAATTGGAAGCTAATCTTGAGAGAATTATATATACAATCAACGACCGAAAAAACGTTGCCGATTCATATGTTACCGATATCGAAAATCAAGTGAATCACGTTATCGAGCTTGAAAAGAATGCTCCGGCTCCTGTATTGACCGAAGAGGATACCGAACAAATTGAAAGAATCAATCAAGAAATTACCGCTTACAATGCAAGAAAAGAAGAAATTATCAAGTTAAGAACAAGTTTAAACTTGGATTCTGATAATTTCAACGAGCGTATCGTACAAGCCTCCAAAGACCTTGCAAGCAGCCATACAAGGCTCGAAAACATGGATAACGAGGTTATAAAGTGGACCGAGACAATCTACAATAACTACGGCTTGACTTACGAAACGGCATTGCCTTATAAGAGAGAGGATTACGAACATAGTAAGACTAATAGCGAATTGAGTAAACTTAACGCTCTCAAGAACAGAATGGGTAACGTAAACCTTAACGCTGAGGAAACCTTTAAGGTTAAGAATGCCGAATTCGAAGTATTGTCTGCAAACCTTCTCGATGCACAAAAAGCGAAAGAAGATACAGAGAACTTGCTTGAAACTATTTCTCAAGAAATCGATAAAAAGTTTAGCGTCGCATTTACAGCTATCGGAGATTACTTCCAGCAAACCTTCACCGATTTGTTCGGCGGCGGTAAAGCGGAACTCGTACTTGTTCCTCAAGAGGAGGATGATGAAGACGACGGTGTCGATATTGCGGTACAATTGCCCGGTAAGAGTAAGAAATCGTTATCATTGTTAAGCGGCGGCGAGCAAACCTTAACAGCAATTGCAATCATATTTGCTATTTTGAGATACAGAAGTTCGCCGTTTGTCATTCTCGACGAGGTTGAGTCCGCACTTGACGAATCTAACTGTGTAAGATTTGCTAAGTACCTAAGAGAGTTTTCTAAGATCGCAAGATTCTTAGTAATCACCCACAAAAAGCCTACCATGGAAAATGCTGACATTCTTTACGGTGTAACCATGATGAGACCGGGTATATCCAATATTGTATCCGTTTCAATGTCCGAGGCACAAAAAATGTCGGAGGATAACGAATAATGGGATTTTTCTCCAAAATTGCCGAGGGACTTAGAAAAACTAAAGAAAACATATCTAAAAAGTTGTACGAGGCTTTCAAAGGCAAGGCACTCGATGACGAATTTTACGACAATCTCGAAGAGGTTCTTTTGACTGCCGATATAGGCGCAGTTGCCTCTTGCGAGTTGATCGACGAGTTAAGGGAAGTCGCTTATCAAAAGCGACTAACTACTCCCGAACAAGCTAAAAGCGAGTTTATACAACTTATAAAAGATAAAATTGATTTTGAAATAGAACCGTATAAGTATCCTTTATGCATTCTCGTAGCAGGTGTAAACGGAGTTGGTAAAACCACTGCAATCGGTAAACTTGCCAACTATTTTACCAAACAGGGTAAATCGGTCGTGTTGGCTGGTGCCGACACATTTAGAGCGGCAGCGGGCGAACAGCTTCAAGAATGGGGCGACCGCAGTAAGGTAAGAGTAATACGTCACGAAGAAGGTGCAGATGCCGCGGCGGTGGTTTACGATGCCATTATGAGCGCAAAGGCTAAGGGTACCGATGTGCTTTTGATCGATACGGCAGGTAGACTCCACGTTAAGAAAAACCTTATGGACGAATTGGCTAAAATAAACCGTGTTGTGGAGCGTAACTACCCGGAAGCCGACTTTAGAACTTTTATTGTTCTTGACGCTTCTACCGGGCAAAATGCGGTCAATCAGGTGGATATTTTCGATGAGTTCGTTGATATCGACGGCATTATTCTCACCAAACTTGACGGAACCTCTAAGGGTGGAATAGTGGTGGCAATTTGTGCTGAAAAGGAAATTCCCGTTTTATACGTGGGAGTAGGAGAGCAAAAAGAGGACTTATTGCCCTTCGATGCCGACGATTTTGTCAAAGGAATTTTCGAATAATCTATTAAAACAACCCTTACACTTGCGGAACTGTTTTGTGTACGCTTTTGGGTAAATAAGGAGAATTGAATGATAGTAATCGGAGCGGGTGCGTCAGGCTTGATGTGTGCATATAAAGCATCTTCGAACGGAGCGAATGTAACCGTTATAGAACGCAACGAAAAACCCGGTAAAAAAATCTATATTACCGGTAAGGGGCGCTGTAATGTTACCAATGCATGCGAAGTCAATGAATTTTTTGCCAACGTACCCACTAATCCAAAATTTTTATATGGAGCGGTTCGTACCTTTTCTCCGAACGATCTTATCGAACTGTTCGACGCTTTAGGCTTGCAGGTTAAAGTCGAACGCGGTAATAGGGTGTTTCCCATTAGTGACAAGGCGAGCGACGTTACTGCTTGTCTATATAGAACGTGCTTGAATAACGGTGTACGATTCGTTTTTTCGACATCGGTTACCGATATTACTAAAAAGGACGACAAATTCGAAATACGCACCGATAATGGGATATTTGTTGATGATAAAGTGGTTATTTGTTCGGGTGGTAAAAGTTATCCTACCACCGGTTCCACAGGAGACGGGTATCGTTTTGCAAAGCGTTTCGGACACACCGTTGTTGAACCCGTTTCGGCTCTTTCGGCGTTATATGCGTCGAATACGAAACCGCTTGCGGGCTTGTCGCTTAGGAATATTCAAGCAACTGTTGTCGATAAAGGTAAAAGAATTGCGACCCAATTCGGTGAAATGCTTTTCACCCATGAGGGAGTAAGCGGTCCTGTAATTTTGACACTTTCGAGTTTGGTCAATAGAATGGATTTTGCCACTCTCGACTTAGAAATCGATTTAAAGCCCGCATTGGACGATAAGAAGTTAAACGATAGACTTCTTAGAGATTTTGCGGATAATAAAAATAAAACTTTATATAATACTTTATCCTTATTAATGCCTAAGGCACTCATACCTTATGTATTATCTCAAAGCGATGTTGACGGCAATAAACAGGTCAACTCGGTGACTAAGGAAGAAAGAAATAAATTATTGTTTACCGTTAAACACTTGACCTTTGACCTACAAGGGCTGTATCCTATTGATGAGGCTATCGTAACGTCGGGCGGTGTTTCGGTTAAGGAAATCAATCCCAAGACTATGGAGAGTAGATTGGTCGAAGGATTATATTTTGCAGGAGAAGTTATTGATGTGGATTGTTTTACCGGAGGTTTTAATCTTCAAACGGCATTTTCCACAGGTTACATAGCCGGAATGTACGGCTCGACAACTAAAGTTACAAAGGAGTAATTATGTTAAATATTGCGATTGACGGACCGAGTAGTGCGGGCAAAAGCACCATAGCCAAGAGATTGGCTAAAAAACTTAATATTTACTATCTCGATACGGGTGCAATGTATCGTGCTATAGCGTGGAAGGCATTGAATAATAATATCAATCCAACCGATGAAAGTGCGGTAGTAGATATGATGCATAATACTTCTATTGATGTAATTTACAACGAAGGTAATCAATGTGTATATATCGACGGAAGGGATGTAACGCCGTTTATTCGCGAGCATAGGATATCTAAAGCATCGAGCGATATTTCCAAGGTCGCTCTTGTAAGAGAAATACTTGTGCGTAAACAACAACAAATTGCCGAGGTCAATCCCATCGTTTTGGACGGTCGCGATATTACTACCAAGGTTTTACCTGATTCGAAGAATAAATTCTTTTTGACTGCATCGTCTAAAACGCGAGCAAAGCGCAGATTTGACGAGTTAATCGAAAAGGGCCAAGAGGTACAGTTCGATAGGATCCTCAAAGATGTTGAGGACAGAGATTTTAACGATTCCCACCGTGCCAATTCGCCATTGACTCAAACGGCGGATAGCATCTATATCGACAGCACCGATATGACAGTAGATGAGGTTGTCGATTACATTATCAGCAAACTTGTAACGGAGTAAAAAATGAGTTTTTTTAATTTTATAAAGGTTGTAACATATTTGCCTTTTAAATTAATTTTTCCTACCAAAGTTTACGGTAAAGAAAAATATTTTGACGGTAAATCAATCGTATGCGTAAACCACTTCTCGAGTATGGACGCAGTCGTTTTGGCTTCCAAATTGATTTGGGGTGAATGTCGCTGTGTAGCCAAAGAGGAACTTTTTGACAGTAAAATTTCGGCTTGGTTTTTGTCCAAGTGTGGTGCTATATCTGTAAGAAGAGGAGAGAGCGACATTTCCGCGTATAAGAGAATTTTAGGTGTTTTGCGTGAAGGTAAACAACTTATCATCTTCCCCGAAGGTACTCGTAACAAACTGAGTAATACCGAATTGTTGCCTTTTCAGAGCGGAACGGCATCTTTTGCGATGAAGAGCGATGCGCCTATTATCCCTGTCGTATATTATCGTCATCTCGAGGCTTTTAAAAAGAATTATATGCTTGTCGGTGATCCTATCGAACTCGGAGAGTTTAAGGATTTACCTTCGCACGAAGCGAGGGAAAAGGCTACCGAATATCTCTACGAAAAAATGTCCGCTTTGAAACTGGAATTGGAAGATATTGTAGAGAATAAAAAGAAGAAGAAAAAGTAATGAAGATCGTAGTTGCCCGTACTGCAGGTTTTTGCGGAGGCGTCAAAAGAGCGGTAAAAATAGCAACAGAGGGTAACTCGGGTGCTCGACTCGTGTTGGGCAGTCTTATTCACAATAAAAAAGCGATAGAATCGCTCAAAAAACAAGGGATTTCGTTTTCGGATACACCGATTGAAGAATTCGACGACTATGTCGTGTCCGCACACGGAATTCCTTTTTCTATGTATTCCGAGATAGACTCTAAAAATGTTTTGGATGCAACGTGTCCTAAAGTAGAAAGATTGTTTAACGTATGTGCAAACGCCAAAGGGACACTCTTATTGGTTGGTGACGCTAACCATGTCGAGGTGAAAAACGCCATTTCTTATGCTAAAAGTCGTGTAGAGATTTTGTCCCCGACCTCGGTTGATATCGATAAGCTCGTTGAACTTGCAAAAGAAAACGAGGATAGGTATACCCTTGTTTTTCAAACAACACTTTCCCCCGAAATTGCAGGCGACTACATAAATACGGCTATTCGTTTATTCTTGGATAGAGTGGATATTAACGTTACCCTTTGTCCGAGTGTCAATGCAAGAATCGACGAAGGTAAAAGCATTGCTCGAGATGTGGATAAAATGATTGTGTTGGGCGATAGAACAAGCGCCAACTGCAATACTTTATTTAAAGAGTGCCTAAATGAAAATCCTAATACGATTTTTGTTGAAAACGCTCAAGAACTACCAGTGCTTACCGATAAGTGTGTCGGAGTTACAGCGGGAGCATCGGTTCCTAAAGAAATTATTGATGAAGTGGTGGAAAAATTAAATTTAATGTAGTTTGTTAAATTTTCATATTTTATGTCGAAAAATATCGGTTATTTCATAAAAAATACTATTATAATAAAAAAATTTGATATATTTGAAAAAAATACGCATAAAACAGTTGCCAAAATTTATTGAAATTTGTTATACTTGATGCGGATTAGGTTAAAAAAGGCTAATCTATGATTTTTTGACAGATATAAAAGACTCAGGTGGGTCGTTTATCTGATTGTGGAGGTTAAACAATAATTATGATGATCGAAGAAATGCACGATGTAGAAAACGTCAACGAAAACGTTGAAACAATTGAAGAAGTTGCAGAAGCAACCGAAAACGAAGCAGTGAATGCTGAAGTTGTAGCCGAAGAAGCTAACGTTGAGGCTAAACCCGAAGAAGTTAAGTCCGCTCGTTCCTTGATGGAAGAGGCTCTTGCTAAAATGGTTGAGATTCGCGTTGGTAAACGCTTGGACTGTACTGTATCCGAAATTAAGGATGAAGGCGTTATAGTTTCCTGCGGACAAAAGAAAGACGGTTTTATAGCTTTGGAAGATCTCGGATGCGACGTTTCTACGCTCAGTGTTGGAGATACATTTAAGGCTGAACTTATCGAGAATAAGTCAAACAAAGAGTACTTAGCTTTAAGCAAGAAGAATGTTGATGAAAAGATTGCTGCTAAGGCTGCTAAAGAACAAGCTGAAAGAGAAATGCTTGCCGGCGATTTCGAAGTAGAAATCAATGGTGTTAATAAGGGCGGTTTGACCGCTTCTAAGGGCGACTACCAAATCTTCATCCCGAAGTCACACGTTGCTTTGAGAAAGAAAGATGCTGAACCCATCTCTGATGAAAAACTTCAAGAGTATGTTGGTAAGAAAGTTGTAGTTCGTAAACTTGCCGATAAAGAAAGCGATCAAAAGAGACATAGTAAGCGTATCGTTGCAAGTATCAAGGATGTTATCTATGATAATCGTAAGAGAGAAGCTGAACAACGTAAGAAAGATAGAGAAGAAAAGATTGCTCGTGAAAAGCAAGAAAGAATTGATATCTTTAACGCTAATTCCGACCGTTTACAACCCAACCTCATCGTTCCCGGTAAGGTTAAGAAGTTCGTAAGCTTCGGTGTATTCGTAGACGTATATGGATTTAGAGCTTTATGTCCTATCGGCGAAATCAGTTGGATTCGCGATACAGAACCTCAATCTGTATTTGAAATCAATAAAGAGTACGAGTTCCTTATCACTAAGGTTAACGTAGAAAAGTACGAAGTAACCTTGAGCTATAAGACACTTCAAAAGAAGCCTTCCGAGCTTGCTAAAGAGAAGTATCCTATCGGTACCATCGTTAAGGGAACAGTTCAATCTATTGTAAACTTCGGTGCTTTCGTATCCTTAGAGCCCGGTGTTGACGGCTTAGTTTATAAGAGCAATATCAGCTATGATAGAGTAGAGGATGTTAGTTCTGTATTATCAGTCGGTCAAGAAATCGAGGCTAAGGTTATCTCCTTCAGAGAGGGTGGTATCGGCTTAAGCATTAAGGATTTACTTCCTAATCCTAATCCTCAACCCAGAAGTGAGAGATCCGAGCATTCTTATAGACCCAGACAAGAGAAAAATCTCGGCGAGAAGAAATCCAAGAGAATGGACGATTCTTACGAATCACAAGAAGAGAAGGATAACTATGAAACCTTCGGTAGCGCACCCGCTGCAAGCAACCCCGTTTTCTCGAGTATTTTGAACAACTTATTCAATGATAAGAAAGACGGAGACGATAATAAATAGTTTATAGTCAAGTAATCAAGGTTCTCCACTAACGGAGAACCTTATTTTTTAATTTGTAATTAGCAAAAGGAATAGTAATGAGGTTTTTATCTATTGATTTAGAAGCATGTAATAAGTATATCAAAGGTAGTGTATTTTCTATCGGTGTAGTGCTTGCCGACGATCAATTTAATATAATATATAAAGAGGATATATTGGTTAATCCTCACTGTAAATTTAACACCAATTTTAGGAAACCTATCAAGTTTTCGGTAACTCCCGAAGATGTGGCAAAAGCACCCGATTTGAGAGAGGTTTATCCTAAGCTTTTGGATTTATTTGCAGGGGATACCGTTATTATGGCGCATTCTGCGAATAACGATATGTTTATGCTGAATGAGGCTTGTAAACGTGCCAAATTACCGCCTTTTAATTTTAAATATATTTGCACCCAGATGATTTATTCTGCCGTTTACGACGTAATGACAGGAATCGGGCTTGATAAAGCGGTAGAAGACCTCAATTTGACTTTTAACCACCATAAAGCCGACGATGATGCCGAAATGGCTCTTGCACTTCTTAAGAAATGCTGTCACACAATGGGTGTATCTTATCCCGAATTAGAAAAAGTTTTAGGTATCAAGCGCGGACATAATCACGATTATATTTTTGAGCATATGCAATGTAATCATCTCGATGAATTACGTAAAATGCACAAAGAGGAGTCTAAAACTAAGCTTAAAGAGATAAAAGCGGAGATTAAGGAAACCAATGCGCAATATCTTGTCGTTGATGCGAGATCCTTCGAACTTATCAAACAAGGTAACGGTGAATATACATTTTGTGCCTATAACTCTAAGATGAAAAGGATTAACAACGGAGATGAGATCTTTATCCTCAAGCGCAGTGCAAAAAAGGATGCTATGAAGGTTAAGATTTTAGAAATGTCCAAACACGAATCGTTATTAGCGTTATATCAACATGTTAATAAAAACATTATAGGTGCTAAGAGTGAAAGCGAATTGGAATTTCTTATCAGAGCATATTCTGCAGTTGACGAAACAAAAGCTCAATGTAAGGGGGTATGCTTACTAAAAGTAACAAAAGAATTGTCATAACAAATGTAATACATATAATAATAAAAAATATTTTAAAAATATTTTGAAAAAAGTATCAAAAATTTGTTGACAACTTTTCAATAATAGTGTATTATCTTATCGTGCAATTCAAAAAGATTCCCTTCGGGGTGTAGCGCAGTTGGTAGCGCGCGTGGTTTGGGACCATGAGGTCGGGAGT
>CAYMNK010000014.1:0-36939 GCA_964391805.1 uncultured Christensenellaceae bacterium | reverse complement strand
CATCGGCGCCTAATGCCAAGGCATCCACCCTACGCTCTTAGTAGCTTGATCGTATTTGTCTGAACTTGTCAGTCCATTTATACTCTTTATTAATTGTTTTAGTGTTCCTCAGCAAAATATCTCATATTTGTGAATTGATTCATATTACTCATTTTTCTCAATTTCTTTGTTAAGATATTTGATAATAAAATAATGTCGTTACATGATCTCATCCTGTAAGATCATATAACCTATGCAGTTGTCAATGTGCTTATAAGTAACAACAGTTACTTTGGTAGAAGTGAGTGGACTCGAACCACCGACCCCCACCTTATCAGGGTGGTGCTCTAACCTGCTGAGCTACACTTCTATATTGTGGTGGAGACAAGCGGAATCGAACCGCTGACCCCCTGCTTGCAAGGCAGGTGCTCTACCAGCTGAGCTAAACCCCCATGTGGTTGGCCGTCTTCTTCAAAACAGCCTATTCATTATATTACACCGAAATCAAGATGTCAAACGATTTTTAGGTGTTTTTTTGACTTTTTTTAAAGTAATTTCTTTTTTTTCATTATTATTGCACACACTATCGCACAAACAATGGATAGGATGCAAACAATAAGAAACGCAAACGGATATTTACCGTCATTACTGAATCCGGGTATGCCGTCAAGATTCATTCCGAATAACGATCCGATTAACGTCGGCACACTCATAATAAACGTTATTGAGGTCAATACCTTCATAACATTATTAAGGTTATTACTGATTACCGAACTGTAAGCGGTCATCGTACTCTCGAGAATATCTCTAAAAGTATTACAGGTATCCAACGCCTGCATCGATTCAATACCGACATCTTCGATTAAATCCTGATCATCCTCATATTTCGGTAAATAGGAATTACTCTTAATCAATTTATCTATAACGTTATTATTTGCCTTAAGCGAGTTGGAAAAATAAACAAGTGCATTCTGAATATCGAGAAGTTCATTCAAGCCTTTATTCTTCATACTCTTATGTAGTTCGGCTTGAATATGCTGACTAGTCTTATCTATCTGTCTAAGATATGACAAATACTTTGTTGCTATAGATAATAGTAGCCTAAATACAAATCTCGCAGTTTTAGAAATTTCTACATCCTTTACGCGCCCCAGTTGAAAGTCCCTAATGACAGACGAATCCTTCAAGCATACGGTAACTATAGTCTTTCCTTTGACAATTATGCCCAAAGGTAATGTTGAATAGTTTACGCCACCGTTATCCTCGTCGTCTTCGACAACCGGGATATCTACTAAAATAAGTAATTCATCATCTTTTTCAATACGAGCTCTTTCGTCTTCGTCTAATGCCGATTTCAGGATATCATCGGGTATACCTGTAAGGTCCTCTACCCATTCGATTTCTTTATCGCTCGGGTTGATCATATGAACCCACTTATTGTCCAAAGAAGTCAACTGCTCGATTTCTTCTTGAGAATGTTCAACTATCTTGTTAAGTCCGTTATACGCTATAGTTATCATAAAAAGTCTCCTTGAACATCACCGCAGGGAGACTTTAATACCAAAATTACCGAGTCCGTACGGTGGAAATTATAATTGATTGATAATTGCACAAATGGTCGTCGTCCATTTCAGTAGTGTGCCTCCGTAATTTTTAGTATTAGCGACATATGCCACTATAGATTATATTAACATAATTTTCGATATTTGTAAACTAATTGAAAATAATTTACTCAGGTTTTTAGACGAAGTTTTTTTACCGTGAATTCCCAAAGTAAATTATTCAGTGAAATTTACTTTGGGAATTCACTAATTATATAACCAATCATAATTATAGAAAACGATTTATTGACATCTCAATATCAGTATGATAAAATGTTTTATATTAAAAAGGAGTATGAGTATGGTTAACCGCAACGACTACGATCTTACTAATGATGATATACATTTTCTAAAGTATATAGAAGAATGTTGTGTTAACGGTCAAAATAAACTTACGCTTAAATATAAGGATAATCATTTCGAGATAATTCCTCACGGTAGGATTATTGAGGTCGTTAACGAAAATAATACGGTCGATTATTATAATGGATTTGACGATTTTGCTCTAAATCACTCAATCAATGGTAAAGCATTGATTGAGATAGTTAAGTATTTAGATTTTAGTGAGTAGTAAATGAATAAAAAACAAGCCCACTCGATTGCTTGTTTTTTTTAATATTTAATATTGATATTATATATAATAAATATAGTATTATATGTAATATAAAGAAATGTAGATTTGTATTCCAAAGTATTGTGCCTCACTACTGGCTCGACAGTGTTTACGCCGCTATTGATGGTAATCAATACCGTCCGCAAGATACCAAAAGCCCTTGTCGTTTGGTATCTAATCCTTGTTAGTAAATATTATGGATTTAAATACTGCTCAGTGCCATCGCACTGCTTCGCAGTTCGACTACGCTTAAAACGGATTTAGATTCCGATGCTTGCATCGCCCTGTGGGTTCGACTTCGTGCTTCGCACTTCGCTCAGTATGGCATAATTGGTCGCTTTTGCTTATTTTAATATGGAATTAGATCCTTCGACTACGCTCAGGATGACATATATAGTATACTTATATTGTGTTTAATAACTGTTCTATACTGTCATTTTGTCATATTAATTCTTTTTGATTTTACTATACAACATTCTTCCGCTCTGTATGATGAAACGAAATAATATAACGGCGGAAGATAATGTTTATCACAGTTTTATTTCTGTGTATTAGCTAAAAGGTCTTACCGGATCTTAAATAATCCGCAAGAAGATCTCTTGCATAAACGCCCGAATCATACCTTGCAACTTCGGTTATGCCATTACTTCTATAAGTCGAAGTGTAGGTGTCTGTTACTATATAGTATAATCTATTATCTATTATTTCGCCTATTATCGATTCATCATAATAACAATGATACCTACTATTTGAAGAATAGATAAATTTATTTTTGAGATTTCGACCTTTAATCGTTCCTAATACTATTTCGTTATCGAATGGCAGTATGGAAAATAAATTAGCATAGGTTATATTTCCTACAGATAAGTCATATGGACTTCTTGCAGATAAAAAGCCTCCACCTAACACGATATCATATTTTTTACCCCATTTTTCAATACCTGCGGCGTAATACAATTCCGCAACCTTATCACAAATAGTACCCGAGTATATAGTTTTTGTCGTTTCTCCTAAAACTGTAATATACGGATTTTCATCGGGAAAATATTTTTCGAATATTTCATTTACTACCTTATCACCCTCATAAAGAGAAGACGAATATGTCGATGACGGAACGGTATATGCCGATACCGATTTAGTTTTATTGACAATGTTATAACTAAATTGAGAAATACCTATTGCCCTATTTTCACCGCCTGCTTGCATATGATAAACATTATAGTTATCTTTTACGACATAACTTTGATGCGTGTGTCCCTCTAAAACTAAATCGACATATCCATTAGATAACTCTGTATCGTAATATGTGAACTCCTCATCGCTTGCATATGTTTGAGAACTCGAAAATGTACTTCCGTCATGTAACGAATAAACTATTATTTCACATCCCTCTTCCTCGCGTAAACGAGTGGATTCCGCCTTAACTAAATCGGTAAGCTCGTCACCTGTAGCAAACGAAAGACCTTCAGTATACTCACCAGAAATGGAACTCAAACAATCTCCAATAGCACCGATGATACCTATTTTGATTCCTTGTTTTTGTACAATTACAGATGATTCGACTCCGTCGATAGGTTTACCGTTATATGTTACGTTTATGGCGAGTGTCGGGAAATTTGCATTTTTAGCATTTGTAACGATAGAACTTACACCCCAATCGAATTCATGGTTGCCTAAAGTCATCGAAACAAAAGACATTTCGTTCATCCACTCGGTCATAAGCGCGCCTCTGTTTGTAGAGGATTCAACCGTACCTTGCCACATGTCGCCCGATGATATCAATATTTCTTCTCGAGTCGGGTCTTCATACAACATTTTTATGTATGTGGTAAGTTCATCCACACCTACTTGAGTGCCATTATCCATAAACTTGCCGTGAAGGTCATTGATAGCAATAAAGGTTAGGTCGATAACAACTTTCATATTACAGATATCGCAGTATCCGTTGTCATCCTCGTCAACATGGTCGGTACAATCGGATAAATTGTATGTAATCGATTCCGAATAATAACTATCGGCGTAATCATCGTTACCTACCGCACATACTTGTATACATTGTCTCTCGGTAAGTTGAACACTCCGATCTTCGGTAAAATATCCGTAACCGCTATCTATTTTATAGCGGTAGCCACTTGCATTAGAAATGGCATCCCAAGAAGCCAATCCGTTAGCGTCTATAGTTACGATAGGTGTGGCAAGTTTTTCTTTTTCAACATCACCGCCATTGTTATTATTAAAAATATCATTTATAACATCGCAAGCAGGCAAAACAACACACGCAAGCATTACCAATATCGCCAATATTACCAATAGTTTTTTAGATTTTATCATTATAATTCTCCAAGTATTTTTTACCAAACAAAATTCGACTTAGCATATTCTCCGTTATCGATGAGGATATCCTCCGCAGTCATAGATTTATTGATCACCGTCACGAAGTAAGCCCATTCGGCAATTTCTTCCGCCGATGCCCACTTGGGTATAAGTGTTTCATTCATTATTTCATTCCAAAGCACAGGATCATTCATAACATGAGCATTAAGCTCGGTAGTTACACCGCCCGGAGATAAACTATTAGAAGTTGCACCGTATTTGGCGACACGAAGCGCAACATTCTTCATATAGCTTACCATACCGCCTTTACTTGCTACGTATTCGGGAAACTCAGCACCACTCCGCGCACTTGCCGATGCGATAAAAAGAACGCTCTTGATGCCGTCGTGAATAGCATATTTTTCGGTAACCTTAATTGTTCCCTTGAGGTTAATATCTATATCTCTACCCGAATCTTGAACGCCTGCATTGTTTATCACAATGTCAACCGCTTTGATTTCGGGAAGTGTTGATGTGATATCACACAAAAAATGCACGTAACTTTCGTCATCAATGGTCGACGGCAGTTGATCGAATCCCAAAACTGTATGTCCTTCGGCTAAAAATTTAACGGCAATCGCTCTACCGATCCCCTTACTCGTCCCCGTTATCAGCACTCGCATAATCCAACTCCTTTTTCCTAAATTCAAAATATTCTTTACCGACTCCGTCTTTTTTCCATTTTTTACATACGGCAAAGCCAATTGGCGAAAAAACGATTTCAAACAGCAATTCAACAAGCATACCTGTCAAGGCACACATCACACATTGCAATATGCTCCATCCGAAAAAGTTGTAACTGACTATAAAAGAAAAGACTAAATTATCAAAAAACTGTCCTACTGCAGTAGAAACATAACTTCTCGTAATAAATGCAATTGAACTATCGGGCTTATCGACAAACAACTTACCTATAATCCAATTGGTGGTATTATTGACTATCGACGATGCTAAAAACGCTACCGAACTGCCCAATAATACATACCAATTGCCCGAAAATGTTTTATCCAACGCACCGATGATGATGCTTTCCGAACCTTCGACAAAAGATTGACTCCATACACCGGGAATTAAACTTGCCAAGAAGAATATAAGACAGAAAAATAAATTCAACAAAAGCGCAAGTACCGATATTTGAGTAGATGCCTTAGGTCCAAAATGCTTGGTCAATACATCCATTGTTAGAAAGGTAAGCCAGGACAAAAGCACTCCACAATCCAACGCAATCCAATCAACGCCGAAATCAATGCTCTTATTGGCAAGCAAATTCATGGCAAACACCGCTATAGCAAACAATGTAAGTACGACGGACGGAACCGAACGCAATAATATGACAAGTTCTTTAAACTCTCTTTTGATTTTTTCTTTCATTTTTTTTAAATGGCGCAATCAACCCTCACGAGGATTATGGAATAGATTACGCCACTATACCTCCATAGTTTTATTTATAGACAGGATGGTTACGAACTGTCTATTGTTTATCTATTTATTATCTCGCAGGCTAACCTCGAAATTAGAACTTAGCCAAACAAGCCATTTATAGTAACATCTATCAAATATAATGTCAAGTATTAACCTTCCGTTTCGAAAATGATCACTACTCGATTTTTACACCCAATTCAAATGCCTTATCAAGCGAAATATTACCGTCAATATCACCTACGCCCTCGACACCGCCTGCAAAGAGTACGCATTCGAGTTTAGCGTTTTCGAAACATTCTACCCAACCTTGAATATCTTTGACTGCTCCCTCAACCGCATGATGATCGTCATCGGCTGCTGTAGCAAGAAGATAAACGGAACGGAATGCATAGTCTGAGGTAAATAGCGGATTCGCCCTATCGAGCATTGTTTTAAGTTGACCGCTGACACTGTAATAATATATCGGTGTTGCAAATACCAAAACATCTGCGTAAAGCATTTTTTCGGCAACAGCAACCGCATCATCGTTTATAACACATTTTTGCGTGTGCTGACAAGCCAAACAGCCACGACAAAAAGATATATTCTGCTCACTTAGATCTATTCTCTCGACCTTATGACCTACACTTAACGCACCTGACATAAAACTCTCGGCTAATTTATTGGAATTGCCGTTTTTTCTAAAACTCGAGGTAATAACTAATACATTTTTCATACTATTCTCCTATGACAATGTTTGCTTTAGCATTGTCGTCGTCTATTATTATTTCACCTATTGAAGGCGCTTCGATAAATCCTCGATACGGATTTTTTACACTTACAATAGGCGTAGTGATTCGAGCTTCGACAGATGATCTTTCAAAACTCAAATCGGTATCTATCATTCTACAATTAATCAACTTGAGATTGGTACAATAGCAAAACGGTTGAGTTCCCTCTATCGTACAATTCTCAAGAGTCAAACCGTCCGAATACCAAGCAAGATACTCACCTTTGACAATACTGTCTTTAACGTAAATATTTTTACCGTGCCAAAAAGCATCTTTAGTCTGAAAAACACAATC
Organism: uncultured Christensenellaceae bacterium; assembly: GCA_964391805.1. Lineage (GTDB taxonomy): Bacteria > Bacillota > Clostridia > Christensenellales > CAG-1252 > RUG14300. The sequence goes on along the minus strand of CAYMNK010000014.1, from coordinate 29,887 downwards.
TTCAAAAATCGCATTTTCAATATACTGGAAGGAATATTTACCCTTGAACTTAACATTTCGAAAGTCAAGATTGGAAGAGCGCATCATAAAATATTCGCTCTCCGCCGTGGTATTGTTCATCTTACAATTATCGACAGACCAGCCGAATTCGGGGGAAATAATATCACAGTCACTTATCTCGATATTGCCACATTCACGCAATGCTTTAATGCCGTGCATAAGGGTATTGTGAATTCTTGCATTGTGAGTATACCAAAGAGATGCTCGGCAGTTAGGCGTCATCTCCGAATCTAATATTTCGAGATTGTTGACATGCCAAAACGGATAGCGAAGATTGAAAAAACTATGCTCTACACGAACATTACAGCATTCCTTGATCGCGCTCTCTCCGTCGGCATCGCCCGTAAAACTGACATTACGGACCAATATATCCTTTTTACCGTATAATGCACGCTCTTGATCTAATTGAACGTTTTGTATAATTTCCATTATTAATAACTTTGATTAATCAGCTCGAACGTTGTTAAATTATAGTATTCATCCCCGATTTTGCCCGCATGATGACGCGTTCCGCACTCGGTAAAACCTTGTTTACGGAAAAGAGACAATGCTGCAGAATTATACGAGGGAACTTCACACCACAATGAGTGTATTTTGTGTTCGTATAATGCATATTTGCATAGCAAACTGAGAACCTCGGAACCGAAACCTCTATATCTGTACAAGGGATCCGCTATATAAACGGCAACCTTAGCAGAATTAATATTGGATTCTAAATCATAAATCATACAAAAGCCAACAGGCTTTTTGGTATTCTTTTCGATTATTTCGAATCTAACGATAGAAGTGGACGATATACCTTGTCTGAACCACTTCTTTTGAACGGTTTCTGCCATGGGCTCTGTAAGAAGCATATCACGCATTATCAAGGGTTCCTTGAGCCATTCGGTATAGTTATCGAAATACTTAGAACTCGACGGACTGAGAATGAATTTTAATCCTACCATTTTTTTGCCTTTCATTGTATTTTCTCCTTTTAAAAATTCTTTTGTTTACGGCAACTCTCTATTTGATAAGCTTAGGGGGAGTTACTATGGGAATTTGACCGAATGACGACGTTATTTGTGCTATAAGCGTACTCATTCTACACGTCAAATTATTGAGAAGCGGTCCGTTGGAATGTTTAAATTCCTCGGCTAAATTGACACCGCTCCAATTGATTTCATCCTTTGAAAACGGATTTTTAGTAAGTATTACGCCAAAAACGACATTTAAAGAAAACAACTTTCCTGCTCCGAAATCCAACGATCTGGAAATCTCTAAGCGAACCTTATCGTCAGCAATGTTATAGGCGGAAACGCTATCTTTAACTGTCAATTTATTCTCGCTTTGCGTGGGCAACGACAAAAAATCATAGTCGATGTGAGCAAGAAAAAGTTGGCATTCCTTTAAAAAATATCTGTCAAAATCAAACATTATATTCTCCTTATTCTTCATTAACGAAGAAATTTTCTATCTGTATTTTATTTGCAATCAGTTGTCCTTGTACCGAATCGGCACGACCGCCACCTTTACCGTTAAAGGTCGAGTTGAGTTTTTTTGCCAATTCTCTAACATCTTCATTTTTAGAAGCTATTTTGTATGAATATCCTGCGTCCGTTTCCGAGAAAACGCAAACAGTCTTACACGATAAAGCCAGTGCTGAATTTAAAACGTCTTTGGAAGCAAAGACAGGACAAAATACAACAAGCCTTCCGTCTGTAGGGGACAAAGAATCGATTATCGAGCGCGTAATCGTCCGCCTGAGTTCGCCGTTTTCGTATTCAACATTGCTATTGTGTGCCAATTGTTTGGCAACTCCTGCAGATACGGCATACGGTTTAACGCTGAGTAGCGCACCCGCAGTGTCGGCATCTCTACAAACGCTTTGAATATATTCTAACGCTTCCTTTTGACAGAGCAAAGTCAATCTCGAATTACCTCTATTTCTATAGCAATCTACTATTTTAATTAAACCGACTTCACCTGTAAAAGATACGTGTGGTGCGCAACAAGCACAATAATCATAGCCCTCTATCTCCACTATTCGCGGAGAGGATAACTCTAATTTAGAACGATAATCGATTTTCTTTAACTCATCTTCGTCGGGAAAATAGGTTTTGACAGCCACATTTTCCATAACTATCATATTCGCTTCCCTTTCGATGATAGCCAAATCGTCCTTGGTAAACGGACCGTCAAAATCAACATCCATTCCGTATTCGCCCATATGAAAACCTACATTAGAGTATCCGAAAAGTCTATGTACAACGGAAGATACGATATGCTCTCCGGTATGATTTCTCTCTTTGCGAAGGCGTTCGTCCTTATCAAGAACACAATGCACCGTGCGACCTACTTCGAGAGGAATACCGATTAGATGCAATATTCCTTTATCGGTAACTTGTACATCTATAACTTCGTTCCCGTCAATAGTGCCTTTGTCCGCCTTTTGACCGCCCGCTTCGGGGAAAAATCCGGTGCGTTCAAAATAGATACCGTACCCATTACCCTGCGGAGCACATTCGATAATCGGCGCATCGAACTCGAAAAGTTTGTTATCTTGATAGAATAGTTCGTTCTTACTAATATCCATACGCTATTGACTGATTTGAGAAAGTCTACTCATTAACTTACTATTGGCATTGGTAACATACTTTTTAATAAGCCAGTTGGTAAGTATGAAACATGGTATCGCCGCGGTTAACGCTATACCGAGATATGCCCACATTTGCTTGGTTATTTGGTTGATGGGCGTCATAGAAAATACATTCACCGACTTGCCCAATATTACAAGGTCGACGGACGATAATCCCCAGCCTAAGAAGAACAGTATAACCATACTTACATATAAGCATACGTGTTTAAAATCGAAGGGCATACATATACTGAACAACTGAACAAAAGCACCGAAGGCAAGAAGTACAACAGAAACTGTGGTCATTTGGTCTTCGCTAAGCTGGAAGCCGAGCGCATTCGATAAAAACGCCCTTACGATTTGCAAGAATGCAACCGATACGACTATACTGATACCGCCGGGTAACGATTTAGCCAAAACATTGGGTAAAAACCGCCCTTTGACCAACTCTTTATTAGGCTCAAGCGCCAATATAAATGACGGAATACCTATTGTTACCGCGCCAACTAAAGTGATATTGGTCGGTTCGTACGGATAGGTATATGGTATAAAAATGAATAGCAAGGTCAACAATGCCGAGTAAACAGTTTTGATCAAATAAAGTGCCGCTGTTCTCTGCAAATTATTAATACTGCGTCTTCCCTCAGCCACTATCTTGGGCATAGAGGCAAAGTTACTATCCAGCAAAACAAGTTGAGATGCATTTCTTGCAGCATCCGATCCCGAAGCCATAGCTATACTACAATCGGCTTCTTTAAGTGCAAGTACGTCGTTAACGCCGTCACCTGTCATTCCTACGGTATGTCCATCGGCTTTGAGTGCTTGAACGAGTTTAAGTTTTTGATCGGGGGTAACTCTACCGAATATCTTATATTTACGGCTGACTTCTTGAATTCCCTCGTCGCTTACCGTAGTCATGTCGATCGCTTCACAGTCCAATAAGCCCGCTTTTTGAGCAATAGCGGATACAGTGATATGATTATCGCCAGATATGATACGAATATCAACGTTTTGTTCTCTAAAATATTTGAGGGTGTCGGGAGCCTCTTTTCTTATCTTATCACCGATAATTATCAAGCCCATAACCTTGATATCTGCAGGCAATACCGCCTCGATCATCTCGGTTTTAGAAGATACAAGCACCAATACACGCTCGCCTTGAGATGTATAATAGTCAAGTATTTCACGGTAATCTTCAACGTTATGACCTAAAACAAATTCGGGGGCGCCCATAATAACGCTACCTTTACCGTAAACGGAGATACCGCTCCACTTTCTCTCCGACGAAAAGGGCGCAACAAAGCTTGCTTCCACATCCACGGATGCAGGATAACGATCCTTAATTGCCATAAAAGTGGGGTTGGTATCGGGTAGAATATTCACCATAGCGGTCAATGCCTCGTCAATATCCTTGGGAGAAGCATAAACGCTATCGATACTCTCAACTTGCATACTGCCTTCGGTAATAGTTCCGGTCTTATCTAAACACAAAACGTCAACTCTTGCCAATGTTTCTATACAATACAAATCCTGAGATAACGTCTTATGTCTGGATAATCTGATTACACCTACCGCAAATATGGTCGAGGTCAAAGCAACTAAGCCCTGAGGAATCATACTCGACATAGACGATGCCATCTTGATTATCGAAGAAGAAAGTTTTTCGGAGGAAGAAAGTTCTACTGCATATTCGTCCAAGAAAAAGCTCTTTAAGAACAAAAGTGCACCTAAGGGAACAACCACAAAACTCATTATTCTAATAATGGTCCTCAACGACTTCAATATATCGCTTGTGGTTTCCTTGACATATTTGGCACCGTTAGTTATCTTGGTTGCATAGTTGTCGTTACCGATATGAATTACGCGCGCATTGACTTTACCGCTAACAACGAAAGAACCCGATAAAAGCTCGTCACCTACGTTTTTGACGATAGGATCGGATTCACCGGTTATAAGAGATTCGTTGACCTCTACCGAGCCTTCGATAACAGTACTGTCCGAGCATATTTGATTACCTGCCGACAATATCATTACATCGTCAAGCACGATTTCAGGTACCGATATTTCTCTATGTTCACCGCCACGAATAACGGTAACTCGCGGAGCAGAAATAAGATTAAGTTTATCTATAGTGCGTTTCGCCTTAACCTCTTGAACGATTCCAATAATAAGGTTGGCTACGGCAGGAAGAACAAATGTGGAATTTTTAACAGATTTACCTAATGTAATCGTCAATATAAACAAGGCAAGGTTTAAAAAGTTAAACAAAGTGCACACATTAGTCTTAAGTATTTGCAAAAATGATTTCGATTTGATGGTGCAATTACCGTTGACTCTACCGTCAGCTATGCGTTCGTTAACTTCTATGTCGCTTAGCCCTATGGACGGCTTCTCTAAAACTACTGCATCGACTACATCGACACAGGCGTTTTCAACGGTGCTAACTTCTTCTATTTGGTTGTCGGTTATAGATTTATTATCTTCCATAATCATTCCTTCATCTTTTTCCTTGCACGCTGAAGTGCGTTATCCACCTGTTTTTCGGTAATATTCATTGTTTCGGCAATTGCCTTATAACTATACCCCTTGATAAACATTACCGCCACATCAAATTCAAAATCGGTCAATTTACCTCGTAATGCGTTACCTAATTCTCTTCGCTCCTCTTTGATTAGCAACTGCTCTTCGGGTCCCGGTTTATCGGACGGAATATCAAAAAACGAACCGCTGTCCTCGTCGGTATCTATGCTTATTACATCACCGTGCCTTTTAAGCATGAATTCCGCCTTCTTGAGATCCTTCAATCGCCTACGAATTATTACATACGCAAAGGTGGACAACTTACTTTTTGTACCGTCATAAAGTTTTACGGCTCGACAAAATGCAATTCTCGCCTCTTGAAGCAAGTCGTCTAAGGTGTATCCGCTTATTTGAAAACGCTTGACAAGAGAATATATCATAGGCTCATAATTCTGCAAGAGCGTTTCTAATGCGGAATTATCGGTCTTGGCTTTTTGAATCAATTCGAGTTCGTCCAACTATTTTTTCTCCCTTTGGATAAAACATCCGTATAAAGCAATACCGGTAGCAACCGATGCGTTGAGTGACTCGATGTTACCTTTCATAGGGATACTTACCATACCGTCGCAAAGCTTCCTCGTAAGTTGTTTAATACCCTTACCCTCATTGCCGACAACTAAGGCTAAGTCGCCGGTCAAATGTGCATCTTGCAAAGAGACGCCGTCCATATCTAATCCGTATACGTTAAAAAATTGGTCCTTCAGCTCTCTAATGGTATCATTGATATTGGTCACTTTGGCAATCTTCATATATTGAGTAGCACCCGCCGATGTCTTGATAACGGTTTCATTGACGGTAGCAGAGCGTTGTTTGGGAATAACTATTCCGTCCACGCCCATACATTCGGCAACTCTGATGATGCTACCGAGATTATGCGGATCCTCAATTTCATCCAGTAATAGTATAAGTCTATTTTCCGACTTAGATGCAAGTATTTCGTCTAAATCGCTATATTTGTATTCTGTAGTATAACAAATGACACCCTGATGCTTACCTGTCTCCGACGTTTTATCTAATATTTGCTTTTCGGTAAAGACAACTCTTACGCCCCTTTTCCTTGCCATAGCGATAATCATTTTTAAGGTATTATCGATTAGACCGTTGGTTACAAGCATTTTTTCTATTGTAGTATCGGAACACAATGCTTCCTTAACTGCGTTTCTTCCTTCAATTAACATATCTCCTCCTTATCCTTCGAGTAATATTCCCAATCTCTCGGTTTGTCCCGTCAAAAACAAATAGCCCCATACTGCCTCGATTCCTGTCGCCTTGTGATATTCCAACGAGTCGGCATTTTTCGCCATAGACTTAGGTTTACTGTTTTTGGCGCGACGGTAAATATTCATTTCTTCTTCGGTAAAAAGTTCGACAAGCCTTTCGCTTTTGACCGCTTGAGACTTAGCACTCAACTCCCCTATTGCCTTTTGATGCAAAAGTCCCGACTTATGGTCGTCGGTAAGAGCAAGTTTAGTCTTAACATACAATTCCTGCACACAGTCACCTACAAAAGCAAGTACCAAAGAATTTTTGAATTCCGCTTCCTTTTTTGAAATAGGATTAGGAATAACGGGCACAAAATCCATTTCGAGAATACTCCATTTTAATTTGCTTTATATATTATAAAATATTTTTTTAGTAATGTACAAGAGATTTTCCGTAATATAAAGAAAAATTTATAAAAATATTTTTAATTTCGAATTGGGATTCATTTGTAGATACATAATAGACATCTCGTCCGCCGTCATACCCAAGCGTAGTAAGCGGAATCGAAATTCGAACGAAGTGAGAATCAAACGATGTAGGCGTTTGGTATCTTGCGGACGGTAATGATAATTATTTGTTATTGTATCATTTTTTATAACAAGGAAGCAGATACCGATGCCAACGGCATAGCTGCTACGCAGTTCGACTACGCTTACGCTCAGTATGACATTTGATGGTACAGTGCTACTCATAGCTTTCGCTCAGTATGACATTTGATGGTGCAGTGCCACATTCTTGCGCTCAGTATGACATTTGATGGTACTCGATATGGCATACAAAAAAACTGCTATTGTTTTTTTTGCAGTTTTTTAAGTGAAAAGGTAATAGTGAAAATGAAAAGCTGTGAAATGATTTATTTGCGTTTTGCTTGGAGACTGAGAATGGGTAAGCCCTCATCAAGGAATTTTTGTTCGTATTCGGTAATAATATTGTACTCTGCATAAGGGGAATTATGTAGGTCAAGTGTTACGTTTTCAAGTACAAAACCACATTGAGATAATTGCTCAATACTGTACGCAAACATCCTTTTATTATCGGTTTTTAAAGATATGGTACCTGTTTGTTTGAGAAGTTTATCGTATACAGCTAAAAATCTCCTGTCCGTCATACGCTTTTCATGATAACTTTCTTTATGGAAGGGACAGGGAAAATTGATAATGATTTTATCTACCGAGTTATCGGGCAAAAATCTCTGTAAATATTCGGCACTCGTACATAAAAATCTTAAATTGTTTATTTCGTGTTCTTTGGCATACTCGGCACCTGCAATTATTACATTTGTCAATTTTTCAACCGCTAAATAATTACATTCCGGGTGTGAACAAGCATATGAGATAGCGTGCTTTCCTTTACCGCATCCAAGCTCCAAAATAAGAGGCTTAGACGTGTCAAACGAAGATAAGTCCACGAAATGTTTATCTTCTATTGCTTGACGTGCATCTAAACAGTCGGTATCAGCCTCGAGCAGATAAGGACGGCAGTTTTCCTCTCTAATGTAGAGGTTTTTCTTGCGACGCATTCTCATAATACTAATCTATAAGGACGTAGATATCTTTAGAATCCTCGTCGCTATCGCACATTTTTTCAAATGCCTCGGCAGTATTATCGAAATCGACCGTGTTTTGAACCAACCCACTCACATCCACAACCTTATTTGCAAGAAGGTTGATGGCGGACATCAAATTCTCTTTACCGCTCGTAACACCTATAACCCGTAGGCCCTTATTCAATATGCTACGCATATCAACGGATAACTTGTTGGTATATGCGGAAAAGCCTGCAACACACACGTTTCCGCCTTCGGCAGTCAATGTTAATGCATATTGGGGATTGATACCTTGCACACATTCAAAAACGGTGCAGTTTGCCATCAAACCGCTCGTAATCTCCATGATACGTTGTTGAACGTCTTGTTTATCGCTATTGATTCTATAGCTGATGCCCATATTTTCGGCAAACTCTAAGTGTTCTTCATTCTTACCTACGAGAATAGGAATAGATCTATAATATGCCGCAAGCTGAGCAAGTATAAGCGAAAAGGTTCCCGTACCTAAAATAACAATATATTCGTGTTTTTTGATATCGACGACATTCAAACATTCGGTTGCTAATGCTACATAATCCGCCAATACACTCTCATCGTCCGAGATACCCTCGGGAAGCGATATAAGATATTCCTCGGGCACAATTGCATAATCGCGTAAAAATCCGTTACAAGTAAACCCGTGAACTTTATCGGCAAGATAAGGCGACAAAAGAACCCTTTCGCCCTTGTGGAAAACCGATGTATCCGAAGCTTCGCTGACAAGCCCTGTAGCGATTCTACAAGGTACGACGGGCAATTTATCTTGGTCTTTACCCGCATAAAGAGCAAGATCGGTTTCAGTAATAAGGGCACGGGTAATCTTAACCTTAACAGTGCTTTCCAATAATTTTAGTTGTTGTTCCTCGACAACGAGATTTCTCGGTGACTCAATAACGAATGTTTTCATATTGTCTCCAAATAAAATATTAAAGTTATTCTACCATATTTTATAAAAAAAATCAATAGCAATCACCACATTTTGACTAATTGACCAAAGTCTATACACAAAAATTACGGATTGCTATTGATTAAACTGTTATTTTGACACAATATTTATGGTGTTTGTGTCTATATAAAAATATATTATATAACTGCCTTTTTTCAACTTGGCATCTTTATTCTCGGTTACAGACTCGTATTTGACAGTACAATTCTCGTCAATAAATGCGGCACCGTACCAACCATCGGTATCACTTACATATATTTTGAAAATCATATCACTCTTTTTTGACAATTCAAACGAGTATACGCCTTCCTCTACTTTGGTCATTTTGTAATTCTCGTTAATCTCCCAATTGTTGAAATCTCCTCTCACATATAATTGGTAATCGCAAATAGGCTGGCCGTCTTCTGTCACGTAGCCGGTCAAATTGGCAAGTTTAGCGGTGATATAATCTTTGAACGACATATTGTTACTTTCCGATGGATTACAAGTCTTATTGATGTCGAAGTAGAAGGAATTTTTCGATGCATTGTTATAGTTTTTAGAGGGACGTGCTTCGTTTTTATATAGTGCATAGGCCTTTTGGTACGCGGTCGCAAAATTGTCGGGGTCGAGCATCTCGTTCTTACTTAATCTCGATAATTCTTTAGCGAATTCGTCAATTAGAAAACCTCCCTTTTGAATGGTCTTGATAAAGAGCGGACTACTTTGTGTACCGCATGCATTGTGAGATGAGTAAGGGCTTTCCGATACATTACCGGTACCGTAAGGATTCCAAGTATTGACGCCAAAAACACGATCAAGATCGTGAGGAATTATTATCATTTTACCGTTATCCTTGCGGAAGTAGATATACGTATTATTGTAATTGTTACGTAAATCGTCGGGATTGCCGACAAGGAAAGATACGGCACAATAGCTGATAAAACTTTCACTATCAACCAAAGATTCGAACTGTTCCTTGGTTAAATTGTCGGAATTGAGCATTTCAATTAGGTTTTTAAGACTCGAATGATCACTCTTTTTCTTGTTAGTTTTGAGGTCGTATACAAAGAATTGTCCTATATCCTCATCTTCTACTCCGTACGAAGTGAAAGATGTAAAAGTAGCGCATTGATCTGTCCAACCGAGTTTATAGAGGTCACCGCCCAACGCTTCTTCGGGCAAGTTCTTTTCAAGAAAAATATCGTCTATAGGCTCATACACTACCCATACGCCTGCGTGGTCATCGTTTACGTCAACGCTTGCTAAGTTAGTGTGCGGGACGATTATACCTGCTTCTCGATAAAAATCGTAGGCGTAACCCTCTCTAATGTATGTGGTATCGAAATTACGATTCCATTTAAGTTCAAGTTTTTCGAGGGTGGCAAAGGTTCTGTTTTTCCTTTGTTTACGGACTTCTTTACTTTCCCATACGATCGCATCGTCTCCGTAATAATCTTCATCGTCAAAAGTTTCACCGAAATCTATTTTGAAATGAATCAAATTATACATTCCGTCACTTTCGCTGTAAAAGTTGGTTCTCGAAGTATTGCCCTTCATTCTAACACCAACTTGTTCGATTTTGTATTCTTTGGCAACATTTTCGGGTGTGGTAATGGTTATATATAAATCCGCCATTCTGTAGATGGGCGATTTAGAACCTTTGGACTTATATGTATTATAATCATTTTCGAGTTTAAGCAATTCTTCTTCGGGAATATCGAGTCGAACCGATATATGGTTATCCTTACTGAAAAGTTCGTTGAATAACAACTCCTCTTCGGTGGGCTCGGTAGGTACGGGCGTAGGTTCGGGAGTCGGGGTAGGATCAACGACTATATCCGGTTCGGGATCAGGCTCTGGATCGGGCGTAGGATCAGGCGTAGGATCAGGCGTTGTATCGGGATTCGGTAAGGGCGTTGGGTTGACAACATCTCCGTCCGAAGGATCGGTATTATTACCTGTGTCCGGAGAAAAATACGCACACGCCACCATAGACAATACAATAACAATACATAGAGCAACAAATAAAACCTTTTTCATTTTTTTAATCCTTATTATTGATATATTCTCGATTATATTATACAAGACCAATTAATGATTGTCAATACTCAAAAAAATGCCGTACATGGTGCTAAAAAGCCTATCGACAAAGAATAATGTCAACAATATAATTCAATAAATTACGAAAGTAAAAAATTTTTTAACTTTTTTATAAAATATGTAGCAAAAAGAATAATTTGCAGTTATAATTAATAGAGCACTTTCGGAAGTCGCAAAAAAGGCATAAGGAGATTATCATGAAAGAGATTTTTTCAAATTACGAGACATTTTATAATATGGTTTTGTCAACTACGATCATGTCTAATGCTAAAACAGAAGAATATGACCGTGAAATGAGCAAAATTATCGAGTTTATCGGTAAAGCATACCGTCTTAGCGATTCTTTTATCGATAAATGTATCGACGTCATTCTCAATAAGTTATCGTCCTTAGCCCTTACGACCGACCAACAAGCGGTATACAGCGCAAGACAGTACGGCGAATGTTATTCGGATGAGAATGTTTTATTCGATATCAAGGGCGACGTTTTGATTAAACTACAAAGTATCGTTCAAGAATCGAGAAATGCAGATATAAATATCGGTTGGTACGATTATTCGCACTATAAGACATATCAATCCAATGTTCGTGCCGCTAAAATCGAAATTACAAGCGGTGGCGGTAATATCATAGCAACAAGACAAATGGGTATACTCTATGCATTAGGAATCGGCGTGGAACAAAATCTCAAAATTGCAATCAAGAGACTCACACAATGCGTATATTGGGGAGATATTCCTTCCGCATATTATTTGGGATACGTTTATTCCTTGCTCGATAATCAAGCGGAGTCTAAAGTCTATTACGAGGTTGCCGACCTGTTAACTCGTTTTTTAGTAGGTGGCGTAACCGTACTCGATAAAGAAGAACTGGATCGTTATTCGGACAAGGCACTCGAATTATATGCATACATTTCTTCAATCAAGCAAGATATAGTATATGCTTACAAACTTTTCGATATAGACCTATCATTCGTAGAAGCCATTACCCTACCCGCCCTCACAAAGGAAAAGAGAATGTACTTTATCAACAACTACGATAAGAAGGAATGGAAAGACTTAACTCACAGTTCATATCACCGTAACAAGGTAGGATTTTAAGGAGGTAGTATATGCAACAGTCATTTTTAGAAAAAATTAGAAGAGAATACATAGAACAAAACCTCGAAAATGCAACTATAACGGATTATTCGGAATTGGCATCTAACCCGAATGTTACCACCGTTATGTATAAGGATTTGCCCGAAACCGAAATCGAGGGATATCCTTTCGCAAGCGATTTCGTGCTTCCCGACGGTAGACGTATAACGGTCGATCAATACGACACTCTTTCCGACGATGAAAAGAAACAATGCGAATTGCGCTATTACTACTTACCCAATGCGCACGAGGTTTATATAGGTTCTACCGGTTGTGGTAAAACTACCGGTTGCGTCGAACCCCAACTAAGAGCAATTTCCTCTCAAAAGAATAAACCAAGCCTTTTTGTAACAGACCCCAAAGGCGAACTTTTCGAACACAACGCACACCACTTAAGAAATCAAGGCTATAATACCTTCGTGCTTAACTTCAAAAATCTAACGAGAACCGATAAATGGGACCCTCTATTGGAAATGTACGATAAACAAATGGAGTTGTTAGAATGTGGTAGAGATTATCAATGTTACTCGGGAAAACTCAGAGACGACGGATTGGAAAGAGTCGGCACCGAAGAACAATTCCGCAACGCAAGTATATTCTTCACCTACAAAGGCATGGTGTTCCCAAGCGAACAAGCCTTCGACGAATATATAGCATACGAAAAAGACAGCTACGAAGCAACTATCGACAGTCTTGTAAATCAGTATGTTCATATGATGATCGTTGTACAGAGCAACCACGATAAATCATGGGAATACGGTGCTCAAGACCTTTTGAAGGGCATTATTCAATGCATGCTCGAGGAAGCAGTAGATCCCGATTCGGGTTTTACCCGCGACCATATGAACTTCAAAACCATGTATGAGTATTATAATGCCATTAAAATTCCCGTTCTGGCGAACGACTCCTCATTAAGAAATCTTTCATTTATTAAGAATAAGAGCGAAAAAGCCAAGAGATTTATGGCAACCGCACTCGATAATGCACCCAACACCATGCGTAGCTACTGCGGTGTATTCGATAGCGCCGTCAAAGATTGGTTCCAAGGACACATTTTTGCTTTGACTTGCGGACATACTATTGATATGTTCAAAGATCCCGATAAGCCTTTCGCTATTTTTCTCATCACTCGTGACTACGAGAAGAGCGATTTTACCATTGCAAGTTTATTCGTTGACTGGGTATATAGACAGGTTCTCGAAAGAGTGGAAAACGGAGCGTACCACAGACCGTTACACTTCTTGCTTGACGAATTCGGTAATATACCTACAATCAAAGATTTCGAAAACAAAGTTTCAACTGCAAGATCGAGAAATATATGGTTCCATATTGTATTGCAGTCCTATAATCAGCTTATCAATAATTACGGACAGCAAATATCCACCATCATTCTTGATAACTGCTCTCAAGTTTTCTTGGGCTCCACCAATATCGAAACAAGATACACCTTCTCACAGGCTTGCGGTAAACATACCGTTTCATCACTTTCGTCAAGGTTATCCACTACCGATAATTCTGTCAGCGAAGTGCCTTTGATACCGGTAAGTTCGTTAAACAACATCAGACCGGGACAAATAATCACCCTTAGATACGGAATGCCTGTAATAATGTCGCAGTTTATTCGTAGTTATATACTTGCGGAACAAGGTACTTTTGCAGATAGATTATTGGCAGACGGTTTAAAGAGATATACACCGATTCATGTAGAAAGTTTCAGTTCGGATAAGTATTGTTTCGACCCTTCTACAAGATATAAGGACGACGAAGATGAAAGCGATTTTAGAAGGCGTTATCGTTTCTAAACAAATAAAAAAATATACGGACAAGTCAAAATCGGCTTGTCCGTTTTTATTGTAATTGTATAAAGTGACTCGAAGAGTATTCGTCCGCCGTCATACTGAGCTTTAGCGAAGTCGAAATTCAAGTGTAACGAGAATCAAACAGCGTAGACGTTTGGTATCTTGCGGACGATAATGTTAAGATTATTGAACGACATCCTTGTTAATAAGGATTTAAGATACCGACGCTTCGCGTCGCTGCTACGCAGTTCGACTACAGACTTCGTCTTCCGCTCAGTATGACACGAACGCTGACGCGTAGTGAAGTTTTTGTTTCGCAAAAGTGAAGTTGCGTTGCAGTGAAGTTTTTGTCTTGCAAAAGTTATGGATTGTTTGATTAAAATAAACAAACTGTGAGTACAAAACAAAAAGCAAGTGCGAGGACTTGCTTTGGCGGGCGTTTACTAAACGCCCCTACGATGTAATATTTCGTTATCACAATTCCTGCAAAAAGTATCTGTTTTTCATGTTTTTGTAACAAGGATTTAAGATACCGATGCCACGGGCATCGCGGCTACGCCGTTCGACTTCAGGGCGGTGCCCTTTCGCTCAGTATGACATTGAAGGTAATGTGCTACGCAAAGTTCCTCTCGGTATGACATTGATGGTGCAATACTATCGCTCAGTATGACAAGATTTGTCGCTTACGCTTGCCTTTTTAGTGATTATATTCTCCAGCCGTCCTTCTTAACTTTAAGAAGATACTCGTTCAAGCATTTGATCAAATCTTCATTAGTTTGAGTCCTCGTCATCATGGAAATGATACTCTCGGTTGCTTCTTGTGAATCGCCGTTGGATAACAATCTTCTAATAATATATTCGCCTTCCAACTCCTTTTGTGAAAGCAACAGTTCTTCTTTTCTGGTTCCCGATTTCAACAAATCGATGGCAGGGAATATACGTTTTTCACTGAGTTTTCTATCGAGATGGATTTCCATATTACCCGTTCCCTTGAATTCTTCATAAACGATATCGTCCATACGGCTACCGGTATCAACCAATGCGGTAGCTATAATCGTCAATGATGCGCCGTTTTCGATATTTCTTGCAGCACCGAAAAACTTTTTGGGGAAATATAGAGATACAGGGTCTACACCACCGGATAAGGTTTTGCCGGAAGAAGGTGCAACTACGTTATTCGCTCTTGCTAAACGAGTCAAGGAGTCAAGCAATATTACAACATCTTGACCCGATTCAACTATTCTCTTGGCTCTCGACAATACCAATTCGGCAACCTTAATATGGTTATCGCACTCCTCGTCAAATGTCGAATAAATTACTTCGCCGTTGATGTTTCTTTGCATATCGGTAACTTCTTCGGGACGCTCGTCGATAAGCAATACCATTATTTTAACTTCAGGATTATTGGCCGCTATAGCATTTGCTATCATCTTAAGGAGTGTCGTTTTACCTGCTTTAGGCGGAGAAACGACCATAGCACGCTGACCTTTTCCTATAGGAGCAATAATATCTATAGCACGCATTGCTAAATCATTGCGTTTACCTTCAACCTCGAGTTTTAATTTTTCATCGGGATAAATCGGTACACAATTTTCAAACAAAGGACGACCTAAAGCCGTTTCTGCGGGACGACCGTTGACTGATATAATCTCGACCATTGCCGGTGGTTTCGATGCATTTACTTGTTTACTGTAACATTCGATAAAGTCACCTTGACGCAATTGATGGTACTTGATTTTAGCGGAAGAAACATAGGTGTCTTGGGTAGAATTTCTATAATTTTGCGCTCTTAAAAATCCAAATCCCTCGGGATTAATCTCCAAAATACCGCTTCTAATATTGATACGAGGCATTTCTTCGGGGCGTTGGACTGGTTCTTTTGAGTCCTTTTGATCCGCTTTTGCATCCTCTTCCTCATTCGGCTCATAAGCAGGCTCCGCCTTAACCATTCTTTTAGGTTTTACAACAGGGGCTACCTGTCCGCCGTTTTGATTTTCAGCGTTTACTTCAGTATTAGGAACATTTGTAGCTCCCGAGTACTTTCCCTCTTGTGATTTTTTTTGTTTGTCATTATCTACAATTTCACTTTCGTCGGAAGTTTTTGATAACAATTCCGGTTTTTGCTCACAAAGGTGTAAGATATTATTAATTAAATCGGTTTTTCCTTCGGTTGACTTAGGTCTCAAACCAATTTCTCTACAAATTGCCCTTAACTGTAACGTTGAGGATTTTCGTAGTTTTTCAGGGGTAATATCAAATTTGTTCAATGTATTGTTAACCTCCTACATTAGGATTTTTTTATTATTAAAGTTTTTGTGGGAATACAAAAAGTCAAAGCAAAATCAAAGTTACAATAACTACTCGATTATGCTAATAAAAGAGAGCGATCTAAGCAAAACAAAGTCGACACTCAATCTAAGAAATATGCCTCTTGGACCGTAGTCCTATTATAACATAAAACAAACGATAACTATTATCGGATAAAGTCGAAAAGTGTAAATTATTGTTTTTCTAATACGATAACTTCTGTCTCAAAATCACCGTCAAATCTTGTTCTGTCAACATCGATATTATTCGATTCGGCAAAAGTAACGTTGTTTTCATCAAAAAGATCGGTAAACTCGGATACGGGATCTATATGAAGTTTACAGTCATCTGTAGCATAATGCATGGGAATAACTATACTTGGCATAAGTTTATCGACATAATCTTTGGCTATTTCGGCATTTATGGTATATTTACCACCAACAGGAATCAATAAGACATCGACTGCACCGATTGCATCGATAATTCGAGCGGAACACTCTTCCCCTATGTCGCCTAAGTGACAAACCGTAACACCGTCTAACGTGTATGTAAATACTAAATTATTACCTCTCACAGAACCCATAGAATCGTCATGATGTGTCCTAAACGAACATATTTCGACGCCCTCAATATCATATGAGCCTATTGAATTGATTATTTGGGGATTACCTTTAACTGCTGAAATATTATCGTGATCCTTATGAGAATGAGAAACAGTTACCGCCGTTGCCGAAACGTCGGGCATGTGGTAACCTACATCTTTTGCGTCGTATGGATCGGTAACAATGACCGTCCCGGTACTTTCGGTTAGCGCAAAGCATGAATGGCCGAGCCATTTTATATTCATATATTCTCCTCCGGATATCGACTTAAAAAGTCATACTATTTCTATAATACTATTTTTTTTTGTGTTTGTCAATAAGTTCGCATATTTTATCGTGCGGATCCAATAATTTACTTACAGAATTTTGTTGATTACATGCCGAAATAATGTAAGCGGTAAACTTACTCATGTCTGCAGAGATATACCAGGGTTCATCAAACAATTCAGGAATCGTATATGTCAAATTGGTTGAAATCACGGCAGAAATCAAACCTTCTTCATATGCTTTTCTAAATTTCTCGATACCCGCGGTAAATAAACCAAAAGTTGCTGCAATAAATACTCGTTTCGCTCCCATCGCCTTCAATTTTTCAGCAATGGATATCATGGATTCGCCCGTCGCGATTATATCATCTACAACCAAGACATCTAAGCCCTTTACCGATACTCCGATATATTCGTGTGCAACTATGGGGTTTCTTCCGCCGACAACGGTGGAATAATCTCTTCTTTTGTAGAACATTCCGAGGTTGACGCCCAAAACGGATGCGTAATAAATATTCCTATCCATAGCACCTTCGTCGGGACTTACAACCATAAAATTGTCACTATCCAACGAAATATCGTCACAACGATTTAACAATGCCTTCATCATCTGATAAGGTGGCATAAAGTTGTCGAAGCCTATTAAAGGAATAGCATTTTGAACCCTCGGATCGTGCGCATCGAAGGTGATGAACTCTTTGACACCCATATCTGCCAAGTCTTGGAGCATCATCGCACAGTCAAGAGATTCACGAGCTGTCCTTCTATGCTGGCGTCCGCCGTATAATAATGGCATCACTATCGAAATATTGGCAGCTTTACCGCCTACCGCGCCTATAACCCTCTTAAGGTCGGCGTAGTAATCGTCGGGCGTCATCGGAACTTGCATTCCAAACATATTAAATTTAATACTGTAATTACATATGTCGCAAAGAACATATATGTCTAAACCACGAACGGATTCGGTTATCAATGCCTTGCCCTCTCCCGAAGAAAAACGCGGGAAAGTAGTGTTTATTAAAAAGGTGTTTTTTCTGTAAGGCTTACCTTGCCTTTCTGCTTCTTCGTTAAACCAAGAAACTAAGTATTTATCGACAGCTTTAGAAAACTCCAAAGCGCCGGGAAGCGCAATCAATCCTAAAGAAGGATGTTGAATGTCAAAGTTGAACGCATTATCTATAAATGTTGTCATAATTGGCTCCTTGAAGTTGTCGTTTTAAAACGACTATGTTTTTATAATAGCATTTTTTAATAATTATTTCAACTAAAATCACGATACAATAAAATATTTTTCAAATAAGTGAATTCCCAAAGTAAATTCTACAGTGAAATTTGTAGTGGAATTTACCTTTGGAAATCACAAGGATTAAGATACCGACACAATGCGTCGCTGTTTCGCAGTTCGACTTCGCGCTTCGCACTTCGCTCAGTATGACATTTGATAGGTATCGTCCGCAAGATACCAAATTGTTGCACAATTTGATTCGCACTTTGTGCGAATTTCGACTACGCTCAGTATGACGGCGAACGAAATCACTAATTATGACAAGATGGGGCCTTGCGTAAAAAATGGAACCTTTTGCGGTCCTTTTTGGGTTATTGTTTCAATTGATTGGGGACAATCGGTTGATTATGCCAATTGCTATCCGAACCTGTTTGAATTTGTACGAAACCTCGCCTTACATACTTGACTCTAAATACGACTTGACCGTTTTCTTCTACCTTAATATACAAGCCTTCCATTGTGGTCGACGGATCGGTGCGTTCGAGTTGTTTTTCATAATCGAGTCCTTGCTTTTCGCAAACCGCTCTTAATACATCCAAATGTGCTTCGGTTATGTAATTGGATTGTTTCAAAAGTTTCAAAACATCGTCTTTACGCTTATACTGTCCCTCACCTAAAACAGGAACCGATGATATTATTCCGATTTTGTCGGTAATAATCTTGCGAGATGCTGTATCCAAATAAATACCCAACTCTCTATCGTAAATATCGAATTCCATAAAATAATCGGGAAGTGCATCGTAAAATACCGCATGCTTAGCATACATCCATTCACCGAACATTATATACCGGTCGCTCAATGCATCGAACAATATATCTGCATTAATATTTGCCCATTGTTTCAATAGATTATAGTGTCTTTCCCTAAATCCACCGACAAGATAATGACCACGTGATTGCAATAACAAATTACCGTCACCGTCAAAAGATATTGCACAATTTGCTCCGTCAATTTTTTCTTCGATAACTATATGTTTATCGGCAATTTCCGAAAAAGGTATTTGACTAAGATCCTCATCTCCTACCTGGAGTCGGGATCCCTCGAGATGCGGAGTTCTCGGATATTTTCGCATATTATAATCCATAATTAGTTCTCCTTGATTAGTATTATCATTATACCCCAACTATAGCGTTATTTCAAGTAATCAGCAACATTTAATCGGAAAATAAAATGTTTTAGTCGCTACACATGTTTAACACATCATTACTATTTTATTAAAAACAAATATGGACTACGATATAATCTTTTTTCATATGGAATCAGCTACCGATGCCGATGGCATCGCTGCTACGCAGTTCGACTTCAGGGCGATGCCCTTTCGCTCAGTATGACATATATAATACGATTCTTACGTGTTCATTTTGGCATATATTTCTCCTTCTTTTTTGACTGTCATTTTGTCATTTGAATTCTTTTTGAATTTATTATACCAAATTCATTCCGCGCAGGACGACATAATAAGCGGGCGATTATTAAAATTGCCCCTCTTTTATAATATGTTATTATTCTTATATAAGAGATATGCTTCTACGCAAGGTTGTGGCTTTAGGCATAAAGTAATTGGGTTCTAATTTGACCAAGAAAGGCATAATTGTTAGTTTTTGAAAGCAGTCCACAATAACTCATATATGAGTTAAACAATAAACTACGAGGTAATCTACCCTTCTTTACAAAATACACATTGTGACGTACCTTCTTAATTATCCGTCTGCGAGATTCTGCTTTTACTCTCTGTATTACCTTACCGTTAGAACCAATAATGAATCTACGACCTAAAAACTCAACTCCATTTTTGAAGGCTATTATTTGGGATTTGCGATTGATACATAAATCTTGATATTCCACTTCTTGTTGTACACGACTCAATATTTTTTGTGCTTCTTTTTTATCAGCTACTAACAATATCATATCATCCATATATCTAAGATAAAACTTCACTTGGAGTTTTTCCTTAATAAGTCGGTCAACGCAATCTAAGTATAACAAAGCGAAGCATTGACTTGTTTGGTTGCCCATAGGAATACCTCTTCCGACAGTATGTTCATAACTATCTATTATTAATGACAACAAATCATAGATATCATCGGGCATAGATAAATTAGATAATTTCTTTTTTAAGACTGTATGACTAATATTGTCAAAATACTTCTTAATATCAATTTTTACAAAATACCCACTTTTGCCAAATTTCTTATAATGATTAACTATATAGCGTCTCAAGGTTGACACGGCACAATCGGTACCCTTATTTTTACGACAAGCTACATTATAGTAAAACAATTTTCTCTCTAAGATAGGTATAAGATAATTATCGCAAATGCTATGCTGAATTATTCTATCACGATATGAAATAGCTTGAATTTCTCTCTCCTTGGGATCGTAAATTTTAAAACGACGATATTCACCGATATGATATTTACCATATAGTAAATCATAATGCAAAGCCCATAGATTTTGGGACAAATTCATTTCGAACTCTATAACCTCTCTCTTACCGCGTTTACCGAGTCTTGCTCGCCTATGGGCATTATATAAACTCTCAAATGATATTATTTTTAAAAACTCCTCACTGTGTTCCATAAAAAAAATAAGACCGACGGGATCACAAGCCATAAAAGAATAATCCGTCACAGCTACCGTCGGTCGGTTTTTCTCGCAAAAGCGAGAAGGGATAGTGGTTCCTTTGTTTCAAGCACACACCTATGATACATACCATAGGTCACAGGCTGTGTCCCTTACGGTAAGAAACAAATCGGGAACAACGCCATTATTAGTATTATTGACATTATTGTTGTTGTTGACGTTGCCGTCGTTATTGATGTTGCGCGCGTTATTACTATTGTTGTTATTAGGCGAACGGAGCCACCACCAACCTCGGGCGGAGCAAACCCACCGACGTAAACTTCTATAACCACATCCCGTATCTCACGGACAAGCCGTAGATGCCATTCTTTTTTTGTCGCTTCCAATCCATTTGTTAAGGTATAATAGACACTCTGCTTGCTGAAGTGCTATTTGTTCATATTGTTTAAACAATATACAATGTTGTTCTGATGCCAACCCTGCAAAATAATCAAGCATTGCAAGTTTGGTTTTTGCTTTTTCTTGTTCATTTAACCGCTCTTCACCAAGCGGTAAACTGTTAGCCAAATACAAATGTTCCAACACATCTAATATATAATTTTGAAGTCTGACGACCAAAGTAAACCTAAATTTAACAGGTGACTTCTCCGTTACTGTTAGAATATATTTCGCAAGATCTTTAGCTTTAGTTACTACATATAAATCACTTTTCTTTTGCATAATTATTTTTCACCGCGTTAGGGAGCGAAA
Source organism: uncultured Christensenellaceae bacterium (assembly GCA_964391805.1). GTDB lineage: Bacteria > Bacillota > Clostridia > Christensenellales > CAG-1252 > RUG14300. The sequence goes on along the minus strand of CAYMNK010000014.1, from coordinate 8,022 downwards.
CCGCTTTTCCCTAACGCGGTATGATTGCAAGATAAACTTGCCGATTAAGGATACCCCTTACAGGGCGATCCACAAAGCGGGAACAACGCCATAATTAGTACCATTGACATTAAAGTAGTAGTAGACGTAGCCGTCGTGACTGAAGTTGCGCGCGTAATATCTATTGCTGCCATCAGGCGAACGGAGCCACCACCAACAGTTACCCACATAACCACTTGATGTACTTGTCCAACAACCTTGGCTCTTAGCGTAGTCGGTACTCTTACGTTGACGACTTGTTGAGGTTAATCCGTAAGAGGTAACCTCATTATAAGACAACAGGAATACCTTATCGTTAGTGTTAGCACAGGCGTATGAATTTGAACTATAACCGGTACTCGAAACACTATTATCTACAAGAGTGGTTTGAATTAACTCTTTCTGTAATTCGCTAAAAGCGGTATTGTAGAAGGTGTCATTTAGCCAAGAACGAATGGTGCTATACATGTAGTTATTTTCATATATGGTCTTTCCGTCTATGGTTCGAGTGTTCCCACTTGAACTTATATAGTAGTTTTGGCTATCTATCGCTATATCACACAGTAAGAAAGCTTTACCGTCTTTTTCTTCGAGAATTTGCCACTTGATAGGCTCATACTTAAACCAATAAACGGTATTAGTAGAGTAACCATTATCATCTTGATAACTATAACTACTCGATGAACTTGAGGTTGTATAATAAGGGCGATAACTCGTAAAGTATACACCACGATATTTTTCGCCGTCATTCTCTATATCTATATACCACATATAGTTGGATACACTACCGCTAATATAGTAACCGTAAGAGGTCCACAATCTACTATTAGAGGATGTCGGTAAAGTTCTTGCTAATCCGTTAAGAGTGGATATCAATGTACTGTCGGATACCTTAGATTGAGGATAGGATCCAAAGTAGACTGTAGTTCCATCAGTAATAGTAGTAGATTCGCCCCATTTCGCATATAGAGTAACATTTCCGAAATCGATTCTAAGTTCGGTTACACTTGTGATAAAATCGGAGTCGAGATACCAACCAAGGAATTCATAAGATGTACTGCTTTCCTGATAATAACCATTAACAATATTATAAGCCGATTCCACTTTTTCGGCAGGGGCAAGAAGCAAGCCATCACCTACAGTGAGAACGGTATACTTGGATGGATTATCTCCGTTAACACCGCCATTTAGTTCGTATGTTACAGTGTACTCTATGGCATCACGCGAGGCATAAACATTGTACGCCTTACCGCCATCGCCAGTCCAGGTTTTTAGGCTATTACCTTTACTATCGGTTATAGCAGAATTATTAAGAGTCCAACTTGCAAGATTATAATAATCAAATTCATAAGGCAAGGTATATTTTTCGCCTATGGTGACTACGGAAACTCCTACCTTGGTACTACCTGCATAAAGGTTAAGATAAGACTGATTGGAAGACACCTTAAGAATGGTATAACTCTTAGAATTTTCATTACTAGCATCATCTGTAGCTGTAACGGTAACAATTAAGCGAGCATCGGTATTTTCGGTCTCTACGATATCGAGTACAAGTTCTTCACCAAAACTATCTTTGGATGAGAATAAGAAGGAAATGTCCTCACCGCTTAAGATATAGTATCCGTCATGAGCATAGGTAATCTCAGGGATGCCATAAACCTTGATCATAGATATCTTTTCGCTATATTTCTTATTACCCGCTTTATCGGTTGCGACTACATAGAGGTCAATGGTATTACCCGCCTTAAAGGTGTAGCCATCGGCAGATTCAAGAGAAATATCACAAGCCTCACCGAAGGAGTCGGTAGCACTTGCGAAGAATTCTTCACCCTTACTTGTAGCCTTGACGAGGTCGCTTGCTCCCGACATCAAGGTGAGGGTAATATCAGAAGCAGAGTATACACCGATAGGAGATGTATCAACGGTGGTCGTATTACCGAGGTGGTCGGTAGCACTAAGGGTATATACTACTGTCGTACCGCCAACCATTTCGCCCGACTTAATGGTAATAGTAACGTCTAATGAATTACCAAAACTATCCTTGGCTACTGCATTAAGAATGTTAGTAGTAATAGGATCATCTGTATTCTTTAATCCATCGCAATTATAGGTGATTTCGGGAGCACTGTAAATCTTTACAGAGTAGGACTTAGTAGCGGTATTACCGGCGATATCGACAACTGATGCTACATATTCCATAGTTGAACCGCCAACTTTCTCGCCACTAACTATAGATAATTTTATGTCTAATAGATTTCCGAAGGTGTCAAGAGACGATATACCGAGAGTTTTCACTGAAATAACATCGGAGGAATCCTCCTTGAATTCGAGTTTAGAAGCTTCGGTGATCGTGGGTATGCCATAAACTTTAACATCGATATCCTCATTAGTTACGTTACCCTTGATATCGATTGCAGTAAGGCGTATAGTAACCGTATTACCTGCCGAAACGGTTCCGGATACCACGGATACCGAAACTGAAACTTCTTCACCGAAACTATCAACTGCGGAAGCAGAGAATAACGATGAATCGATAGTATCATTGACGCTGATAGCCGTCTTATCCTCATTAAAAGTAATCTCGGGTAAACCGTACAATTTGACGTTATCTATAGACTTGGTAGTAACATTACCTGCAACGTCGATAGAATCGATATATACGGTAACTATATCACCTGCAACATAACCTCCGTCTATGCGTACTTTAATTGTAGTCGCTTCACCATAGGTATCCAAACCGCTTGCGCAAAACCAAGAAGCAACCAATCCGTCTTTGAGATTAATATAGTCGAGATCTTCATTGGTAATAGTAAGTGTAGGCATACCGTATACCTTTACACCGGATATAGTTTGTTGCTTAGTCTTAGTTCCGCTTGTGGCTATTAAACGCACTGTTATAGTATCCCCTGCCTCAATAGGATTTGTGGTACTCAGTTGCACAGTAAAAGAAGCAAATTCACCGTCGGTATCTAAGCAAACTGCGTCAAAGAGTTCCGCCGATATGGTATCGTTGACACTAATAGCTTTCTTATCTATATCGTACTTAATGGAACCTAACGCAAAGGTTTTCCACTTAGCATACAAAGTTAAATTATAGTCGGGCATTGTGCTTGCATCATACCTTTCGGTATCACTTGCTTTTAGATACCAGCCTGCAAATGAATATCCGCTTCTCGTGGTAACGTAATCATTAAGGTCAAGACGATCGCCAAATGCAAGGGTTGCCGTAGCTATATCGGAGCCACCGTTGGTAACAAAACTTACGTTATAAACTGTGCGTTCCCAAACCGAATATAAAACGGTATCGGCATCCTTATCCCAAACTCTAATACTCGTACCAGATAAATCTGTGTACATAACGTCGTTATCGTCGGCATAGCCGAGGAATTTATATCCGTCACGTGTCTCGGGAATATTTAGGGTAAAGTTACTATCGAAAGTTACGCTTGACTTAGTTGCTGTCAAGGCATATCCGCCATCGGAGACGGTATTATTACCTCTAACACTGAGTGTAATTTGTCCCGAAATGGAAGAACCGAAACCTCTAACTATCAGTTTATACACTCTACCCGCTGTCACGTTATAGACAATTAGGAAGTTTAAGCCATCCGCCGCGCTATCGTCGTCTTGGGCGATTAGAACGCCTAAATCATTATATAACTTACCATAGGTATCGAGACTACCGCTTGCGGTAATGGTAACATTACCAGATACAGAGGGCACAAAGGCAAATACAACCTCGTTTTGTCCGACTATGTTAACCGATTTGGTATCATTAATTCCTATTGCGGTAGCATCACCTAACGAAATCCAATGGGCATATAAAACGGTATCTTTCTTCACTTGAGCGGTAAAATCGAACAATTTGCCGATACACTCGGCATTATCGTACCAACCGCCAAATAGATACCCCTCTCTTGTGGGGTTAGAAGGATAAACAAGGGTAGTTAACTCATTGATAACTTGGGTATCAATAACTCCTTCTGCGCCATTGAGGTCAAAGGATACATCGTAGGAAGCCTCTTCGTTACCATCCATCCATACATTATAGGTGTTAGCCGTAAACTTACCATATACAGTTAAACTACCTATATTTCCGCCTGCTACGTGATAAACATAGGTCGCATAGGAAGATTCGGAGAACCACCCATTGAAGGAGTAACCCTTGAGAGAAGGATTGATCAATGCTGTAATATCCGTTTCTATGGTAAAGGTTATTATATTGTCGTTAACGGTGCCTTCGGGTACAACATAGGTAATTGTATATATTATCGCTTCCCATTTAGCAAAGACCTCTATATCGCCATAACTACCATGTTCAATGCTATCTATCGTCTCGGAATAATCACTATCGGCATACCATTCCAAGAAGTTATATCCGTCCTTAGAAGGTGCGGAGAAGTTTATTGTATCGCTATTGATAGTATAAGTGCTTGGGTTGCTTGTATTATTGATTCCGCTATCGAGATGATATACTATATCGTATACCGCAAGTTGCCACTTGGCGAATAACGTGATATCACTATCCGACATGGTTGTGAAACTGTATCTCGTATTAAGTGCGGAATCCGAGTACCAACCTGCAAAATCGTATCCGTTTTTAGCAGGTGCGGACGGTTCGGTAACAGCGGTTGCATAGTTTTGAGTAATAGACTCTACCGTAGTACCGCCGTTAGATTGAAAGGTTATAGTATATTGATTTATCTTATAATTAGCATATAATGTAATATTGCCGTGGGAGCCCTTGGCAATCTCGGTTACGGCACCGGTAAAATCGGCGCTATCGAACCAAGCTATAAAGGTGTGTCCTTCCTTTGTAGCAGGAGCGAGTACAATAGTTTCGCTTTCAACTGTATATTCGGTTGGGTTAGAGGAATCGTTATCACCATCGTTCAATACATATCTAACGCTATACTTAGTAGGCGTCCACTTAGCATAAAGAGTTATATCCTCTTCGGGCATAACACCGAATTGGTATACAGTGGTCAGAGCACTATCGGAATACCAGTTTTCGAAATCGTAATAATCTTTGGTCGGTTGCGAAGGACGCGATACCGGACTACCGGTTGCCTTTACAATAGACGAAACTGCCGAACCACCATTTGCGTTGAAAGAAATGGTGCTAATATGTAACCATCTTGCGTATAGATTGATATTACCCATGGATCCTAACGCTATAACGCTAACCTTGTCACCTGCATCAGCTTCGGTATACCAACCATCAAAGACGTATCCGTCCAATTGAGGCGACTTCAAAGTAATGCTGTCCTCAATGGTATATTCGAACGGATTTGCTTCACCGTTATATGATCCTCCATACAAAGTATAGGTGATTTTATATGCGATTGGCGTCAGTTTTGCGTAATAGTCAAGGTCTCCGCTACTACCTTTGGAAATCGTAGTAGACGCAACTTGGGTAAGTGAATTATCCAAATACCACCCCTCAAAGGTGTAGCCTATTTTAGATATAGATTCAATAGTTATATCGGCGCTTTCAACGGTATAGGTAGTAGCGTTTGTGTTAGTTACGCCTTCTACATTATGATATCTTATGGAGTACTCTTCCAAACCCCAATGTGCGTATAAAACTATATCGCCTGTGGTTTGTTTAGCGATTCCATCAACTTTTTTACCATCTCCTTCGTTTTTGGCTGTATACCAACCTAAAGAGATATATCCGGGAGTTTTATTTTCAAGAATTTTGAAAGTTATCTCATCCTCTATGGTATAGGAAGAAGGATTGCTTTCACCATCTTTATATCCTCCGATCGTGTCATCCCATACTAACGATATATTGTAAGATACCGTACTCCACTTAGCGGTAATCTCTTTATCTCCGTACGATTGACTCGGTATAGATGTTATCTCGTCTTCACCTATAAACCAGCCATCAAATGTATAACCTGTTTTGGTAGCATCGAACAATGTAATAGTCGAGGATTCGATCGTATAGGAAGTAGGATTGTTGTTAACCGCTTCGTCTACATCATATTGTCCGCTTACGTTTTTATAGGATATATTGTATACAATGGGAGTATAGATTGCATTAACAGTTATGTCATCGGCAATTATCAAGTAATTTTCCCACTTTGATGTATAACCGTTTTTGTCGGGAATAATCGGCTCGGATAAAGTATTAGACTCTACATTAAATTCAATTGTATCTATGGTTCTTCCGTCGGCTACGAAGATTGCAGAATAGGATACAATATTCCATTTAGCAAATAAGACGATATCGGTAGCAGATGATGTGTCTATAGCCGTTACAGCATTTTCAAAAGATTCGCTATCATACCATCCGTCAAAAGAATAGCCATCCTTAGATGCATCAGTCAAATTAAAAACCTCGTCTTCAACCGTATAACTGTTACGATTATTGTGGGACGCTCCGCTTATGTTGTTATAACTAATATTGAAGGTACTTACACCCCATACAGCATAAACCTTAGTGTCTGAGGATATTCTCCATACAAAACGACTTTCGCCGTTTTCATCGGTGAGAATGGTGCCATCGTCAAGTTTCCAAGCGCTAAAGTTATATCCGCTCTTGGTGGGTACAGAGAAAACGTAGTCATTATCGTAGACAACAACTGCTTTTTCAATAGCATTACCGCCATTGGATTCGAATTCTATAGTATATTCATTTGCATTCCAAATCGCATTGAGCATCATATCGCCGATTTCTTGGGTGATACGATCGCTTTCGAGATTCCAAGTAGCCTCATTATATTGCCATTCTTTAAAGGTATAACCTTCTCTTTCGCCCTCTTCCACGATAAGTAAACTATCCTCTTCGAATTGTTTAATCTCATTCTCGGTGCCATTATTGTGGACAATAACAACATTGTAAATAAGTCTACGTCTAATATTTACCTCGTATTGGCGTTTATTGGTACCCGTTCCCGAGATTATATTGACATAAAATACATTGTCGCCCTCGGATAGATTGACAGTAGCCGACGGAATTATACTTTTGCCTTCGCTATCGGTGGATACATACCAAGTTGAATAGGGACTCATTGTCAATGCTTCGGATAATACAAATTTTTCTTGCGCATTAGGAACTTTGGTTTTGAGAATTCGTCCTTCGGTTTCAAATCCGGTTGCATTGATAATATCGCATCCGGTTGCATCGCTCTCGCTTACCCATTTAGCATATAAGGTCAAATTTTCGGTAACACGGTCAAGCGTCCAATTCCATTCTTTTGCGTATGTATTATCAAAGAACCAACCTACGAAGACGAATCCGTCTTTACTTGGTTTGGACGGAGATGTAATAAGCGAATTATAATCAAGCTCGGTGTAAGAATCGACACTCGAACCGCCGTTAGAATTGAACGCTATGGTATACTTTCTATTCTCGGGAATATCTTCTACCCATCTTGCGTATAAAGTTACCTCGCTCGATACTAACTCGGTTTTGAAGTCCCAAGTATTTGCGTATGCGGGATCGCTATACCAACCGGAAAAAAGAAAGCCCTCTTTTGTCGGATCCGCAGGAACAGTCACCAAATTTCCGTATTTAACTGACTGATTCAAAACATCGCTTCCGCCCATCGAATTGAACTTAATATCAAAGAACTTGTTTTTTATGTCTTCGGCAATCCAATGTGCATATACTGTCATATTGGATGTCAGTTTTTCATCGAGAAGAGAACCGACGGTAAATGGTCGTAACCAAGTATCTTTATCCCAATACCAACCGTCAAATACAAATCCATCCTTGACGGGATCTTGGGGCATGGATACCTCTTCTTCTCCTTTGGTTGTGAATACATAGTATGTCTCGCCATCAATGTCAAATGTAATAGCGTGATCAACAACTATCGTACATGATGCAAGGCTGATTAATAGTACAATTATTGTCAACAATAATAGGACTTTCGTTCCCTTCATACTGATACCTCCTAAACTATAGAGTGATTGGTAAGCATATATATGCTAAATAATTATTTTTATCTTTTTATTGACCTCGAAAAAGTACACCTATGAGTTCAATAGATG
>CAYMNK010000013.1:15587-58408 GCA_964391805.1 uncultured Christensenellaceae bacterium | reverse complement strand
TTGCTAAGTAAAAATTCCACTATGCATCAGAGTACGATCATATTCAACAGCGGAATGTCTTCGTCTAAATGAAAAACATTGTTCTTTTATAGTATGTTTTCTACTACGATTGATTAACTTCATCATTTTTCTTATGCAAGCCATTTCAACGTTGATTGGCTCGCCTTTTTTATTGTAGCCGATAACGTCTTTCGAATATTTGTCTAAAAACGTCTTTATGTTTATTTACCATCTCGTTGCTTATACACAAATGAAAAATATCATTTATAGTGTAAGACCCCGTATGAATATAAGGCAAAAGTGCTTTGCATATTAACTTATTGACCAGAGAATTTATCTATTAGTTTTGAATAATCAGAATGGTCAATTGCGTTAAAGTAATGTTCCAATATTCTTCGCATTGTGGTACATATAAAAGTGACATCGGTTTTGGGATTTTTATAATATGGGGACAATTTCTTATTCCATAATGGTTTTTAGAAATTCATACGTTTTGTCATAATACTCTGGCTTGCGTGTGCCGTCCAACAAATCGCCGTATGGAATATAAATTGCCATCCCTTGCCTTGCGCGCGTTAACAACACTCGATACGCATTTTTGAGATACATTTTTTATCTTCCGAATTAACGTTTTGCCACTTATTGCCAACGAAATTGTTGTAAGTCCAATTCGTTCCATCAAACCGAAAGTCGCCATCCCATGCCACAATTGTATAATCCAATTCAAGCCCTTGTATGTCGAATTCGCTTACAACGTCCTCCAGATAATAACTCGACCGGACATCATGCTTATCGTTCAAAAACCAATTCGCCACATTGATTTCATTTTTAACAAATATTCCCACAGGCTTTAAACGCAAGGCACCACTGCTTGCAATAAGACCATATCTCATTGTGCCTTGACAATGCGACTTAGTCCAGTTTTTTGCCTCTTCAAGATTTCTTGTTAATAAAACGGGATACTTGTCTTTTATCCTTTGAAATAAATCTCTTGCCTTATCGGTATCTGCATCAAGAATTGCCTTTATGAATGCAGCTAAATCCGGCGTCCTGAACGAGCGCATTGCGGTTGACAAATGCAAATCAGCATTTTCATGGACATTTAGGCCTTCAAAAAGCGATTCCAACGTCCTATCTCGGCGGTATTCAGTGTCGTCTAATTCAGAGGACACATAAACATCCCAGTTTGGATAAGAGCGACGGAGAGAATCAAACCACTCGATTAATCCAGCCTCGCCAGTATTTATTTCCTGTCCTCCACCCACAAGGCAAACTATAACAGCCCAATCTTTATGCCTATCTAAGGTGTTTATTAAAAATTCGGGTTCGCTATATTGAAAACCGTCAATGCCTTTTTTCTGCGCCATAAAATTGGCAATCTGCGATTTTGTCCAAGCGCGTTGAGCCTCATCAAAAATTGCAATTCTCTCAGGAGGAACATTATCATTGCCAACAAACGAATCCCTGTATTTATGTATTATTTGTATGAATGCAGATGTTTCTCTAATGGCTGTTGTTTTGTTAACTTTCAAGCCGCTATTTTTGCTTTGCTCAACCTTGTCTCTTGCGAGAGCTTCCTGCAACACAGTTACCAACGGAAAGTTGCCCGATAAAAATACAGCGTGCTCGCCTTTCTGTGCATCAGAGCGTTCTATTGCAAGATTCAATCCGACCAATGTTTTTCCCGCACCCGGAACACCTGTCACAAAACAAATTGATTTGCGATTATTCAGCTTGCTGTATTCTATTATTTCGTTAACCTTTTGGGTTGTTACGGTCAGATTTTTTGCACCGGCATCATTTCTTGTTATATCACGCACATTATGCCCACGATAAAGAGCTTGTGCTGCTTCGACTATTGTGGGTGTGGGCAAATATTCTGAGTTTTGCCAATCTAAATAGCTGAAAGAATCTTCATGGTAGTGTGCTTTGACTATTTCAATGGCGCTTCTAATATTGCTTTCATTACATTTGATTGGAATTATAATTCGTTCATTTTCACAAATGGTTAATGCTTCGGCAGGTGCTTTGGTAGAAACAATGATTGGGACAATCAGCTTGTCGTGACTTTCTTTTTGAAAATTTCTTAAATCAAGCGCATAATCGTAAACTTGGTCATAGGTGCTTGATTTATATTCCGTATCGCCACACTTAAATTCCAAAACATAAACTATATTCGCATGTAAAAGAATAACATCAACACGTTTTCCCATGCGAGGAATAGTATATTCAAAAATAATTCGTCCTTCCTTTAAATCGCTTAATTGTCGTTTAAGTATTGCTATCTCTGTTTCCCATGTGTTTCTTTGTTGCAAACGCGTCTCTGAATGAGGATCATTAGAACATATTTTTCCCAGTATTTCCTCATTCGATTGTCGCAAGAATTCACATATAGATGACGAATAATAAAAATTAGCGTTTTTCATAGTACCATGTTAACCACCTTAATATTGTTTTTAACCAATGGTTGTTTTTATATCAATTTCCATCATTTCCGTTCCTCTTTAATCTTCGATTCGAGTTTTGCTATTGCATCCATAATCTCATCGAAAATCGGCTTTCCGCTAAAGAGTATATTTTGCATGTACTCGGCAATGTTACCGGACTTTCAACACAAAGTCTATCATCGAACATTTTGATTTGAATATCCGTTTCTTTTATGCTGTAATCACGGTGTGTGATTGCATTTACTATCAGTTCTTTCCAAACGAATTCGGGATATTCCTCAACGGTAACAAATCTACTGTCTGCATTTGCAAACGCAGTAATATGATTGATAAGTGCCGTCGGTTCTATTTTCGCACTCTTACGGTCGAAAACCTGACTTTATTTTTTTTTTGAACAAAATCCCTCTATTCACATTTTTTTTGCTTCCTGAATAGATTTTTATTCTATAAAATTGCTTTTCTAATGATATCACGACTATATTATACCATTTTTCCTTGAAAATTTCAATATATAATAAAACATCAATGTGATGTGAACGTAACCACAAAAACGCTGTTGGTTTTAATCAGTAGCGGTCAAATTTTATCAAGCACTATTCTGTTCTCAATAATGCAGCAGGATGATTTTCTATATTTGCAACAATCTCGGTATCATCAAATAATAATTCCGGAGTACAATGCTTTTCTTTCATATTAGATAAAAACATTTTCTCGTTTGGGGTTAATTCAAGTAAGTTCCGTAAGTACTCTATTACCTTTTTCTTTGCACTTTCAATTTCAAATTCATCATCTTTTGCAATGACGGGTTTAAGTTGAGTCTTGAACTTCTGGAAATTTAATCTTTTTATATTCTTAAAATCCACATTTTGCAAGTCATAGTCACCACCAATTGCGTTATAAAATACTAAACATTTTCGCAACAATATAGAATTATTGATCATATTATTTTCAATCATCGCATTCACGTCATATAAATCTCTAGGCGTTGCACGTGATAAAAGGGCATTGATTTTGCTTGCATAAAGTTTTATTGTATTTAATGTTAAAACTTCAAAATTATCCATTATGCCTTTTGACATTATGCATCTTTCTCAAGTGGTAGTATATGGCAACGATCTAAATAATTGATTTCTATTTTAATATTGTCTCTATTACCCGCATTATTAATATAGTTAAACAAAAACGAAGTCATCGCAAAATGATCGCGGTTATCAGCAAATGAATATCCCTCTTGCCACATATAATCGACAATCGCTTGGAAAATATCTCTTTCAACTCAAAAAGTTTTTCTCGAGAAACATTTTCAGCAAGATCTAAATCTATATCAACAGATAACCGAGGTAATTCAACGCTTGTTAAATTAATGGCGGTTCCACCTTTAAGGGCAAGTTTCCCTTTAAATACAATATCATTGTTTAAGAACTTCAAAATATCGGAAAGTCTTAATACTTTTTCAAGCGTATCTTTGATGAAATTGGTTTCTTGTGCCACTTGCGATAAATACTGTTTTGATAATTAACAATAATAATGATTGACAAAGAAAGATTAATGTAGTATAATGAACACATAACCATAAAGAGTGACGGAGGGACAGACCCTAAGATGTCACAGCAACCTACCGATAAGGCAAGGTGCTAATGTCTGATTCGATGGGGTTTAATATGGTGCGTAAATCCTATCGAATGCGATGGGATTTTTTCTTTCACTCTTTATGGCAAATAAGTTATAAGGAGTTTTTTATGAAAAGTTTAAAAAAAGTATTAGGTAAGCATGATCGCGTTTGGTTTTCTATCGAAGACGAAGAAAAGACATTGTTTTTACAATGGGCAAAAGACAACAACTGCAAATGGATGAATGGTGATGAAATAAAACCCGACAAAGATAATTGTGGGTATCATATGGGGATTAACGAGACTTTATCTATAGGGTTTGTTAGCGGAATATGTTGGGGACCTGGGAAGAGAAGCGGAATAAAAGTTGTCAATTTTAAAGAAATAATAGACGATTAGCTTTTTTGCAATTTTGCAACATTTCCATTATTGAACGGCAAAAATATACCATTATAAGGAATGATTTTTATGGGGTATTAGCGACAATCTGGGGACGCATACCAATTATTATTATAAAAATACGGTTTGCCTGCGTCTATTTCGGTGGTAGTGGTATACACCTTATTGTCAACGATAAAATCAACGTTCAAAGTTGAAGGTAGATTTTCGAGCTGATAGAGCGATTTGTCGATATCGGTATAGAACCACCCGTTATTTAACGGTGTCATAGGATATGATGCGACATCACCCTTATAATTTGTACATTTTACCGAAACGGCAGATGAAGTGGGTATATAACAGTATATGCGGTTGCCGAAATCACGAATGCGTTCATTCCATGTTTCTTCACCTTCATCGATTGTGTAATAATAGCATTTAGTGGGATCGATATCGATCAATTCTTTCTTATTGTTGCCATCTGTAAAGACAATTTGTTGTAATCCAACGGGCACAGTTATACTATACCAACCGGCCAATCCATTAACCGGACTCATTGCCGTACCCGGGAACGCACCGAGTAATTCACTATCAAATGTTTTATATGGATTGTTGCTTGTTTCTATGGTTATGGCGTCATTTTTCGAATCGTAAAAAATATTATATAAACCGGGATTGGATAATGTGATTCGACCGCTTTGTGCACTTTCGGATATGACAGTGCCATCCGATAAATTCCGCGCATCATCGGAAACCCCTTCTATTCCTTTACTAACTTTTCCGTTGGTAATTACAAAATCGTCATTTGACGAGCGCCATCTATATCCGTAATAGGCAAAAATATCGGTACGCAGGGATGTCGTATCGGCATCTTTCTTCATGATAAGTCCGTTGTCGACATCTCCGTTATATCCAACTACGAACCATGCGTTTTTTGTAGACGTTATGGGTTGTGTCTCTACCGCTAAACCATAGGCATATACATTTTCCCAAGCATTAGCATTATAGTAATATAGCGTGCGAGTGGCCTCAAGTGATCTGATTGTCAATTCAATGGATATTTGCTTGGCGTTCAAAACTGCGGGAATTGCCAATTCGTCTACCGCTCTTAAATATGCTTCGAGTGTTATTCTCAATTCACCGTTGCGTTTATTGATGGAAAAATCGTGATATTGATTATGTTTTATATTTGAAGATGTTTCAATTATGTTACTTTCGGACCCTTCCCCATTATATTTAATGGTAAATTTTGGTGTAATGCAGATGTCTGTGGACGTCGAAATCTCGGTACGTACATCATTTTCATCTACCGCAAAGGCCCTTATAGACGCTCTTAAAGCTAATTTTTCGTATACAGTATTCTTATTACCCGAGTAATCGACTATTTTAACTACGGCACTTGATCCTGCGGTGGTTGCTTTTATCGTGGTGTTGGTTTTGTTGTCGCGTATTTCGTTTAAACCCGCTTCTCTTGCCGAAAGCGCAACTGTATTGTCGGATGGGTTGCTGTAATTGCCACTTTTGTCAAGGTAACCAATATCTCCGTCAAAATACAGTATTATGTAATTATTTGTGTATACGGAAAGGTCGTCGATTACACTTGACGTAAACCATGCCAACGATGCAACTATTATCGACGCTATAAGCAAAACAATCAATATAGATGATGTGATAATACTTATTTTTTTAGTTTTATCCATAGTCTTTCTGTTTTTATTTATATCCCCGTTGTTATAGTATAAACAGGCGGAGAAAAATCGTAATCAAAACTAAACGATGCATCCATAAAGGTATAATCGGTATAATCGCCCTTTTCTTTGGAATATCCGCTTAGAATGAAAGGATCTCTGTCAGCGGGAGTATTATCCATATCGGCATCGCTTAAAAAATACAACCTTGCGCTGAAAGCAAAAACAATGTCGGTTTCGTTGTAAATATTATTAATTATGTCCGCGCCCTCATTGCTGTTTTCGAGGGTAAAGGAGAATTCTTCGGGTGAATAGTATTTAGGAGAATCAATTGCAACACGAGCATCTTCTTTGCTTTTCGAATAAGGATAATATGTAAGAGCGATTCTCCAACAAAAACCACCGATAATTTCTTCTTTGGTTGTAAACTGTGCTAAATCATTACTCGAAGTATCGAGTAATATGTCGTCATTTCTTTTGGCGGTAACTCCGCTAAGTGCTATATGTGGCGAAGAACTGCCGTCCTCTAATGTTTCGTTCATTTTAAATTCAATAGTTTTAACGATGTTTTGGGAGGCGTTCCAGTTAATTTGTATAGGCGCGGTGATTATTTCGAGTTCCAAAAAAAAAGGGGCATCCTGTGTACCGTATTCGCCGAGTCCGGTTTCTCCTTTGTATGGTCCCAATGCTGCTACTAAATATGCATTACCGGTAGTGTCTATAGGTTGTTCTCCCGCGTTGAATGCACCGCCCGACGCATCGACTTCTTTTTGTGTCGCAGAAAACCAAGCAAAAGACGAAGAGATAATGGCTATAATTATAGCCACTATCAGAACGAATTGAATAATTATCATAGTTGTCGGTTTTTGCGATATTTTATTTTTCATAATAACTCTATTATAAATTATAACAACTAATAGTATATATTTACAATAAAGTTATAGTTAATTCTATGTGAAAAAAAGTTAATGTTATTAGTATTTGGTTATAGATACATTGAAAATACATCGCAAAATATAAAGCAATTGTATTGTTTGATGATTGTTACATTTGAACTTCGATTAAAAAATAACTCTTTACTTTCTTTTTTTTAAACGCTTTCGACAATAAGTTTGTCCGCAACAAGTGCAATAAACTCGCCGTTTGTCGGTTTATCGTTAGACGTATAGACCTTAATGCCGAAAAGATGGTTGATATTTTCTATTTTTCCTTTATTCCAAGCAACCTCTATCGCATGTCTGATCGCACGCTCCACCTTGCTTGCAGTTGTCCCAAAGCGATCTGCTACTTCGGGATAAAGTCTTTTGGTTATACTATTGATGATATCGGGATTTTCAATTGCCATTTTAATTGCTTCTCTTAAAAATTGATACCCTTTTATGTGTGCAGGGATTCCCACCGAAATAAAGATATTAGATAGTCTTTCATCGAGAGACTTGTTGATTTTTACCTTAGGCGGGGTGTATGTTGTTTTTTCGGCGTAAAGGTCTAAGATCCTATTTTTGAGAGCATTGACATTTACGGGCTTGGTCATGTAGAATTTTGCCCCTGCGCGAAGGGCACCTGTAATAAATTCATCGCCAATCGGAAGGGACATTGCGATCACGTTAACCGACATGTTTTTCTCGGTGATATTTTTCAAAACTTCCATTCCGTCTATATTGGGCATTACGAGATCGAGAACCATTACATCTGAGTGCAATCTTGCGCATTCGGATAGTGCGGTCATACCGTCATAACAGGCTGTAACCTCGAATAATCCATAGCGCAACAATTCTGCTTTGATCTCATTACAATAGTTAACATTATCGTCCACTATCAAAACTTTTATCTTGTTCATATTTTTATCTCCTTTTTTCAAAAAGTTCGACTCTATTATAACAAAAAACCACCCCATATTTCATTTTACGGGTGCAAAAAGAAAATCGATTATTGACTTATTTGGGCGATAAATGACAAATTTGAACGAATTAAAAAGAAACGCTCCTTTTTTGTCAACGAGGATGGGTTGAAATAACGATAAAATCGTCAAGAAAAAAAGAAAAATAATAGGATGAAGAGAATAATTGATTAGAATGCCGTAAGTGTAAGTAATATAGAATGTAGAGTAATCATTTCTCGATAATACAATTTTGAGCCTATGTATTTGACTTCTCTCATATATTCGGTGGCAGAAGAACAGGCGCGTGCACTCAACATTAGAAGTTTGCGTACAGTATGTGTGTATCCTGAAATGTTTTGAACCACTTTTACATCGGGATAAACCGACATATTTAAAGAATCGGTGATATTAACGATTATTTTTTTTGCCAAGTGGGAAGCAAGTAAAACTAAATCTTTATTTTCGGTTAGCGCAGATAATCTATCAAGAACTATTTCTATTTCGCGATATAGCTTGTATAATCTAACCAAAGGCTTAACGGCAACATCATAATCGCATCTGTCCTCTAAGCAGACATCCGTTTGAATCGTGAACGGCTTGATTTTAGCGAACGCTTCTTCCATGGCGATGTAATCGATTTCCTTGTCCATATTGAATAAATATGAAACTATAAAAAGATTTATTACTTTTTTTGCAATAAATGTTGCACAAACTGAAAAACATCTCTATATTTATCACTAACGAATAATTATAAGGAGGACACAACTATGAAATTAATCAAAAACATCATATGTGGCATAATGGCCATACTCTTTATAGGTTACGCATCGAAACAAAAACAGAATTATAGATACGAGATCGAACCCGATCGTATCGAAATTAAAGACATATCAAACGAAATAGGCTTTCTAAGTGAAAAACCATATGGCGATGCCGATGCGACTGCAAAGACATCTCAATCGGCAACGGAGACAACATCGACTCGAATTAAGGGTGATAGAGCAAGGCAAAGGCTGAAGCGCATAAGAGAGATGATAGATAGAATAATGTTTAGTATTAATCATCTATCGCCAAATTGGAATAATTATATACAATTCGCGTAAAGAATAAAGAGAAATAATAATAGGAATGAAGTGTTTTTTGAGCAAACTTAAGAAGGAGTGGCGGTTTAGTTTCACTCCTTCTTATTTATGTCGAAGCGTTTGCAAAAGATTTGTTTTTATATGTGACGCATATTTTGCTATATAGCTAAAACACTTCTAATGATTTAAAAAAAAATAGTTTAATAATTGTCAAAAAAATGTATTTAATATTGACTATGGACGAAATGTGAATTATAATAAATACATATCGTGTAAAGGAGATGAATTTATATGAAATATTGTACATATTGCGGTAATCCTGTAGATGATGACGCTAAATTTTGTGTTGCTTGCGGTCAACCGATTGCCGAACGCTCAACGGAGTCGGAGTCGGACTTTTTTGATGACTCTCATGAAAGCGAGAGTACCGACTTTTTCGCCGATGATCATTCATGCGTAAGGTCGGAAGAAGATGTAAGCGTCGCCGAAGCCGAGTCAAAGAACAGTGAACGGGCATCTATATTTTTGAGAATTATTAGTTTTCTATTTCCTATTGTTGGTTTGATTCTTTACTGTGTATGGAATAAAGAATACAAACGCAAAGCAAAGGATGTAGGTATACCTGCGTTGGTCGGCTTTATTCTCGGCTTTGTATGTGAAATGATTTATTATGTACTAATAATGATGCAATAATTAAGAAGTGTTTATACGCCGTATTTTTTGAGATACGGCTTTTTTGTGTCGAAATAAAAAAGACTTTTGTTATAAGGGTATAAAAAGATTCGGATTTGTCGCATCTTTTTAGTAAAACTATAAAGTTAATAAACAATCCTAAAAAAGAATTAGGAATTCTTCGGTTTTTCGATAACTATAAACGGTACCCTGTATTCGTCGTCGGTGGTTCCTGCGTGTGCGGCTTTAAATACTCTATCCGTTCTTTCGGTTATGGCAATGGATCGTTTTCCTTTGGCAACAGCTATAAATTGACCGAGCAAGTCATCCATTAAAGTATGTTTTTCTCCGTCACCGAAAATGCCGAGAGCAAGCGCTTGTTCGGTAGTCATCAACTCATAATCGTCGGCAAAGTGTTTATTGAAAGCACTTGCAAATTGCTTCTCTTTTTCTTCTTTGACAAACAAGGTCATCCCTCTCATTTCAATTACGGGAATTGACTCTAAACAATCCCATATATCGGGATATTCGGGTAAAAAGTCCCATTCTACGTCTATCAATCCGTGGTCGGCAGTGACGATGATCAGTGTGTCTTCCACGTTTTCGGACAATCGTTTAACTTCGGCATTAATTGCGCGAATATGATCTTCGACTTTTTCGTGCTCCACGCCAAAAGCATGCATATCAAAATCGGGTTGCTTATAGTAGGTATAGATATATTTTCTACCGGGGGCATCGCACAGATTCTTAGTTTTTTCGATTATTTCTTCTAACGTTTCGGCTTTATTATCGGAGAAAACAGATATAAATTCTGCTTGAACCTTGCCCTCAGTTGCTTGGCGTATTTTTTCAAAAACGCTTCGATATCCCAAATATTTTTCTGCAACGTTATATTCCGCGGCGGGTAAATTTGTCATAGCTTCGGTATTCGGAAATAGGCATACGTTTTTATTGATATCCTTAATTCTCAAAACCCAGCCTAACCAACCGTGTTCAATGGGCGACAATCCCGAAACCATGGTCGTAGTGGCTGCGGTCGTAGTGGGTGGAAATACCGATGAAATAATGTCTCGTTCGTTTTGACGGAGAAATTCGCAAGAATCGGCATGCTTATTGAGAATAGCATCACCCATTCCGTCAAAAAGCATTACTACTACATTTTTATAATCCTTTTTTAGAAGTCGGTCAAATTCGGGCAATGTTGCGTGCTCGGTGGGCACTCCGTAGTATTTTAAAACGGATGAAATAAGTGAAAGCAGACTTTTTGAATAAATAGGCATATTCATAGTGATTTCCTCATAATAAATTTATACAAATCCCGTTATTGAAATTGCTTTAACAACGAATTTGTGATATTATTATATCATAACTTTATATAAAACGCAAGGAGTAATCTTTATGGCGAACAGCAGATATGAATTAAATAAACACCTCGCAGAGATGTTGAAAGGTGGCGTAATAATGGATGTAACCACCCCGGAACAAGCACGTATAGCGGAAGAAGCTGGTGCATGTGCGGTAATGGCTCTCGAGAAAATACCTGCCGATATTAGGGCAGCAGGCGGTGTATCGAGAATGAGCGATCCGAAAATGATCAAGAGTATAATGGAAGCGGTATCCATTCCCGTAATGGCGAAATGTAGAATAGGTCATTTTGTGGAAGCGCAGGTTTTACAAGCAATCGATATTGACTTTATTGACGAAAGCGAGGTTTTATCTCCCGCGGACGACAAATATCATATCGACAAGCGCAACTTTGACGTACCTTTTGTTTGTGGTGCTAAAGACCTCGGTGAAGCACTTAGAAGAATAAACGAAGGCGCAAGTATGATTAGAACGAAAGGCGAACCGGGTACGGGTGATGTCGTTCAAGCGGTTCGTCATATGAGAGCGATGAATGCTGAAATTCGCCGTATTCAATCGATGTCCGAAGATGAACTTTATAACGCAAGTAAAGACTTACAAGTACCATACGATTTAGTTTTGTATGTACACGAAAAGGGTAAATTGCCCGTTGTTAACTTTGCAGCAGGTGGAGTGGCTACTCCTGCGGATGCTGCGCTTATGATGCAATTAGGCGCAGAGGGCGTGTTTGTCGGTTCTGGTATATTCAAGTCGGGCGATCCAAAGAAACGTGCTTCTGCAATAGTTAAAGCGGTAACAAATTACACCGATGCTAAGATGATAGCAGAACTATCGGAAGATCTCGGTGAAGCTATGGTAGGTATCAACGAGGATGAGATATCTTTATTGATGGCTAAAAGAGGTAACTAATGCGTATCGGCGTTTTGGCATTACAAGGTGACTTTGCTGAGCATGCTCGTAAATTCCGCTCACTCGGTCAGGAAGTATTCGAAATAAGACAATTATCCGATTTGGACGGAATTATTGACGGACTCGTTTTGCCGGGCGGAGAAAGTACGGTAATGGGTAAGTTGCTAAGGGATTTGGGACTGCTCGAACCTATTCGCAAAAAGATTATTGACGGTCTACCCGTTTTTGCTACTTGTGCAGGAATGATCCTTTTAGCCGACAGTCTCGAAGGGTACGACATCAAGCATCTCGGCACTATGAGTATAAGAGTTAAACGCAATGCTTATGGTAGACAACTTGGCAGTTTTAGAACAACGGCTCCCTTCGGATCCTTGGGCGATATTCCTATGACTTTTATTCGTGGCCCATATATCGAAAATAAAGGAAACGCCGATGTTTTAGCAGTTGTCGACGGTAAAGCGGTAGGCGCAAGAGAAGGTAATCAAATCGCGTTAGCATTTCATCCGGAGTTAGATGACGATAATAGAATATTCGACTTTTTTTTGGATATTTGCAATGAAAGTAAATTAAAATAGCACCTCAATGGCGCACTTGAGGATATAAAAAGTCGGTAACGTACCAAAAAAACGTGACCATTTTATTAAATTAGGAGTTTTTATGAGCGAAATAACAATTACTAAAAGAAATTCAAGAAAAATAGAGGCCTGCAAACTTTCTCCTGCGAGAAATGTATGTCTTAACTTATTAATGCGTTACGAGGGCATTTCTTACCAGGATGCGCTTAATAAGGTGCAAAACGATAGTTTAGATGCTTTGCTCGAATCTCATAATGCTCGTGCTAAAGTTAGGGCACTTAAACAAGCCGTGGAGGAGATTTTATTTTCCGAGGGCGGTGCCTTCGACGATGATTATTTTTACAATAAATGCGGTGAAGAGGTTTATGAATATTTCGAGGATTTTTTAACTTTTGAGTTAGATCCCGATTTGATGTTTAGGTTTACACTCGGAATCGATGACGATGAGGGTGACGAGCCTTTAATTATCGCTTTAATGCGTAAATACCATGATATCTATTTATCTAATGCTGTACAAGAGTTCGATATTAATAATATAGAAACGGCTGAAGAAATATCGATTATGCCTGCTCCGTGGTTAATGAAACAGCTTCCCTTTGAGTTTATGTCGAATAGAGAGTTGGAAGATTTGGCAATGGTGGTCGACTGTTTTGCAAACCGATCGGGCGAATCGATTGGGACTATGGATGATGAATCCTTTACATTCTGCCTTGATGCCGATATTAGAAAAGCTTATTTAGAACTCCAAGCCGAATATTACAATAATAACGATTTATCGAGTCATGATTGCCTTATGAAGTATGTCGAGAATATCGCCAAGACTTATCCGCTATTACAAAAAGGTAACGAGAATTATCAAAAGACTCTACAACAAGTTATCGAACTCGACAACGGCTTCGATCAACCGGTATTCGAGGTTGCATCTTTTTTAGACGACATTCTCGAAAACAACACAAGTCAACTTGAATACTATAGGGTCCACGGTGCTTTTAGATGATTTGTAGTTAAACACACGGAATATTGCAGAAAAATAATAAAAATAATGCAAATAAGTATTGAAAAGAGTTTTTTCGATGTGCTATAATAACTAATAAAGACCATTAATTAGGAGGTTATTTATGAAAGTCCTATTATTGAAAGACGTCAAGGGTCAAGGCAAAGCCGGTGAGGTTATCAATGTTTCCAATGGTTATGCCAACAACTTTTTATTACCCCGCAAACTTGCAACAAGTGCCGAGGGGGATGCGTTAAACGAAGCTAAACAAAAGAAAGCGGCAGAGGAATTGCGCAAGCAAAAAGCAATTGCAAAAGCAAAAGAGGATCAAATATCATTATCCACCGCCACGGTGCATATCAAGGTTAAGGCAGGTCAAAAGGAGGGTAAAATATTCGGTTCTGTTACCGCTAAAGAAATTGCTACCGAACTTAATAATATGGGTTATAATATTGATAAAAGAGATATTTTGCTCAAAGACCCCATTCGTTCGTTGGGTAGACTGATGGTAGAGGTCAAACTTTATACAGGTATTATCGTTCGAGTAAATGTTGTAGTCGAAGCACTGTAGTCCAAAAATTTTATTGATAAAAAAAACAAACCGCGTATTTGGGCATTTTTAGCCGATTATGCGGTTTTTTCTTTATGCATAGGGTAAATACAGCGATTTAATAAAAATTTTCAAAATTTAGCCTAAAAATTGGTAAAGTTTCTTGATTATTTATTGATTATATTATATAATATATGTACTTATTTATATAATATAAAGGAGATTATATGGATACCACAGTTAATACCAATTATGGTGAAGATCAAATTAAGGTGCTCGAAGGACTCGAACCTGTCAGAGTTAGACCGGGTATGTACATCGGGTCTACCGATGAAAGAGGACTGCACCACTTAGTTTATGAAATTATCGATAATAGTATCGATGAAGCTTTGAGTGGCTTTTGCGACAAGATTTCCGTTGTTATCAATCACGACGGTTCGGTTACCGTATCCGACAACGGTAGAGGTATTCCGACAGGTATTAAGAAAGAAGAGGGACTGTCCGCAGTCGAATTAGTTTTGACTAAACTGCATGCAGGCGGTAAATTCGGCGACGGCGGTTATAAGATTTCGGGCGGATTACACGGTGTAGGTTTATCCGTTGTTAACGCATTGAGTGAATGGTTGACCGTCGAAGTTCATCAAAACGATAAAATCTATTTCCAAAAATACCATAGAGGGATTCCCGACGATAGACTTGCGGTTGTAGGTGAAGCAAGCGACACCGGGACAATCGTTAGTTTCTATCCCGATTCCGAGATATTCGAGACGCTTAATTTTAACTATGCGACTCTAAGGCATCGTTTGAGAGAGCTTGCTTTCCTTAATAAAGGATTGACTATAAGCTTCAGCGACTATCGTAAGTCGGAGACCGAACCCGAACACGACGATTTCAAGTTTGACGGCGGTATTATCGAGTTTGTTAAAACGCTAAACGCTATGCATGAGACATTATTCTCCGACGTTCTCTATTTCCACGGTGAAACAGATACGGGTGAAATCGAATACGCACTTCAATATAACGATACTTATAGCGAGACCATTCATGCTTTTGCTAATAATATCAATACCGAAGAAGGCGGTACTCACCTTGACGGATTTAAGACTTCGCTAACCAGAGTTATCAATAACTACGGTAAACAAGCCGGCTTACTCAAGGGCGACGATTCATTGTCGGGCGACGACGTCAGAGAAGGTTTGGTATGCGTAATATCCGTTAAGTTGACCAATCCTCAATTCGAAGGTCAGACCAAGACCAAGCTTGGTAACTCCGAAATCCGTACCTATATGTCGAGAATTGTTACCGACACCTTCGGCACTTATCTTAACGAACATCCCAAAGAGGCTAAAGAACTCATCATGCGTTCGTTGAATGCTCAGAAGGCAAGAGAGGCTGCAAGAAAGGCGAGAGAAGAAGCAAGACGTAAGAGTCCGTTAGACGGTGCTTCCTTGCCCGGTAAACTTGCAGACTGCTCCGAAAAAGACGCTTCTAAGTGCGAAATCTTCATTGTAGAGGGTGATTCCGCAGGCGGTACCGCTAAAACCGGCAGAGACCGTAGATTCCAAGCCATTCTTCCCTTACGTGGTAAGATTCTTAACGTTGAAAAGGTTAGAATCCACAGAGCACTCGAAAACGAAGAAATCAAGAGCATGATTACCGCATTCGGCTGTAATATCGGCGAGGACTTTAACGAATCTAAACTTCGTTATAATAAGATTATCATCATGACCGATGCCGATGTCGACGGATCTCATATTAGAATTTTGATGCTTACTTTCTTCTTCCGTTACATGAAGCCGTTGATCGAAACCGGTCACGTATATATCGCTCAACCTCCTCTTTATAAGATTACTAAGGGTAAACAAATAATGTACTTTTATGACGATGCCGCACTCGAGGCGTATTACGCCGAAAACGGCCGTAAGAGCGGAGATTTACAGAGATTCAAGGGATTAGGCGAAATGAACGACGTTCAACTTTGGGAAACCACTATGAGCCCCGAAACGAGAACTCTCGTGCAAGTTACTATGGAAGATGCTGTTAGAGCGAACGAGATATTCACCATTCTTATGGGCGAAGAACCCGAATTGAGAAGACAGTTTATCGAAGAAAACGCTACATTGGTTACAGACTTAGACGTATAAGGTGAGATGCTATGAAAAAGAATTTTAATAAAGAATACGAACAAATAGTAGATAATACCAAAATAATTAAGGTCGACGTAGAGTACGAAATGAAACATAGCTTCATTGCTTACGCTATGGCAGTTAACGTTTCACGTGCAATCCCCGACGTTAGAGACGGCTTGAAACCCGTTCACCGCCGTATTTTGTACGCTATGAACGAATTAGGTTTGGATTACGATAAACCTACCAGAAAATGTGCAAGAATCGTCGGCGACGTTTTAGGTAAATACCACCCCCACGGTGATACCGCAGTTTACGATGCATTGGTTCGTTTAGCTCAAGGATTTACCATTCGTTGTCCTTTGGTGCAAGGTCAAGGTAACTTCGGTTCGGTAGACGGCGACCCTGCCGCAGCACAGAGATATACCGAAGCGAAGCTTAGTAAGATTGCCACCGAAATGTTGAGAGATATCGATAAGAAGACGGTTGATTTCTATCCTAACTTCGACGATACTCTTATGCAACCGAGCGTACTTCCCGCAAGATTCCCTAACCTTTTGGTAAACGGTGCTGACGGTATTGCAGTAGGTATGGCTACCAGCATCCCTCCTCATAATCTCGGCGAAGTAATCGATGCTACAATTATGGTTTTGAAGGATCCTGAGATCGCTATAGAGGAATTGTTAAAGGTTATGCCTTGTCCCGACTTCCCTACAGGCGGTTTGGTATTAGGTATCGAAAATATGCGTAAAGCGTACCTCACCGGTAGGGGCGGTTGCATTATAAGAGCCAATACCGAGATCATTGAAGAAAACGGCAGAAGTCGTATTATCGTTCACGAACTTCCTTATCAAACCAATAAGGCTCAACTTATTAAGTATATCGCAGATATGGTTAAGGATAAGAAGATTGACGGTATTTCCGATATCAACGACGAATCCGACCGTAAGGGTATGAGAATTGTTATCGACGTTAAGAAAGATTTCAACGCACAAGTTTTGCTCAATCAATTATTCAAGCATACTAACTTACAAGTAACCTATCCTATGATTTTCTTGGCTTTGAGAAACGGCGTTCCTACCGTTATGAATCTCAAAGAGATATTATTGGCTTATATCGATCACCAAAGAGAGGTTATCGTCAGACGTACCAAGTTCGATCTCGAAAAGGCCGAAGAAAGAGAACATATTCTTAAAGGTCTTGTTATCGCTCAACAAAATATCGACGAAGTTATTGAAATTATCAAGAAATCCTCTGATAAGGCTACTGCTCAACAAAACTTGATGGATAGATTCTCGCTTTCCGAAAGACAGGCTACCGCTATTCTCGAATTGAGACTCCAAAGACTTACTGCTCTTGAAGTTAATAAGATTATGGAAGAGTTGGATCAAATCGAAAAGCTTATCATCGAATATAAGGCTATTTTGGCTGATCCTAAGCTTGTCGACGAGCATATCGAGAGCGAAATGAGCGAAATTAAGGAAAAATATAATACCGAAAGACGTAGTGAATTGGTATTCGATTATAGCGAATTAGATATCGAAGATCTTATCGAAAGAGAAGATATCGTTATCACCTTAACTCACGAAAACTATATCAAGAGAATTTCCGCATCCGAATACAGAGCACAACATAGAGGCGGTGTAGGCGTAACAGGTCATAAGGCTAAAGACGAAGACTTCGTAGAAGATGTCTTCGTATGTTCCACCCACGACGACGTATACTTTTTCTCCAATCTCGGTAAGGTATATGTTTTGAGAGGATATCAAATTCCCGAAGCAAGTAAGAATGCAAGAGGTAAGACCGTAAATAACATTATCAATATTGCCGACGGCGAATTTATTACCACCATTCTTCCCGTTACCGAAGAGCAAGAAATGGAAGGACATTTGGTTCTCTCTACACGAAAGGGCAAAATTAAGCGTTGTCGCTTGAGCGAGTTCGAAAGCGTTCGTCAAAACGGTAAAATTGCCATTAAAATGGATGATGACGACTTGTTGGTCGACGTTTGTATGACTGTCGGCGGAGAAGAATTGTTGATTGCAAGTAGTAAAGGTAAAACCATTCGTTTCTCCGAGGATACCGTCAGAGTTATGGGTAGAACGGCATACGGCGTCAAGAGTATGGAAATCGACGACGATGATTACATCGTAGGTATGTCTTTGATTAAGGAAGGACAAGACGTATTGACTATTACCGAAAACGGCTACGGTAAGCGTACCGATGTCAGCGAATATCGTCTACAAGGTAGAGGCGGTAAGGGCGTAATGGCTGCTAAATTCAACGATAAGACCGGTAGAATCGCATGCGTAAGAACTGTTAACCCCGACGAAGATATCATCATAGTTACCGATAATGGTATCATTATGAGAACGGCTATCAGTGAAATCAGTAAGATCGGTAGAACTGCTCAAGGTGTTAGAATTATGAAGGTCGGTTCGGGTAAAGTTAGTTCGATAGCGATAACTCCGCATGAGGAAATCGAAGAAGAACAACCCGCCGAAGAAAACAATGTTGAGAATAACGAAGTTGTCGAAAATGCCGTTGCTACCGCGCCCGAACAAATCGAAGAAGTCGAAGCAGTAGAAAATGACGAAGATAATTCGGATAACGAATAAATCGATAATTAAACAAAAAAAATCATTTTTTCTCGATATCGAGAATCAAAAAAATAGTTCCTCTCCGTTAAGTCTTTTAACCGAGGGGAACTTTTTTGTTATGATGATTTTGCCTGCGTTATACCGAAACGCGATACCACGGGTATTTATATTTGTAAAAAATCAATCCTAATGCGTATTTTAACACAAAGAGCCGATTATACATACCGATGTTTTATGGGTGTAGTTGTCCCGAAGGCAATGGGTGTAAGCCGATTTCGCCTTAATGATTACGGTTATTTGGTTAACTCTTTAGTTTTTTCTCGCTTAAGAGAGGATAATTCTTACGATAATATATCGGAGAATAGCCCGTATTCTTTTTGAATACTTTGATAAAATAATTGTAATCGGATATTCCGGTTTCTTCACAAATCTCGCTTATAGACATATCGGTGTTTATAAGCATTTTCTTTGCCTTTCTTAGGCGTTTTTCGATTACATACTGCCAAAAAGTACAATTGTAATCATTGTTGAATATCATATACAGTTTACTTTTTGAAATATAAAGCTGTCGACAAATGTCGGAAACGGTTATTTTCTCTTTAAGATGCTCGTTTACATATGCTTCTATTTTGGCAGGCAGTCCGCTGTTATTAATTTTGATCATATGTTGAACCAAAATATAGTCTGTGCATAAACTCAATATTTGAATAGCCGAATTGATATAGTCGGGTTCGATAACGCGAATTAAGTCGTATTCGGATGCAAGTAGGTTGTAGTCCATTTGCGCCAATTCCGCATAATTGCCTACCGCTTCGGAATCGATGGTTGAATCTTTATATTTGATTTGACCGAACATAAGGTAACCTGCGGGAATATCGTCGTGTAAAATCGGAACAGCGATATCGATTAATCCTGCGTGGCAAATGTGAGAACAAGGTTTTTTGGCTATAGTGCAAGCCTTTAGTATCTTAAGGTCGGACTGAAGACATCCCTTACAGCCGTACTTGGTAGACTTGATTAATCTACAGAATGCAGGCATGGTTTTGGGTTGGTACATAAGTTGATTAAACTCATCATCCCACAAACTGATAGTAAGTTTGGTGAGATTATAGAAATCATATAGCACTTTTTCGAGTTTTTCTTTATCAAATTGAATAATCATACGTTTTCCTCTCTACGGTGAAGTACTTTTTTGTCTCCATATATCGTTTTTTAATAATATGGATATATTAATAAGATATAATAATACTAACTTATAAATACGAAATAGTCAACTGTAAAATAGTTTATTTGTGGAAGATTTTACAGTTTTTTGTTCCATTGTTCTCTATAAGTAATAGGTTAAACAAGTTACTATTAAAGTATAAGGAATTAATGAGGTATTTTGATTTAGCTTCAAGTTGATTTCTTATTTGGCTAAAGAAACAATCAAAAGGAGATAGCATGAACTTTGCACTTTACTATGGAAACAGAGGATTTTTCCCGGGCGAAGTAATTGACTCGGCACGATCCGAAATGAAACAAGCTTTACAAAAATGCGGACACGATTACATAGAACTCGATCCGACTTTGACGAGATACGGCGCAGTCGAAACGATTGCAGAGGGTAAAATATATGCGAATTTTTTATCCGAACATAGAGGTGAATATGACGGTGTGATAGTTTGTCTTCCGAATTTCGGAGACGAAAACGGTGCATACTATGCGTTAAAGGACGTAGACGTGCCCATACTAATACAAGCATATCCCGATGAAATAGGCAAAATGGATTTTGCACATAGACGTGATGCCGTATGCGGAAAAATCGCGATGTGTAATGTGCTGAGACAAGCGGGAATCAAATATACGCTTACCAAAAAGTTTGCAGTTTCTCCGCTTAGCGAGGACTTTGCAATCGATCTTAAAAACTTTACGGCAATATGTAGAGTGGTAAACGGAATGAATAACTTTACAGTCGGTGCAATCGGTGCTCGTACTACTGCATTCAAGACGGTGCGTATAGACGAAATAGCGATGCAGTCTAAAAAAATCAATGTCGAGACGATAGATTTATCCTATCTCTTTATGATAATGGACGGCTTTAAAGGTGAAAAATTAGAAAACCGTAAGGCATATGTCCGCAATTTATCCGATTTTGGGGATTATCCCGAAATAAAAGTTGAAAACATAGCGCGCTTGTCTCTTGCGATAGATAGACTTATCAAGGAATATTCGTTAGATACAGTAGCCATCCGTTGCTGGAACGAACTTCAACTGAGATATGGTATAGCTCCGTGCATTATACTTGGCGACTTAAACGAGCGCGGAATTTGTGCATCGTGCGAATTGGACGTCAATAATGCAGTAATGATGCGTGCGTTGATGCTTGCATCCAATCAACCTGTTATGCTATTCGACGTAAACAATAATTACGGTGACAGTATTTCCAAAACCGTATTATTCCACTGTGGGCCCGCTCCGTTAAATATGCTCGAAGGAGAAACACACGTAGAGGAACACTTGATGTTCAAAAAGACTTACGGCGAGGGTAGTGGAGTCGGTTTGCGTGTAGGAAATGTAAAGGCACAGGATGTCACTATCGGCTCGATGAAGACGGAGAATGGCGAACTTTGTGCATTTTCTGCGGACGGCAAACTTACCGACGACGAACTCGAAAAGGGCTTTTTCGGATGCGGAACGGTATTCGAGGGCGATGGATTTACCTCGGACGAACTGTTGAATTATATGTCAAATAACGGTTACCGTCATCACGTTGCTATAGCTTCCGGCAAATGGTCGGACGCCATAGAAGAAGCGTTCAAATACTTAGCATTCGATTATAAACGTATATAATTTTGATTAATAAAAAAAGGAGGCAACTCATGAACAAATTAGGCATTTTCGTAAATTTTTGGGAAAAGCGTTGGTCGATAGACTACAAATACTATATCGATAAGGTAGCGAGACTTGGATTCGATATTTTGGAGTTTCAAGCACAACCGTTGCTCGATATGACGGACGATGAGTGCCGTAAAATAAAGAAATATGCAGACGAGGCAGGTATAGAATTATCCTACAGTTTAGGATTAAATAAGCTGTATGATATTGCCAACAGAGATAAGTATGTAAGAATTGGCGGTGTTAATTATTTAAGCGACATCGTTCGTAAAATCGCAGTTATGGACGGTGATTTGTTGAGCGGTGTAACATATTCCGGTTGGGGTGTTCCTGACTATCAAATAGGTGTCAAAGAAAAAGCAGAGCTTTTCGAGCACAGTGCCGATTCGCTAAGACGGGTAATGAAGGTTGCCGAGCGTGAAGGCGTTACGGTATGCGTAGAAGCGGCAAACCGTTTTGAAACCCCTCTTATCAACACGGCAAAAGAGGCAATCCGTTTAGTAGAATTAGTAGACAGCAAAAACATAGGTGTTCAACTCGACACCTACCATATGAATATCGAAGAAAATAACATAGGTGACGCAATTCGTTTAGCAGGTGATAAACTTCGCCACTTCCACACAGGCGACAACAATCGCAACATACCGGGACGCGGTCATATCGATTTCGACGAGGTGTTCCAAGCGTTGTCCGACATCGGTTATAAGCATAGCATCGTATCCGAACCTTTTTTACAAATGGGCGACGAAGTAGGCTATGATATCAGAGTATGGCGTGATATTCTCGAAAATCCTACTGAACAACGTTTAGACGACGCGGCGGTAGAACTATTAGACTTCACTAAAGCGAAAATGGCGAAGTACGGACTAAAATAAAAAATCCACACCAATATAGGCAAGGACTGAACAATATCCAAAGGAGACGAACTAATGAGTAAGTACTTCATTAAAGTAGATAAAAATAATAAGATAGGCGTTATCGAAAAGACCGTTTTCGGTTCGTTCGTGGAACACTTGGGACGAGCTGTTTATAATGGTGTTTACGAACCAACGCACCCGACATCCGACGAAAACGGATTTAGAAAAGACGTTGCTCAAGCGATATCCGACATGGGCGTATCGATAATCCGTTATCCGGGCGGTAATTTCGTATCCGGATATGACTGGAAAAAGGCAATAGGCCCGAAACAGGACAGAGAAGAAGTTATAGACCTTGCTTGGATAGCCATAGAACCCAATAAGGTGGGCGTAGATGAATTTTTGCCTTTTGCCGAAAAAGTTGGGGCGGAGCCGATGATGGCTGTTAACTTGGGTACGGGTTCGATGCAAGACGTATCGGACTTGGTCCAATATTGTAATTTAACCAATCAAGGAATGTGGGCAAAAAAGCGTATTGCCAACGGACGAGAGAATCCCTATAACGTCAAGTATTGGTGTTTGGGCAACGAAATGGACGGCTCATGGCAAGTTTGTTCTAAATCGGCCGAAGATTACTCTAAATTGGCTGTGGATTCAGCTAAGATAATCAAGTGGATAAGCCCTCAAGCGAAAACTATAGCTTGCGGAAGTTGTTCTCCATTATCCGCAACGTTTCCCTCTTGGGATAAAACGGTACTGCATACCGCATTCGATTATATCGACTATATTTCGATGCATGCATATTATACCTATCCCACAAAAGACCACAATTTGAGTGAGTTTTTGGCATCGGGACGCAACTTTGACGATTATATCAAATGCGGAATCAAACTTATCAAGGACGAAAAACGCCGTCGTAAATCAAACAAGGAAATCTATTTGTCGGTAGATGAATGGAATGTATGGCACACTTTCGACGGTTCGGGCAATCGTCAAGCGGACTGGGCATACGGATTACCTCTATTAGAAAATAATTACGATATGGCAGATGCATTGGTATTTACCGAATTGTTACTTACCCTTATTAATAATGCCGATTATGTCAAAATAGGATGTCTTGCTCAGCTTGTAAACGTCATCGCACCCATTTTGACTCAAAATGACGGAGGCGTGCTTAAACAAACGACATATTATCCGTTTGCAAAAATTGCTAACACCTTCGCCGGTTGTAGTGCAATTAAAACGCAAAGCAAATTGCCGACTTATAAATCTAAAAAATACGGTAAGGCAAACGGCGTATATCATTCGGTAGCTTATGATGAAGTCGCTAATGCATACAAGGTAGTAATCGTAAACGTTACCGAAAACGATCTTCAAATAGCTA
This sequence comes from uncultured Christensenellaceae bacterium, assembly GCA_964391805.1. Lineage (GTDB taxonomy): Bacteria > Bacillota > Clostridia > Christensenellales > CAG-1252 > RUG14300. The sequence goes on along the minus strand of CAYMNK010000013.1, from coordinate 34,412 downwards.
TTCAAATGGATCAAAAAGTGGAATTAAGTGAAATCTCTACACTTAGAGCCGACGATATCCATGCTAAGAATACGTTTGAGAATCCTAACAATGTAGTGATTAAGAGTGTTGACTCTCAATCCGTTTATCAAAACGGAGAATTGACTGTAGGGAAATATAGCGTATTATTCGCAACCTTTACATTGAGCTAAATCGGTTACAATGCCGAAATATTAATAAAAAAGGAGAAAGCTATGAAAAAATTAGGGATAATACTATTAGTAGTGATGACCTGTGTGTTATTATTCGTTGCTTGCGATAAGCCGTGTGAACACAGCTATGGCGATTGGCAACAGATAACAGCACCGAGTTGCACTGCGAAAGGAGTAGAACAAAGAACCTGTGCTCTTTGTGGGAACGTAGAAGAACGTGAAGTCGATGCATTAGGTCATGATATCGTTAGTCACGAAGCAAAAGATGCCACTTGTACAGAGGCCGGTCATAATGCTTATGATACATGTAGTCGTTGCGACTATACAACATATGCGGAAGTCGATGCATTAGATCACGATATCAAAATTTATGAGCAAATCAATCCCTCATACACAAAAGTCGGATATGAATCTTATGAATATTGTTCACGTTGCGACTACGAGGGCGAGAAGAAGGAGATACCGGCACTTGGATTTACCTATCGCGATATTACCTTAGAACTTGGCGAGTTATCACGTTACGCGGCGGACGGAGCAAGACTTAAGTTAAAACTTATATTTGCAAATGATCCCGAGCAAATAGTCGATCTCGTTAATGTCGAATTTGAAAGATACAGTGCATCCATTCCCAACGGAGCAACTCAAATTCAATTGTTACGTTATTCGAATAACGACGATACCCTTTGGGAACAAACAGATTCGAGCGACTTGGATAATGACGTATCTGCATTAATGGTTAAGGCAAGCGGTGAAATTGTTAAAGAGGAAGGTCTTAACTTCTTATATATCAACTATAACGTTTCAGGTATTTATACCGGTGGAGAACGCTTCGGTGTGTACTTCTATAATGACGAAGGCGCTAATACGTGGCAACAAAGCGTATTGAGTTCCGAAAAAATCGCTCGTCATGCAATTCCTGAAGGAATGACCAAATTTAAAGTGTTACGTACATCTATTACACAAGAATCTATATCGTGGAGCAGTGATTACTGGGGTGGCTCAAGTGAAATCGTTATCGGCGATAAGAATTACTACATATTCACCGACTATAACGGCGGTTCTTTCTTGGGCGGATTTGCAGAGTGGAACGGAAAAGGTAGAGTTATTGTAGCTGAAAGCGCGGATTATAGCGTCACCTCCGAAACAATGAGCGAAATCCCCGTAGGTAGCACAATCACCTTGACCTTCACCGCAAGCGAAGGTTATTATATCAGTGAGGTTATAATAGACAGAGCTAAAGTTACTTTGACCGAAAACGGAACATACACCCTTCGTGTTTTGGGCGACATCAACGTAGAGGTAGTTGCGATAGAGGGGCAAAACACCGATAGAAGAATTACGATAGATTTAACTCCTGTAGTTCGAGGAGACGAAATATTCGGTATTTATCTATATAATACCGACGAATCAAAGCCCGACAATGAATGGATTAAGGCTACCCTTAACGGTAAGAGCGTTTCGATAAGTATTCCCGAAAAGTACAATGCTTTCAAAATCGTTCGTACAGCTCCGACAAGTGAAGCGCTTTCTTGGGAATATGTAAATTCTAATTGGTGGGGACAATCTCCCGATATCGTATTGCAAGACGATAGTGATAGATATATTGTTACTTCTGAAAATGGAGGATCGTGGACGGGTGAATGGAGTATACCTTTACCTACAAGCATTAGCTTCGATTTTTCTCAACAAAGTGGTTTTGTTAGCGGAGGAGAGCAATTCGTAATTGTATTCGTTAACGAATCGGAAATGACAACTCGCAAAGTAATGGGTACAGTTGACGGCTTGTGCGTAAAAGCAGATGTTCAAGATGGTGAAAATAAAGTATATTTATACCGTGTGTCACTCGATGCAGATACATCTGCAGATAAGTATGGCTATGAGAGTTGGGGACAAACATATGAATTGAGTCTTGTCGGTGGCAAAGATACGTTCGTAGTTAGCGGAACAGACGGAGATAAATTTGTAGGTTCTTGGAACTAAAAAAGAATTGATGGTTAACGTCAAAAACATTTGTTCGGCGGAATATCGAAAGGTATTCCGCTAAACATAACAAAAGCGATAATAAATGTGAAAAACGATAAGCATGAAAACATTAACAAGTAAAGCTACCAAAATAGCATTTATATTTATTCTAACCGTGACATTGTTATTTATGACAATGCCAATGGTTGCACACGCCGACGGATATACGTTGTCGGATGGTCAGTCTTCGCCGAATGATAATCTTGCAGTCGGTACACCTTCGACAAATCTTAGAGATACTAATGACTCTATGAACTATTCGGACGGAATTTACTCTATGAAGTATACGGGCAATTGGCTACGCGGTATAATGGTGGTAGACAATCCTCTTACTTCGCAAGATAAAGTATTACTAAATGGAATAGAGACTGATACGAGCATGCTTACGACGTACTATGATTGCAATATCAAATGGTCTGGCGCACAACAATACCGTTCGTTAGGAATAGTAATAGGTAGGCAGGTATTAGCGGAAACAAACGAAACCGTATACGTATCGGTAAACATCCAACCTCAAGACAATTCTTTGGTTTTTTATTTTTATAAGAAGGTTGGCGGTGATGCCGACGTAAACTGTACTATCGCTCTTAAACAAAACTTTAAAAACGATACCAAATATCGGTTATCGGTATTAAAAACTAACGAATCAATATCAGTATATATCAATGGTTCCTTTAAACTTGGAACGTTTTCAACGATAGAGGGTGTGGACGGAGTAGGTAATAAGTATACTGTAGACTTAACTAAACTACATCCCGTCGCCGGTGTCAATTTTATGGATATCGACGCAACGGTATCCGATCTTACCGTAAAATATGTGGATGAAGGGGATTATTCTTCGATATCATACGGAAAAGAAGAGCTTGAATATGCTCGCAATTATGACAGCAACGATATTTTTTCCGAGAAAAAAGTGGCAATATCGGGAAATCAGCGTAATTTAGACAATAACGGACTGAGTTTTGAGGACTCTGTCGCAACGATGAAATATACGGGAAGTTGGCTTAGAGCGGTTAACTATTTCAAAAACGACTATCTAAGCAGTAACACCCTCATTAAAAACGGAGAAAAGGTGTCTACACAAGGAGTAGACGTCTATTATAAGGCAAATTTCAAACTTACAACGGATGCCGAAACCAATCGAACACTTGGCTTGATTGTCGGGAAAACAACGATTTTAGGTCAAACAGTGTACGTATCGTGTAACGTATCGCCTGCAAGCGGACAGGCTGCTATGTACTTCTGTACGAGTAATCCCTATGATTTTACCTACGAGGTTAATTGCGGAATAACGGTGACGCCGGGTACCCAATATACCTTAGAAATCGTCATTAAGGACGGCGTATTGCATATGTACTTGGATGGTCAACAATGCATGCAGTTAGATAGTTATATGGTGTCTGCTTACGGAAACGATGACGTAATTGCAACCGTGAACGTGTCGGATTTTACACCGTGCTTCGGGGTTAATTTTATGGATATTAACGCGCAAATGTACGATTTTGAGATGAAATATCTCACCGATTATGACAGCATCTACTATTTTGTTGAACCCGATTATCCAGATTATAGCAAGGATTACGTGTATAACACCGAAAAAATACCTACCTTGGTAGAGGCTGTAGAACATCACGACAACACATTTGCGATTATATTGATAGTAGGCGGAGCCGTATTGATTTTAGCGTCGGTAGCAACGGCAAGTATTCTATATATAAGGAGAAAAAAATCATGAAAAAAGTAATTTCCATATTCTTAATTCTAATTATTTTAGTTTTAAGCGCATCTATGTTGATTTCTTGTGCGGACGATAGTTATATTGATCCCGATACAGGCGAAAGAGTCAACGTCAAGAAAATAAAGTTTTTGCATATATGGAGCGAAAACTCCACACAATTCACCAAGATAGTCAACGACTTTATGGCTGAAAACAAGGATATTCGTATAGAAATCGTAGTCAGCAACTACGAAGATGTACCGAGTTATCTCAATTCTCAAGTAATTTCGTCGTCGGTTCCCGATGTATTCTTCTATTGGACAAACCAAGTAGCAGGTTATGTAAACAACGATGTTTGCTTGCCTTTAGACGAATATATGAGTGGTTGGAGCGATACCTTTAAATCTAACGGAGAAGCTTGGGATTTAGCCAAGGTCGGCGATAATCATTACAGTGTACCATTCCGTTGCACAGCAGAAGTTTTGGTGTACAATAAAACGCTTTTCGAAGAAAACGATATAGCGGTTCCTACTAATTTACAGGAATTTGAAGATACTCTTGCCTCGTTGAGAAAATTATCTTCGAGTTCATCTTTTGCACCTCTTGCTGTAACGGGCATATCCGGTGGTTCACTTACCGGATTGTATACTGCATTCCAAAACTTCTCGGAGTTACAACTTGGTTCATACAAGGATCCTGCTTATTCTCAAGGACTTATTACCAATTCAGATGAAAACATCGAATTGGAAGGCAAAATGCTCGACAAACTCAAAGATTGGAATAGTAAGGGCTATTTCGGTCAATGCGAAGGCAAGAGCAAGGAAACCGCAGTTCGTAATTTCGTAGAGGGTAACGCTGCTATGGTTATTCTTAACAATAACAATTTATATCTACTTAACGATGCCGAAGAAATGGAACTTGGCTTTATGGCTATACCTGCTCCTGAGGGTGTAGATTATTCATATATTACCAGCGACTATGACGGATTCAGTGTTTATAAATATACCAAATATCCCGAAGCTTGTATTCGTTTTTTGAAGTATCTAACCAGCCAATCTGTTAGTCAATATTTCGCAGACGAAACCAATTCCATAATGGCAGTTGACGGAATCGAATATAAGAGCGAACGTGACCAAGCCGTTAATTACGCTATGCGTGACTGCGGTAAATCGTTATTTGTTAAGAACGATATTAAATATTCCACAAGCAACATCGATACCAAAAACAACGAGGATGTTATCAACTATATTCTTGGAAAAAATAAAAACGCAACGGGTAAAGACGTAGCAACCGGGATATACAATCGATACAAACAAGCCATTGCCGATGCAGGACTAAAAACCATCGATCCGACAATTACCTATAACTGGGATAGTGATTTCAGTTGGTTGGATATAAAGAGTTAACCGATGAAAAAGAAAACTTATTCGATAATTAAGCACAAAAACCTAAAAGGTTATTTGTTTTCAAGCCAAATGATAATCGCGGCAACGATCACGATTATCTTTCCGCTTGTGCTTTCGATAATTATCAGTTTTACCGATTTAAAGATAAATACCAATAACGTAGGCTTTGTCGGATTGGATAATTATAAATGGGTATTTAACGAACAAGCCAGCGGATTTTGGCAAGCAGTCGGCGTAAGCTTAGCATTTTCGGTGGTGTCCACCCTTGTTCAAACGGCATTAGGATTTTTATTGGCGGTAATGCTCTACTTTTTATCTAAGAGGTTGAGCGGTATTTTCCGCACACTTATTTATTTACCAGTTGTTTTGCCGAGTGCGGTAGTATCGGCGATGTGGATAATGATGTATAGCGGAGATGAAAACGGTATTTTAAACATCATCTTCGGTTTACAAAATCCACCTTTCCAATGGATGGGAAACGATATAGTCGCATTCATTTGCCTAATAGTTACCAACACTTGGCGTTATGTGGGTATGACTACGGTAATCTACTTGGTCAATATGTCCAATATTTCCAATGACGTGATAGAAGCTGCAAAGATAGACGGAGCAAATAAAGGTCATCTTATAACTAAAATATTTATGCCGTTATTACGTTCGGCAACAGTGTTGAACATAATATTATCGATTATCGGCGGTATTAAGTCTTTCGACTTGTTCTATTTATTCCAAACCAACGGTAATTTGTCGAGTAATCTTACCCCGGTAGCGTTACTCATATATAAGATAGGATTGGGAAGTAAGGATATTAGCAATATCAGTCTCAGTAAATCGGTAACTATGTCGATTATATTGGCTGTAGTGCTCGGTGTCGTCACCGTAATAGTAAACAAGACGCTTAATAAAAGGGAGAGTAACTGAGATGAGAATACTTGTAGATAAAGAAAAGCGTAGAAGAAAGATCATCGATGTTTTGCTTAAATCGTGGCTTATCTTTTTACTTGTTATAATTACGATAAGTATATTGTTCCCGGTATATTTCGTTTTTGCAACTTCGCTGAAAAGCTATTCGGAATATATCAAAAATCCTATATTTATTAATTTTGCAAGCATATCGTTCAGTAATTACGTAACGGTACTTAAGAGTAATAACCTATTTAGAGCGTTGATAAACAGCGTGGTAATTACCGCTATCAGCGTACTTGCGACCGTTATTTTCTCGGCAATCGGAAGCTTTGCAATAAGCGTAATAAGGTTCAAAGGCTCGCAGTTTTTCAAGTCGTTGTCGGTAATTACAATGTTCTTTACGGGCGAATTGACTTATATTCCGTTGTTTTTGCTTTATAATAAATTGGGATTACTTAATTCTTATTGGGTGCTGATAATTCCGTGTCTGATAGGATTCCCAAGCTTAGGCATAATGCTTGGAAGTAATTACTTGAGGGATGTTCCGAGCGACATACACGAAGCGGCGCTTATAGACGGATGCGGTGTATGGAAACTGTTTTGGCGTATCGATTTACCTTTGATGCGTCCGGTAATTGCACTTATTGCCATAATGGCATTTCAGTCGGCATGGAGTGAGTTTTTCTGGCCTATGATTACCACATTAGGTAACGAGAATGTATACACCTTACCTCTAAAAGTGTTGCAATTCAAAGCAGCGGATGCGAGTATGTTCGGCGAATATTGTGCCGGATTGACGGTATTAACCATTCCTATGGTAATAATGTACATGTTTTTCTCTAAATATTTCATACAGGGCATGACGGGCGGTGCCGTTAAAGGGTAATTCGTACATCCATAAAGATGCAAAAACGCATGCTAAAACTTAAGGAGAAGTAAATGAAAAAAATAATTAGTATAAGTATTATAGTTGTATTGTTATGCTTAGGATGTGCCGGTGTAATTGTCGGTGCTATTAGCCTTAGTAAAAATTCGGAAGAAGGATACTCGGAAGCATATTGCAACAAATACCTTAACGACGGCGATTTGTTTCACGATCAAGCGTGTGAATACGTTTCCGAAGTGTCTCCGTCGAGCGAAAACAACTTAGTGCTTCGATTAAAAGCAAAGCACGGTGCGGTGAAAACTGCCGAAATACTGTACACCTTCGATTATAACGGCGTTAACCCTACCTATCATCAAGCGGAAATGACTTTTGAAAAGGTGGACGTTACAGGTTACTATGATTATTGGATAGGTACCATACCTGCAAACGAGGCACCGTACAATTATAAGTTTTTGGTTCAAAACAATATAGATAAAGTCTATTATAACCGCGACGGATTATCGACCGAAGAATCTATTTCTACATCGGGAGATTGGGCTATATATCCCGATTTCCATACTCCGAATTGGAGTCAAGGCACCATTTGGTATTCGATAATGCCCGAATCTTTCTATAATTTCAATACGCTTAACGATAAAACGGGTGTAAACAGCGGAGAAAGAATGGATTTCGAAACGCCGTGGGGCGGACACAACTCTTCGGCAGGTGAATGGTTCGGCGGAGACCTATCCGGTATAACGTTTAAAGAAGATTATCTATCCAATGTATTGATGATAGAATCGCTCTTTGTTAATCCGTTTTGGATTACTAACCATAACGCAGGATACGGCTGTTACGATTTTTACCAAATCGACTCGGCACTCGGCAATGACGTTGAACTGCTCAAATTAGTAAGCGAATTACACGAAGACGAACTGAAAATCATGTTAGATGCGGTATTTGAATACTGCAATGTAAATAACATTTTGTATAACATCACCCAAAGATATCCCGACCTTGTAAAAGACAGTTTTTACAGTTTCGTTCAACGCGACGAATCGGGTAATGTCAAAGAAAGCGTATGGAGTGGCGGTTTGATAGATTTTTCAAATCAAATTACTCGTGAAACAATTTACACCGAAGAAGAATCTATTATGCTTACCTATATAATCACATTCGGTATTGACGCATGGCGTATGGACGTAGGTAATACCTTGACAGGTTCTCGTGCGGATAATTGGGAAACGGCAACTCAAATTTTGCAGGATATCCGTCCCTATCTTAAAGAGATTAGCGAGGAGATTTTGTATTTATCGGAACATGCCGATGCAAACCAACTTACCGACGGTATATTGGATTCTAAATGGAATTATAATTTCCAAAAGGCTGTATTGTCCTGGTGTAGCAACACTTCCAATGCATCGATATTGGCAACTGCATTATCCGATGCCGTGTTCGGTGCATTTACTCGCGGAGTATCCAACAGTTTATATAATTTCCTTACCACACACGATACCGCAAGTTTCTACGAGGAAATCGGTTATGATAAGGTGAGTTATATGTCCGCATATCTTTTGATGATGACATATGTCGGTTCTCCTTGTATATATTTCAACGAGGAAACGGGTAGTACCGCAACCAAGCTCACCGATTTAGGTACTATGACCAATTCGTTCTATACTTCTATGAATTGGGATAGTTCTTCATATGACTACGATATATACAATTTCATCAAAGCTCTAAGCACCGTTCGCAATACTTTTGCCGACGAATATCGTACAGGCGGTTTTATGAATTTGTATTCGGAATATACCGATAATCCTAACGATATATACGCATATGCACGTTTTGCGGATAATGTTTGTATTACCGTACTTAACCGCAACTCGACGACGGCTGAGAATTTCACATTATCGGTGGATAAACTCAACCTAAAAGACGGAAGTAAACTGTATGATTACTTTAGCGGAAAGGTTTACACCGTTAAAGATCAAAAAATTGAATTCGACGTATTGCCTATAGGAACCATCCTCACAAGTAAAAAGATCGATAACGATTATGTTAGCATGTTAGAATCGGTTAGTAGTGCCGATGATAACTCTATAGTAACCGCAGACGGCGATAACATCTTCACTTTAGAGGGTGACGGAAATATTCTTTCGAGGTTTGTATATCGTCCCGGTTTCAATAATTATCAAGCAAGCGTTAACACGATATCGTTTAGCAAGGGCGGAGAATATGCTCTTCTCATTCGTGACGGAGCTGACGTATTATCCGACGCATACGGCGTTATAATCAAAGAAAAAACACTTCAATCGATAATTATTACAGACGGCAAAGCTGTTTTGGGTAAAACCGTATCTTATGATAAGGGTGCAACTGTAGCGATAGCACGTACCGACGATAATAAATTCGTAACCACCATTGACGGTTCAGTCGTGAACGATTTCACACAGTCGTTGGATTTCGATTATTATATCTACTTAGGATTTGCTCCGATATCGGGCAGTTGTAAAATCGATTTTAAGGTAGAACAAAAGAAAGAACAATTATCAAGCGACTTCTTGACATCGCTTGGCAGTCAATTCTTTATCGAAGGCGATAGTAAGAATATTTCGCTCAGCGACAGTAATCTTGTTATATCAAGTAAAGAGCCTACTTTTGTATTGACACGTGCTCATTTGGGCGATTTTACCGCTCAAATATCGATTGAAAGCATTTCAAACGAAGGCATTGGCGGTTTGGTCGTGTATCAAACTAAAAACGATTACATCTTGTTGGGCAAATATAACGGTAACTATGTAATTGCCCACGTTATCAACGGAATCGTATCGGTATATTCAAATTCTAACGCAAATGTAAAGGCTTTGCAAATCGAAAAGACGGGTACACACTATAGAGGATTAGCGATAACCGATGACGGTATAGTGGAAATAGGCGAATATAATGTCAATTACAGCGAGATATTCGTTGGTATTGCTTGTGTAGGTTCTTCGATACAAATAGATCGTTTTGCCCTCGGTGACGGGGTAGATAATGTTAAAGATTATCTTACCGACGGCGCTATAGACTTCTCGTCTGCCGAATACTTGGAATCCTTCCTCGAATTTAAATATGTTATCGGTAAGGGTAACGGCTTTACTTATGAGCGTGGTTATGTGTATCAAACCGAAGCAGACGGATATACATTGTATTCTTTGTCGAGTACGGTAACCGATTTTACATCGACGTTTACCCTTGTTCCTAAGTCATTTGCAAACAATAACAGTTATATCGGAGTCACATTCGATTCTACAAGCACAAGTGTTATTGACGGTTATACATTCCGTCTTTATTCGGACGGTACTTTAACGTTGAACGCACCCGACGGAAGTATTCTTGACGAATGTAAAATGACAATAGAGTGCGATCAAAAGTATCAATTCATATTGAAAGTCGTGGATAAATATGTATATGTATACGATCCCGATAATAACTTGATTTTGTCTTATGATAATCGCACACCGATAGACGGTTACACCTCATATATTTCCTTAAATGCGACCTATATGTTGGGTAGCTATAACACGTATAAACCTACCGGTAATTATGCTTCGCATAACGGAACGTTCTACGTAACCGAAAAAGGCGGAAATACAAAACTCGAGTTATCATCGGATAACGATGTTAATTATGCTTCGATGCGTAACCTCGGTTTAAATGATGTGGCATTGGGCTTCAATCTACAGTTGAACCGTATCAATACCATAGCACGTGGCAGTTTCGTTCTATCAATCGGTAAGAATGCCGGCGAGTATTATCTTGACGGACTATCGATCAAGTTCGACGATCGTGGCAGAATATCGGTATACGAAGACGGTGAAGAAAAGATCAAAAATCAGCAAACCACCATTGCTAATATTTCTAGCGTATACCTCGTTGTCGCTTATGTTGACGGAATTTTAACCATTGACAAGATTGACTACAACGACGCACAAGAGTATAATGTAGGTATGTACGAGCGCATCTTCACCTATCAATCGACCAAGTTGTTCCGTGGAGTATTGAGTTTCTACAGTAAAAACGCAGGAGTAAAACTTAACTGTTTACGTGGATGGGCAATTAACAGTGATATCGACATCAAGACTCTTGACCTATATACTCAAATTGCATTAGACGAGCCTATTCCCGCTAATGCGGACGTCCCCAATACGTCGGCTACCGAATTATACGAAAACGATTTTAACGGTAACAGCAGTTTGGCATTGCTTAACCGCTATAACGGACAAATCTATATCGATGAGGGCAACCTCGTAATAGATGCATCCAGCACGCTAAATTGGGACGCAGGTACAGCATTGGCGACAGGTATTTATGAGAATTTCACCGCATCGTTTAGGGTTAAAGTAGATAATAATTTATACGGTGGCGGATTTGCGGCATTCGAGTTTTATAAATCGGCACCCGACATCAATCACCAATCATCCGCACTCAGTATTACCATATGGTACGACGGAACGGTTGGATTCTTTGTAGGTAAAGACACATTGACGTCACACGGGTTTACTGCCGAAAAGGATGCAGACGGGTATGTCGAAATAACGGTAACGGTGCTTAACGGTGTTGTTACGGTAAGTAGCGGTTCTCAAAGCTTTACTGCTCGTGTTGCCGACTTGCCAAATAACTCGGAGCTTACATCGGGTTATGTGTCGTTGAATGCGGGTGCAAACACGGCGTACTTCGATTGGTTCAAGATTAAACCGATATAGTTTCTTCTGAAACACTGTCGGAAAATCAATATAAATACACATGGGTTCGGGCTTTTAAGCCCGAACGAATGCGAGGTAATATGAAAATAGATTATGTAGATCATTCCGATAGTAAAACAGATGTTAGTGCTACCTATTCGGTAGGCAAATGTCGTGTAAGCGTACTTAACGACGGACTTTTGAGAGTTGAGTACGGCACTTTTGTAGATCAATCTACCCAAGCAATATGGTTTAGGAAGGCAAAGGCGAAATCGTACGCATTCAAGCAAGACGGAAATAGAATAGTTGTCGAATTAACCGATAAAAAGGTGGTTATCGACAGCGAAAATTTTGATAAAAGTTACGCGGTTATCGACGGCAAAAAGATTCCGCTTAATAACGAAAAGAACCTTAAGGGCACTACGCGTACCTTGGATATGTCTCCCGAAGACTATATCCACTATGACGATCCCGTAACTCACGAGAGAACGGATATTTACTATACTGACGAAAAGATACTCGATGACGGTGTTTGTTCCGCTAACGGTATAGCTGTATATGACGATCGCTCTCTTGTGATTGAAGATGACGGAACCATACACTCTAACCTTGCAGAACATGATTATTATATTTTTATCCACCCGAGCGATTATTACGGAGCAGTCAGCGACTTGTACGATATAACCGGTAAAGTACCTATGCTTCCCAAGTTTGCATTCGGTAATTGGTGGAGCCGTTATTGGGCGTATTCGGATAAGGAATACTTGGCACTATTGGATGAATTCCGTTCAAAAGAGATTCCGTTGACCGTAGCGACTTTGGATATGGATTGGCACTATGTCGACCTTCAAAAGGAATTCGGCGTACCCCCTCAAGGGGAATTGGATGAGGAAAAATACGGCGAATGGCACGGTTGGACGGGTTGGAGTTGGAATAAGCACTTATTCCCCGATTATCGTGCATTTCTATCGGCAATTAAGAGTAGAGATCTACATATAACGCTCAACCTCCATCCGTCGAGCGGATACAGGTGGTTCGAGGACTGTTACAAAGAAGTTTGTAAGCGTTTGAGCGTTGATCCCTCGAGTAAGCACGTTGTCCCGTTCGATATCACCGATAACGCATTTGTCGATGCATACTTGGACGTCTTGCACGGATACGAAAAAGACGGCGTAGACTTTTGGTGGATAGACTGGCAACAGGGCACAGACAGTAAAATTGAGGGATTGGATCCTCTATGGGGACTAAACCACTATCAATATTACGATAGTCAAGCTAAAGGCAAACGCGGTTTGATATTGTCACGCTACGCAGGTGTAGGCTCTCATCGGTATCCGTTGGGCTTTAGCGGGGACACCACTCAAAAGTGGAGTTTATTGAAATACGTGGTCGATTTTACCGCATCGTCTGCAAATATCGGCTACACCTTTTGGAGCCACGATATAGGCGCGCACCATAGCGGAATCAAGGATGAGCAACTGTATATCAGATGGTTGCAATTTGCATTATTTAACCCGATTATGAGATTGCATAGCGCATCGGGTATTCTCTACGGTAAAGAGCCTTGGAACTATGACAAAGCGACCGAACTTATCGCAACCGATATTCTTAGACGCAGACAGCGTTTAATTCCCTATCTTTACAGCGTGGCGTGTGCAAATCATTACGACAATTTACCGTTTATTCGTCCGTTGTATTACGATTATCCTTTGGATAAGAATGCCTATAAAGCGGAATGCCAATATATGTTAGGCGATATGTTGGTTTGTCCTATTACGGTGCGTACCGATAACAAATCTCGTTTAGCATCACGAAAGGTATATTTGCCCGAGGGCAACTGGACCGATATTTATTCGGGAACTCGATATATGGGCGGTAAATACTATACCATTTATCGTGGTTTAGGCGAAATACCTGTATTCGTTAAGGACGGCTTGATTATCTACCGTGACGGCGAATTGAGAAACGATATTTCGACCAATCCGACTAAGTTACAATTTAGAATGTTCGCGGGTAACGGACAATGTGTAGTATACGAAGACGACGGCGAAAGCTTGGATTATTTAAGCGGTAAATGGTTACGTACCACCGTTAAACAAAACCTTGACGGAAATAAAATGCATATTGAGTTTTCCTTCAACGGAGACAGATCGGTTGTAAGCGACGATAGAACGTTTGAAATAGAATGTCCGAATGTAATTATAGAAGACTTAAAGGTCGTTAATGCTTCCGCATCTGATGTTACCGATTATAACGGAGTCGCTTCGTTCTCGATAAGCGATGTTCCTTCCGATCAAACCGTATCGATAGATGCGACTATATCCGTTCCCGACGATAAGGCATATCTAAAAGAGCAATTCCGCGTGGTACTTGCCAACGCCAATGGTGGTAATCAATATAATATAGATTTTCATGAGCTCTTGATGAGATCGGAAATCGTTCAAATGCCCGACCTCATAAAGGACACCACCTTAGCCACCAAAGTTAAAGGCAAACTAATGGAAATATTGAACGGCTTAATTCATTAAAATAACAATTTGGTATCAATAGGCTAACAGTCTATTTGCATCCCCCACACAAAGTAACCCATAGACTAATCGATGGGTTGCTTTGTTCTTTAACTATAAAAATACAAGGCGCCCAACTTCTTGAACGCCTTGCTTTTGAGTAATGTGATTTTTAGAGTGATATCAATACTACTCAAAGAATTTTGAATAAGTATTGATTAACGAAAGTAATTCATCTTCGGTAATTAACCCCTTGCCCATGGATACCTTGAGATATTGTCCGTTAAAGGCATCGAAGATAACCTCGGGAATGTCATATAAAGCACTGAACTCTTCGTATGTAAATAAACCGTATTGGTCTATATCTTGTTGATATTTATCCCAATCTATCGTGAGAGTTTCAGGATCTACGTCGAATATATTGATAAATCCAGTGGTTGCTCCGGGCATTGATAACATACCGTTTACATATAGACACAAATGACCATAAGTTACGGGAGAGTATGTGGTCGTTCTTTCTTCGACTATTTGTACATCTACCAATTGAACCTTCTTCCATATCATACTCCCGTTCTCGTCAAATGATTGCTTATTAAACCAATGACCTATATATTGCTCTGCATCATTTCTCATGAATACATATTGATTTAGATCGAAATCCCAGAATGCATGCTCTGTGATAACTTTTACATTGGTTCCGTCGGAGTAGTATAAGTTTATTACTTCATATTCCTTCTCTGCATCCTTATCGATAAACAATATCGGAGCACTATCAAAACTTCCTGTGAATAAATTCCAAACCAGCAGTTCTTCATCTCCTTTTAAATTCTCTACTGCAACTTGTCTACCGTCCGCTAATGTTATTAGTGAGCCTACAGCAATACATGAAGAGGTTGATGTAGCACTTATCCAAATGTCCGAATCGGGCATTGTGACGGTATAATTATTACGAGAATTACTATTATCATACGTTGTTCCGGTGCGAATATCGGTATACACGGAACCCTCCTTAGATCCAACGTTTATCCAATTGCCCATACTGCTTGTTTTGTCATATCCGACACCAACTTCAAATTGTTTGTCAAAATCCATATCGATACTACCGTCATTAGACTGGTTAACGCCATTTATAGAAATTGTAGCATTGTTTATTGAGAAGTATATTTTATGGGTATGTACTTTCCACACGGCAGTAAATGTAATTTCGGAATAACCATCGTAATTGGAAAGATTAATATTTCCGGATTCCTTATTGACCTTAACACTGCCTGTAAATGTTTTACCACCAAAGCTCCATCCTACAAAATCATATCCGGTTTTGCTATATGACGGAAGGTTGAAATTATTATTGTACGTGCAGGTCGTTGGTGATAAAGAGGTGACGTTATCATTATCGGAAAGATATTTAATAGTATAGGTATTAGCCGTCCAGTTGGCAACGAGTTCAACATCAGCTTCTTCGGTAGTCAAATTCGGTATTACTTCGCCCTCTTTGTATTGAACATCGTTTAAAGTCCAATAATTGAATGTATAACCCACAGCAGTAGCTCCGGGAAAGCAACCGTTTTTATCGCTGTCGTAAGTGAGAAGCTTATTATCGATCGGCATCATATCATATACACTATCGCTTGTGAACTTAACGGTATATTCAATAGCTTTCCAACTAGCCGTAAATGTAACATCCTCACCGTTCTCTGCGAGCTCTTTAAGTGGATTTTCTCCCTTATATTCATTGCCGTTTGAACAGGTCCATCCGACAAGAATGTAACCTATTTTGGTCGCGACCGGCAATTTGAACTCTTCCGAATATTTAATATCCTCCTCTTCATAACGGCCATCCTGTAAACTTCCGCCACTAAGTTCATAATACACTTTATACATTTTATCAGAGCAAAAGATTTTTAGAGTAATCGTTCCGGAACTCGCCAATCGACTGATGGTATTATTTCCTAAATTGGTATCGCCACTGTTATATGTACCGTTGTTATCATTGTCGATATACCATATACAGGTAAATCCTGTGAGTGTGAACTTCGGTAGTTGATATTCCTCAGTGTAAGATAGGGTAATCTTATTTTGGAAATCATTAGGAGCGATAATAGGGTAGTCACATGATGCATCGAAAATGATAGTATATTTATTCTGATCAAATATGGCGACTAACTTTATTATATCTCCGTCTTTTGTCGATAGATTTTTCACCTTCGTTCCCGATTCATATGAGTGATCTTCGTCGAGTTTCCAATACTTAAAGGTATAACCTCTTGCCGAAGGGGTTGGGAGAATATCCGATTCTTCATCATACTCGAGAATGATATCATCTATTGGATCCATCTCATACTTATTATCGCTTGTGAATTTTACGGTATAAGATATTGGTGTCCAATTAGCTTTGATTTTGATTACATCCATATTGGTAGCGCTTAGCTTACTTATTTTTTCTACCATATTAAAGGTGCGGTCAGTTTCGTCCAATTGATCGTTTCCGTTTAAATCGATATACCACTGATATGTATAGCCTGTTTTTGTTAATTTCTTTAGTTCATATACGTCCGAGTAGTATAGGGTTACACCATCTTCGAATTCATCCACATCAACAGGATCACCGCCGTTTTTATCGAATTTGATTGTATAATAGTTTTCAATCCACACAGCGGTAAGCGTTACGATATCATCGGCTTTTGCGGTCAAATTGGGGATGACATCACCTTCTTGATAGCTAACGTCATTAACGGTCCAATGATTGAAAGTATAGCCTATGCCTGTAGCACCGGGGAATAGCCCATTATCGCCGTCGTATGTGAGGAGTAAATCATCGATTGGATCCATTGAGTTTTTCTCATCACTTGTAAACTTCACGGTATAAGAGATAGGCGTCCACTTCGCCACGAATTTTATAACTTGACCATTTGCGGATGTAGCCTTGGTTATTTTTTCATTGCTGTCAATATATATATCATCCTCATCCTCTACGCCGTTTTCATTAGCATCCACGTACCACCTATAGGTGTAGCCGGTTTTGGATAGTTCTTTTAGCGGATATATTTGAGAATACTTTAGTTTTACACTATCTTCGAATTCGTTCGCATCAACAGGTGTTCCGCCGTTTTTATCGAATTCGATTATATAAGTATGTTCTATCCACACAGCGGTAAGCGTTATGATATTGTCGTCAATAGTAGTCAAGTTGGGGATAGTATCACCTTCTTTATATTGAACGTCATTAAGCGTCCAATGTTCAAAGGTATAACCCACACCTGTAGCACCGGGGAATACGCCGTTATCGCCGTCGTAAGTTAGAGTCAAACTCTCAATCGGTGTCATTGAATTCTTCTCATCGCTTATGAACTTCACAGTATAGGCGATCGGTGTCCAATTTGCAATTATTGTTACTGTATCATTGCCAATATTGGTCAAGTTAGGAATAGATTCTCCTTCCTTGTAATCAGTGCCGTTTACAGTCCAATGGTCGAAGATATAACCTACACCGATTGCACCCGGGAATGTATACTCTCCATCATAATCGAGAATCATATCGTCTATTGGAGTCATATTATACTTTTCATCACTTTCGAATTTAGCGGTGTAAGATATTGGTGTCCATTTTGCTACGAATGATATAGTATTGTTGTTTTTGGGTGTTATCATGCTTATGGTATCATCGGAATTGAATAATAAGTCATTTTCGTCATCTATACCGTTTTTGTTAATATCTACATACCATTGATAGGTATAGCCGATTTTGATCAACTTTTTCAATTGATATTTTTCCGAATAGTTTAGAGTTATACTATCATCGAAGTCATCCGCGTCAAAGGGGATTCCGCCGTTTATATCGAATTCGATTGTATAAGTATGTTCTCTCCACACAGCGGTAAGTGTTATGATATCATCGTTAATAGTAGTCAAGTTGGGGATAGTATCACCTTCTTGATAATTATCTTCATCATTAACCGACCAATGGTCAAAGGTATAACCTACACCTATAGCACCGGGGAATGTATACGCTTCATCGTAAACGAGAATCATGTCGTCTATTGGAGTCATGGTATATTTGTCATCACCTGCGGTGAACTTCACAGTATAGGTAATAGCACTCCAGTTAGCGGTAAGAGTAACAACATCACCATTTGTAGTTGTCAATTCCTTGATGGTGTCACCGATTTCATATGTTTTACCGTTTAGAGACCAATTAACGAAGGTATAACCGACACCTGTAGCACTTGGGAAAGTTTTCTCGGTATTATCATAAGAAATGTCCATATCGGGCACTTTCGTCATATTGTACTTATCATCACTTTCGAACTTCACAGTATAGGTAATAGCACTCCAGTTAGCGGTAAGAGTCACAACATCACCATTTATAGTTGTCAATTCCTTGATGGTGTCGCCGACTTCATATGTTTTACCGTTTAGAGACCAATTAACGAAGGTATAACCTACACCTATAGCACCGGGGAATGTATACGCTTCATCGTAAACGA
>CAYMNK010000013.1:0-15487 GCA_964391805.1 uncultured Christensenellaceae bacterium | reverse complement strand
TGTCGCCGACTTCATATGTTTTACCGTTTAGAGACCAATTAACGAAGGTATAACCGACACCTGTAGCACTCGAGAGCGTATATTTCTCATCATAATTGAGGGTAACATTCGATATAGCCGTCATCTTGTATTTCGCATCGCTATCAAATTTAACGGTATAGGTAATAGGCTTCCAGTTAGCGGTAAGTGTTACGGTAGCATTATTTTTTGTGCTCAAATTTGGGATGGTAGCACCTTGTTTGTAATCAACACCATTAACAGTCCAATGGTCGAAGGTATAACCAACACCTTTAGCACCCGGGAATACGCCGTTATCGTCGTCGTAAGTTAAAGTCAAATCTTCAAGCGGTGTCATATTGTATTTTTCATCGCTTGTGAACTTAACGGTATAGGTAATAGGAACCCACTCTGCGTGGATATGGATACCGTTGCGTTGTATATCGATTATATCTTTCGTCTTGATTTCCTTATTCGATGCGTTGTTCCACTTGGTATTTATGTAGCCCGTATAACTATGTGGTTGCAAATTATAAGATTCCGGTATAACCTTTTCGTAAGTATAGCATTTATTGCCGACTTGTTTTTCATCATAATAAACCACAAAAATATCATTTACAGAATCTTCATAGGGAATCAATTGATTGATACGAGATGACCACAATGATGACTTAATATATGTATGGAAAAGGTTTTGGGGTACTCTATAACAAATATTATTACACACTTCAATATCCATTACTTCGTCTTTCGCTAAAACTATAGTATCTAAGTTTTTAAGTTCATTTAGTTCGGAGATATCTTTTAAGTTTTCATGTAGTGTTATAGATTGCACTTTTTGTAATTCCGATTGAGTTAATAAACAATTACCGCTTTCGGACAGTAGCGTATCGCTCAATTCTTTTGTTTGCATGTCGATATCAAACATGATTTCTTGTGCATATAGTTTATCGCCGTTGTCGTTTTTTATCTCGATTATGATTTTCCCGGCACCTATACTGCGAGGATTGAAGGATATAGTTGTTTTATCTATTTTCCATTCAAAAATGTCTTCAATTTCCTCTTTCTTATTACCGTTAATATCGTAAACGGATATACTCGTATATGGTAATAAAGATACATTTTGTGGATTGGTGGCAATCTCTATAGAAAAACCTTTGTGCCATTGTAATGATTTCTTCTCAATAATAGAAGAGGCATTGCCAGCCAAATCTTTAAAAATCGAGCCTGTAACCGAAGTAAGCCTCGGTGCGTAAACAACCTTGACTTGTGCGGTTTCATTCGTATTCTTCTCAATAATATCGATTACGATATCATCTTGCGGGTTCGGTTCTTTGATAATAGATACGACGCCTTCATTGTTGACTGAAATACAGTCGGATGATGCGACATAATTGAATCTTGCTTTTTCTATAGAACCATCCCGAGATATTAATTTTGGGGCCAGCTTGTAAGTATCGTTAAGGAAGATGGTAATACTATCTTCGACCACTATAGAATACTCACTTTCAACGGGAAGGTTTTCTTTATACTTATTTAGGTATGTATAGCCAAAATAACCTCCACCGATAACGATAAGAGCGAATAATATGGATAAAGTAATAATTGCGATTCTTTTCATGGCATTACCTCGTAACAAGACTCAACTTATCATTTGCAAATGTCCAGATGCGGTTGTCAAAATCCAAGTCGTCTAATATAGTTTTTTGATTGAATACATCGTTACGATAAGATGTGAAATTGATTGATAAATCGTTATCTAATGTATGGGTGCCTTTATCTACAATGGCAAATACGTTGTCGATAGAAGCATCTCCTATGTTAAATGCGCATATGGTACCGACACTTGTATTCTTTTCGTTTTTGCTGATAATATTGAACTCATTTACACCCTTAAAACCATCAAAGGAACAAGATGAAATGATATTTTTCAATGACCCATAGTTGTATGAACATACCGAAGCTATAGCCGAATCGATGTTACCGCTAACAGAGTTTTTGATTGAACAATCTACTACCGTATTGGTTATTGAACCATAGTTGATTCCGACAATAGGCGAACAATAGCCGTCGTTTTTGGTGATGGTCATGGATTCAAAAGAAATCAAGCAATTCTTTATTGTGCCGTAGTTTATATTAG
Source organism: uncultured Christensenellaceae bacterium (assembly GCA_964391805.1). Taxonomy (GTDB): domain Bacteria; phylum Bacillota; class Clostridia; order Christensenellales; family CAG-1252; genus RUG14300. The sequence goes on along the minus strand of CAYMNK010000013.1, from coordinate 13,350 downwards.
CGATAGCCCCGTATGATGATATATTCACCGTTGCGTCGTCAAAACTGAATGCCGTATTTTGAATGATACCTTTATTTCCGATTATCCCGAATATAGAAGAACCGTCTTCGATATATTTGTAATTACAATAAACGGTATGTCCGTTTCCGTCAAATGTTCCGTTAAAGGGGAGCTCTTCGTTTCCAAGAGGATTCCCTGAAGATGTTATGTATATATCGCTCTTAAGTACGATCACATCATTATTAACGGCGCGATGAAGTTTCAGTAATTCGGCATAGTCGGATATCTCTACCGTTTCTGCTTTTTCGATTCGATAATTTGTGCCGAACGATAAATAGTGAAGGTATCCAAGCATAACGGCGCCAAGGCATAATAATATGCATATTATTGATACTATATATGTGCTTGTGTTCTTATTCGTTTTCATTCTTGCCTCCTTATTGTATCTTAAATAACGCTTCGATATTAGCGAAATAACAAATTATATAAGCCAATGCAAAGCAAAATACGGGAAGTAAACAACAAAGGATACTCGTTTTGATTGTCTTCTGCAGTTTTATCTGTTTATCTGCTTCTCGAGATAATGCATACAGTAGCATAGTCACTAAATATACGCATATAGGAATAGCAACGAACCATGGTAAGAAATAATTGGTAAACTTATCAATAAAAATCCTGAAGGTAACATTGCCAAGTCCTAAAGGAAGTACTATAGACGGAATGCATAGGATAACAAGTGATATTATCGCCAATATAAATGACCATATACCTATGGGTGATAGATCTTTTTTTCGTTTGATATTATTTTTTTTTACCATACCAAACGTATCTATAATACTCTCAACCACGGTGATTCTTTTCGAATGAGGTATAGTTAATTCGTCAAAATCATATTCTTTGGCTTTACGTGGCATCACGCCTTGATCGTTTGATTGAGACACTTCGATACTCTTTAGGCCATTCTTGATTTTGTCTTTATTAGCAGGGGAAAGCGTACTATAACATTCTTCGGCAAATTTAACCCTATCATTGGCGAGCCAATCACTTATTTCTTGTTCGTCATTTTTCTTATTCAGATACTCTTTTATTGAGTTGTTACCACTATCTGCATGCGGTCTAAAGAATTTTATATACTTTTCCCATATTTCGGAACCAAGAGGTATCTGTGTTTTTACATAGTTTTCGTTAAGCAATATTTTCTCGATGAGACTTCTTAACCCTACATAATTGATTCTATTACCCAATACATCATTGATAATCTTTAGTAATTCCGACGGAGATAGCGCTTTTAGAATGTTTCCGATCCAAGGTTTACCGGTAGAATCAAGGAAAAATCCATTGATTAATTCAATACGATAATTGGAATATTTTTGATTTTCGGTAATGATGTAGGCGTAGTTGAAGATGTCGATCAAGTTAGCAATTTTCTCATAGGGCGTATGGCGAACATCTAAATAGTCAATAATCTCAGTTTCTCTAATGCTCATCAATTTAATCTTTTCATGTCCTGTTAAAGAATAAACGGACAATATTAAAAACGATGCGATTAATGTGCGAGTATCCTTGTTTTTTATTTTGATTAGAGCATCTGTAACTTGGTCTTTGATATCTTCGCTTATTTCAAATTGTCTGGAAAAACAATCGATTACCTTTTCGATAAATGTTTCATTTTTTATTATAATTGAGATACCATTGTCTTCATCTTTTCTAATATCATCGATTATTTTCTCTGTTACTTTTATACAAGCATTTATTTGAGTCGAAGGATTATTTAATTTGCTTAAATAGTCAATAAGCCTTTTCCCCATTTTGTCTTTTATGATTAGTTCAGAGAATAATGCGTTTTCATTTTTCAACAATTCTTTTTCTTCATCGTTTAGTGGCCTTCTTCTTGTCAAATGAGATAAATAAAAGTTGAAGAGGGTATCCTCGTGCAATTTATCTTTTTTGTAAAGGTCGATAAACGTGTATCTTAAGATATCTGTGATATTATTTGGATTGGCAACTAAGATATTAAAAGCAGTCGTGGTAATATCTTTGCAAATATTGTGCTTTTTTGCTAAAGTTAAGATTATATCTGCCGAAGATGTGTCGGTTCTATTCTCAAAATTCCAAATGGCAACAGCCTCTATGAATCTTTGTTGATCGAACTCTCCCGTGTCACTAAACGCACCGTCTGTTGAATCTCTAAAGGCGTTGATTATGTCACTATCGCCAAAATCGTAGTTCTCGAGTATCGAAGCCAAAGCGGTTTGTGTTCTAATATAATCGGTGCAATTGTTTGTATCACTTACATCTATTACATTACAGTAATCTTGCAGTTTAAGTGAGGATTTATCTGTTAGTCCCCAAATCTTTATAGGAATCGGAAGAAGCTCTTCGTTTGCATTTTTATAGGTGAGTTTATAGGGCACTTGAGCGCAACCTACGCAAAAGCCTATTTTGTCTATAAAAGATTTTGGCAATAGGGCGCTTAGACTCTTGATATAATCCGCAAATTCATTTTCATCTTTGACTAAAAGTATTAGTTTTTTCTCGGATTTATCAAAAAGGATGGCATCTAAAAGCGTAATTAGTACATTTCTTTTGCTTCTATTAATTGAAACTATAGCGTCTCTAATAGAAACTCTAATATTCGGAATAGCATATTCTCTTAACTCATCTTTTTCGGAATCGGCGATATTGGCGTTTATCACCTCGCTATAGTAAATAGGTGGATGCGATATGTCCGAATATTTTTTAATGATTCCGCGCATTTCGGTATCCGTCTTTTTTGATATAGTCGAAAAAATCACTTCGTCATCGATTTTGAAGTATAATATTACATTGCTCCCGTCTTTTTGCGTGATATTGGTTCTAATATTACCGAAAAATGCCTTTTGTTCGGTGTCATTTGTTGCACATCTAATATTATTTGCAACTATATTTTTTGTTTCATATCCTGTAGTTAAATGATAGTAAATATAATGGCTCATGGTTATCTCCTTTTACTCGATTACACCGAATTGCTTTAGCATCCATAAAAACGGAAGTTCGATTCTTTTTGCGGAACAAGAAAATCTCACGTTCTTACCAGGTGAGTTGATGTTTTCGTCATCCTCGTGTATGCTGTCGTTAAAATTGAAAGATGCTACGCCGAAAAATCTAACATTCTTATGATTTTTCAAGTTTACGGCGCGTCCGTTTTCGGCTAAGTACGATTCTATTTCCTTGCTCGAGTAGTCTATTTCCCATTCTATCGCCGAATCGGTATACCGTTTAGCGGAATGAATAAAATAATCGGAAGTTAAACAGCGCGACGAACTATCAAAACGCTTTTCCAATACATCGAATTTCGATAGAATAATAGCGATAGGGGTATCTTCGGGAACTTTGTTAAGTGAGTTCAAAATCGTCTCATCATTTTTTCCTGCAGAGTAGTTGATTATACAGAAAACGCCTACAGGAGGAATAGCGTCTCTTGTCCCTGTGTGGTCGTCGGTCCCTTTGAGTACGTTTTTAAAAATATTTGATTTTGTCGCATCTTCTCCGGCAACATCGTAAAAAGAAATGTATGAAACTTTGTTTATTTGAACTATAAACGGATTTGATTCGAGAATGTTGCTACCCTCTGAAGTAGTTGTACGTTTGGGAAACTTGTTAGGATATATACTGATAGCTCTATCCTTGTAAGCCTCATCGCGTGCAAAATCTTTCCATTCCTGCGTTCCTACATTGTATATTTTTCTATTATCTAAATTTTCTTTTTCATCTTTGCTTTTGTCCGGTCTTTCCAAATTCATAATCGGGGCATTTTGTACATTTTGTCCAAACAATTTGAGACTGTTTTTAATTTGAGTCATTCCGAACTGCACGGTATCGCCTTGTGGATATATGTCAAAAAATCGAGAAATGTATGTGGTTTTACCTGCTCCGGGGGAGCCTGTAAATGCAATTTTAAAAGTATTGTGTCCTAAATAGTCATCGGGCAGAATACGCGCGCTATTAAAATAACTTTCATCTACTAAATCGGCGGAACAATATAGACATTTCTTAGCATACTTGCCGGCCTCGAATATAATAGGCTCATTAATCGAGCGATTTTGGCATGACACGCCTCCCTTTTTATATAACTTAGAGGACGCTTTTACCTTAATAGTATTATGGCAAAACGGACATGTAACAGTTTGTTGGAATTTAAGAGGTGCACTTTTCTTGATGTTTAAAGTGTTATTTTCTATGCATTCTAAGGTGTAGAATTTTGTCATCTTAGAAATCGAATTACCTGTGTTTTCGTCTGCAAACCGAATAGAAAAAGTATCCTCCGTAATGGAATCGTCATACTTAAATTTATATGAGAACTTAGGGCCTTTGGTAAAATCAAGTGGGATAACATCTTCCCATAAGGAGTCTGTTTTTAAACAAGGAAGTCTTCCCTTTGCTCGAGCGATTTTAATCTCTATGCCTACAGGACGATCCGAGCAATAGAAATCAAGGTTGATGGTATTATTAGTTGCCTTCAATCTATATTTTACTTTTTTGCGGAAGGAAAAATTTACCGAGAAGTAAAAGCGAGCAACTTCTTTTTCATCTTTGTACATCGATATAACACCTATGCCCGATTTGTCCGTGCTTTGATCGGCTTGCGTTACTTCGATCTTACATCCTTTATCATAAAAGATCCTCAAGTCATTAGCTTTTTCGGACAAGTCGTATGATTTTTTAAACTCTGCCTTACTATATTCGATTGAGTCTTTTTTTGTTAACGGAACGCAGTCTATACCCTTAATATCATATACTATATCGATACGCGTATATGGTAAAACACCGAGGTCGGCATTCCCGGTTCCTTTGCTTTCTTTGTCCAAAATATCCGATCGGCACAACCATTCCGAAGGAACTATAAACATTTTATATGGAAGTTCGGGGGTGGTGTAGTCTCTTTCGAAATAGATTTTCGGGGCGGTTATATCCCCGTTTTTTAACACGGGAGTTATTTTATACTCGAAATAATACTCTCCGCATTGAATTCCTTTTGTAAAGTTTGAGCTGTCCATTTAGCATTTCCTCCTCTTTATTCGGGTGTATTTTTGTTGAAATTAGTGACATATTCTTTGGTAGGGATTCCCACGCCAATCAATATGTTACCTGCCGTAATTTCTTGGATACTGCGCTGTTTTGAGCGGTAGTTTTCGTATATTGGTATGTATTGTGCATTTAAGTAAATAACTTTTTGGTTGGAACTGCCCAAAAGGTTGTTTTCATCGTTGTTTAGTTCGTGGATGTAAGGGCCGTCTATTAGCACAGCTATGTTACTTAAAATTTTATATATTTTGGAGTCATTCTTGTTAAGTAGCTCGGAAATTGTGTATCCTGTGTAAATCAAGATGTCTTCTATGCCTATCTTTCTTATGTGTTCAACCAACAGCCACAAATCGTGAACTTGTTCGAATGGTTCTCCACCCGATATGGTTACTCCGTCTATGGACGATAAGTCGAATTGATTTAGTAAAGCTATTACATCTTGATCGTTATTGCTATTAAATTCTTTTAGTCTCGGAGATACGCATTCTACACAATTTTTCTTACAACCATTGACCCAAATGCATAGGCGCTCTCCCGGACCAAGAGTTGTTATGCCCGAAATTATTCGCTCAATTTGCATGACTAACTTCTTTTTTCTTGGTACCGTTTTGCAACCGTAGATGCCACACGTCTTGCTTCTTCTTTACAATTCTTCTTGACAACGGTTTTTGTACAAGCCGTAACCTTTGTCGCCCACCGTGCCTTTTGAGTCGAATCGGCTGTGCTTTGAATTTCGTCATAACGACGTTCTTCTTCGGCGCTTAATTCACAGTACCCGTTTTCTAAGATAACCTGTTCGGCTCCTTGAGTATCGTTATCGACAGCGGAAACCACCGTATTAGCTGAACCTGTGTGCGCATCGAAAATGTCGCAAAAATCGAACATTTCTTCACCTTCTTCCATCATTTTGGCGACTTCTAATACTCTCTCGACCGAAGCAGGCACTCCGTCTTGTCTCTTAATCGGAACTAATCGTCTATGAATGCCGTTTTCCGAAGCGACGATTTGAATTGCTACACCCTCGCATCCCTTTATGGCATAAACCGCTTCGTAGGCAAGCGCTTCTTCTTCGTTTTGTGCTCTTCCCAAATTGTTTCTAATGCATTCGTAACCCATTTCTCCAAGCGTTGTGCATGCATCTATAAGTGTCCTTAGGGCGGAAGTTGCACTCTTTTCGTAATCCAATTTTAAAAGGCGCTCGTTAAGCCGTTGTTTTTGGGTTGCATAGTCCGAAGTGTCAAATTGTTCGATATCGCATTCGGCTACTCCGTATTCCATTAACTCGTTTTTCTTCTTCACATAATCGTTATAACTACTTTCCAAAAGTTCGTCGTCCATTTTGTAACGACCATATTCGGCTAATAGATCTTTTAAACAATTTAGCGTTTGTTCGTCGTCGGGTTCCTTCATTTTAATTTCTTGAAGGATCGATTCGATTTCTTCCATCCTTTCTTCGCTACAAGTGGTATATTCCGCTTCTTTTAATTGGGCAAAGGCTCCTTCGACGCTACTGATTTTGTGTTCAATTTCATTTTTATATGACACGGTGGAGTAGATGTTGTTGGCTGAATACACACGGAAATTGTCGCAAGCCCGTAATAATCCACTGAGTTGCCCAACGATTAAACCGTCGGCTTTGATTTCTTCCGATCTAATCTGAGCTTCTATTTCGCCGATTTTATGCTTAATATTTTCTATAACTTGATCGGCATCCCCTATAGAGCCAATCTTTATTTTTGTTAATCCTTTCAACATTTCTCCTATTCTTTCCGCAACCAAACCGCTTCCTTTTATGTTTTTAAGGCTCGTTTTCAGTTCTTCTATTTGATTGATTTTTTGAAGTACTTCATTTATTTGTTTTCTAAGGGTTTCCATCTCATAATATGGAAGTGATTTACAGGAAATTGTTTTACTTCGATTTACTTGGGATCGTAATGATATATAGCGATCAATAGAATCGTATTCTTTCACAACGATTCCGTCAAGGGCGGATCGTTGTGCTCTATAATCCGCATTTAAAGTTATGGTGGATCGATTGACGGCGGACTTGATTCCATCGATTTTATCTTTAAATGAGGAAAGATCATATCCGGCAGGCGTGTCTATTATCGAGAGACTGCTTAGAGCTTTAGAAAAATCAGCTATTGTTTTTTCGGCACTTTTATAGGAATTTTCCAGAGCTCTTTTTGCATCATTGATGTCTCTTTTTAGTGCTTCTCGTTCGGATTTGCGCCTGTTTTCGGCTTCTATACGTAGGCGTTCTTCTTCGGCTTTATACGCATCGATTCCTCTTTTTATCTCATTTATTTCTGAGTTATTGATATAACCATATCTATCTGCAATGGAAAAGACAACGCGACCGTTAATTCTTCCCGTTATATAGTTGTTTGAAGTCGTTACCGATACTCTTGAGTCTAATTTCAGCGCTTCTGTTCTGACATTCTTATCGATTGAACTCATTTTTATCTCCTTATTTTTAACCGCGTGTTATTGTTCTTATATTCCGTTATATCTTTTTTCAAGTTTTATTATAAGCGAGTTTATTTCGTCAATGTGTGATTTTTGTGACAAATTCCTCTTATGTTCTAAATACTTAGTTATTCTTATATCTTGAAGCGAACCGAGAAGATTGGATATATCACTTGTAGACGGGGTATAATGTAGAGATGACTCGTTCGATCTAACTATGTTTCGAACGAGGTCTCTAATTTGATAAACGCTTCCGTTAATGACAAACTCCGGGTTGTCAAAGGCTTCATAGTAACTATCGAGATCTACATTATTAGTCGATACAATTTTCATAACCATTTTGATGTATCCTGCGTTGCCGACGGTAAACCCTATCACGTTTCTTTCGTATATACTTTTTGCCAACAAGGCGTTTCCTCTTGCTCGTTCGGCATTATTTGAATTGCCGAAATGAATTCTACAAAAGTTGAATATGATATCTGTTAACTCATTAGAATAATTTCTTGCGGAAAACTGTAGATCTCCGACTTTTATCTCACTCGGGTTCATTAAATTAATGTACTCGTGAATTAAAGTTAAGAGGTTATTATACTCCGAATAATTAGAAACACCTGCTGCAACTAAAACGGCATTGTCTTCATGTAAAGCATTTTTACTTGCTTCTTTAGCAAAATTGCGGAATTCGTTTTCATGGATATCTCGTGATTTTATACTGTCTCTCGTTAGACAATATTTATCTAAGAAAGCAATCATTTGATTTGATTCTTCTAAAGGAAGTTTTTGAGGTTGTTTCATTTTAGAAAAAAATTGATCAATACTTCCCAAATCACTTATAGTTGAGTCGAAATCTTGATTTATAAGAACGATTCGTCCTTCATATTTGAACATAATTAAAGGAATGTTTTCAATTAGTTTTTTTTCGTTCTCTGTTAGTGTCGCACATTTGTCGAAATGGAGGTGGCTAATAATCTCCTGTTTGTGCTCACGATAAAACTTTCTAAACTCGACATCCTCACAGTACTGTTTTGCGAAATCATACTTGGAAACGAATTTTGGCGTGATGCTGTTTTTATATATTTGTGGTGCCTCACTCCAACAAAATCCGATACTGTCAGCTTGATATTTATATATTACATCATAAAACAAGTGATAGAATTTTTGATTCACAGTGTATTCATCGTTAGATAAAATCTTTCTTATGTCGTCCCTTTTCTTGTTTATTTCGGTTTTCGAGATGATCCAGTCAAATTTAGGTGTTAGTTTGCTCGTATCGTTAATAGTAAATACTGCCGATGTATTCCATTGATAAAAAATATCTTGATAAGCGGAATTTGGTTTTTTACATCCGTCTATTTGTTTTTGAATATTATCGCTGTAACTAATTCCGTCGATTATTACTTCGTCGGTGTCGATGACTGTATGCGTATCGCTTGGAGCCTCTGTTAAAGAAGCGGTTTCATCGCTAAAAGATGCCCGTCTTCTATTATATTTGGATGCCGTTTCCTCTCTCGTCAATGGAATTGCCGAACTTTCTCTCGAGGGACTTGAACTGCTCCAACTACTTGTAGACGTAGAGAATCCGGCTCGGGGCGTGGCTGTTCCCGTGCCGACACTTGTGGTTGAACTGACAATAGTAGAAGACGAAGTGCTTGAATTATCATTCGGCACCTCCTTTGCATAGACGACTTTGAATTTATATTCTGTCGCCTTTCTACATAGATCCTGTCTTTTGGGACAATTAATCGGGCAATCGATTATATCTCCTTCTTTTACTCGGTGATCGATTTCCAAAAAGGAATTATGTTTTTTGCATTTTACCTTTGTTTTAAAACTCATTTTAACACACCATTTCTATAACTTATAGTTCCGTCCGCAGTTTTTTGAATTATTGTTTGAAGGGGATACTTGCTGTATGCATCATTCATTGCTATATGCATATTTGTTCGGTTCCTTATTGCGTTAATTAGGTTAGCGAAATGTTCGCAATCTTCAAAAACGATTCTTCGATTAGCGGAGCATACCCATCTAAAGAAATCATCAAGTTCATAAGATGTTTCGTTTGACTTAGAAGCAATGTCGTTACTGCTTTTATCGCGTATTAAATTATAAGCCTTTTTTGCACAGGCAATTATGAAACATATATTTATTGCATCGCTGACGTTCCTAAGATTTTGCTCCATCTTGGAATATATGGTTTTTCCATAAAACAATTCAAGCATATCGACATTGCCTTCTATTGCTTCGCTTTTTATGATTGTTTTACATATTTCCAAGGCGGAGGTTGGGTCTATCTCTTTTTCTATTTCTAACGCAAGCTTAAATAATTCGGTTACATTATCACTAAATAGTTTCATTTTTACTTCCACTCAATGTCGTTAGCGCTTTCTATATGTTCGACACTACATGAACAATAGAGCGTTTTTCCTACCAAATCGGCGCGGCTTAGTCCATTTTCCTGTCTAATATAATCTGATAAATGATTTGATAAACTTCCGGTGAATAATTTTTCGGTGTTCTTTATGATACCGCGGGCACCTAAGGATCTAACTTTAGTACTTTGACAGTAATCTGTTATTTTTTCCTTGATAGTAGATAATGATGTATTGTCAAAATTAACTTGCATCGATTCTCGTGCGGATTTTACCGAATCGTTTATGGTCGATTCTACAATTTCTCTTACCGAATCTCTACCGATATAGTTATAATAGACGAGAGAATCTTCGATACGTCCGTATAGTTCGGGACGCTTTAATTCGCAGTGAAAATAAGCCTTGACATTATATCTAAGGTGGGTGCGTACTTGTTCATATATTGCATTTTTGGACAGCCCTTCGTTTTCTAACTCGGCTACTTCTGCAATTCCCATTTCACCTTCGGGAGCAACTTCGCCATTCATAAGATTTACGATTTGTTCTTCGGATAGACCTTCGAATTTGTTTACACCTGCATTAGATGTTATAACTATGATACAGTCGGTAAAGCGCACAGTTTCGCCTTTACCGTCGGTCAATCTGCCGTCACCCAAAATTTGTAAGAACTTATCGAGTATCGATTTATGTGCTTTCTCTATTTCGTCAAAAAGTATCAAAGAGAAGGGTTCTTTTTTGACTGCATTGGTCAATTTTCCGCCTTCTTCGTATCCTACGTATCCGGGAGGCGCACCGAATAATTTTTGATCCGACTCTTGTTGTCCGTATTCTGACATATCGAATCTAACTATACGCTCTTCGCTACCGAAGACGCAGTTGGCTATTTGTTTACACAATTCGGTTTTACCGGTACCTGTAGGACCTGCCAAAAAGAGTACCACGCGGGGCGCGTTAGGGTTTTTGGCGCGATCGAGACCTATGGTTGCCCTCGTAAGTATATCCTGTGCTGCTTGTAATGCGAGATTTTGTCCCTTTATTTTTCTGCTTACATTATCTTTAATATGAAGCAATTGTATAATTCTCTCTTCGTCGTCCCACGGATTGCTCATATTACCTACTCTAAATTCCGACAAAGAAAATCCTATCTTATTAGGATCGGTAAGAATCTTATAGTTGCGGTCTTGTTCATGACGGCTTAAGCTGTCTTTGAGATATGCACGATAACGTAATAACATATTCATGGTAAAATCGTTGGTATATGCCAAAAATTTCTTTTGTATGGGATTACGACGTGTTGACTGTGGATTGCGCGCTTTATTGCGCGCTTTATCTTCGTCATCTATTCTGCTATATTGGTCAAGAAACTCGGTGCAGAAGCACTCGTCCGAAAGTATTTCATTAAAGAATGCTAACTTGTTTTCTTCGCTTGGTTTTGATATGTTGATAATCTTGACGAATGGATTGGAAACTTCGTCTGTGAACCAGGAAGGAAGATCCTTTAGTTGGTTGGCAAGTATAATAAGTTTGTGCGGGCGATCTACATCTACCGCGCAATTATCGATACTTTGAATGGTATTTAGTAGTTGTCTGAAAATTCTAAGTTCTTCGGCTGTTAGACCACCGCCTTGTCCGTCACGCGTAAGAAGTCTCGAGGTCATTTTAATAACAAATAAATAACCGCTGGGTTCCGAATCATTATCAATTGCGTCCTTAATCTTCTGATAAGATTCTTTTAAAGACTCGGATCTATCCTCATCGTCGATACGTTGAGCTTCCGTGAGGGCATAGTGCATTATTGAAAGGTCGAGGGATGCTCCCGATGAGCTGTGATCTATCAACATCTTATCAAGGTCGGTAGCATTCTGAAGATCCCAAAAATGTTGAGATTTTGCAGAATCATAGATCATCTTAACCTTTGGGGCTTCGCCTTCTTCAGCTTCTTCCGTTTCTCTTTCGAACCTGTCATCGCAGATATGGAAACGTCTATCCTCTGATTCGGTTGGATCATAAATAATTACGCGTTTTCTCTTCTCACGATCGGGATGTTTATTGAATTGATTTACGATGTAATCGCATAAACTGCAATACTTGATTTTCTCGCCCTCTTCATACGGCTGATTATCGTCAACATATCCTTCTAAGATAAAGGAATTGTATATCGGATAATAAGTATCGAGGTCGATTTGCCACTTCATTTTGCTATTGTTATCCATTTTCATCCTCCTATTTACTAATTGTTCCCGTAAAAAATCCATTTTCCGTCGTGGACGGTATCGATTCATTATCTTTATGATGATAGCTCAATATTTCTTGACACATTTCTCGCAAGTCATCATCATTTATTTTCTCTTTATCGCTTATGTATTGCACACGAACGGTATAGTCATTTCGATATGCTCTATATGCACAAAGATATTCTCTAAGTGCTTTGCGCGTATGAAATACAAGATGATTTTTTTCGTAATAACTTAACGAATTGTCGTTACAATTATCGAAAACTTCATCTATCTCGTAGTACATGTTTATTATTTCCCTTGATACCATAAATAGCGAATAATCCACTATGGGCAAGCCCTCGGACACCAATCCCGATGTCGGATCTACTAAATATGGTGTTTCGTCGATTGTTACGGCATTGAGCATATGCGGACCTCTTGTTTGTTTATGGGTAGCCATTAAACATACACAGTCGATACCAAGTTTTTTGCAAATCAGTTTGAATAGTTTCGAAATTCCCTCGCATACGCCGACACCTGTTGTCAATACTCCGTATGCAGAGAAGGCTTGTCCATATTTTTCTACAAAGTCCTTCGGTCTAAGTGTACCGGCATTGCTTTCGGTTAAGTATTTTTGGTAAATACTTCTATCATAAGTTACATTCTTTGCTATATAGTCAAAAACACTTTTACAAACATCCCATTCGGACGAGTTGCTTGGCATTGATTTTTCAATTTTTTTGATAATGTCTGAAAATTTCTTTTCTGCGCGAGCGGAATCAATCCTGATATATTCTAAGATATACTTGATTCCGTTTCCGGTTGATTCGTAATGGCATGCTAATGCAGGATAATAAAATGTTTGTTTTTCCAATTTAATTGCAGTCCATACCTTTTTAGCGCTTTCAGCCGATAAACCAATCACTTCGTATGAAGCCTTTTTATTATTAATTGCATCAAGTAATCCGTTATAAGCCTGTTTTTCCTGAAATGAAAACGCGTTACTGTAGAGATTGCTTAACATAGTGCCTCCTTAAAAGTGATGATTTTTGTCAAAAATACAAGTATTATGACAATACATGCATTTTTTTAAATATATTATAAACTCAAATAGGTAGAATGTCAACATTCGTTTAATTAAAAAGTTCATCAAATGACAAAAAATCGTTCATTTGTTCATGTATTGTCATAATACGTGCATTTTTTACACTACAGCAATTTTCCTACTAAGT
>CAYMNK010000012.1:0-58997 GCA_964391805.1 uncultured Christensenellaceae bacterium | reverse complement strand
ACACACTCGCTTTTACCTTTCTGTTCAATTTTCAAGTTGCAATTCACTGTCCTTTCGTTTGACAGTGCAGTTATTGTACCACAAGGGATTTTGATTGTCAACAGTTTTTTTATCTTTTTTTTCATCTTTTTTGAAAAAACTTTTTATTCGTTTTTTGTCTTCATTTTACTTCAGACTATAAAGATGTTTTCCGATAAAAAAACGGATGCAAATCCGTTCCTTTGTTATACGAATGCGATGATTATCTCATTTTATTCCCATTTTGTCAAGCGTTTTTTCGACATTTTTCAAATATTTTATTTTTTATTTTTTTTTAAATATTTTCTTTATATAAGTACTATATTTATTATATATAATAATATCCTTATTAATATATTCATTATTTTCATTATCGAAACTTCCGTTAAAATTGATCAATTATAATTTTCGATTGAATCACAACCATTCCCCAAAATAATGTGTTTTGTATGTTTTAAAAATTTTTAGAAAAAAAAATTGCTTCTAAATAGTTGACAAACGCCAAAATGATACCTATTAGAGTATTAGATCTAAATATCTATGATTACGCAGAGAACTAAGGAGTAAATTATGAACACTAACATTATGCCGAGGAATACGGCAAAAACCGTGTCAAACAAAGATAGCAATTCGACACTAAGCATTATTCGTATTGGCAAAATATCGGCAAACGCCTTTATTAAAGGTGCTAAACAAGAATTAACCAATATCGAGACGTTTATTCTCAAGAAAGAAGCAACTTCGCTTCTAAAATCGTTTGCCGAAGTCGACAATATCGATGATGCGAAAAAAATTGCCAGTAAATTATTGGATATATTATCGACAAACAACTCTAAATATTCTAACGATTGTAGTATTCACTCTCTTTTTAAGAATGCTCCTGTATTTAAAATTTTATTTACCGAATCGGATAAATTTGATAACGCCCTTGGCGGTATTTTGAAAAAAAATATTTATGATATAAATTCCAGAGAACAAGTTATACTTTATTCAATGATGGAAGCATCATATTTTTGTTCTTATAAAAATACAAAAAATGTCATCGATCATATCAATAATTATTTGAATAATTTTAATTTTTCGCTTTTAAACGAAAGCGATACCTTCGATAATATTGCTATATGCTGTATTAAATTGGAGGAAAAAATTAATAAAGATAATAACATTAACCTGAATGTCGGAGGAATGCGCCAATTAGCGCTTCTATTGTAATTTATTATCATAATCAATGAAACAGTTTGTCATTTTTTAGTACCTATTAAAAAATGGCGCAACAATATCAAAGTTGCGTCATTTTTTATACGGATTTAGGTACCGACGCGTTACGTCGCCCTTACGGGTTTGTGAATAATATAGATAAATCGAATTTCGACTTCGCTTGCGCTTTGCTCAGTATGACGGCGGACTCAGAATGACATGATGAATCGCTTACGCTTAATTTGGTGTCTTTTCAATGAATATTTGAGAGCATTATCAATATGCAAAGAAACGTCTCACTTGATTCCACATTTCTTTCGGATAACGTATTACGAAATATAAAGTGAATAGATTTTCGATTATTGCAACAATAAGCGGATATAAATATTTGGTATAACGAGTATAAGCAAACACAAACGGAATCCACGAAGTCAATGCATAATTAAAGAAGCAAGACATATACGGATAATACGTTTTAAAATCGGACAAGATAAGTATCGCTGTTATTACGAACATTACAACCTGATATGAAGTAAACATATAATAGTAGCCACTATATATTTGTGATGTTTCGAGTAATGCAATATTAAACAAAGCAATTACAAAAGATAAACCGGTAATTTTCGATGCAGGATTGCGCATTCCCAATATAGTATGGCGAACTATATAATATAGCGGGAAAAGAGAATATACCGAACACCAAAACGCTGTTCTGTTCCAATCCAATATTTCGCAAGTAACAAAAACCAAGCAAGCAAGTGCAACGGTCGTCAGGAAATATATAAAAGTAAAGGGCTTCTTATATGTACTAACCCTTTTAGGCTTTTTGACTACATTTCTCGATTCATCAAAAACATTATCGCAAAGCGGACACTTAGCAGGTTCGCCCTTTATTTTACAACCGCATTTATCACAAACCATATTGATCTTCCCTATAATTTGATCGGATTTCAAAATCCAAGCCCAATGCTCTCATTTTTTCAAAGAATAATTTTTCTACTTTCCTTTCAACAATGTGCCTGGTAAAACAAACCGAAAGCGTACCGTTATACGAACTTACCGACATATTTACAGGCGTTCGACGATTACAATTCAAATAAAAATTGATGCCCTCAACCATAGGCTTAATTTCATCGGGTAATACAAACTCTCCGAGGTTGGAAATAATCATAGTCTGAGTCCCTTGTGTAGTAAGTTCTCTACCGAAGGTAATCAACTGTCTTTTCAAAAAGAAGGGGCAAAACCTTGTAATAGGATTAGAAGCAATGGTCGAAGCAAGTAGAAGTGCGCGTTTAAGGCTGGCTGCATTTAAAAGCTCTTTCAGCACAGTCTTGAGTTCGGCAATTGTTTCCTCTAAACTCATATCTTGAGCACTTAACACACACTTAGCCGATGTAACGAAGTTCAACAAAGTATTTGACGGGAAAAATTTACGCAAGTTTACCGGAAAAAACAAGGACGGTTTCTTTTTTTTGTTACCATAAAGTTCTTTTATCGTTTCAATAACGACGGCACCCAAAAATACCGTTATAGAACAACCGTATTGTTTACTTAGTGCGTGAATTTTTTCAAGAGGGATGTCCCCTATAATCAAGCCCAATCCGTCTGTTCTAAAAAACTTGCCCTTAATTTGAAGAGCGGGTGCCTTTGCATCGCTAAGTAGTCCTTTTCTCCCAACCGATTTGTCTATATATTTATCATACGCATTTTCGTGCTCACCCTCTAATTCGACAGGGTTATCGTTGTGGACCTCAACACCCTTCAAGTGAGCATACTCGATAAGCAAATATTTGACAAAAACAAAAGCGCCCGTACCGTCCGATAAAGAATGGAATATTTTTAAGTGAACTTCACGCTCGACGTAAGAAACCTCTACAAGATAATTATTATTCTTAACGAAGTTAATTCGACCTAAAATTTTACCGTTATTTTTATGAACAACAACATTCGCATTGTTTTCCACAAAACAAGATCGGAAAAAATTATTTTGAAGCTCCACCTTTGCATACGAAAAACGCTCGTAAGCATTGACTAACGCTTGACGTAAAAGTTCCGGTTCCACCGTTTCCGAAAGGGTGATACAAAACTCAAAATTACTTTGTGCGGACAAAGTCAATATAAGCGGATATATCATACCCGAATTATCGGTTTTTTCCCAATAGGTCAATCTCATTTATCGTCAAGCTCCAATGCTATTTTATATATTTCGTCCTTCCTTACTCCTCTTTCGTCGGCAACCTTTTTAATTGCCTCTTTCTTAGATAAACCCATATCCATATATGACTTAAGATGCTCTAACGGCGTCATTTTTACTGCTACGGAATCAGCATTTTTACCTTCTACTATGAAAACGAATTCACCACGCTCGTCACCATCGTATCCTTTAGATAAAGTCGTTTCAAACACCGTTTCGTGCATCTTCGTAAGCTCTTTAACAACGGTCAGTTTACGGTCTCCAAGCTTAGATAGAAGATAATCGCAAGTTTTAGTTAAGTCGTGCATGGCACAGTAAAAAACCAAAGGCAAAGGAGAACTAACAAACGGCATTATCTGTGATTCTGCCACTTTGTTTTTATCGGACAAAAAGCCTATAAATACAAAGCCTTCCGAATAGCCCGAAAGCGCTACTGCACTTGCAACCGCAGTAGGACCGGGGACAACGCTTATATCCAACCCATCTTGCCTTACCGCTTGAACAAGTATACCGCCGGGATCACTTATACAAGGCATACCCGCATCACTGATAAGCGCTATGTTTTTACCTTGTTTAAGTTCTTCGATAATTCTAGGAGTTTCTTCTTTTTCATTGTACTTATGATAACTTCGCAACGGCTTTTTGATTTCGTAATTATGCAAAAAGGGAAGGCTATGCCTCGTGTCTTCGCAAATAATCAAGTCCACCGAGCGTAAAACTTCAAGCGCTCTAATGGTAATATCCTTCATATTTCCTATGGGAGTACCGACTATGTATAACATCACTATCTCCTATTTTATTTCTTTTTAAGTATCGAATAATCGTTTTCTATATCCTTCCGCAACAAGGTTTTTACGCGCACGCCCTTTTCGGCACCTTTTTTAGCGACGACAAGTACGGTGTCTATTTCTTTCCCCTCGGCAGGTTGTACACAAATAATATCCTTAGGCTCCAATTTATGAACTGACAACTCGGTAATTAGTTCCGCCAACCTATCCGCACGGTACACTACATAAAATCTTCCGCCGTATTTCAAAAGACTGTATGTCGATTCTACAAGTTGTTTCAAATTGAGTTCCAATTCGTGGCGACAAACGGCGATTCGCATATCGTCAGACATATTCCCCTCGTTTAGTCTATAATAAGGCGGATTGGCGGTTACAATATCGGCAAATTCTCTCCCTAAAATCGAGGCAGATTCTTTCACGTCACACTGTACAACCGAGATATTAGTTAATCCGTTATACGCTATACTCCTTATGGCAGAATCACATAGGTAACTTTGCAGTTCTAAACAATATGTATGCTTAGGGTGATTCTTAGTATTCACCAAAATACCGACTATTCCAGATCCGCTACACAAGTCAACGACCACGCTTTTAGCAGATGTTTGCACAAGATTAGCCAAAAGAACGGAATCCGACGTAAAACAATACGCATCGGGCTGTTGAATTATGGCTAATCCGTTTCCTAAATCGTCAAGCCTTTCATTTTCTCTTAGTTCAAATGCCATGACTATTTTTTAAGGTATGTAGAAATACACTTTATGGCACCGTCAACTCCGAATACGCTATTGGCGGAAAACGAGTCTGTGCAATCCTCTTCTACGCCGTCAACCACGACTTTAATCAAGGCAAACGGAATACCTGCGCGCGTACACACAACGGCAATACCTGCGCCTTCCATATCGCAAATATCGGCATCGAAAGTTTGGGCTATAGCGGTTTTTACTTCTCCCTTCGATACAAATTTATCGGCAGACGCAAGAATGCCGAAAAATACATCATTACCGAGTATCTCGCAAGTAAGTTCTCGAGAAGACTTGAAGGTTACGTCCTCTCTTTCGTCATATTGTCCTATTACATTTCCGAATGCGGTAAGATCCATATCGGTATGCACGACTTCGCTTACACCTATAACCATATTGATGGGCAACTCACATTTCAACGAGCCGACAAAACCGTAATTGATAATCTCTCCTACGCCAAAGTAACCGATTAGCAATGCCGTTGCACTCGAAGAGGCAACCTCGCCGACACCGCAAGTCGTCAATATAACCTTATTAGCCCCCGCTTCGAAAACATAGAAGGGAATACCGCAAACAAATTCTTTTTGATAATCGGGAAACAATTCAAGTAAACCCGACTCACGATTCATTGCAATTACAATGCCAATTTTTTTCATAAAAACTCCTGACTCAACTTGATTCAATATATTATACAACATTAAACTACTTTTTACAATTCTTTTGACGCGTTCTTTTGGATAAATAAATTATAAAAAAATATTATATTCAAATACTAAACTTATGAAAAAGTTCTTTTGCTCCTTCGTTAGCATTATAATGTTAGCACTTATTCTTATATGCGTACCGCAGTTTAACGCACAAGGAGAAGATAATGCGATTCTTACCATAAACAATAACGACAGTTTTTCACCGCCTCAAATAGAAGATGACGTTAGGCTCAAAATCGGTGGTGTTTACGAATTTGTAAAAGAGAAACTCGACACCGGGCTTGACGGAGAAAACATACTCAATTACCTATCCCCAAACTTAGGAACGGCTTATTATCACACATTGCGATTAAAAGAAATAAAACCGATTGACGCAACGGTAAAGATAGACAAAGACGGCCACTGCCTCGAATTAATAGCGGGCAAAAACGGAAAAATATTCGATAAAAAAGAAGCGTGTTTAGCAATTGCTAAGGTTCTCGACGGAACAAGTTCACACATTAATTACCAAGAAGCACCGCCCGTCGTCACTCTCGAAAAACTTAAAAACCAAACAGAATTAATGGCGTCGTTTAGCACAGACCTCGGGTATTCTTCCGAAGAAAGAGTTTACAATATTCAATTGGCATCGTCATTCATAAACGGAATAGTTATACCTTCAGGTTCCGACTTTTCTTTTAACGACACGGTCGGCGCAAGGACAACTGCACGCGGATTTAAGGAGTCGACAGTAATAACGGACGGCGAATACACATTAGGCGTCGGCGGAGGTGTGTGCCAATTATCGACCACGCTATACAATGCCGTTTTGCTATCAGGATTAAAAACGAAAAGGGTGGCAAGGCACTCTTATCCCGCAAAATACGTCGAACCATCAAGGGATGCAATGGTATCCGAATATAGTGATTTTATATTTACCAATTCAACCGATCATAACATATATGTTTTTGCCTTTGTTGAAAACAACCGACTTTCAGTCAAAATATATGGCGAAATACAAGGGTGCTTCACTTTAAAATCGGTAGTTACCGCCCGAACGCCTTTTATAAATACCGACGAAGAAGGCAATATATTGTATTCAACCATCGGATACACCCAAGTTTCTCGAGGCATCGAGGGAACGACAAGCGAACTTTATATAATTGACCAAAACGGAAAAGAACGGATGTTGCGTAGCGACACATATAAAGCAAAAAATGCAATTTACAAAAAAATCTAAATTGTTAACTTTTTTACAAAAAAAATCCTTTTTTAAGGAATTTAGACACAAAAACCTCCAAAATTTTATGTATATTGTTTAATAAAAATATAATAAATTAAAAAAAGGATATTGCAAAAAGCAAATTGATATGATAAAATAAAACTATAGCGTAATAAAACAAAAATTAAGTCGCACAGGCGGTTTGATTATTCTATGGTTTTAAAGGAGTAATTATGCTTTTAGAAAACGATTCAGTACCAATTTATTTATTTCATCAAGGAACCAATCACGAAAGCTATAAATTAATGTGTCCAAAATATGTTTCAGTCGACGGCAAGAGTGGCTGGCTTTTTCATGTTTGGGCACCCAATGCTCAGGAAATTTCTGTAGTAGGCGATTTTAACGGATGGAATCCCGATGCACATCATATGAATAGAATATCGGTAGGTATTTGGGAAGCGTTTATAGAAAATGCCAACGAGTACGATAGATATAAGTTTGCAGTCAAAGGTTCGGACGGTAAAACGGTATTAAAGGCGGACCCGTATGCAATACACACCGAAACACCGCCCGAAAATGCAAGTAGGCTGTACACCATGCGTCACGAATGGTCCGACGACGAGTGGATAAAGAAAAGAGAAAATTATAATCCGTTTGTTAGCCCGATGAATATTTACGAAATCAATGCAGGCTCATGGCGTAGATACCCCGACGGTAATTGCTATAGCTATCGCAAATTAGCCGAAGAATTGATTCCGTATCTTGTAGAAATGAATTATACCCATGTCGAACTTATGCCCTTGACGGAATACCCATTCACAGGCTCGTGGGGATATCAATGCACAGGTATGTATGCACCGACATCGAGATTCGGTACGCCCGATGACTTGGCGTATTTTGTAGACGAATGCCACAAAGCGGGTATAGGCGTATTTATGGACTGGGTTCCCGCACACTTTCCAAAGGATGCGTACGGACTATATCGTTTCGACGGAGGCCCATTGTACGAATATGCCGATCCGAAAAAGGGAGAGCATCCCGAATGGGGTACAGTAGTGTACGATTACGGTAGAAACGAAGTTCGCTCTTTCTTGATATCGAGCGCTCACTACTGGGTAGACACATTCCATATGGACGGAATAAGAGTGGACGCTGTTTCGAGTATGCTCTATCTCGATTACGGTCGCGGTCCCGGTCAATGGATTCCAAACATTTACGGCGGTAATACCAATCTCGAGGCGGTATCCTTCCTACAAGAATTAAATAGTTCCATTATGACGAAGTTTAAGGGTGTTCAAATGATCGCCGAGGAGTCGACATCCTTTGCAGGAGTTACCAAAGCCCCCTATTCGGGAGGATTGGGATTCACCTTCAAATGGAATATGGGTTGGATGAACGACACCTTGCGTTACATCAAGACCGATCCTATATTTAGACAATCGGTACATAATAATATGACATTCTCTATGGTGTATGCCTTCAATGAAAACTATATTTTGGCTCTATCTCATGATGAAGTCGTACATTGCAAAGGCTCGCTTATAAACAAACAACAGGGTAGTTATGACGAAAAATTTGCAGGGCTAAAGACCTATTATGCATATCAAATGGGACATCCAGGTAAAAAACTCATCTTCATGGGCGGAGAATTCGGTCAATTCAACGAATGGAACGAAAATAAGGGACTTGATTGGATGTTGCTCGATTTCCCGAAACATCAAGGATTGTTGCGTTACGTCAAAGATTTGAATGCGCTATATAAGTACAACCCCGCAATGTTTGAGAGAGAATCCGACTACTCGGGTTTCAAATGGCTATCCGTCAACGATAGCGCTCGTAATATATTGGCGTTTATGCGTATCGGCAATAACGGTAATTATGTATTCAACTTGCTCAATTTCTCGCCGGTATACCGTAAAGACTTCATGCTCGGCGTGCCCGAAAAGTGTGATTATAGAGTTTTAATCGACAGTTTCGACAATATATACGGCGGAGATTATCCCGTTGCCAACGGCAGAATAATCAGTGCACAGGACGGAGGCGTAGACGGAGAACCGTATCATATAACCCTCGATCTAAAAGGCTATAACGCCATTTATTTCGAGCCGGTGCGTTATCAAGAAAAACAAGAATCGACACCACAGCAAACAATTGAAAAACCTGTCGAAAAGCCACTCGAAAAACCGACTACACCTAAAAGAAAGTCAACTAAAAAATCAACTAAAACTAAGTAATCCAAGCGACAATAAGTCGTAATAAAATAATCATATGGCGATCCGCTCGCCAATATCAGGAGGATAATAATGAGTTCGAGGAACAAAAAGGAATGCGTTGCAATGCTTCTTGCAGGCGGTCAAGGAACCCGTTTGGGAGTTTTGACCAAAAAGGTTGCCAAGCCTGCAGTACCCTTTGGCGGAAAATATAGAATCATAGACTTTCCGCTTTCGAATTGTATCAATTCGGGTATCGACACGGTAGGCGTTTTGACTCAGTATCAACCGTTTGAGCTGAATCAGTACATTGGTAACGGTCAGCCGTGGGACCTTGACAGACTTAACGGCGGTGTCTATGTTTTGCCCCCGTACGTAAGAGGAAAATCGGGCGAATGGTACAAAGGAACAGCAAACGCGATCTATCAAAATATTATGTTTATAGATAGATTCGACCCCGAATACGTGCTTATTTTATCAGGCGACCACATCTATAAGATGGATTACTCCGAAATGCTTAAGGAGCATAAGAAAAACGGAGCGGATTGCACTATCGCAGCATTCGATGTACCCATTGACGAAGCGCATAGATTCGGTATACTTAATACCGACGATAACAACAAAATCGAAGAGTTCGAGGAAAAACCCGCGAATCCAAGAAGCACTAAAGCATCGATGGGTATATACATATTCAATTGGAGCATATTAAGACAATACCTTATCGACGACGAAGCTAATCCCGACAGCGAAAACGATTTCGGTAAAAATATCATTCCGTCAATGCTAAACGACGGTAAAAATCTATATGCTTTCACCTTTAAGGGATATTGGAAGGACGTAGGTACCGTTTCTTCCCTTTGGGAAGCCAATATGGATATGATAGACGACGAATGCGACCTCGATATCGGCGGGGATGCAAGCAGACGTATATATGCAAGAAGCGCCGCACAACCGCCCCACTACATTTCGTCAAGCGCATCGGTATCGAATGCAATAATCAGCGAAGGTGCCGTTGTTTGCGGAGATGTCAAGGACAGTATTATTTCGCACGGTGCTAAAATCGGACATAGAGCAAAGATATATAACTCGGTTATTTTCCCGGGTGCAGAAGTTATGGACGGTGCAGAGGTATACTTTAGCATAGTCGGAGAAAACGCCAAAATCGGTGCTAATGCCAAAATCGGCGAGATGCTAAAGAGCGCAGTCAAGGGAGAATGGGCTATTGCCTTAATAGGACCGAACGCCAAAGTTGGCGACGGCAAAACCATAAAAGCCGGTGAGATGATTGATGCGGAGGAATAGTGTATGAATAATATGATGAGCGTAATATTCGCAAGCGATAACGAATCTAAACTTAACGAACTTACTATACATAGAACGACCGCAAGTTTGCCTTTCTGTGGCAGGTATAGATTGATAGACTTCACTCTATCCAATCTCGTCAACAGCGGTATAACCACCATAGGTATAGTCACCAGAAGTAACTACTCTTCCCTTATGGACCACATCAGAATGGGTAGAGATTGGGATTTAAACCGTAAGAACAGCGGTATTTCGGTATTCCCGCCCTTCGTCCTTAACGCTTCACGCGAAAAATATAAAGGAAAAATAGAGGCTTTATATAGCATTCAAGGTTTCATCAACCACAACGACGCCGAATACATACTTTTGTCCAACAGCAACGTAGCCATGAATGTCGACTTCGAGAAGATGTTAAAGCGCCACATCGAAACAGGTGCGGACATCACAATGATGACCTATAAGTCGTTAACGACCAATACACGTCGCGTGGTCGTTCGCTCGGACGAAAACGGCAAGGTCAACGATATTTATATCAGCGAGAGGGCCGGTTCGGACGAGAAGCAAGTAGGTCTTAACGTATACCTCATCAAGAAAGATTTATTGATGGAACTTGTGGAATATCATTACGGACGCGGATATTACGATTTCGAAAAGGATATTCTAACAGCGAAGCAAGACGAACTGAATATATACGCATATCCTGTAGACGGATATGTTGCAATAATCGACGATGTTAAATCATATTACTACGAAAGCCTCAAGTTGTTGGACGGCGACCTTAGAAATAAACTTTTCTACGGTGACGGCGTAATCTATACCAAGGTTAAAGATAGTATTCCTACCATTTATCGCAAAAATGCCAATGTCAAAAACAGTCTAATTGCAGACGGATGTATCATAGACGGCGTAGTGGAGAATTCCATTCTTTTCCGTGGTGTAAAGGTCAAAAAAGGTGCAGTCGTCAAAAACAGCATTGTCATGGAACGAGGTGTAATCGGTGAAAACGCAAGAGTCAGTTACACCATAACCGACAAAAACGTAGTCATTAGAGAAAATAAGGAAATATCGGGATATGAAAGCTATCCCGTAGTAATAGTAAAGGATAAAACGGTCTAAAAAGTCGATTTTTATAAGAAAACGGAAAAATTGATTAACTAAGGTTAAAAAATTTATTGACACTTTTATAAATATATTTTATTATTTAACGGGCGATTCTTATAAGAGGTCGCCCGATTGTCAAAAATTAATAAGTATTCTACAACATGGATTTGTTCCGAGGAGAAAAAAGTATGGCAAAAACAAAATCAACGAGCACTAAGCCTCGTACGGTAAAAAATAAGAAAAATAAAGTTATAAAGGTTCTTTTCGTCACCGGCGAAGCTTCCCCTTTTATAAGGTCTGGCGGATTGGGAGATGTAGCAGGTGCTCTACCGAAAGCACTTAAAGAAAATAACGTTGAAGCGCGGGTAATACTTCCGATGTATTCGGACATACCTAAAAAATATGCGCAAACACTTAAGTTTATCGGTAAAACCTTCGTTCGTTTAGGTTGGAGAAATCAATATGTAGGCATTTATGAGGCTATTAGCGACAATGTAACCTATTACTTCATCGACAACGAATACTATTTCAAGAGAAAAGGCATGTACGGACTGTTTGACGACGGCGAAAGATTTACGTTTTTCTGTAAAGCCGTTTTAGAAGCACTTCTCGTAATAGACTTCGATCCCGAAATAATTCACTGTAACGACTGGCAAACAGGTTTGGTTCCCGTATATCTCGATGTCTTCTATCGTCATTCGGAGAAACTTAAAAATGTTAGAACGTTATTCACCATTCACAATATAGAATTCCAAGGTAAATTCGATATGTCGCTCGCAAGCGAAATATGCGGATTGCCCTATGATAAAATTTCGCTCGTCGAATATGACGGATGTACCAATTTCATGAAGGGCGCAATTGAGTGCTCGAATGCGGTAAATACCGTAAGCCCGACGTATGCGAAAGAAATATTAGACCCCTTCTTCTCTTATCGTCTCGATGATATTCTTAAACAAAGAGAATACAAGTTATCGGGTATACTTAACGGACTCGACACCGAGCTATACGATCCGATGACCGACACATCTCTATTTAAAAACTATTCCATCGAAACGGTAGCGGATAAACTCGAAAATAAAAAAGAGTTGTGTAGCCTACTCGATTTAAGCTTCAAACCCGATAGACCGATGATTTCTATCGTATCGAGACTCACCACCCAAAAGGGATTAGATCTCGTGCTTCAAGTTGCAGAAGAACTGCTTGCAAGCGATATTCAACTCATTATATTGGGTTCGGGAGAAGAAAGATTCGAGCATGCTTTTAAGAATTTAGAAAGTAGATATAGCGCTAAACTCAGAGTTATTATCAGATTTTCCAAAGACCTTGCAAGTAAACTTTACGGCGCTTCCGACATATTCCTTATGCCGTCGAAATTCGAACCGTGCGGATTAAGCCAAATGATTGCAATGCATTACGGCACCATTCCTGTAGTTAGAAGGACGGGCGGATTGGGCGATTCCGTCGAGCAATTCGATTTCGAAACCAAGAAGGGTACGGGCTTTATATTCGACGAATACGATGCTCACGCTATGCTTACATCGATTTGGCAAGCGATAGACACCTATAATACAGATAAAGAAAACTGGGATATTATCATTAATAACGCAATGAGCGAAACTCTCGACTGGTCAAAGTCGGCTTTAGAATATCGCAAATTGTACGAAAAAATAACATCTAAATATTAAACAACAAATTCAAGAACAATCTTGAACTACAATTAGGAGAAACAAATGGCAGTAGAAAAAATTACGGCAAAAAAGATGCAAGAGTTGATTCAAAAATCTCTTTCAAGATATCAAGGCATAAGAATAGCCGATGCAACTAATAAACAAATTTATGAGGCGGTATGTTTGGCTGTAAGAGATATATTGGTCAATAAGCGTTTGGACTTCAAACACGAAATACGTGCACAAAAGAAAAAACAAGTTTATTATATGTCGATGGAGTTCCTTCTCGGTCGTTCTCTCAAAAACCACCTTTATAACTTAGGATTAACCGAAACGGTAACCGAAGTATTGGACGGAATGGGTATAGATATCAACGACTTATACGAATGCGAACCCGACGCAGGTCTCGGCAACGGCGGATTAGGTCGATTAGCGGCAGCATATATGGACGCTTTGACGTCGCATGAATATCCCGCTTGCGGATTTTCAATTAGATACGATTACGGTATATTTAGACAACGCGTAGTAGACGGTTGGCAAATGGAAATGCCCGATACTTGGCTAAAAGAAGGCGGAGACGTATGGCTCGCTCCAAGATCGGAAGAAACCTTCGAAGTTCACTTCGGCGGTAAAATTAACGAGCATTGGGAAAACGGTCAATGTAAAATCTACCACACCGGTTATACCACTATTTTAGCGGAAGCATACGATATGCACATTTCCGGTTACCACACAAAAGCAGTAAACCGCATAAGGCTATGGGCCGCTAAGGCTCCCGTTGACTTGGACATGGAGTTATTCTCAAGAGGTGAATACCTCAAGGCAAGCGAAAATAAGGCTCTTGCAGAATCTATAAGTAAGATTCTTTACCCCGCTGATAACCATATCGAAGGTAAAGCGTTACGTTTGAAACAACAATATTTCTTCGTATCCGCTTCCATCCAATCTATCATAAAGAATCACCTAAAATTCAATCCCAACCTCGACAATTTAGCCGATCAAGTTGCTATTCATATTAACGATACGCACCCGACACTTTGTATTCCCGAATTGATGAGAATACTCTTGGACGTATACGGATATTCATGGGAAAGCGCGTGGGATATCATTAAAAAGGTTATTTCCTATACAAACCATACCGTTATGGCAGAGGCTCTCGAAAAATGGCCCGAAGATTTGGTAAGAAATCAAATACCGAGAATCCATCAAATAATTTGCGAAATGAATCGCCGTTATTGCGTAGAACTTTGGAACGCCTTCCCCGGAGATTGGGAAAGAGTTACCGAAAATGCAATTATGAGCTATGGCGAAATCAAAATGGCAAACCTTTGCTTGTATGCATCTCACACCGTCAACGGCGTTTCGGCATTGCATAGCGATATTTTGACCGATACCGTTTTCAAGGATGCGTACAAGATGACGCCCGAAAAGTTTACAAACGTAACCAACGGAATCACTCACCGTAGATGGTTATGCGAAGCTAACCCTCGTTTGACCGAGTTGCTTTGCAACACTATCGGTGACGATTTTATCAAAACCGCTGACCTATCTCCCCTTATGCGTTATCAAGGCGACAAAACATTCCTCGATGCATTGGGCGACATTAAGACCGAAAATAAGAAGGCATTGGCTAAATATATCAAGGATAACAACAACGTTGTAGTATCCGAAGACTCCATCTTCGACGTACAAGTTAAGCGTATCCACGAATACAAGCGTCAACTTCTAAACGCTATGCATATTTTGGATTTATATCTCAAACTCAAGGATAACCCGAATATGGATATACTTCCGCGCACATATATTTTCGCAGGTAAAGCGGCATCCAGTTACTATGTAGCGAAACTTGTTATCCGCATGATCAGCCAAATGGAAAAGGTTATCAATAACGATAAATCCATCGGCGACAAACTTAAGGTTGTATTCCTCGAGAATTATAGAGTTTCATTAGCCGAAGTTATAATGCCCGCAAGTGAAATCAGTGAGCAAATATCCGTTGCCGGTAAAGAGGCAAGTGGTACAGGTAACATGAAGTTTATGATCAACGGTGCCGTTACCGTAGGTACAATGGACGGTGCTAACGTTGAGATAAGCGAAAGAGTCGGAAGTAATAACATCTTCATCTTCGGTCTCCGCTCAAACGAAGTTGCCGAAATGGTATCAAACGGTTATTCACCGAGCAAATACTACAACAACGATATCGACCTCAAGAGAGTCATCGACTATATGCGCGAAGGTATCGGCGGAGTATCCTTTGCCGAACTCGCAAATCTTTTGACAATCGGTCTTAACGGTTCTAAGGCAGACCCATATCTCTGTATGGCAGACTTCCGCTCCTATGCGAACATCCAAAACGAAGTTGACCAAGCATATAGAGACAGAGAAAGATGGAATAGAATGTCCTTAGTCAATATTGCTCAATCGGGTTTCTTTGCCGCAGACAGAGCGGTAGAAGAATACTGCTCTCGCATTTGGAATCTAAAGAAAGTTAAATAACAAAACACAAGAACAAACACATAATGCTGATATATAATTCATTAAAAGATAAAACTCCTTTCGGAGCGGTAAAAACAGGCGAATACCAATACTTTACCGTAAGAATGACGGGCGACCGTCCAACTTCGGTAAATTTGGTATTGTACCTTGCCGATGCGGGATATAGAAGTTATCCTTTTAAGTTCGATAAAGAATGCGACGGATACGTCTATACTTTAAGGCTTTCCATATTCGGCGCGGGGCTGTATTACTACTCGTTTGAGGTATTTTACGGAGAAAATAGCGAATATAAGGTATCTTTTGGCAGAGACCTTGATTGCAACTCCTGTGAAAATAGTAATCTTAAATGGCAATTAACCGTTTCCGATTCGGCTTATTCCGCACCGCTTAGATGGGGCGGAGACATTATATATCAGGTTTTTATCGACAGATTTAACCGCGTAGGCGAAATTCAACCTATAGACTACGGAACGATACATACCGATTGGGATGATGACATCAACGTTACAGGCAAGGACGGCATTTATCATGCCGACGATTACTTCGGAGGCAATCTTAGAGGGCTTATCGATAAACTCGAGTATATCAAAGATCTCGGCGTCACCATTCTATACCTCAACCCGATATTCCTATCGCACTCTAACCATAGATATAATACTTCCGATTATTCCATGATAGACCCGATGGTCGGTACCGAAGAGGAGTTCGCGGAATTGGTGGGTAAGGCGAGAATATACGGAATGAGAGTTATGCTCGACGGTGTATTCAATCATACCGGAGCGGATAGTGTATATTTCAATAAAGACGGATATTTCGATTCATTCGGTGCATATCAAGGTTCCGCAAGTCCTTATCGTGATTGGTATTATTTCAAGAAGAACGGAAGTTATCATAGTTGGTGGGGTATCGATTGCGTACCTACTCTAAACAAAAAGAACAAAAAACTTATCAACTATCTTTTCGGTAAAAACGGAATAGTTGCAAAATGGGACGCCTACGACATTGATTGGCGTTTGGACGTTGTGGACGAACTACCGAATGATTTCCTCGAAGAATTGGTGTCGAGAATCAAGCACGATAATCCAAAAGCAACCGTTTTGGGCGAAGTTTGGGAAGATGCGACCACAAAATATGCTTATGGTTCATTGCGTCCCTATTTCACGCAAGGTCAGCTTGACGGCGTAATGAATTACCCTTTCCGTTCAGCAATTATCAATTATGCCTTAGGCGGATCTGCTACCGATTTTAGACGTTCCGTAATGTCAATTATTGAAAATTATCCTAAAGAAAACCTCGATAATTGTATGACGTTGCTCGGCTCACACGATACCGTACGAATACTAAATGCTCTCGCCGGTGTTAGATTTGACGGATGGAGTAAGGCAAGACAAAAGGAATACGTATTGAGTAGCGAGCAAAAACGTATCGCAACCGATAGGCTTTTCGTAGCAAGTATTCTCCAATACACGCTCCCCGGTATTCCATCCATCTATTATGGTGACGAAGTTGGATTAGAGGGCGGAGAAGATCCGGTAAATAGACGGACGTATCCATGGGGTAGAGAAAACATGGGCATTCTCAATCACTTTAAGCAATTAGGCGTATTTAGAGGTAACTACGCAGAAGCGTTAGACGGAACAACTGAGATAACCGAGTACGACGGAATGGTCGTAATCAAAAGAAAAGGTGAACGCTCTAACATAACCGTTATTGCAAATACCACCGGATACCCTAAAAATTATCCCTTGGACGGCGAATATATCGATGTATTGACGGACGAGGAGCATTCGGGCAATTTGTTCTTATATAACGATTATGCGGTGATCTTAACAAAAAAGTAAAATAAAAAAACAAGCATGTCGGACCTTTACCGATGTGCTTGTTTTTTTATGTGGATTATTTAATAGATGGTTTTCGTCCGCCGTAATATGGATTTTTAGATTCTGACACTACGTGTCACCCTATCGGGTTCGACTACAGACTTCGCTCAGTATGACATTGATGGTGATGTGCTATTCATACTTTAGACGTTCAGTATGACGGGACGGAAGTCGGTATGACGGCAGAGGGAATTTTCGCTCAGAATGACATATATATTTATCCTTAATTTTGCGAAGCATAACATCATTTGTAATTGCGCTATTCGTCCCAATCGAGGCTACGCTTGACAGCTTTATGCCAGCCGTTGAGTTTTTGATGCGCGGTCGATTCTTCCATTTCGGGAACAAACTCCCTACCTAACGACACGTTTTTGGCTATATCATCCAAACTCTTATATG
Source organism: uncultured Christensenellaceae bacterium (assembly GCA_964391805.1). Taxonomy (GTDB): domain Bacteria; phylum Bacillota; class Clostridia; order Christensenellales; family CAG-1252; genus RUG14300. The sequence continues at coordinate 41,097 of CAYMNK010000012.1, read as the reverse complement.
CACCTGTCGCCAAGCCTGCCAAGTATGCGGCACCTAATCCGGTCGTTTCGGTTATTTCGGGACGCTCTATTCTGACATTGAGAATATCCGCTTGGAATTGCATCAAAAAGTTGTTATTGGAAGCGCCACCGTCTACTCTAAGTATTTTGATTTTACCGGCATCCTTTTCCATTGCATGAATGACGTCATAAGTGGAATACGCCATCGATTCGAGTACCGCCCTAACGAAGTGGTGCTTATTCGTACCACGCGTAAGACCGCATACCGTGCCTCTCGCATTCATATCCCAATACGGTGCACCAAGTCCAGTAAACGCAGGCACAAAGTATACGCCGTTAGTATCGGGTACGCGTAGAGCATAACGCTCGGTGTCGGATGCATGTTTGATTAGCAACAACTCGTCTCTCAACCACTGTACGCTCGAGCCTGCATTGAATATACTTCCCTCATACGCGTATGTAATCTTGCCGTCCAAGTTCCATGCCACTGTAGTGACTAAATTGTCTTCAGATAATTTAAATTCGTTACCGATATTCATTAGGATAAAGCAACCGGTACCATATGTATTCTTAGCCATACCAACATCGAAACAGGCTTGACCGAATAACGCGGCTTGTTGGTCGCCCGCAATTCCCGCTATCGGTACGGGCTTACCAAGTAGCATTGTATGACCTACAACGCCGGAAGACGGCACAATGGTCGGCAAAATCTCTCTCGGTATATCCAAAATGGCAAGAAGTTCATCATCCCAATCGTTTGTTTTTATATTGTATAGCATTGTTCTCGATGCGTTGGTCGAATCGGTCACAAATGACGCACCGTCCGTCAGTTTCCAAATAAGGAAGGTGTCTATCGTACCGACTCTAAGCCTACCGACAGATAGCAATTCTCGGCTCTCAGGAACATTATCAAGCAACCACCTGATTTTAGAACCCGAAAAATATGCGTCTACAACCAACCCCGTACGCTCTCTAATAAAACCGAGGTGTTTTTCCTTGAGGGCTTCGCAATAGTCGGTTGTACGCCTACATTGCCAACAAATGGCATTGTGTATAGGACGACCTGTTTCGGAATCCCACATGACAACGGTTTCGCGTTGATTTGTTATTCCCACGCCATATATTTCATCGGCATCAACATCGGCGTAGGCAACGGCTTGCTGCATGCTTGTAAGCTGTGCATGCCATATTTCTTGAGCATCGTGCTCTACCCAACCGGGATTAGGATATATTTGTTTAAACTCTTGAGAAGCGATGGATACTATCTTTTTATCCTTAGTATCGTATAAAAGCGCACGAGCGCTTGTTGTTCCTTCATCGAGCGAAAGTATATAGCGTTTTTTCATAATTCTCCGATTTAGCTATAAAAGCTTAAAATGATTTATAGAATTATTATACACCATATTACAACCAATTTCAAGTCCCTATTTTGTTAACAGTTCTTGTTCTTGTATCCGCGTTTTATAATTTGGATTAAGATACTGTAAGGCTGTGCCTTGCACTGCTTCGCAGTTCGACTACAGACTTCGTCTTCTGATCAGTATGACAAGACAAAAAAGTGCCTATAAGAGCTTTTTTGCGTGAAAAGTAAAAAGTGAAGAGTTGTGGATGCTCTTGATTGATGAGGTTTCATCATCCGCTGTCATACTTAGCGCAGCATGATATTAATGATACGCTACTATTCTCTGTTCTGTATGACGGCGGACGAGCGTTAAAGCGCAATAGTAAGTGCAAAATAAAAAGCAAGTGCGATAACTTGCTTTTTTGCGAGCGATTGCTAATCACCCCTACTAATCAGTAACAATTAAAACTTAACTTTTTCTATTGCATCACACAACAAAGAGAGCGCCGAGTTTTAGTTGTTACAAGATACTACCGATTGTAATATTTTATTGTATTTCAGGTGAATAGTATTGTCTATTTCTTTTTAAAGATTCTTAGGCGGAAATCGATATCTTCGTCTAATATCTTATATCTATCGTTGAGTTTTGGACCACAAGCTTCGGTGCCTATGCCTCTCATCTTATAGTCTATAAAAAGGTATCTTTTGTTCGATTGTTTCATTTCGTTACGGTGCGGTTTATAATCATCTAAGTCGTAACAATCATATGAGAAACTGAATTCCTTATCGGAATCGCACATAATACAAAGGTTGTGTTCGTCCATTACCAAGTATTTGGTTGCAAAATGGTCGTTAGAACATTGAGGCTTAATGTTTCGATAGTTATCGTCAACACTTATAGTATGATAACCGAAAACATTACCAAGATGTCTATCACAGTAACTTTCTCCGTTTAAACCAAGATAAGATATATCGCCATATCCGTCGGGTAATTCAAGTTTAATTCCGAATCTCGGCAGATCGGTATAATCCATTGTTTTCTTTGCCTTAATTCCGATTTTTACTTCATCTACCAACTGTTCGTACGTTATGGTGATTTCAAAAAACGGACTGAGGGCTTTGGATGCTAAATATCCGTGGTATGTTTCAATGTTCTCCTTTTTACTTACCTCGTCTAAATAAAATATAGCATTTCTCAATCTAAGCCAATCGAAATATCCGCGACAACCAATATCGTTTGTGGTATACGGTCGAGATAGGTTGAATTTCATATTTGAGATAAGCGTTTCACCCGATAAAGAAAGCTTGCTTAATAAACCGTCATCCACTTCTACGTCGATATCTGCCGAGTCTTTATCCAAGTCGAAGTTGACAGGTTTAACCACTATACTCTGTTCACTAATAACCTGCTCTCCGTCAATTAGTCTAACGTTATAAGCATTATAGTTATTATCGGTCGAAAGTTGTTTCAAAAGTATTGTGAATTGCTTAGGCTCTAAGTCAAGACATTTACGCTCGGTATTAACGATCTTACCATTTACAAGCGTATCGATTTCGATAGTAAACTTATTGAGATTAACAAAGTCGTAGCGGTTCTTAATATATACGCTTCCGTTTTCGACATGGTACTCGACAGGTGCGTAGCATTCCTTGACTTCGCACACTTGAGGCGTAACCGTTCTATCTAAATTAACGATTCCGTCTAAGCAAAAATCTCCGTCGTTAAATTCTTCTCCGAAATCTCCGCCATAGTATTCTATGCCGTCTTTGACGACATAATGGTTTGTCCATTCCCAAATAAAAGCACCGCAGAAATTGTCGTATGCATAGAACGGTTTCATGTAGTCAACGAGTTCACCGCAAGAGGTTCCCGCTGCATGTGAATATTCACAAAGCACAAAGGGACGGTCAAGTTTAGGAACTTCGTCCACACAGTATTCGATACTTGGATACATTCTCGAATAAGTATCAAGAACATTCTCCTCAAAAAAGCCTTTTCCGTCTACGTTACGATAGGCGCCCTCATAGTGAAGAGGTCTCGAATCGTGTTCCTTGATTATTTTGGCATACTCGATAACCTCATCGCAAAATCCCGATTCGTTACCCAAGGACCACATAATGACCGACGGATGATTGATATTGCCAATCACGTTAGATAATTCTCTTTCGATAATTTGATCGCGAAAATCGGGATGTGCCAATATCTCGTGCCAGTTTTCCATATCGTATCTACCGTCACGTCTTACTACACCATGCGATTCTACATCGGCTTCACTTATTACGTAAATACCGTACTTATCGCACAGATCATAAAACTTGGGCGTAGCTGGATAATGCGACGTCCTTACCGCATTGATATTAAGTTGTTTGAAAAGTTGAAAATCTTTTTCGAGAATGTCGACAGATTCGGCGTAGCCCTGAATGGTTGAAGAATGTCGATTGACACCCTTCATTTTAATCAAATTACCGTTCAAAAGAAGTTTATTACCTACAACTTCGATTTTTCTAATACCGACATTTTGCTTAATCACTTCTCCGTTATAGCGGATAAATAACTCGTAAAGGCTTGGTTCTTCCGCATTCCATAACTTGGGCGACGCAATCTCGAATTGTGCCTTGGCGCCCTCAAAAGACTGTTCAAATCCAAAGCCTTTGAGAGTAATGCTTGCATTTTTATCAACACTAACCGAAACAACACCTACACCATTGACTACATCGGTATTAACTCTAAAATTATTTACTCTATTCTTAGGCCTTTTAACAAGATATATAGGACGGAATATACCCGATAATCTAATTTTATCTTGGTCCTCAAGATAGGAAGAAGGGCTGAATTTCAAAGCGATGATTCTTATCTCGTTTTTTCCGTCAACAACTTTATCGGATATATCAAACTGTTTTACTGCATGCGAAATGTTTGAAAAACCTACGAATTCACCGTTTACGAATAGATAATAACAATTATCTATGCCCTCGATTTGAAGTATAGAGTCATTGTCGTCCTTGACCATATCTTCTTCGTGAACAAAAATCATTGCCGGTGTATCGATCAAAATACGCGGTGGAAGATAGGGGAACAAATATCTGTCGTTAGTATAAAAAGGGTTACCGTCACCGTTAAGCTCAGCCATATACGGAACGGTCACCTTTTTTTGGCCTTCGGTCGATAATGCCGAATCAAAGTCAAATTTTTCTTGATAAGAATACTTCCAGTTGGATAATTCTTTCTTGTATCCGTCGACAATGTCGAAGTAATTCGTCATCGGCAATGTACCGACCGAAGTGGTAGGTACTTTATAAAGTTGTTTAAAATCCATAATTATTTCCAATTATATTATTCTATTACCCGAAACGGAATCGAATAGATAGCAATGTCCGCTGAAACTCAATTTAATGTCGTCACCGAGTTCGAACTTGAAGGTTCCGGGGAGTTTCACAACCATTTTTTCGCCACCTATGATTACCGTAATATTATATTGGTCTCCTAACAATTCGTAAAATACTATTTTACCTATCAACGCATCTGAGTCTTCCGACAACGTAATTCCATCCGGTCTTACGCCGAATTTTAACGGATAGTTGCCCGATGCCAAGGTTTCCTCTAACTTGGCAATCTTTTCATTAAGGATCCGTTCTTCATCCGCAAGAAGCTCGCCGACGAAAAGTTCGGGGAGTTTAGCAAGTTGATTTTTCAAGTCAACAACCATTTCATTATAGAAACGATCAAGTTCTTCTCTTAATCCATTATAACCCTTAATAGGCAATCCGTCAAGACAAACCGAATCACCCGAGTTTTGAACTTCAAAAATATTCATAGCGGGCGAACCGATAAACTCTGCAACAAACAAACAGTTGGGTTCGGAATAAACCTCTTTTGGCGTGCCGATTTGCTTAATGTGCGCTCTATCCATAATAACTATTCTATCCGCCATAGTCATCGCTTCTACCTGATCGTGAGTTACATAAACGGTAGTAGCGTTGATGGTTCTATGAAGATTAATTATCTCACTTCTCATGCTAACTCTGAGTTTTGCATCGAGATTGGATAAAGGCTCGTCCATAAGAAGAAGCTTCGATTCGTTGACGATAACACGTCCCAACGCAACTCTCTGACATTGACCGCCCGACAGTTGTGCCGGTTTACGAGTCAAAAGTTGATCAAGATTAAGTATTTCGGCGGCTTTATTAACCTTTTCGTCTATTTCCTCTTTAGTTAATTTTCTCTTGACGAACAGCGGAATTTCTTTGGTAGAATACTCGTAAATATCATGATCGATCAACTCGATAACATCGGTATTTGAGGGATCATGCTTGAGATACCACCGTTTCTCCTTATTAAGTTCAGCAATAGCCTTTTTGTCGATACCTATAATTTGATTTCCTTCTTTATCGAGCAACGGTGCTTTGATTTTCTTAATCTTAAGTCCGTATGCAAGATTATCATATACGGTAAGGTGAGGGAAAAGTGCATAGTTTTGGAAAACCATGCTAATACCTCTGTCCTTAGGTTCGAGGTCGTTTGAGTATACGCCGTTAATATAGAGGCTACCTGCGGTAATATCTTCGAGACCGCATATCATTCTAAGCGTTGTGGTCTTACCACATCCCGACGGACCTACCAAAACAATGAACTCACCTTCTTTGATATCGAGGTTAAAATCAACAACGCTATAATAACCGTTAGGATAAATCTTTTGGATGTTATTCAAACAAACGAACGCACCATCTCGATTGGGTAAATGCTTCGTTTTTTCTCTTTGAGCTTGTTCGCTAACCTTGTTTTTATAGTAATCTTGACGCAGTTTGCTTATTACATCATCTTTTTTCTTTAAATGTCCGTTAAAAAGTTTCACGCTACACCTCTATAAATATTTCTCAAAATCGACTTACCGAAATTACAAACGGTTACCGCTTCCTTCGTTACAAAATACGGATTTTCGATAGCCGCATATATAATATATCCGATCATTGCCACAACAATCAAGGATATAACCGTTAACCAAATAGTTGCAATTAATCTATTCTTTTTCATACGCTACCCCTTAATTCCCGCATTCGCATTCGCTTGCACGAAAGATTTGTTCATAAAGATAAACATCAAGATGATAGGCAACGATGATATAAACGATGCCGCCATAACAAAGGGCGTATCACCTGCCTCGGCACCCGCAGTCGAATTAAGTCCCATGATAAGCACCTGAACGGTTTTTATATTGGGATCGGTCAAATAAATACTCGGACCGAAGAAGTCGTTCCAAATACCTACAAACCAGAAAAGCATTTGTGCTATTAACGCAGGTTTTATAAGAGGCAACACAACGGTGATAAACGTCCTAAACCAGCCTGCACCCTCTACCCTACTTTCCTCAATAAGCGAATCGGGGACGGTCGCTTTGATCGTGGTAATCAAGAATAGCATCATACCTACGTTACCAAATAGTCCCGGAATTATCAAGGGCCATAGCGTATTAATCAATCCGATTTCTCTCCACATTCTGTATTGGGGAAGCATAACCGTTGCGAATGGTATCATCATAGACACCAAAAGCGTCATTAAAATAACGTTTTTACCCTTAAAATTCATTTTTGCAAATGCAAACGCAGAAAGAGCGGTAAAGAAAGAACCAATAGGTACAACGAGTATTTCGATTATCATGGTATTCTTGACGCTACCGAGAAAATTGAACTGCTGTACGGAATATCTATCGTTACCTGTAAAAATCTCTATAAATACGTGCCAGTTAGGATTTTCCGGGAAGAAGTTATCGAGAATTGACGCCGATCCGATGATTTCTTGACGAGTTTTCAAAGAAGATAGCACCATATAAATATAGGGAAACAGCATCAAAAATGCACCGATACAAACGATAACGGTAGATACTATAAACATGGTCCGATTAGTTATCTTATTTCTTTTTGCCTGTTGATAAATCTTATTTTCGTTGTACGTCATTTTCTCACATCCCTAAATATATTCGATTTTGTAAACAAAATAACGGTTATAATCAAAATTACTATGGATAGCAATACAGATGCGGCACTCGCCCAACCGTATTGAGATTGGTTTATTCCATAATTCCAAATATAATAAACTATGGTTCTTGCACCGGGCATTCCGCCACCCATTACACGGCTATCGGCATAACTTTGCAGTCCGCCGATTATTCCGGTAACTATAAGATAAAATGATGTGTTATTGGTCATAGGCAAGGTTATATCGACAAACTGTTGCCAATGTGATGCACCTTGAACACGAGCTACTTCGTAATAGGACGTGGGAATGTTATTGACGCCCGCCAAATAAAGAATCATCGAGCCACCTATACCGCCCCAAATATTTTTGATTACTATCGCTATTTTTATCAGCCACGGGTCATTGGATATCCAGTTAAGATCGGTACCTAATAGGCTATTGATAAGTCCGTACTCTCCGTTTTTAAACAGATCTCTAAAGACTATCATTACGGCAATGCTCGAGGTTACTGCGGGAAGATAGTATAATATGGTCAACCAAGTCTTCCCCTTTGCAAGCCTCTTCAAGTACACAGCCAACAATAAACCTAAGAAAGCACCTACCGGGATGCTCAAAAGCATCAATATGGTATTGAGTGTCGCATCACGGAAATTTTCTTCTTTGAATATGTCTATGTAATTTTGGAATCCGACAAACTTGTATGTTCCTTTTATCGGATTAAAATCGGTAAAAGACATAAATACCGAATATCCTAAAGCCCACGCTGTGAACAGAAGAAAGCCCAAAACAGGAACCAATACAAATAGATAGCCACAGAGCTGTTCTTTGGTTTTTGCATTCATTTTCCTTTTATGGCGTCTTTCTTTATATAATAAATTCAGTTCCTGCACGGCTTAAACCTCCGTTCTATTCTAAGTTTTTATGTATCCTTGTTAGTTTTTCTTGGTATGTATCGGCGTAACTCGATATTACCTCTCTTGCCGTCTTTTGACCTGCCCAAACAGGATTGAGTTTATCCATTAGATCGTCATATGCGGTCTTTTCGTATGTGTAATAGTAAGGACGATATTTACCGGTCATCGTGTCCGTTCCTTTTACCGGATCGATAAATACAGACTTTGTTTTCGGATATGTCTTGATACCCTCGAGGCCAACGTTATTGAGCCACTCGTTATTTGCCATAGATTGAATATTAGGCATCGCTTGACCAAGTTGATAATTCATTTGAGCGGCTTCTTCACTGGTGGCTAACCATTTAGCAAGCAATACGGCTGCGGCTTTATTTTTGCTTGCAGCACTGACAGAATAAGCAACAGTACCGATAAGTGTGGTTGACTTAGAACCTTCTGCTTCACCTACCGGAACAGGCATAATATCGAATTCAAAGGAAAGACTTTCCCAATAAGTTCTCATATCCCAAGGTCCCATCCAAGTGAAAAGACATTGTTGCGAAGCAAACTTCGTCAACGCACTCGAAGATGCGGCAGATGCATAGTCGGCAGCAAGTCCCTCAAGAGATAGGTCTGCAACAAACTGAATAGCATCGATAAAGTTATCGGTATTGATCGCACTCGTTGTGGCACTGTCGTCGGTATAATAATTTGCATTATTAGAATATACGGCGGTGCTTGCTTCATAGTGAGTCAAAGGAACAATGGCTTTACCATCAACCTTTAACCCCTTAAATGCTCCCAAATACTCCTTAAACTCGCTAAAAGTCATAGGTTCGGTTGCAGAGGGAAGGGTAACGTCGAGGTTATATTCTTCTATAAGCTGAAGCATAAGAGTTTTATTGTAAACTATGGCATACGGTCCTAAATCCTTAGGTAATCCGTAAATGTCGTCGCCCGTACCTACCGTCTTAGTGTCGGCATCCCAGCGGAACATATCAATAGACATATCCCAAAGACTATCGATTTCGGAATCTGATAGATAGGGTGCAAGATTAAGAAGTTTACCGGAATCAACCCATTTGATATAGTCCCAGTCGGGAACATAGAATACATCGGGTAGATTATCCGCATTATTTACTAAGTTATTAGAGTAAGAAGTCGTATCGCTTATTGCACTATAAAACACCTTGACATTAGGATATTGGTTCATAAATGCTGAAATCATTTCTTGGAAATTCTTTTGTTCCGCGATACTCCCCCAACCTAAAAAGTCCAATTCATATTGCTTATTAGGATCGAATTCTTCGTATACTTGATTGTCTACGTCCGGATTTGACAAGCAACCGACACAAGTGGTGGCTAATAGACAAACCAAGCATATTATCGCTATAATCGAAATTGTTTTTTTCATCAAATTCACCTCATTGTAAACACTTAGCGGGCAAAATCGTCCGCTAAGTGCATTGATTTGTAAAAAATTATTATTTTTGTTTGTTAATTATTAAAATTTTCCGTTTAGTTCATCTTCATTATAGGATGATAAAGCAAGAACGTCTGCATATGCAGCTTGAACTTCGTCTTCACTGTCGTATTCGGTATAAATAGGATCTCTTAGAGTAATACCGCACTCCCATGGTCCTATCATAGTATAACCTACATGGAAAGCATTGGGCCAGCATTTGAATATACATACACCGTCTACAACAACCATCTTGGTCCAACCCTTGGTTATTATTTGCAAATGTGCTTCTTGTCCGTTTTTAATACCCTTATCGCTTTCAACGAGTAAAACATCATCTTTGCCCCATTCGCTCTTAAATATCTTGATTCCACTATCTCTTATCTCCATTTTTAGACAAGTGTTTGTATCATACGCACAGAAACGAATTGTTACCCAATCCCACTCAGTACTGTTATAATCTATGGTGATATAGGTATCAAATGCCTTGTTCATATTTCCCTCTTTATTACCGCATTGAACGTCTCCACCGAAACCTGCTATTTTCGAATCAAACACAAGTTTTCCGTCCACAACACTTGCCTTTGCAAGGAGTGCTTCATTTCCGGACAAGGATTCGAGGAATGTTTGAGCACGTGCCGTTTGAGCGGCAAGAGTTTCTTGAGCAATGGTTAAAACAGTGTCAAGAGCTTTCTTGATTTCTTCAACAGCAGATTCCAAAGCGGCATCGTTTCCACAACCGTCAATTGCGTCATTACCGTCGCTAATAATCTTGGCAATTACGGCTTGATTTGTTTCGCTGTAGTCATTAAGATTCTCTATATAAGAAGCTATTGCTGTTTTTGCATCTTCTTTTTTAGCTAAAAACTCAGCGTTAGCCTCTTGCTCTATAGTGGGAACCGCGTTAAGTTGTTTCTTGATTTTTGCTAACGCCTCATTAACCTCATCGATACTCTTACATGCCTCGATAGTACTATTAGCCTCTAAAATAATAGAAGCAATTTGAGCTTGTTTTGCTTCACTGTAAGCAGTTTCAACATCACTCAAATGAGAAGATATTTCATTTTTTGCATTTGCAATCGCAGAAGCCAAAGCTTCCTCTTCTTCAATTGTATAAACAGCATCGAGTTGAGCTTTTACTGCAACAACAGCTACATTGACTGCCTCAACAGAAGTACAATTATCAATAGCAGAATTACAAGCTTCTATAATGCCTGCGATAACTGCTTGATTTGCTTCGCTGTAAATATTAACATTCTCTATGTAAGAAGCTATTTCAGTCTTTGCTTCAGCCTTCGCTTCGTCCAATTTTTCTTGTTCGGTTTTATTGATGCATTCCTTTGCAAGTTCTTCTCCCCATACTGTCTCTAATTCGGCATCGGTTGCATATTCGATATAGGTAGGATCACTAAGAGTTACGCCTGCTTGCCATGTTTCGATATAAATTCTACCGGCATTATAATCATCTTCTACTCTAGAGAATACACATTCGCCGTCAATAAGAACCTTTTTGGTCCAACCCCAAGAGATTATTTGTAGATGAACCTTTGTATCTTGTTTGATTCCATTGGAATCTTTGATGATAACAGTCGATTCCTTATCGTTAATCGTCGTATCCCATCTATCTTTCTTGAAAACAAGGGAACCGTCCTTCACATCAACAATATAGCAGGTTGACGTATCCCATGCACGGAAGCGAATAGCAATAGACGACCACTCGGTGTTTCTATAATTAACTGTCAAATATGTATCAAACACGGTAGCGGTATTACCCTCTTGACTTCCGAAATAAAGGATAGTACTATTTTGTTCAACTGTATCGATAATAATATTGGTACCCTCTACCGTGGTATAATTTTCAACAACTTCACCGACAAAGCTTGTCATTGAATTCTTTAATTCAAGAACGGATGCTTCCTTTTCTTCTTGAATAGTTAATACATCATCAAGCTCGTCTTTCGCATCTTCTACCATGCTCGAAATTAATTCGGTATCGCTTGCTTTATTAATGTTTTCTTTTGCATCGGCGATAATTCTATCAATCTCTGCAAGTCCTTTCTCGCTATAGTTATCTTTATCGGTTATATAGCCTTCTAATTCGGCAATGGCACTATTTTGTGCTTCTTTAAGAATTGTGGGGATAGCATCGATTTCTGCTTTTACTTCTTGAAGTTTTGCGTTGATTTCCGCTACGCTCGACAAAGATGCAACTGCTTCCTTTGCACTCGCAATTTTTCCCTCGATGATGGCTTTATTTGCATCGCTGTACTTAGATAAATCGTATGCATTAAGAGCGATTTCTACCCCCCCCCTTGCTACTATTACGTCAATCTCAGCTTTGACAGCATTAAACTTTGCATCAACATCAGCCTTGGAAACACATTCATTGATTGCCGTTTTTGCCTCGCTTATTTTCGACTCGATAAGAGTCTTTACTTCCGCACTAACCGAACTCAAGTCGACATACGCCTCTAACTCTTGTTTAGAACTTGACTTAACGCCGTCTAAAACAAGTTTATCAAGGGTAGCGATTGCATCGGATACTGCCTTTTGAATATCCTCTGCGGTCTCGGCTGAACCGATCGAACTTACAGCCGTGTCGATTACACCCTGAACGATGCTTTCGTCAAGACCGGCATAGTCCTCTCCTTGTAATAGTGCTTCTGCTTGAGAGATTGCCTCTGTTCTTTGGTCAGCCAAAGCATCGGCACATCCTACAAGCACGAAGATCAATAATAAACAGGCAATTACTACTAATAATCTGTTTTTCTTCATAATTGTTCCACCTTCCTCTTTATAAAGTTTTTATTTTCAAATTAGAGAATACTCCTCCTATAAAGTTAGAATATAGTCCGCAATATCCTCTAGTTCTTCCCATTGGGTCAAAGGTTTCGAGTACCTTTACGCCGTCAACATACATCGTAAGAACCTTACCCGACTTAACAGCCTTGATGTTGTAGGTCCTACCTGTTTCAAACATGAATATGTCACGACAAGTTTCATCGGAATATTGATAATCCGATCTTATAATCGTTACCTTTGTGTTATTAAGTGCGAAATAATCGCCTTGTATAGACTTATAGTTATCGAGATCGGTATTGTTGAATGCCCAGTTATCCGCCGCGATTACAATTCCCAATGTACCCGTTCCGTTATCACCGCTTAAAGTGATATCACAACTGATTTCAAGGTCTTCGAGCGTTCCGTTACCGAATGTGCAGAGATATCTTGCCATATTGGAAGTCACCAATCCGTCATCCGTCGAATCGAAGAATGTAGGATATCCGATACCGTATTCGGGATATGTCTTGAGATCGTGCTCGTAAACCGTTCCTGATACACTATAATTCTTTTCACAATACATCATTTGGAAAGCAAAAGCATCTTCAACGTTCCATATGGTAATATAGTGATTTCCTTTTTCTAAGTTAAGATCGGCAACCTTGGTTCTAAGATATCCGTCATAAGCGTATACGCTGTAATCGGGTATAGTCCATTTTGTTACCGCACCGCCGTCAACTTGGACACCTATCGTTTTACCGTAATGCTTACAGTCCAATACCATATCGAGTCCGTATGTACCGCTTTCGGTTACGTTAACTAAATAGGTTGCATAATCACCGACTGAAGCAAGATTCATTTCATACGTATTTTCGGTTATATCTTTAACTAACGTTTGACGAGCCTCTCTGATACCGCTACTATCGCTAATGTTACTTAAAGCGTAATCATAGGTTGTCGAAGGGATGTTCTCCATCTTTACCGCTTCTTTATCGCTGTCGCCATGAGCAGTGTTATTGAAAATCAAACTTCCTTTATAGCTGAGATTTTCGGAATAACCGGTCTTACCGCCTGAGAAACTACCTACCTCGATATCGTTAGCGATCTCTTGATAGTCAAACGTTACGTCCATCAATCCGTCCTTATATCCTATTCTAATCGCGTGGAATACGCTCGTATTATAGGATCTATAGGTATTACAACTGCCTCTTAAAGTATCTTTTCCGTTTTCAACGGCGTGAATCTCTATCTTACTGCCGTCAAAAATCACATATCCATAGTTATTGCTATCTTGATAAGAGAAAACGAGTTTATCTGTTCCCGTGAAATTAAACTCAACGGTGAAGGCATCTTCGTGAGATGCATTGCTCAAAAGGAATCCGTTTTCTACGGTCAAATTTGATGAATCATATTCCGAATAATCGGCAAGCGTAGGAACGATATTATCGTAAAGACCGGTATGTTGCATTACAACATCGGTTCCGTTGAAGAGAAGTCTACCGATACTGAATCTTCTACCACCACTGTTTCCTTCGCTATATGAAGTATGGAATCCAAGATAATAGCTGTCAAGGTCAGGTCCCATTACTACACAACCGTGTCCTAAACCATACCAATCGTCATCCGTATTGATAAGAACGTTTTGTCCAACGGTGATGTCGTCCTCAAAAATGGATTTTTCGGCGGAACCGTAACTGTAGTTGATACGATATGCTCTTTGGGTAACGCCGTTACCGGTATAGAAATAATACCTAATTCCGTTTCTCGTGAGCAATTCCGGCCCTTCGGTCCAACCCGACATATTACAATTGGTAAGTGCAACCTTGTCTTCTGCTGAGGTCATATCATCGGACATATATGCGGCATCAACGGTACCGTTAGCACTAAACAGAACCATTTTACCGTTTATATCCATATAGAAACTACCGTCTATTTTATTATCGATTCTTCCGTCCGATATAAGTTCGAAAGGTCCTTCAGGGGAAGTACTTGATAATACATAGTGTCCTTTACCGTTACTGGATTCTACAAGATAGAATACACCGTCAAGATAATATACTTCGCTTGCGTAAGCATCGTAAGATTCTACTACGTCATCGGATACGATATAGCCCTTTTTACTTACACCGTTATCGACAGGTTCCCAGTTTAAAAGGTCTGTGGATTTCCAAGCCTTGACTCCGTATCTACCCGCTTTGGTCGAACAACAGAGATAATAGTATCCGTCAAATCTATAAATGAACGGATCACCTATACCGTAGTCTTCCCATTGGTTGACTATTCTGTCGTCCTCGAAAAAGTTTTTATAGGTTTCACTCTCCGCAGGCGGTGTTTGAAGTGCGGAATTGTTATTAACATAAACATCTTCCACCTTCGAACATCCAACTGTCCCGACCGTGAGAATGAATATCATTATAATTAAAAATGCACTAATTACTTTCTTCATAATAGTCTCCTATTTAATGCTGATATTGCCTTCGGAATCTACAACAAAATAATGAGTAGGATTATCGAAACTGCAAGTAACGCCGTCCATTGAAAGAATGGAGTTGCCACCGATAACGTCATTCCACATTCCTATTCCGAAGCCTATGTTTGCATCGCTTTCTCCGCCGAAAATAGCGGTATCGAGTTTAACGTAAATCGAATTGCCATATAGGTATGCCCATGTTGCATCGGCATCGCTTTCGTAAGTTTTCGTCTTACCTTCCACTCCGTCAGCACCATATCGGGTATAGACGGAAACAGGTCTTCCCGGATAAATGGTTAGGTGATAACAGTCGGCATCTTGCTTCGTCTTATCTCCGTCACAGCTCATATCGAAGTAAATGTTGAAAGAATGGCTTTGATCCAACATACCTAAGCCTTCGGCAAGGTCGAATTTGAGCATTACATATCCGCCGTCTCTTGCATAACTTATATTATATTTAACGGATTCTTGACTGCTATAATTACCGATTAGATTTATTTCCTTAAAGGTCAAATCAGTTGCGGGTTCGGTATTGCTCGAAGCATCAAACAACTTAGAGTCGGCATCGAAACGAACATAGTTTATAGTCGCTTCTGCGGGAATATAATCGCCTGCATGGTCGTACATACCCACCCAGTCATAATTCCATTTGATTCCGAAATACAAACCGAAGGTTTCGTCCTTTTCTACTCCGATTACCGAATAAGGAATATCTACCTCTACATAATACAACTCGTTAAGTCTACCGTACTTGGTAGCAATGCTTCTCGTATTGACAGAACCGCCGCCGTAACAGGTCGAACTTAATACGCCCTCGTCTGCGTATTGGAATACAAACAAGTAGTCGCTTGAATCACGCTTATTCATCGAGCAAGAATCCTTAGTATCGATAAATACTTCGAAGTTGGAGCCCGTTACATCCATCTTAGATTCGGTCTTAAGTACTATTTTGAAAGAATCTTCGCCTCTAACAATTCTTGCGGTTGCATGATTCGAACTATTTCTACCGAAATCGATCGAACTGCCTGAACTTTCGTCCAAACTCGAAACACCGAGTTCGGTCGTTCCGTTAATATTTACATCCAATATTCCTATACTCTTGGTATATGATAAATGGTTGTCGGCCGAGAACGTTACTTTACCGCTATAACCAGATAGGCTTGCTTCGAGCGTGTAATTACCGTTAGCGTCCGATCTCGCACTCGCGCCGTTGGCCTCAACCAATGCATTGGCAATAGGCGTCGTTCCGTCTCTTTCGGTTATTACACCCTTTATAGTCGTTGTATAGTCGGCTTCCGCTTCGGCAAGGAATAGAGAGTCTCCTACATCAAGGGTATTCGCTTTTGCATTCCTTAAATCCGATTTCTTAACAGTTAGCGAATTATCGAGATAGTTCTTTTTGGAAAAACTTACTTGAATATCGCTCGTACAATCGGTAATATTGAGGGAGTAACGTCCTTCAGCGTCGGTATATACAGTTTTATATCCCTCTGCAGAAACCTTTGCGCTTACTACGGGACGCCCAAGAACATCTAATAATCTTCCGTCAATAACACCGCTTGTAGGACAATTTTCCAAAGTGTAGAATTTGTTATCGCCGTTTAAAATTAGATAATTATTAGGAACCTGAGGATCAACACTACCATGCCAAACAAAGCCTTTGTTTCCCGTCTTGGTTACACGTGCAAAAGCAAATGATGTCGGTGTGTTTTTGTCAACGTCATCTCCTAATACCGAATAGGAAATGTATCCTTCGACATTAAAGCCTTCGTCGGTATCGGTATGATCGTTAAGCGTTCCGTAGGTAAATACACGCGCAACAAATCCTGTTAGATACGAATAAGTACGGCCCGATGCAGTTACACGGAATTCGTATTGATTATTGCCCCTTTGGGTTCCACCTGCGCCGTATGTATCCACATAAAGCTCTACCGAGTCGGATTGAGCGGTAACAAGATTGATGTCCTCAACGTTTAGACAGGACAAACAATCGTCGTCACACTCGAAGAGGAAGTAAATACCGCGTTCACCCTTATATATCGAAATATAAGTCGTTTCGGTTTCGCTCGTATAAACGGTATATCTTCCGCTTCCCTTGGGATAATCGTACTCCTCTTCACGGACACCGTCTATCTCTACCTCGGGGTCTTCATATAATCCCTTCTCGCCGAACGGGTCTATTCCGTCCGTCAACTCCTTTCCTTCCTCAAACTTGATATCGTCACCGAATATATAATTGAATTCGGTATTTGAGCATCCTACTAAGAGTATGGAAATGAGAAGAATTAAACTCACTACCTTTATTACTTTCATATAATTACTCCTTATTATTTATCTAAAATCGATATTGCTTTCTATTAACCACTCGTACGGATCGTCGGTAGTTTTACTTTTGGCATAATCTGTGGGGGACATACCCTTCACCCTCTTGAACACCCTTGAAAAATATAGTTGGTCGGTATATCCTACTTTATTGGCGACTTCACCTATAGAGAGTTGCTCCTCCGATTTAAGTAGAACACACGCAAACGATATTCTGAATTTTGCCAAATATTCCATCGGAGCCATTCCGACTTCGCTTCTAAACAAGCCCATCAATGTTCCATATGAAATATTGTTTTTATTACATATTTCTTTGGGCGTAATATTGGAGGCATAGTTGTTATTCATATAGATTAGGATATTTCTAATAAGTTTTTTATTCAATATCTTTGCCTTGCTGAAGCCCGAACAAACACTGTTATCTATAAGTCTATCGAAAATCAAGAAAAAGTAGCCGTAATATGCCATTTCTCCATATAGGTTATATGAGAAAGCATCGCACATATCTCTTAGGATGGGGGTAAACTCGTTCATCTTATTGATTTTGATGACGGGATCGCTCCTATCGAAGCCGACCTTCGAAAACATGAGGTCTAAATTATCACCCCACAAATCAACCCAAATATATGTCCAAGGATTTTTGGGATCGGGATAATACTCGTATTCTCTATCTCCATATAATAAAAAAGCACTTTTAGCATTAACTTTGTAGATGTTATCACCGTCTCTCAAAGTTCCCGAGCCAAAAAGTACAAAATGCAAAGAATAGTACGCCCGCTTTGTTTTTTCGGGCTTTTTCTGCGGACTACAAAACTCTTGTCCGATTCTCGTTATCTTAAACGAACAGTTCTCTTGCAGTTTATTGAAGTCTTGTGTTTCGATACTAATCAATCAAACGACCTCCATACATGATTCGAATCTCATCGAATCTTACGTAATAATTTTATCTTATATTGAAATCGCTGTAAATACTTTTTTAAAAAAAATAAAGTATCGTCCATATAAAAAAACTTTTTTTGACTGAATAGGTAAAAGTAAAGAGTGAAGCGTTGTGGTTTTTTAATAGAGGTTTTTATCAAGAATAATTACGATAGATAAACGGAGCAAGATATTAAAATATTAAGAAAACATTATTAGAATGTGATATAATAAATTCAAAAAGAATTCAAATGACAAAATGACAATCAAATAAAGATATAATTGTTCGTCTTGTTAGTTTGTTTACCATATATGTCATACTGAGCAAAAGGGTACCATTTTTCTTCGCTCGGTATAACTATCAAAAAGCATCGGCTTTCGACCGATGCTTTTTTGTATATGATATTTGTTTTTATCTACAATTAGTTCTTATCGTTATTTATTCTAATTCAAATGCGCCGGTATATAGACGATAATATACGCCTTTTTCGGCAATTAGTTGCTCGTGGGTGCCACGCTCGATAATCCTACCGTGATCAAGCACCATTATTACGTCACTACCCTTTACGGTCGATAATCTGTGAGCAATTACGAATACCGTTCTGCCTTTCATAAGGTTATCCATACCACGTTGTACGAGTAATTCCGAACGAGTATCGATGCTCGAAGTTGCTTCGTCAAGAATCATTACGGGAGCGTCTGCAACGGCGGCTCTTGCAATGGATAACAACTGTCTTTGACCTTGCGAGAGGTTAGAACCGTTGGAGTCGAGCATTGTATCGTATCCGTCGGGAAGTCTACGGATGAAGTCATCGGCGTGAGACATCTTAGCGGCGGCTATAACCTCTTCGTCGGTAGCATCCAATCTACCGTAGCGGATATTCTCCATAATAGTTCCGGTGAATAGGTTGGTGTCTTGTAAAACTATTCCGAGAGATCTACGAAGGTCCTCTTTACGAATTTTATTGATATTGATACCATCATAACGAATCTTCCCGTCGGCAATATCGTAAAATCTATTCAAAAGGTTCGTTATAGTGGTTTTGCCTGCGCCCGTAGCGCCTACAAACGCAACTCTTTGACCGGGTTTAGCGTACAATGTAATATCATGCAAAACAGGCTTTTCGGGCTCATATGCAAAATCGACTTCGTTAAGGGTAATATCACCTTCCAATAATTTAAGTGTGGTGGTACCCTCTTCGCGGTGATAGTGTTTCCATGCCCATGTGCCGGTACGGCGATCTGCCTCTACTAATTCGCCTTCGTTATTAAACTGAGCAGGTACGAGATAGACATATCCTTCGTTTACCTCGGGTGTTTCGTCCATCATCTTAAAGACTCTGTCTGCGCCCGCTAAACCCATCATAACGTAGTTTACTTGCTGTGAAATTTGGCTAAGCGGATTAGAAAAACTCTTACTGAGATTAAGAAATGCAACGATAGATCCAAGCGTAATATAGCTCATACCCTTAAGACTGGGCGATATAACGTCATTGATCGCCATCAAGCCGCCGAATACCGCAAGAAGAACGTATTGCAAGTGTCCCATGTTACCCATAATAGGCATAAAAATGTTGGCAAACACGTTAGCAGAAGTCGAATTTTTACGATATACCTCGTTAACCTTATCAAAATCTTTTTTGGAATTTTCTTCGTGGTTAAATACCTTAATGACCTTTTGACCGTTGACCATTTCTTCAACAAAACCGTTGACTTGACCTACCGCCTTTTGTTGTTCGATATAGTACTTACTCGTTTTACCGCTGATTGTTTTGATAATTACGAGCATTATGCCCAATAATCCCAGAACAATCAATGTCAAATAGATACTTGTCATAAGCATTGCCACGAAGGATGCAATAATTGTAAAAGACGAACTCAATATTTGAGGTAAGCTGTCCGAAACCAATTCACGAAGGGTGTCGGTATCGTTGGTATATCTACTCATCAATTCGCCCTTGTTATGGGTATCGAAATACTTAATGGGAAGTTTCTGCATCTTTGCAAACATTTCTTCTCTAATGTTTGCCATTACCTTTTGAGAAACTTGACGCATTATGTAGTTAAACGCAAAGTTGCACAAAACGCCGATTAGATAGCACGAACCCATTATTATCAGGTATTTCCAGAAGGAATTAAAGGAAGTACTACCGACGCTGATAAGGTTTTCACATTCGTCGATGATATACTGTATAAAATACGACGCAATGACACCGCTTATAGCGGAAAACATTATGCAGAAGATAACCAACGCCATTCTCTTTTTATCCTCAAAAATATAGGATAAAATACGTTTGAGTGTTCCTGCCGGGATCTCCGGTCTTTTCTTCATTTTATTTGAAGCAGCTGCATTCTTACTCATTTTCTGCTCCTTTTACCTGCGAATAAAATACTTCGCGGTAGATCTCACTATTTTCTAATAATTCATCGTGCGTACCAACGGCACTTATCTTGCCATCGTCCATGATGACGATTTTATCTGCATCCTCTATACTCGAAACTCTTTGTGCAATGATTATCTTAGTGGTACCGGGTATAATTTTCTTGAACGCGTCTCTAATCATCGCATCGGTTTTGGTATCGACTGCCGAGGTCGAGTCGTCGAGAATAAGTATTTTAGGCTTTTTGAGCAACGCTCTTGCTATACAAAGTCTTTGTTTTTGACCACCCGAAACGTTGGTACCGCCTTGCTCTATATGGGTGTCGTAGCCGTCGGGAAAACTCTCGATAAAACTGTCCGCTTGAGCCAATCTACAAGCCTCTTTGATTTCCTCATCGGTAGCATTTTCGTTACCCCATCTGAGGTTTTCGGCTATCGAACCGCTGAACAAAGTGTTCTTTTGAAGAACCATTGCAACGTTGTCTCTTAGCACCGTCAAATCGTATTCTTTAACATTATGACCGCCTACAAAAACTTCACCGACAGTCGTATCGTAAAGTCTCGGGATAAGTTGCACAAGAGTGGTTTTAGAACTACCCGTCGAACCTAATATACCGATAGTCTCACCCGATTTAATGGAAAGATCTATGCCTTCGAGGGCGTATCTTTGCGCTCTTGCAGAATAACTAAAGCTAACGTCTCTAAATTCAATACTACCGTCTACCACTTCTTCGATGGGATTTTCGGGATTAACAATAGTGGGTTCTTCGTTGATAACTTCGCAAATCCTTTCAGCCGCGGGACGCGAAATGGACACTATAACAATAACCATAGACGTCATCATCAAGTTCATCATTATCTGCATTATGTATGTTAAAAGTCCGGTGAGGTCGCCCGTAGTCATCTCAACGCCGCCCGATTTAACTATCAAGTTAGCCGAATATCCGCATACGAATAGCATTACTATGTATATACACAGCGTCAATGCGGGGTTTGTGCAAGCCATAATCTTCATAGCCTTACTGCCGATATTATAGATCGATTGTGAAATTTTATTGAACTTTTTTGTTTCATGCTCTTCTCTAACATAAGACTTGACCACACGCATACCCAAAAGGTTCTCTTCGACAACTACGTTCAAGTCGTCAAAAGTCGAAAACATCTTTTCAAATAGAGGATGAACCGAACGCATAAGTATAAAAATGACTATGCTCAATACAGGCAATACCGCAAGGAATATAAGCGGAACCACATTATTAATCGTGAAAGACATACACATTGCAAACACGAGCATCAAAGGTGCGCGGAATGCCGTCCTTACTACCATTGCATAGGTATTTTGCATTTCAACGACGTCCTTGGTCATGCGGTTAATCAAACTTGCCGTCGAAAACCTATCGATATTTGCGAATGAAAAGCGCTGTATGTTATAATACATATCCTTTCTCAAATTCGATGCAAATCCTGCAGAGGCGATTGCGCTATATCTACCCGACATTGCGCCGAAGAATAATGCCACAAGTGCAGATAACGCCAAAAGTCCGCCATACTTCAATATGGCGTTCATGTCTCCTTTTTTGATACCCTCGTCCACTAAGAAGGTTGTGATAAAGGGAATCAATACATCCAAAACCACCTCAAACGTGATAAAGATAGGAGCAAGTATAGATGCTTTTTTATACTCTCTTATACTCCCTGCAAGCGTCTTTAACAAATGTTTAGAGGGCTTCTTTTCCTTTTTTACCTTTTCTTTCATTTTCTTACCCTTATTTTCTCAATTTTATTTCTAATATAATATTATAGCATCTAAAAAAATTCATTGTCAAATAAGTTGTGACATATATAAATTACCTTTAACTTTTTTTGTCATTATCTAAATGTCTTTTTTGTACTCTTTTATTAAAATGATTTTAAGAAAATCAACCGAGTTAAATAAATAGAGTGCTGCAACAGAGTAGCACTGCTTTCTTTTTTCTTTCCTGTCATTGAAAACTCCAACATGATGCGTTCTGTGTAACATCGCCCATAAGGTACCATAAATCATTATCTATTTATAAAACATATGACTGTTATGGACAATAGTTTGAATTTTTAAAAACAGCATTGACAAGCTAATTCCTCACGAATACAATAAAAACGTGGAAATCCACTAATATATTATGAATCTTAAAAGGTTTTGTTTTCTGTTTAACGTTTTAGGTTCGCTAATAATCTGGAGGAATAATATGAAAAGGACAATTCTCTTTGCAATACTTTTAGTGCTCAGTATTTCCATCGTATCTCTCTCGGCATGTAATGTCAATTCGGGCGATGGTAATGATGATTTGACTGTTACGATTAACGGTAGCGAGCTAACAGTCGAACCGGGTTCTCTTTTAGAAGAGCCCGCGACACCCGAGAAAGAAGCCACCAAAGAAACCGTTTATGTATTTGTTGGATGGTATATTAAGGGAACAGCCGAAAAATGGAATTTCCAAACCGATAAGGTAGAAAAAAGTATTACGTTGATACCCATCTTTACCGAAACAGCAAGAAAATATAAGGTTCAAATAGGTAACGAGGCTCCCGTACTAATGGAATATGGTTCAAAACTAACCGAACCCGCCAATGATCCTACAATTCCCGACAACATAAAGTATCGCTGGATAAACGAAGAGACCGGTGAAACTTGGGATTTCGAAAACGATTTTGTACAATCGGATCTTGTTCTTGTTGCCGACTTCACCGATTTAATTACATTGTATTTTCTTCCTGAGGAAATTACCGTTGCGGGTAATAAGTATCAAACAATATCCATTACAGATGATGATTACGAGTCTATGGATATAACTATTTGGAACGAAAATAACGAAATAATAGAACACGGTGCCATCACGAATAAATCGCTTAAACTTAAAGTAGCCCAAGGCAAATACACCTATACAATAGAATTGCAGGGAAAAACCTTTAGCGGTGAATTTACAGTCGGCACATCCGATTCGTATAACGTGATCATCAGTCCCGAAGTTGTGATTGGCGGATATATGGGTACTGATAACGACCCCTATAAATACCCGTCTTACGGTGCAAACTACTCGATAGACGGCGATTCGATTTCTATGTGGACTTATACCTATGCTTTTGTAGGAGACGGCACTCTCGTTGACAAGGTCTATATCGAAGCAAACGTAAAATTTCCTCAAAACGCACTTGGAATGATGGCGGGCATTATGCCTGCATGCGAAGTTGCAAACCTTTCGGGCGACGACAACAAAGCGCTACAAGGTGTTTCCGATAAAAATAAACCAAAACTCGTATTCTCGGTATCGGCAAATAACTCCCTTTATTCACAAAAAATATCCGGTTGGAGTTGGGATAATATTGTTACTGAAAAAACAAATGTTGCCGAAGTAAATACCAATTATAAACTTGGCGTCCTTCGTTATGAAAACAATTACTACGTATTCGTAGACGACGAACTTAAACTTGTTTATACGACGGACGAATTCGGGAAAAGCGGATTCGGCTTCTGTGTAACCACGGCAGGCGGTGCAAGTTCAAAAAATCCCATTAAAAGCACCAATGTTAAATATATTACCGATGAAAATGTTTTGGACAAAATGCTTATAGATGTAATAGGAACTGCTTCAATAAACTATGATAAAGAGACGATTCGACTAAAACAATCGGATAATGAGATTAAAAACAATACTGCTACTGCAGGCGTGCGCACCTACATCGAATTCAAAGCACCCGATGGTCAAATCCTCGTCGATTATGCGGTATCATCAAACGACGGCAACGTTGCTGTTTACGAAGATAATGGCAAGGTTTACTTCCTCCCAGAAAAAGACAAAGTTTATAGTATAACCGCAACCTTTGAAGCGGAATCTAATGCAACCGTAACCGTAAATCTCAATTCTTCCTCCATAACAATAGACGGCAAGGAATATGAATTCAACAATAATGCAATCAACCCCGCGGATGTTGCCCTTTCGATATACAATTTCTCAACATCACAAACGCAGACGGTTAAGGTAGATGCACTCCCCCTCGAACTCGATCTTAAAATCGGTAGATATGTTTTCACCGCAACGTATGCAAACAATGTCACAGAGGTGCCTGTTTCGATAACCAAAGAGAACCAAACTGTAACCATGTATCTTTCAAACGCTTATATGGGCGGTGAGGTTAACGGAGACGGTTATACCGCAAAGAGTTACTATAATGCCGATAAGAATGCGACATCCGGCACAAATTGGTCTCTTACCGAAAACCGTCGCGACACCGTAACAATGACGGGTTATACATATGTCTATTATGATGGCTTATACGATTCAACTTATTACGCCGAGGCGATTTTCGATACCGCAATTCCTAATTACATGCTTAATACCTTCGATAAGTTTAATGGTATAATGATTGCATCTAAGCATACAGACCTTAACGGTAACGGTGTCTCAACGGACGATAAAATGAAGGTTTTAGTTGGTATTTACGGCAAGAGCATCGTTCTTAACCATACAAATTCTTGGGAAGCCGAGAATATGATCACAATAGCAAACTGGTCGCAAGTACTCGGTGAATCCCCAGAACAGGTTAAACTCGGAATTGTTAGAGACGGAACCGATTATTACTTCTTTGTAAACGACACCTTTATTACAAAGAGATCGTTCAACTATATTACAAATAAATGCGGAGTCGGCGTAGGTAACCTTGTCGGAAATAGCACCATTTACAAGTTTAATGCTTCAACTAACTCCGAACTTATAGCCAAACTTAAAGCTCAGGCTACCACGGCAAAACAAATCGATCTCTATTTGATTGCAGGTCAATCGAATGCTTCGGGATATACGGTATACGACAACGATACGATGCTTAGCATTGACGAGTCATTGGTATATGGTAATAACAACATTTTATATGCAGGTAGAGCACAGTACACTAACGGCAATAATATTGGCGTTAACGAATACGATTGGGGACTTGCAAGAGTAGGACAAGGTGCGTCAAATAACAAAATGAGTGCGGAAGCGGCTATATCAACCGTCCTTTCCTCATATTACAATTCTGAAAGCGGTAAAGTGGCAGGCATTATCAAATTGGCTCACGGAGGCGTTGCTCTTCTCGACTATCAAACCGGCGAAAGCGCAGTCGGTGGAAACTGGACGCCGAATTCGTATGTGGAATGGTCGGAAGGAGATCCTATTACCGGCAGACTTTATAGAAATTTCATTCTACAAGTCAAGCAACGCATTGATGAACTAAAAGCCGAAGGATATACCGAAATCAGCATAAAAGGCGTATGGTGGATGCAGGGCGAAACGGATAGGTATGAACCGGACAAATATAAGGTCGCACTTGAATGTTTGATTTCAGATTTGAGAAGGGACCTCGGAGAAATTACCGGCGAAGACCTTTCGAACTTAGCATTTATAATCGGTGAAATATCAAGAACATCGGAAAGTGCGAAAAGCAGTACAGTAACATTGAACAAGAAATTCATTGCTATGCAAGATGCATTCTGTGAAACTCATGATAATGTTTACATCAATAAAAACGGTGATTATGATATCAATCAATTAGTCAATGGTACAAGCATTGCAGTCGGAACCGATTCATGGCATTGGAATCAATATGATATGGTCGAAATCGGAAAGGATGTCGGAAGGATTATTCTTGAAAATATACTTGGCGTGCAATGATTAGTACTTTTCGAGCGAAAAGTTGAAAGCAAACGTACAAATGTCATTCTAAACAAGGAATGTTAAGACAAAAAAACGCCCACACGTGGGGCGTTTTTTTATAATAATATTTATTTATCATTATATATGCTGTCGTTTAAGAATTAGTGTTTGAGAATATCGATACCCTCACACGACTGTTTTTCGATTGTCGGTACGATATAAATATTGGAATGTAGTTTGCTAATTTGAGTTTGAATATGTTCCGTGATTTCTCTATCGGTCAATTTACAATCGTAAGGAATAGCTATATCGAAAATCAAGTTTGTGCGTTCCGGTCCCTTTACCATACGAAAATCGTGCACATTGAAAGTGTTATTGAGGTCGCCTACAATACACCTAATCTCGTCCTTATATCCGTCTAACACGGGATCGCCTATGACTATCGGATCCATATGAACAACAAGGGTTATATTGGTATTTTCGATAAAATCACGTTCTATGGTATCGATCATTTCATGGCTTTCCATGACATCAACCGCGCTATCCACTTCGACGTGAACACTGGCATAATATTTTTCGGGGCCATAATTATGAACAGTTAAATCATGTATTCCTTTTACACCGTCATATTTCATTATACGGTTATAAACGTTTTCGGTTAAAGTCTTATCGGGTGCGGCACCAAGCAATTGATTCATAGTATCCTTAAGAATTCCAAGTCCCGCAAGCGCAATCAGTATTGCAACAATAACGGTGGTTATTCCGTCAAAATACAAAAAACCCGTCCATTTAGTTAGCAATACCGCTAAAAGAACTCCTGAGGTTGCCAATACGTCTGATATACTATCGGTTGCGGTTGCATTTAACAAATCGGACGAATACCTTTTAGCAAGCATGCGATTAAATACAAACATCCATAATTTTCCGAGTATAGATGCACCTAATACGCCTACCGTCCACCAACTAAAATCAGAAGACTCCGGAGTAATGATTTTACCGATGCCCTCTCCGAATAACTGAATAGCAAGCACTGCAATCACTATACCGACAGCCAAGCTTGCTACATACTCTATACGTCTATGACCGTAAGGGTGGTCCTTATCGGCAGGTTTACTCGATAATTTGAAACCGATAATAGAAATTATATTGTTACCACAGTCGGACAGGTTATTGATACCGTCGGCAAGAGCGGATAACACACCAAAAAGCACGCCAATGGTGATTTTAGCAAGCGCAAGCACGATATTGATAATCATGCATACTACGCCCGACAGTTTCCCCACAGCCGTTCTAACGCTACCATCGGTGGTATCCTTATGATTTTTTACGAACAATCTCAATAATAATTCCGTCATAATGTAATAATATCTAAAACAATTGCTCCATATGATTAATGCGGATTTTAATACCGACACCAAAGGCATCACTGCTTCACAGTTCGACTACGCTTACGCTCCGCTCTGTTCGAGGGGACGGAAATCAATATGATATAGGCACTGGGCGATTATTAATCTCCCTATCCTTGTTAAAGAAAGCGGTAGCGAACATTATAGTCATTCTGAGCGAAGGGTGACAACCCGTAGTCGAACCCGTAGGGTGACACGAAGTGTCAGAATCTTATTCCTTGTTAATAAGGATGTCGTTTAATCGACTTTTGTTATCGTCCGCAAGATACCAAATTGTTACACAATTTGATTCTCACTTCGTTCGAATTTCGACTACGCTCAGTATGACGGCGGACTCAGTATGACATGATGGTACACGTTATCGTTCGCCATCAGACCTAACCAACGTAAACATTTTTTTATTTACATCTTTTCGGGCATTTGTATTCCCAACAATCTAAAACCATTTGCAATAACCGTTTTGACTGCCTTTGTAAGCATCAACCTTGCGTTTTTAACCTCTTCGTCGGCACCGATGATTCTATTGTCGATATAGAATTTATTGAATAACGAACAAATATTCAACATGCATCTTGTAACCAAATAAGGCTCGTTCTTTTCGGTAGCGTCGATAAGCACGTTAGGATAACTCGACAAATATCTCAATAACTCCTTAGAAGTGTCGTCATTCAATACGGAATAATCAACCTTATCGCCAAGGGAAGCCTTTTCCAATAAACTATTACAACGTACATAAGTATATTGAACGTAAGGACAGGTTTCACCCTCGAATGTCAAGACCTTATCATAGTTAAAGGTGATGTCTTTAATTCTATTATTCGTAAGAACGCTGAATACTACACTACCGAGACCGATTTTTTCAGCAATCTCTTGTTTGTTTTCGAGATTAGGATTTCTTTCGTTAATGATAGTATATGCTTTTTCTACCGCCTTATTGATAACGTCCTCGAGATATACCACAGTACCCTTTCTCGATGACATACTGCCCTCTGCTAACGAAACCATTCCGAATGCAACGTGTTCCAAGTCTTTTGCCCACTCGAAGCCCATTTTACGAGCGACCTCGAACCATTGTTTAAAGTGAAGATCTTGTTGATAAGCAACAACGTATAAGCACTTACTGAAATTGTATGTTCTCGCTCTATACAATGCTGCGGCAAGGTCACGAGTTGCATATAAACTTGCACCATCCGATTTTAAGATTAAACACGGAGGCATACCCTCTAATTCGACGACCTTAGCACCTTGAGAATCTTTCAAAAGACCTTTCTCGTTAAGAATATCGATGATTTCGCCCATCTTGTCGTTGTAAAAACTTTCGCCGTTATAACTGTCGAATGTTACGCCCAATCTATCGTATAAAACACAAACTTCGTCCAAAGTAACCTTTTTGAACTTATTAAACAGTTCAACTGCCTCAGGATCACCCAATTCGATTTTCTTAAACCAAAAACGAGCTTCGTCGTTAAGACTTTCGTCTTCTTCGGCTTCCTTGTGGAATCTGATATATAATTCGTGAAGGCCCCTGACTCCCTTGTTGAATGAATTTTCGTCGCCCCATTTCTTATATGCGACTATCATCTTACCGAACTGAGTACCCCAGTCGCCCAAGTGATTGATACCGACCACGTTATAACCCAATTCCTTATAAATTCTATATAGTGCGGCACCGATAGCCGTTGCGGATAGGTGACCGATATGGAATGGTTTAGCGATATTGACGGAGCTGTAATCGATACAGATCGTTTTACCGTCACCGATGTCGCTCTTACCGTAATTTTCACCCTTAGAGAGAATGCTCTCAATAGTACTTTTTGCAAGATATTCGGGATCGTACTTAAAATTCAAGTAGCCTTGAACTGCCGTAATAGACGAAACATATTCGGGCTTAACTATTTTTTGAGCAAGTTCGTTAGCGATCTCTACGGGAGACTTGCGGAATAGCTTCGCAAGCTTAAAACAAGGCATACAAATATCACCCAATGAAATGTCTTTGGGTGGCATCATAAGTGCAAGCACTTCCTCACTACCAAAATCGGCGGAGGATATAGCGTTTGAAATTAATTCGGAAAGTTGTTTTTTATACATATTATCACCTATTTATTATCGGGAACGACCAACGTATCGCCCGATGCTATGGTAAAGTCGAGTTTATCTTCTTCGAGCTTACCGAACAATACCGAAATCTCACTTAGAGCCACGGTAGGATCATAGTTTACAGCACCCCAATGGATATTTTGAACATTGAGTAGATCTAAAACTTTCTTGGAACTCTTAGGCATTACAGGCAAATACATATTTGCGATGTTAGCAATAAGATATAGACAAGTAGCGGTAACTTTATCAAAGCCCTCTTTATTCTCTTTTGCTAATACCCAAGGCTTACTCTCGTCGTAATAGCGGTTAGCAAACTGAACGAAGGTATACATTTCTTCTAATGCAGCACGCAACTCGTTAGCTTCCATGAGTGCGCCGACCTTAGCATATTCTTCTTCAACGGCTTTGACGATATCTTCGTCAATAGATACATTAGGAAGTACTCCACCGAATTTTTTGAGAAGGAATGATAGATTACGATTGATGAAGTTTCCCCATCCGCCTACAAGGTGCTTATTATTGATATCTATCAAATCTTTCATTTGGAAGCTGGCGTCTTTACGCTCAGGATTGAACAAAATGAAGAAATAACGGATAACGTCGGAATCGAGATTATGAAGCAAGCTGTTAACTGTGATCAAGTTACCCTTACTCTTGCTCATTTTCTCGTTATTGAGATTGACGTACTCGCACGAAACAATGCGGTTAGGTAATCCGATATTCTTATCTATAGAGCAAAGCAATGCGGGAAGTATAATGGTATGGAATACGATATTATCCTTACCGTGAATATAAAATCTTTCGGTTTCGGGATCGCGAATAAACGCTTCGAAGTCTATCCCTTGTTTTTCAGCAGCAATTCTACCTGCGGTGAAATAACCTAAAACAGCCTCGAACCATACGTAGATACGCTTATCGTCGTAACCATCGAATGGAACCTTAACGCCCCAAGTCAAATTACGAGTCAATGCACGATCTCTCAAACCCTCTTTGATATACTTACGGCTTTCGTTAATAGCGGTTGAACGCCAAGAAGGTGCGTTTTCCTCTATATTTTTTTCAAGAGCATCTTGGAAAGCGGTGAGTTTGAAATACAAATGCTTATCCTTTCTAAGTGTAGTAGGATTACCGCAAGTTTTACACTTCTTGCCGATAAGCATGTCGGGAGTAAGCGCAGTCAAGCAGTTATCGCATTGATCGCCCGTGGCTACCTTACCGCATACCGGACAAATACCGGTAAGCTCTCTATCCGAAACAAATTTACCGCAATGCTCGCAATAATCGGCGTCTTCGCTCTTCTCATAGATATATCCGTTGTCATAAATTTGACGAAGAATTTCCTCTACTTGCTCACCGTGTGACGGCTCCATGGTTGCAGAATAACAATCATACGAAAAATCAAGGTCCTCAAAATTCTTCTCGAATTCTCTTGCATAATGACCCGCTATATATGAAGGATCTACACCGAGCTTACTTGCTCTCAATGTAATGGGAGTGCCATGACAGTCGGAACCCGAAACATATAAAACTTGACCGCCGGCTTGACGGAAAAAGCGTGCCAAAACATCACCGGGCAAAAGTGCTGCTAAGTGTCCGATATGAAGAGAGTTGTTTGCATAGGGCCATGCGCCACAAATAAAATATTTTTTCATCCAATGCTCCTAAATAAATTATATCTAAGTTATTTCTATATAAAAACATTATATTACAGAACGTCCCCATAGTCAACAAAATCTTTGAAGTGTGCTTTTTCGCAACTCATTAGAATACCTTCTGCCCGCCGTTACGTGGGTTTTTAATTGATGCGGGCGATTACTAATTACGTCCGTCGTCATACTGAGCGTAGTCGAAATTCGAACAAAGTGAGAATCAAATTGTGCAACAATTTGGTATCTTGCGGACGATAGAGAAAAGCTTAGATATTGTATCCGCTTTTATAATTTGGATTAAGATACCGACGCGTTGCGTCGCCCTACGGGTTCGACTGCGGTCTATCGACCTTCGCTGTAGGAACCGATTAGTAATCGCCATATCCTTGTTAATGCAGACGATAACGTCCAATATATGTCATGCCAAGCATAGAAAACTACGATAAGATTCAACCCATCAGTTGTCATCCTGAGTGTAGGAATGCGGAATCGAAGGATCTAATTCCTTGTTTATATGGATTAAGATACTGCAAGGCAAGCCTTGCACTGCTACGCAGTTCGACTTCGGTCTATCGACCTTCGCTCAGTATGACATTTGATGGTGCAGTACGTTTATATTCATTCGCTCAGTATGACATATATTAATATTGCGAAGCAATGTATGACATTGAGGCGCTATTCGTTTTTAGCTCAAAATGACTAATAAGAATGGATTGCGAGGCGCTTATTGCTTAGTTATCGATTACATTTGCGACGTTGATAAGGTCGTAGGGGTATGTTTCCGAATCGGTTTGAGCAAACGGCAGTATGCAACCGTGCATTTTTAGCATATCGGCTCGTTCACTTCTATATATCCAACCATGTGCAATATGGAATTTCGTCCATCTATCATGTTCTACAATGAGTAATCTCATTATCGATTCAGCCGTCAAACTTCCGCCATTTTGTCCCGACTCGCATAGCACTGCTTCCCTCATTATCGGTGAGAATATTTCAACCGCACGATTCGATTCCTTTTTAAACCCGCTTAGAGACAAATATGCGATGTTGTTCTTTAACAGATTGAAAGGTACTTTCTCGGCAAGTTCTCTTTTTCTGTTAATCGTCTTAAGCAATTCACTATAATCGTCACCCTTGCTCTCGTAGGAAAGGACTAAGTCATCACAAATGTTGCGGATTTCTTCAACTGTACCTTTTTCTTCAATAATCCTTATAACGGATTTTGCAATCGAAGATTGGTCTACATGGGTTTGCAACTCGATTTTTCCGCTCATACTGCCATAGTTTGTATTATATTCGTATTGACTCGAGTAATTAATAATTTTATCATAGGTGTAAAGCGATTCTTTTGTTCCGAAGGGGAACACCGTAACTCCTATTCCCTCGAAAAGTTCCTTTTCGCTTTTACCCCAAGCAAGCTTGTTTAAATTATCCTTATCTCTAATATTTACCGCTATACATTGTCTATTGACCACAAGTTCGCCCTTGTCCTTTTGTCTAATCAACTCTCGTTTCATATCACCAATGATTGCATTGGCAATCGATATATTAAAACGATCGGATCCAAAGGCAATGACTATGATATTATAGGTGAATTTGGCGGGAATTCCGATTGCTCTTAATGAATCGTCATCTGCTTGGTCACCGACATCGGTACCTGTTATTTCGTCAAATCCTTCTATAAAATCGAAGCTTGCGCATGACTTATCATGTAAGTATATTTTCGGCAAGCTCAATCCCGAAATAAAGGTTTCTTTATCGGGGATTTTGCTCTCAACGGCGTCGATTATTTCATTTCGGCATTCTTCGATATCATTTTTCATTTCTTTATCCCATAGTCCCATGCCCGATAAAGCATAGTTTAGGTGTTTCGTCTTATGATATTTAACATAGTCATCATATATCTTATTGATTTCACCTTCGTTTACGTCCCTAAATCTAACGACCTCACGTCCGTTCGGTTCGATATCGGTATAGGGACGGCTTTCGTCATAACAGTGGTATAAAGGGTGATTTTTTGCAAATATTCCCTCTATGTCGTGCATACTCTTATCAAACACATCGGCCCTAAATGGTGTAATGCACCCGTTAGCATCGATGTGGGAACTTCCGTAATATAATGCGTGCAATGCGCTTTGTCCATTTGCACCGAAACCCAATATCATCGCACGATAACCGGGGGCTTTATCGTTTCCGGAACTCAAATGATTGAGAATGTTTTGTACGCCTATTTGAGCAGTCCTCTCCTCTAACAGAGATATGGATGTCAAATAAGCCTCATTAACGGTTATCAATTGAATTAATGACGCCAAAAAGGCATCAAGCGTTTTGGTCATCTTCTTTTCGAAATTCTTTTCGCCAACCAAGTCTAACAATAAGTCGCCGAGCTTCTTGCATTTAAGGCTCAAAGAACAAGACGAAACAAAGGATTCACCTACCAAGTTCGCAAGAGGAATATTTAATACGGCTTTTCTCAACAATTGGATTCTTTGATTTAATTCTCGAGTATAATACTCATAATCGGTATCACCGCTAACCAATACATACTGCTCGCTCACAGTCCAACGATTAGCTTTTGCCATTCGATACATCAATCCAAATATAAGTTTATCAACATTTATGCTCTTTTCATTCGTACAAAAATCGCGAAGAAACTCCTTAAACCATATCCTATCCGCATGAGAGAGCTTCTCGTTTACATGGAGCGTTGCCTCATCCACACCAAAAAGGTCGTTTACTATAAAATCGATTTCCGATAGAGCATCCGATGTGTTATCTTCTTGTAGTGGGCGTCTATCATCGTCCAAAGCGAAATAAAATTCGCAGATCCTCGTTTTTAAACCGTTTATGGATAATGAACTATCGTTCTTTAGCGCATCGTTCTTAGATGTCTCCGGATGAGTTGCCAATATCGACAAGTTATCGCGTCTCAAGCCCAATCTCGTAAGCAAGGAGTGTTTTGTATCCGCGCCCTTCATAACCGAATAATAATAGAAGGATTGACTCATTATTTCTCGGCACAACGAGTCACTTCTCGTGAAGGCGGGAATATTACTGCCTGCAAAAAGAATCAACGGTTTAGTCGGCTTTGCACAAGCTTCATTTTTTCGTTTAGATTCTTTATACTGTTTGAGTTCGTTTTTATGATGTTCGGCAATGTTTGTAGCCAAAAGTAGCGAATCGGGCGTAAGCGAATTGAACACATATACCGTTCTGCGGTTTTTAAGCACCCTAATCATTACCAAACTGAAAATTTCGTAACTTGCTTTGGCGGTGATTACACTCAATATGATAAGTCCTGCTAATATCGAAGAGCCGTAATACAGACAAACGTTTAAGCCTTGTGAGATGGAATCGACACCATAAGGCAATCCCTCGAAGGACAATCCGCCTATCATCGAATAAATCGCGGAAAAGGCATATCCCATATAATCATCAATTCCATATCCGTCGGTACCGCCTTCAATCGTCAAAAACGGTAATACGGCAAGTTTAACCGCTACACTCAAAAGCATTGCCAAACACGCAAAAGTTATTTCAATCGAATACTTGGCACTTGGATATTTTCTTCTAAAAGCAAAGTATAGAGTCATCAATAAAATGTACGCCACTACCGTTGTTGCTACTGCAAGCAAAATACCAAATAGGTATTCGGAAGCATTTATTCCCGTTTGTCCCAAAAGCGAATTAATTTTCATCATCTTCGTTTTTCTCCTTAGGCGCCATTGCCCTGTCAATTTGTTGTTCTACCCTTTCGAGTTCATTTCGTCTTTCCGTTTTCATTTCACGTTTACGTTTATTGCGTTCCTTGAATACTATAAATACCGCAGATATCACCACAGCGCATATAAACAATATAATACCCGCCGTCATCAATCCGCTACCGTCGTTACCGCTATCGACCTCCGCCAAAGCTTCCTGTGCGCCAAGTAGTAAAGTACGAACTTCATCGGCGTCCTCTGAAAGCTCGATTTTGGCGAGTGCTTTGTCGATAATTGAGTCGTATTTTGATTTGACTTTATTTTTCGCACTTTTATATCCATCGCTTTCCCTGAAACTTGTGAGCGAAATAACCGCCGATTCCTTTACCGATTCAAGTCGATAGTGATCGATTTCGACAGAATTCACCTCAATAGTAGTAATTGAATTAAGCGAAGACGATACTATTAAATCATATTCCGACTCTTCGGCAAAAACCGACAATGCCGATATCTTATCAAGCGCCTGTTGATGCACAAGCGCGATCTTGATAATGTTTTCGGAAGAGTAACCTAAAGAAACGGTGTCGGTAAGCCATTCGTCGTATTCGGTATTGTCGGCATCGATGCGGTATAGAATATAATTAGATTTGTCAACCATGGGTAACTGCGCTTTTTCGAGATATCCGTTGATTCTATCGACAATAAGCATATCAAGTTCTTGCATCGCGTCGGCAACTCGATCACGCCTTATAGTATCTTGAGAAGGTTTATCGGGAAGCGCGGATAACGACAAAATCAAACCATCAATAATAGCATCGATATCGGCATTAGAATCGCTTGTTTTTAATATCGATAGTGTTTCGTCAATAACATTTTCGACAGCAGTCCATTGTTCGGGATAATAGTAAAACCCCTTCCCTTTGAGTTCAACGGAATATATGGATGTGCGAACCGATGACTCAACCTCGTCTATTGCCTTTTGAATAAAATAGCGACTTTTGAGTTCGGCATATCTATCTTTACTCTTCGCGGAAATCGAACTATCGCTTAAAAGAATAGCATCACCTCGATTAATCAGCGCATAGTATTGCGGAGTAACGAGTTCTCCTTCGCCATCGATAAACTCGTCGTAAATGAGCACCATTTGTTCGATAATCGATTCGAATTCATTTATGTTGGCACATGTCGAATCATCGGCAAAACAAAAACCTGTCGGCAAAACGGCGAGGGTTAGTATGAATATGCAAATCGATATCAAAACAGTTTTTCGAGTCATGTAATGCAATATTAGCGTTTTCGAACCGCCAACATCCTTATTATAGTATAAAACGATTATAACATAAATAAACAAGGAAAATCAATAGTAATCTCAAATTAGTCTCAAAATATGCCACCAAGTAATACAGTTTTTAACGAGATTAAATCAAGTAAATTAAGGTGATTAACAAAAATCACATATGGGGATGTATATAAAAAGAAGAAAACCCGAGGAAAATTCACTCAGGCCTTCTTCATAAAGGGGGAAAATCTTGTTATTAATATTATAGACGATTTGTACACCATTGTCAAGACCTGTTTAATAATTTTTCGACAAATTCACAGCTTTTTTTGTGATTTTTTCGTCGAAAAATGTATGCATAGTCGAGTTTTTCTTACAATCGCATCTTTTAAAGAGCAAGCGCTCGTTGAATAAAATCGATTTATTATTCGATTTTCCATTTTCTATCGGTTCCGCGCTTTACCGTTCCGTTAAATCTGTCGTTATCATCAAGATATAAAGCTACCGCATCATAGTCAATATAATAATCGGTCAAATAATTGGTTAACACGTCTTTTGCATATATAGGCTTTATGTCGAAGTCGCCGTCGGTACTTATTGAAATTTGTGTACCGCCTCTTTCGTCTCCGTATTGATCAATCATAGAAAAATCCACATCTGTCCAACTCTTTAAATCGCTATAATCGGGGATAATCCCGGTGATAATTTTTTGCGTCGTTCTGTAATAATGTGACAATCCCGAATGTTGACCAAACGTCAACCTAATTCCCTCGTATTCAACCGACATATCGTTATCGTGATGATGGCACATAAATATCGCCTTTGTACTTCCTAATGATTTAGCAACGCTGAATATTTGATCGCTTATATCCATATCTCCATAATTATCGGTGTAATCACCCTCAAGCAAATGCCCGTAATAATAGTTTTCGGTCGGATTGCCGTCATTGTAGGCTTCAACCCAAGCTTTATAGAATTCGGGAATACCTACATGGTTGAATATCATCGATTGGACCATATTATCACTTTTCTCACCGTATTCTTTGTTGTTTAACTCAACTATGGTGTCACGATACCACCTCACTTGCTCGGACGAAGGTGTACGACTATATGAACGACGAGCATCATCGTAAGTGCAGTCAAACAAACATAGCGTATACACTAATTCTCCGCTTTTGCGCCTAATATTAACAAAATGATTGCCCGAGCCGTCCAAACAATCGTCGTCCGAATATATCAAACAATGAGGATAGTTGTCGCCAAGGTAGTCTATAAGCGTTTGCTTAGTGCATTGCGAATCCTCTTCTTCCGCTGTCGCATCGTCTTGAACCCATTGTCTGTCTATATCGTGGTTACCGAATGTAAAGGTCCAAGGAACATTAAGTTCTTCAAATATTTCGGCATATCTCTTATAGTACGGCGTGGACGAATTAAAAGAATCGTGCATCACAAGGTCCCCGTTGATTATAACTAAATCAGGGTTATTTGCTTTTACAAGGTCTTTTACAAAACTATAAGTTGCATCGTTTCCCAAGTATCCTATTGCCTTATATTTTTCGGTCAAATCAACCTGCGGATCGGACAGCAAAAGTATTCTCAAATCCCTATCTTCGGGTATGTAAACGGTAGCATAACCGTCTTTTGCCTTTGATGCCGACACAAAAGCCCTATTGTTGCTACACGACACTAACACCCCTGATATACCGCACAATAGAGTCAGAATTAGAATTATGGCAAACACTTTCTTTGACATATGCACAAAACTCCTTTTCGTTTCAGTCAATAATATATTATCACAAAATCGGGCTTTTTACAATGCTTAATTACGCAAATTTCACTATTTACAAAATACAATTGCTAAAGTAAGGTACACAATAGAATTTACCATGTTTTATAAAACATCGCTTTTACTCTGTCTTTTATCCGATTATGAAGAAAAAAACGCATACGTATTAAAAAAAGAGAACCTCATTATCGACAGAAGTTCTCCCTTTTTTTAAACTACCAATATATCATTCCGCATTTCTCGGGTAATCGTCCTTAACACGGTTGGCGCATTTTGTTCTAATTAATCCATCCTCAACCAATAAATGCTCTCGGGTACATTCCGAATTATTGTTGTATATGCAATCGGCATTACACGTCACATCGGTTTGAACTTCGCTAAAGTCGAAGGACGAACCTGCTTCATAGTTTTCAAAAAGTTGTGACAACGCACCTCCGTCCCTCTTGCTTTTAGTCTTACATACACCTTTTTCGTTGATTTCGATGGTATTTGCAAAGCAATGCTCGCATTTATTGTGTTCGCAATTTGCAGTAGTACATCTAAGTTCTTTCATTATTACCTCCAATTGCTCTAAGTATGCACGACTTTTGACATTTTTATTCAAAATATCGGCATTTTTAGCAATTGAGATCATTCAATTATTTCATATGTCTTTCCAAAAACTTCTCCGTCAACTACCCACATGTCGGGATGTGTTCTATTTATCGAGTCGCACAATAGATAATCTCCGTTTCCGTGATTCGATATAGATTGAGGCGAATTAACTTGAAACAATGTTTGATAACCATTGCCCGTACCATCACGATATACCACCTTATTTTCGTCGTTTGTTGGCATTCCGTATACACCGCAATGATACTCTTTTGGAATAAACAAGCAATAATTGATGGTATCGACAGTCTTGGTTCTAACTTCGATCCAATCGAAATTATCCTTATCGATGATATCGCTTAAATCGGTTCCGTCGGTATGCTCATAGCGCGCAAAAAATCGTTCTTTGCCTATTACATAACGCTCCTTAAAAAAACCTTCGATGATAACGTCATCGGGACCGATCGAAACGGTGGAGCGCTCTAAAATGTTATAAACACTTTTTATTCCCTTACTACGCATCGCCTTAACGGTGTAACTACGCTTACGACACTTGCGCCATTCGGCCGAAAATATTTCGGGGATATCGTTTAAAATAACCATGTGTGAACCTCGTCGATTATTGTATATTAATATTATCGTACCTTTTTTGCGTTTTTTCAACAAAAAAATCATAATCTTAATTTTATCACATATATTCTAATATGGAAAAGCAAGAAAAAACCGAAATAAAAAGAAAACATACTCTTTCTATATCCGATAAGATAACGCTAACTGGGATCGACAACGTAATTACTTTGTCAGAAAAGGAAGTGGATATAAAAACAGGCAATAGGTTTCTTACACTTATAGGCGTCGGATTCACGCCCATTCATATAGATATCGACGAAGGTACGGTCATATTAACGGGCGAAGTGTTATCCTTCAAATATTCCGCCTCAGTCGAAAAAGAGTCCTTTCTTAAAAAACTATTTAAATGAGTTTCGGAGTAGGTCCGCTACCATTCCTCATTATATTCGGGGTAGGCTGTGTACTCGGTACAATATATCATCTTATCCGTTTACTCGTCAATAAAATTGGATCGTCCTTATTCAATCAAATCTTTGACTGCCTATTTATGTTGATTAGCGGTGCAGTCTTTTTTCTTATTAGCTATCTAACCCTCGACGGTGAATTCCGATTCTTTATGTTGTTCGGCATATTCCTCTCTCTCGCCACTATCACCATTCTCAAAAAAACGATCCAAAAGAAATACCTCGTTCGAAAAAAGAAAAGCCAATCAAAATAGATATAAATAAGAGATGATGAAAAACAGTATTAACAAAAAAAGATATCTTGTTAGGTCATAACATCGCAGTATAGACCAAAAATGTTATCAAAACCATTTCTCTTGGTGCTATTATTAATAAAAAAGGAGAAAAAATGAAACTAAGCGAATGGTTATCAACATGGCTTGAAGATTATGTAAAGCCAACAGTTAAGTATACTACCTTCAACAAATATCAACAATTTATTCAACTTCACATCGGTCCAGAACTCGGCAAATATAAGTTGTCAAACTTAACATCGACTATTCTACAAAACCATATTTCAAATCTTCTTAAACGGGGAAATAAAAAGACCGCTCAAGGCTTATCGGTTAATACAGTTAACAGCATAATTAATGTTTTGCAAGGATCTATAAAAACAGCCCAACGTTTGGGATTCATCAATCGAAATATTACAGTATTGATACAAAGGCCAAAAGAACGAGAAAAAAATATCGATTGTTTTTCAGAAAAAGAACAAAAGATAATTGAAAAAGCTGTTATGAGCGATAAACGCAAAAAAATGCTTGGTATCATTATTTGTTTATATACCGGACTACGAATTGGAGAATTGCTTTCACTAAAATGGTTAGATATCAATATCGATAAAAGAACAATTGAAATATCGAGAACCGTCCATATAGAAAAAGACGCCATGGGAAAATCTAAAATCGTAGAAACCTCACCAAAAACAATTTCGTCCAGAAGGGTCATCCCGATACCGACACAGTTAATTGACATATTAGAGCAATTAAAAAATGAAAGTAAATGTGAGTATGTTATCTCAAATAATGGTAAACCTATAACCATTCGCTCTTATCAAAGGAGCTTCGAACTTCTATTATCAAACAATGACATACCACACAAAGGGTTTCACGCTACTCGCCACACCTTCGCAACAAGAGCGGTCGAATGTGGAATGGATGCCAAAACACTATCCGAGATTTTAGGACATAAATCTACACAAACAACAATGAATAGATATGTACATTCGTTAACCGAACACAAGTACACAATGATGGACTTAGTAGGAAAATTGCTGTAGTGTAAAAAATGCACGTATTATGACAATACATG
>CAYMNK010000011.1:0-61062 GCA_964391805.1 uncultured Christensenellaceae bacterium | reverse complement strand
ATGAAAGCGAAAAAATAATCAACATCAACTACTTCCTTGACCTTGCTAAAAAGTACTACGATATTCAAAAACTCGATTGTGAAATTATACGCACTTTTATAGAAAAGGTTATCGTTCATAAAACAGAAAAAGTTGATGGCAAGCGTTGTCAAAAAATTGAAATTAAATATATAGGAATTGGCTCAGTTTCCATTCCAAATTAAAAAGGTATAGCCGTGATTTGACTATACCTTAATTTTTTAGGAATTAAAATCCCTTATTTCCACCCTCAAATGGTGCGGTTTTTTTTCGAGTAAGAGTGAAAAATTGTGGATTTTTTTATAAGGATTTAGATACCGACGCTATGCGTCGCCCTTCGGGTTCGACTACAGGACGGTCCTTTCGCTGTAGGGGCCGATTAGTAATCGCCCTGTCCTTGTTAAGGCAAGCGATAACGTCCCATATATGTCATTCCAAGCGTAGAAAACTACGATAAGATTCAAACCATCAGTTGTCATCCTGAGTGTAGCAACAGCGGAATCGAAGGATCTAATTCCTTGTTTATATGGATTAAGATACTGCAAGGCAAGCCTTGCACTGCTTCGCAGTTCGACTACAGACTTCGTCGTCCGCTCAGTATGACATTGATGAGCGCTGACGCTTGTTTTAATGAGGTCGTCGCTCAATCAACTGTTCGTTACCGTCCGCAAGATACCAAATTGTTGCACAATTTGATTCTCACTTCGCTCGAATTTCGACTACGCTCAGTATGACGGCGGACGTAAAGTTCCTTATGACAAAAATGGGCAATACAGCAAGTACAAAATAAAAAGCAAGTGCGATGACTTGCTTTTGGCGGGCGTTTACTAAACGCCCATTTTTTTGTAATATTTTATTATGTTTCTGTAGTATTAAATAGCGGTGTTTCTATTAGCAAAAAGTCTATCGACTTCTTCCTTGACTATGGTTTCTTTGTCGAAAAGCATATCGACCATCTTTTCCATTACATCACGGTTAGCATTGAGTGTTTGAATTGCTCTTTGATAACACTCGTCAATTATTCTCTTAATCTCTTGGTCTATCTTATTAGCCATATCGTTGGAGATTTCGGAATGAGATGAGAAACTTCTACCGACAAATACTTCTTCACTACTTCCAAGATAGATGTTACCTAACGAGCTCATACCCCAATCGGTAACCATCTTACGTGCTAATCCGCTTGCTCTTTGAATATCGTTACTTGCACCGGTCGATACGTCCTTGATAACAATTTCTTCCGCAGCTCTACCGCCTAACATCATAGTTATAGTATCGAGCAACTTATTCTTGGTCATATGAGCATCGTCATCGCTCGGACGTGTAAGCGTATAACCTGCAGCACCGCCACGAGGAATAATCGATACTTCTTGAACATCATCGCAATTTTCAAGAACTTTAGCAATGATAGCGTGTCCCGATTCGTGATAAGCTGTGATTCTCTTATCCGCAGGGGTAACGACTCTACTCTTCTTTTGCGGTCCCATGATAACCTTATTGATACCTTCCATGATATCGTCAAGGGTGATAACCTTACGATTAGCTCTTGCTGCTAAAATTGCCGATTCGTTGAGAAGGTTGGCAAGGTCTGCACCTGTAAAACCTATGGTCATTCTTGCAATGGTCTTGAAGTCGATATCACCGGATAACGGCTTATTACGAGCGTGAACTTTGAGAATTTCTTCTCTACCCTTAACATCGGGAGTATTTACGTATATTTGACGGTCAAATCTACCCGGACGAAGTAATGCAGGATCTAAAACGTCGACTCTGTTGGTTGCAGCCATGACGATGATCCCGTCATTGGTATCGAAACCGTCCATTTGTACGAGTAATTGGTTAAGCGTTTGTTCTCTTTCGTCGTTACCACCGCCTAATCCTGC
Organism: uncultured Christensenellaceae bacterium; assembly: GCA_964391805.1. Classification (GTDB taxonomy): domain Bacteria; phylum Bacillota; class Clostridia; order Christensenellales; family CAG-1252; genus RUG14300. Next base: position 59,164 of record CAYMNK010000011.1, on the reverse strand, counting down.
ACCACGTTGTCTACCTACAGCATCGATTTCGTCAATAAATACGATACAGGGCATAACCTTCTTTGCTTGCGCAAATAGGTCTCTAACTCTGGATGCACCTACACCTACGAACATTTCAACGAAGTCACTACCGCTGATCGAGAAAAACGGAACGCCTGCTTCACCGGCTACAGCCTTGGCAAATAAAGTCTTACCTGTACCGGGAGCACCTACTAAAAGTACACCCTTGGGAGTTTTTGCACCGACTTGTTGGAATTTTTGGGGATTGGATAAGAATTCAACAACCTCTTTGAGTTCCTCTTTCTCTTCCTCTGCGCCTGCTACATCGGTGAAACGAATCTTGGAATTACGAACGAGGTTTGCTCTTGTATTACCGAAATTCATCGCCTTATTATTTGCGTTGGCACTGCTACGACTGATAACAACGAAGAATATGATAATCAATACGGTGGAAATCAACAAAGGTAACAATGAAGACCACAAACTTCCGTCACTTGGGTCATCTAACCATAAATTTACCTTAGTGGTTACACCCGAACTAAAGTTATAATCTCTTACAGTTTCTTCGAATGCGCTTCTATTAGCAATATTCAATTCGTAATCATACTTACGAGGAAATTGATCCGCAGATATCTTACTGTTTACAATCCTTATCTTAGCGGAATAATTACCCGAAATATAGATGTCGGATATATCACCGGCTAAGAGTCGTTCATAAAATTCTGTAGTGCTTATTAGTTTATTATTGGTATTAAACGCACCTAAAAGGGCCGCAATAGCAATTACGGCAATAGCAAATACCAATACGTAGACAATTATTTTTACCGAACTCTTTTTCAAGAAAAGCCTCCTTAATTTATTGTGGGTATATCGCCCATAATATCTAAAGCGAAAAGCGTCCGATTTTTAGTATTAACCGCCAACGGACAACTATTCATTATATAATAATAACACATCTTTGATGTAATTGTAACCTAAAAAACTTAAAATTTAATGAAATCTCTACTTCTTTTTATAATATTAGCTGATATTTTGGTGAAAATCGTAAATTTTACATATTTTCAATTCCTTTTATACATAAAAATATCAATCACATTATCGAAAAAACACCCTCGAACAAAAATTCGAGGGCGTTTAACACTGTTTAATATTATTTAATCACAATATCGATTCCGCTATTCCACAATGCCTCTACGAAATAAGCATAACTATCAAGCTTGGGATGGATGTTGTCCGTTTTAAGTTTATCGTAAGTCATTATATCTTCTAAGTCGATATATGTTATCCAATCGTGAGCCGATGCCCAACGCTTCATAGCGGCATTGGTTTGTTTGACAATAGTATGCGAACCATAGATATCGTCGTACGCACGATCGGTTATCGAATAGAAGTAAATGTTAGTGTCGGGCATTTTACCGTGAAGTAGATTGAAAAATCTTTGTAGATTCTCTATCGTTTCTTCAGTTTCTGTATGATCGTTATAAACATTGTTATTACCCACATTCACTACTATGTTTTTAGGATAAACACCTTTTAAAAGAGAATTCAGCAACAATAATTCCCACGTTTGAGACGTTGTACCGCCTATACCGAAACAGCGAGCATCATATCCACCATAATATGAATAAAAATCGGTCCAAAAATAACGCATATCAAAAAACGAATCTCCTATAAAGAGGGTAGTATTACCATCCGTGCAAAAACGGTCCCATTCATATCTCCAGTTAGTAGCAGCCGAGGTCCAGCCTTCGTTTTCACGCATATAGAACAACCCCTTACCGATCGTTCTATCGACGGTTTTTGCCATTACGTAAAAATCCGTCTCATATTTTCCGACACGTGCGGTTACTTTTACCTCGCCCTCGGATAAAGCAGTAACGTAATTATTTTCAATCGTTATTATCTCAGAGTCATAATCGTATGCTATTTCTTCATTAGCAACACTTTCGTCTAAGAAAATAGTCAACTCATATGCGGGATCACCTACTACGGCAACCATATTATCTACAACTATGTATTCCTTAGCAGGCAACACGGTTACGACAAAAGATGCTTCACATGACGTCGCAATAGCTTTTATGGTATACGTACCCTCGACATATCCTTTAACCATTCCTTGTTCGATTAACAGCTTAGCTGCATCATATTCATATGTAATAAACTCTGCTTTGCTCGGTGTTCCGAAAGTTATTTCTAACGGCGTACCATCCTCTAATGCATAAATCGTAATATCTTTGATTTCGAGCGTCTGTTGATAAGTTTCGGAACAAGCCGCAAAAATCGAAAACGATAGGATCAGTACAAGTAGCAGCGAACAAACCTTAAATATTTTCGTCTTCATTATTCTATCTCCGTATAATTAATAGATTGACCGCTAACCGGATCAAATATTTTAAGCTTATCTAAATCAATCGATAGGCAGACCTTTTCTCCGCTCTTTACTACCTCACTGACATAGCGTTTGACTATAATATTCGAACCGAATAGGTTAACGTGCATACAAAAATCGCTTCCGAGAAGTTCCACCAAGTCGACTTCCGTTTCAATTGGCTCCGATTTATTGACAGCATTACAATTATCGCTAAAATAAATATCCTCAGGACGAATTCCTACAAGAACAGACGAATCGCTTAAAGCACGATATTTCTCTAAATAGTCGCGTATTTTTTCTCGATTTTCTTCGTTAAGGGGGCGTTCTTGTTTTTTCTTCGATACTGTAACTACCTTGTCGGTTTTGGTAACCGCCGATGCGGAATCAAATTGTTTAAGTATTCCCGCTATAGCCAAATCGGTACCGCTGATGACGTCGATCAAATGATTTATAGAGCGAATGACATCTTTTGAATTGCCGTTTTGAGCCGATTGACGTATCTCATCCGCATCCGCATCGTCAAAACGAATAAAACCTTTTTTGGATATCTCACTCATCGATGCCTGAATCCTATCGACAATAGTTTTCAATTCATCTTTACTCATACGCTTACAAAGTTTCTTAATACTTTGTAGCCCTTCTATTAAAAGTTTTTCTTCTACAAGCTCGGACTTTTTGTCAAGATCTTCAAAGAATTCCCTACGTTTTTGTAAGAACATCTTATATTTTGACACCAATTCTTTCGGGATCGATATAAGTTGATTTTTGTTTCTCAAGCATCCGTTTTCTAAATCAACGCGAATTACGTTCATCGGAGGATTGCCGATAAAGGTTGCAACGAAAACATTGGCAGGATCGTTATATACGTCTATAGGAGCACCGACTTGTTGAATAACGCCTTGATTCATTATGACTATCTTATCAGCCATAGTCATAGCCTCGGTTTGGTCATGGGTAACATAAATGGTTGTTGCCCCGATATTTTTGTGAAGCTTGACTATTTCGCTACGCATTTGAACGCGTAGTTTCGCATCGAGGTTAGACAACGGCTCGTCCATAAGAAATAGTTTTGCATCACGAACTATGGCTCGTCCTAACGCTACACGCTGCATCTGTCCACCGGACAATTCCTTAGGACGTCTATCGAGATATGGACCTAAATCCAAAATTTCAGCTGCTTCGAATACCTTCTTTTTAATTTCTTCCTTTGGTAGCCCCCTGACCTCTAAACCAAATCCCATATTATCGAATACAGTCATATTGGGATAAAGGGCATAACTTTGGAATACCATAGCTATATCTCTGTCTTTGCTTTGAAGATAATTTGCCAATACATTATCGATGTATAATTTACCTTCGGTAATTTCTTCTAGACCAGCGATCATTCTAAGTGTTGTAGATTTACCGCAGCCCGAAGGACCTACCAAAACAACAAATTCGTTTTTCATTACAGATAGGTTGAAGTTAAAAACCGCTTGAACTCTATTACCGTACACTTTGTTGACGTCCTGCAACTCGACAAAGCCCTTGACCGATTCGTTCACTATTCTTTTGTTATCTTGCAAAAATTGTTTTTTTGCTTCCTTAACAGTTACTTTTTCATTCATATTAATTCTCCGTTAACCTTTTACACCAGATGAGGCAACTCCCTCTATTATTTGATTTTGGGTAAAAACATAAAGTAATATTATGGGAATTGCACTAAATATAGCACTCGCCAAATTTAAACCTATCGTATTTGCCGTTTTACTCTGAGAAAGGAATGCTACGCCTACTTGTAGCGTCCAATTATTCATATCGGACGTTCCTAAAATAATTTGCGGCCACATAAGGTCATTCCAACTACCTAAAAAACAGAATAACCCTTGTACAAAAAATACCGATTTGCCTACCGGTAGAACTATACGCCTAAATATACGAAAATCACTCGATCCGTCCATGCGTGCAGACTCGATAAGGTCCTGCGGTATGCTTATAAAGAATTGTCTTATTAAATACAAACCTCCGACACCGCCGAGTCCCGGTAAAATCAACGCCCAAAGACTTTTGGATAAGCCCATTCGGGAAATATTCGCCATTTGAGGAGTAAGCGTTGCGATTCCCGGTATTACCATCGTAGCGACCATACAGGCAAATAATATGTTACGTCCTTTGAATTTCATGAAAACAAAGGCATAGGCGGCAAGTCCTGCGATAATCAAATAAAATGCCGTATTACATATGGCAACAATAAAACTATTAAGCATCCATCTTGCTACAGGATATTTATTACCGTTATAATCTGTTTTATTAAATAGGTTAATGTAATTGTCAAAGGTAAATCCGTCGTTTGGGATAAGCTGACCGGGGTTATTGGTAAACGCATCTTGAGATGTAAAACTTCCCAATACTCCGACTACCAACGGAATCATCCACACTATACAGAAAATAGTGAGAAAAACGAAGGCATTGAACTTGAAAAGATTTTTTTGAAAGTACCTACCCAACACGTTGGCGGACAGCTTGCGTTTACGCTTAAGTGCCAATACCACTATATCGAGTAACACCATGCCTACAAATATAACGCCGAGTATTATCAAAGCAATCAATAATGTTTTACTCATTGCACGCCTCCTTGTCTACATTATAGACTTGTGTTTCTTCTCTATGTGCTATATATTCGCTGTATTCGGTCTGCATCTTTGTTCCGCTCTTACGTTCCTTAGTAACCATTAGTTGAATTGCGGTTACGATTCCGATTATAACACCTAAAATAAGTCCCATAGCACTTACCATTCCGTAGATACTATAATTGTTGCCGTTTGCTATTTGATTTTGCAAATACCACATTATAGACATCGTAGAATAGTCCGTTTTGTCCGAAATAGGACCTGCGTTTGTCAACACATAGACCTGTCCATATAATCCAAAATAGCCTATTATCGTGTTAAAAATGCATAATATCATTTGGGGCTTTATCGCCGGTAATGTAATGGAAAAAGCTTTTCTTAGTCCGCTACATCCGTCAACGGCAGCCGCTTCATATAGGCTCTTATCAACGTTTTTAAGACCTGCGTTTAGTATTATAAAGTTGCCACCCCAACCGCCCCATAGACATAGTAGCAAAATAACGAGCCAAGCGAGCATCGGATTACTATTAAGCCAATTAACGCTTATACCGAACCATTGGTTAATATATCCGAAAAGGTGTCCGAAAAGTGCCGTGAACATTATACCGCTTGCACTAACCGGTAATATCGACGGCAAATACACTATAGATCTAAACAGCTTATATCCCTTCGGCTTTGCGTTGACACAAATAGCGATAAAAAGCGGAATAATTATAGATAGCGGAACTATAACTGCGGCAAACAATGCAGTATTACCTGTAGCCATCCAAAAGTTTTGATGGTACGGACTGCTTGAATCAAATAGTACCGTTGCAAAGTTTTTAAGACCTCTCCATTCGTTTTGAGAGGGATTTGCTATGGAATACTTAAACAAAGACATATAGATTCCATAAAACAACGGATAAACACAGAACACCAAGAAAAAGAATAGGTGCGGTGCAATGAAAATAAATGCTAATCCATACCGTTTTATGAAATCTATACGTTTACTTCGTTTCAACGCATATTCGTTAACCGTAGTAAGTCGTTGTGCCATTATAGATCCTTCTTCGCTGCAATTTCCGACATGGCTTTTCTGTAAGCCTCTTGAATAAATTCGTCTACCGTACCGGTTTTAGTTTCGGTAAGTGTGTAGATATAAGCAAGCTTTAGCTTTTCGTAAACCTCACTGAAGTAAGGGGTATTCCCAAGCATTACAAAGTTAGACGGATCTCCCATATATTGGAGATAGTTTTTATATGCGGCACTTGCTTTATATTCTGGATTTTCTAATATCGATTTACAAGCAGGAAGGTGTCCACCCGCCATATATTGAATTGCATTTTCAGTCATATATTGTGCGTATAAAGCACCTGCTGCACGCTTTGTCATACTTGTTACGGTTTTGGTTACAGAGAAGCAATGTCCTACTCCGTATACGTAATTAGCACATTCTGCATCGGCATCCTCTGCAAAAAGTCCGGATAATCCTCTAACGGTCAATGCTTTATCATTAGCGTCGAACAAACTGTTATATTCGTTCAATCTGCTTTCTGCCCACCAAGGACCTTCACATGCAAATACGGCATAACCTTTATTTAGGTTAGACCATAATGTATTGGCATCACGATTTTTACCGATATATGTTCCTTGCCATGAGCTAAATGCAGATAATATATTCTTCAAGCCCTCGCTTTCATTCCAAGCAGGTTCACCGTTTTCGGTTACCAAACTGCCGCCGTTTTGTAAAACAGCAGTTTGAGGGAACCAACCGGACTCGATATTGTCGCTACCGCTCATCTCGATAGGATAAAAATCTTCGTCCTTCGACAACTTACGCCACTCTCTACTTGCGGAACTATTTTTGTCGGCTGCACGTACCCACAATTCGCCTGCTTCCTTTTTAGCCATCAATGCTGCACAGCACTCCTCCAATTCGGCAAGAGTGGTGGGTACTTCTAAGCCGTTGTGCTCCAAAATGTCTTCTCTAATAAACCAAACTCCGCTATGTACGTCAAGAGGAACACCATAGAGAGAATCTCCTACATAACACTCTGATATAATATTATCAAGATAATTGCTTGCATCGAATGTTCTATTGATTACATCGTAACAATCATTCAAGGGTACGAGCAAATTGCTCTCAACCAAATATGTTAATCTTTCACTGTGGAAAATAACTACATCGGGAGCATTCTCGGGATCGGTATTGATCGTATTAGCCAGCTGAGTATAGAAAAGACTGGTATTAATAGAGGTAATCTCTGCGGTCAAACCGTTTTTGCTATAATAGTCGTTAAACATTTGATTGACAAGATTTAAATAAGCGTTATCCGGTTCACCTACTACAGACCAAACATTGAGTTTGATATTGTCAAATATAGGATCTCCGAATTCGTCATATTGTATATCGCTTGTATCGTCGACAACGGGATCATCGTTTGTCGGTTGACATGCAATAAACGTAAAAACTGTCGTTATGCACAATACAATACATAAAATAGTTGTTATTATTCTTTTCATATCGAATTCTCCTTATTTTCCTATTATTTCAATTTCTCCCAAAGCAAAATCAAACTCGGAAGAAATAGTTATTACTATTCTGTCAGTCGTCAATTCTTCATCTAAAAGGATGTTGAATGCCGCATGAGGATATACAAAATCACTATATTTCTCGCTATAGTATCTACTATTAAATTGAGCGTTAACTATACCGTTACCGTTACCGAAATCGATCTGTTTAATTGCATCGACTGTTTTTGAAGCGTCGAAGGAATTATAAATATTGACGGCTCTAACCGTGACGGGTTCGCTAAAAGTAATTTCAATACTTCTCGTTCCCCTTTCAAATGTTGCTTCACGTCCGTCAGGCTCATTGGTACCGAATCGGCTACTTGTATAGTTATCGGTCAAATACTCGATATTTTCGCCCTCGCCTTTCACGGTAGCACGACCGATTATATTGGAATAACCGCTTACATCGGATGGCGTATTTTGGAGTGAATAAGTAGGTCCGTTCGTATAAGGCACACCGTCGTCGTCAAAATAAATGTAATCAACGGATAAGCAACGCCATTCTCCGTGTGCACCTTCACCCCAGTGACCTCTGGTGTAGTGAGCATGATATGCAAACATATATTCTCCGCTACCGGTTTGGAAAATACTTGCGTGCCCCGTACCTGTCATAAAATCTACGTATCTATTAGCGGTATATGTTCCTGCCTCTGCCGGAACACCTAAAAGCATATTCTCTAAATATGTATCGTTCGGTTTTTCAAATCCGCTCAAAGGATTATCGCTTACTGCATATCCTACAGCATAATTTATATCAACATAACTGTTTGCACAGTATGTAAGATAGTACTTACCGTTACTCTTGAACATATACGGCCCTTCTAAGCACTCCATTCCCGTAATCGAATCAAACGAGGGAGACCATCTTTCCCATGCTATCTTCGGATATGCATCTGTATATTTTTGATATCCGGCACAAAGAAGCGGGGTAAGTGTGGAAATATCCCAAGTTACGGCATCTATCATCTTTACGCCCCAAATCTCCGCAGTAGCACTGTCGGTAGCCATCTTACGATGTTCCTCATCACCGCCTCTCAAATCGAAAGAGAAATACATATAAAGCTCGCCGTCATCGTCTTGGAATACCGTCGCATCCAATATAGTATTTTTCTCTAAGCCTTGGAAAGGAGTATCGGCAAGTGTTATCGTATCACCGAGAGCATTCGTTCCCGTAAATTGTTTAAACGGTCCATAGGGTGCATCTGCTATGGCAACACCTATTTGACAATGGTCGGTACCGTCTGCATACTCGTATTTAGCCGTATAGTATAGATAGAATTTGTCACCGATTTTTTGAATATCGGGTGCCCATAGATTCGATCTACTCCAACTTCCGGATTCGGGTGTGAAGCAATCGGGTAAACGCTCCCAATGAGAAAGATCTTTTGATCTAAAACAATGGAATGTGGTCGTACCTCTGGTACCATAAGCATAATAATAACCCTCATAATACAATATGAACGGATCGCCCATATCGGGGAAACCTACAGATGACGCTGTTTCATCGAAGTTTTCCCACGCATTCAGATAGTACATGCTTGTATCATACGAAGAAAGGTTAGGATCGCTATTGTCGTTAAACCCTATCGTATTTTTTAGGTACTCTTGATATTCGATTTTATCCGTGTTATCTATTGGATCATTGTTGGGTGTGGTGTCACATGCCGTAAACATACAAAGGCACGTAGACACTACAATGATAACACAAGTTAGCCATAATAATACTTTTTTCATAACTAATTAATCTCCTCAAACTTTATGTCTGAAATGGTTGCACCTGCCGAGAATGAACCGATTCCGGGAGTAAATACCGTGGAATCATTCCATTTATCGGGGAAGCAAAGTGAAGTATTGCTTTCGAATACTCTTTCGTTATTGATATACAATTCGACTCTGTCGTTTTGTTTAACAATCTTTATTCTATTAGAACCGCTAAGTAGATCGATACCCTCCGGCATATCGTACTCTTCCCAAGTTGCATCGTCAAGATTAGGACAGAAGGTAAGTTTAGGCGCGTTTGCAGTTCCTTTTACGACAAATTGTAGACTTGCTGTCTTACTTTCGGTACGTAGGTAGACCAAAACCTTGCTATCGTATGCACCGCTTGAAAGCATGGGCTTTATGTCGGAAAGCGTAAATTCAATAGAGAAATCGCCGACAAACGATTTAGTCGATTTTAATCCGTTTTGGAAATCGTTTACAGGAGGCCAGTTAATATCGTTTGAAGAACCGAAATTCTTTTGACTCAAGGTATAAGAACCGTCGCTATTGATACTGACAAATGCACCTATCGTGTGTTCGAGTTCTTCTAACGAATTTGCGTTGTTTTGTACAGCGATATCGGAAACAGTAGCTTGGCCGTCACTATAGATTACAGGGTAAACATCTCCCTCTATATCGAGATTAACGACCTTAATTAATCTTCCGTTATAAATGATACCATACTTCGAGCCGCTACGTACAATCTGTAACACGCAGGATGTAAGATTTGCCGAAGAACAAGTAAAGTTTTCGCTTGTCGAACCATTTAGAATCGTCATGGTTTTATATCCGGATTCAACCAAAATGTCAGCATAATGAATGTATCCGTTATCCGTTAACTTGATACCGACATTGCCCTTAGCATTTGATATAGCAATGCTAACAGAGTATGAATTACCTCTAACCTTAAACGGTATGAAACTCTCTATTTTATCCGATATAGAAATCACATCGTTTTCCAATTTCGCTTCGCCTACGATTTTGCCTGTTTCTAAAATATCGGAAGTTGATGGTAATATCGTCATTATAGAGTAAGTTCTAGTTGCCGTTACACTATTATCCGAATTTGCCGTTGCTACTACGGTTATCTCTCCGCTAACCGAATCTGCAATGGTAAGTTTTCCATCTGCAGTAATAGTTACGCCTGCCTTTTCCTCGCTAAGGCTGTATGTAACGCTCTTATCGAATGTTGCATCTGGCAACACCGTTGAAGATAGATTATAGGATTCTCCTGCATACAAGATATCGCTCAAACCGTCTATACTGATCTCTTCTGCAGCTTGGAAATTGTTAAGTTTATTCATAACTACATCCATATCGGTTGATACTTCATAGTCATAAACATAGGTTTCGGGTGATTGAGAAAAAACGCCGGGACGGGTTGCAACACCATCAAATGACGGACAATCGTAAGCGTATTTCGCAACAGTTCCATCGGATGCAGTAAGCGTGAAATAATGCATCGTACCGTAACGAATGAGCTCCATTTTAACAGTTTTACAAGTTACAAGTTGTCCGTCCGGTAATACTTTAACGATAGGATCGGCTCCACCGCTCAAAACACGCCATCCGCCTACTACCGGATAGTAGGTACGAATACGGTGGTTTATAGGATACAATCCAAACCACGCCATAACGTCACCGATAGGAGTTTTATCGTCAATATTAAAGGAACCTACGCCGAAACGACCTTGTGCATCATAATTTGTATACTCACCCGTAGGCTCGAACGTACAAGCAAAGTACCAATTTTCAGCACAATCACTTGTAACTACGATCGCTTGATCTCCCTTTAACAAAATAATATCGGAGCCATCGATCGGTGCAAGGTCATATCCACCCTGAATATATCCTTTCTTGGTGTAGAAAAATTCTTTAGTAACGTTGAAGGTTACTTCTTTAGAAATAGATGAATCACCCTTTAATGATATGGTAACAACCGCAGATCCTGCACCGACTGCAGATACATTACCGAAATCGTCTACTTCTATTACAGAGGCATCTGACGAAGTGAATTCTACGCCGACATCGGATCCGACTACACGATATACTATTTTGTATATATCGCCCATAGACAGTTCCTGAGTCGTGTCTCCGCGAATAACGATACTTACGTTGTCTTTATTTTCATCATCATTCGGTTCTTCAATGCTCGGTTGACAAGCAACGAATGCCAAACAGATTAAACATAAAATTGTTAGGACTATAAACAGCTTTTTTTTCATAAATCCTCTCCTTTTATTTGTTTTACCAATGCCACTATTAAAATGGTCATCCATAAGCGTCATAAATCGGACGCTTGGCAAAGGGCTGACAATATCAGCACTTTGCCAAATATCCTAAATTATGATTATTCTAAGGCAAGAACATACCGCCCTTGCCTTAGAATTTTGTTGTAGCACTTTACATACTTGAATTACTATTCGGATACAGTCTCAACCTTAAAGTTGCTAACACTAACCGTACCGTCAATTGCTCCAGATTCATCGAATGCATAGAATCCGAGTTTAACAGAAGCATCAACATTAACAGTTCTTGAATCTTCGCCCATTGTCAAGGTAGCCTGACCGTTACGAATTTCTATCTTAATGCTAAGATTTGCCTTGTCTAAATTATAACGCTCCGTTCCGCCCCATAAATTACGAACCTCGATCTTACACATATTACCGTTATTGCAAATAGTAATTTCTTGAGTTGCTTCTAAACCGAATACGACACAAAGTTTTATATCGCCTTCCGCTACATTAAAGTTAACATCGAATGTGATGTCACAATCGTTGCCTAAGATATCTTCAGTGTAATAGGTCAATACAGATTCTTTGCCTTCATTGAGCCATCCTTGTTGCTCGAATGTGAGTGTAAATTCCTTTGAAGTTACATCGGAAAGATTATCATTATTGGTAATAAATTTACGGATAGGTTCAACCTTGAAATTACTTACGCTAACCGAACCATTAACACCGGACTCGTCGAATGCGTAGAATCCGAGTTTACAGGATGCATTAACACTAACAGTTTTTGAATCTTCGCCCATTATCAATGTAGCTTGACCGTTACGAATTTCTATCTTAATGCTAAGATTTGCCTTGTCTAAATTATAACGCTCCGTTCCGCCCCATAAATTACGAACCTCGATCTTACACATATTACCGTTATTGCAAATAGTAATTTCTTGAGTTGCTTCTAAACCGAATACGACACAAAGTTTTATATCGCCTTCCGCATTAAAGTTAACGTTGAACGTAATGTCGGAATCGATATCTAAGATATCATCGTTATAATATGTCAATACAGATTCTTTGCCTTCATTGAGCCATGATTGTCTTTGGAAAGCAAGCGTAAAACCGTCTGACGATACATTGGATAAATTGTCATTATTTGTAATAAATAACTCTTCTTCTGCATCAACTGCGACGACAGTTACACTTATCGATGAAATATAATCACCAACGATTGCTTTGATTATATAAGAGCCCTCGGCGTCACTTGAAATGGTTACGCTATTATCGCTGTTAAGAATAGCACTACCCTTTGTTAAACCGGATGCATCTAATTCTACCTTAGCATTTGCATCGCCATACTCGCTAACAACATATTCGACAGTTGAGCCGGCTTGAACACTATTCTCGCCAGAAATCACTGCAAATTGCTTAATAATGTTGAAGTTTTCAACGGTTACGTTACCGTTATCCTGCGAACCACCAAATGTGTAGAAACTTATTTTTCCACCGTTAAGTCCATTACATGAACCTATCTTTTTGCTTCCGATATAGAATGTTGCAACACCGTCAATGCATTGAACAGTAATTCTATTAGTATCCGTTGCAGATAATTTTGTGGACGATTTAGCACCACCCCAGTTTTGCGGATAAATTTCACCCTCAAGAGTACCCTTGTTGTTTACATGGAATTCAAAGTTAGAATCACCCCAGAAGGAGTCACCTATACTAATAGCAAACTTGGAGTCGTTTAAAAGCGAGTCGAATTTTACGTCATAGGTAATAACGAAATTACCATATATTTCATCGATGTAGCAAATACGGGTGCTGTTTTCGTTTTTAGCAGCCCATTCATTGTTTAGAATAGCAAGAGTAAATCCGCCATCAGAAAGCGAAGCATTACCGTTAACTAAATAGAATCCGTTTACTGATTTCTCGGACAATGTTAATGAAACATTTGAAATCGAAAGAGATGTTCCTTCTGTAACGGTGAAGCTAATATTTCTTTCCGATGCATAAACGTTAGGATTACATATAACGTTTCCGCTTAATTCAACCTTGCTGTCGTCAACGTAGATCGAATATACTCCGTTTTCTACTACAATCTTATATGAATGCTCGTCAGCGGCAGACAAACTAACTGTGCCGATAACCGTGCCCTTGTCATACTTATTATTTGTATCACATGAATAACCATATACAGATACGGACGATCCCGAGAATACGATATTGTTATAATCACCACCCAAAGCAACAACTAATGAGCCGGATTCAAACTTAGATGCCTTGAACTCAAGAGTGAAGTCGCCCTTGACTGATTTAAGAAGTTTTGCAAGATATGCCGTATCGAGAGCCTTTTCAAGTTTCAAATCGGCATTATTGAAGCTTCTATCCTCGGGGAATGTTATTATCTCTTTTTCGATATCTAAACCGACACCACCGCTTACAGCGATATTCTCGGAGTTTTTATTCAATTCCTCTGAAGATATCTCTATACGAATACTTGCCTCTTTTCCTGCGATGCTTCCCTTTACTGTTATGTAGCCTGCAGCATCATTGGATATAGTTAATAAACCGTTTTCAATGACAGTACCGTCTACACCTGCTGTCATTTCATTCTTAGCAATACTCCAAGCAACAGTCTCTTCTAAAGCCTTTGAAGAATAAACTTTAATATTGAATTGTTGTTGAGTTCCTTTTTCCAAAACATTGATATTAGAGGGATTCAATTCAATCTTTGCAACATCATCACTTAGAAGTGTCTTTGCTTCGTCAATATCCTTTTGATCGTAGCTAACCGAGTAATCGGAAACGGTCAACATCTTTTCTTGGCTGTATATTCCGGGCCATGTTTCAACATCAGTCAAACTGCCGTCGCTATATGTTCCAGAAAAACCGCCTATACTGTACCAATAATCACAACCATCACGAACAATGATGAATTCAATCTTGCCGTCAAAGGTTAAATGCTGATAGTTACCTACGGTATAAACCTCGTCATATGCCGGAGACCAGCCCTTGTAGAAGTTACGAATATACACATAATATTCGCCAGTAACATCTGCTCCGTGCAAGCCGAACCATAACGCATTGTCGCCCTGGTCAAGGAAGGAACCGATACCGATAGATTCATTATTTGCAACTACCGATTTAATATCGATATATGTTTTAAATACGAATTTTGTCGATGCCTTGCTTGCAACGAGTGTAGCTTGACCGCTAAGAACCTCAACGGAGCCGTTTTCTTCGTTAGTAAAATCAAAGTTACCGCGATTAACATCTCTTGAGAAGAATGCCTCCTTAACGATAATCTTAATACGTGCAACAACATCGGAATCTGCATCGAGAGTTGCAACCAACGTAGCTTCACCAACATTAACAGCCGTAATCTGTTTAGTCATTGCACTTACGGTAATTGCATCTCCTTCAACCGATAGATTAACCTTTTGACCATTAACAACAGCACCGTCTTTCTTAACGATTGTCGGCAACGAGAATGATTCACCTACATAAACTTCCTTGTCCGATGCGGAAAAAGCAAGCGTATAGGTTGGTACGTTGACATTGATTACTACATTAACGTCGGAATTATCCTTTAATGCAATAGATATCTTTGCTGTACCGGATTTGAGAGCCTTGATGCCGTCGGTTTCGTTATATGAAACGACATCTTCACCCTCGATTATAGAAATTACAACATCCTTTTGAACCTCTTGTCCGTCTTGTAAAACGGAGTATTCGAGGATCTTAGAATCTCCTTTTGAGATTTCTACATTACTACTTTCGACTTTTATTTCGTACTGACTACCAGTGTTATTGCAAGCAGCAAATACCACAAGCGACAAAACGATTACTACTGTCAAAAGTAAAACAAGTAAACGTCTCTTAGCCATTTTCATTCCTCCTATTTTTTTAGTAGTCTTTTTTAAGAAGACTCAAACTTAATTTTGACTGTTTAATGCTTAGCGTTTACTACACTATTGGCAAATAATTGACGATATGGAACCAATATATTCACATATAGTAAGCTTTTGTTTAAGTACACAAATTACCATGGGTTATCGTTAACATATCAGGCAAAATAAATATTAATCATAAGATTAATACCTATTTTATACACTATTTTATGCAGTATCTCCTTCAAATAGTTTTACCGGTTGATACTCGGATAAGCGTTCTCCACCCTGCAACCGCTCAACTAACTTCGACAGAATAAACTCTGCATATTTCTTTTTATCAGCTCCCACTGTAGTAAGATTAACGGGAAGCACGATTTCTTGTTGAATATTATCATATCCAATTATTTTAGCTCTTAGTTCCTTGGGAATATCATTCATTTGTTTTAGAATAGATATCGCAAATATGTCATTAAAACAGAACACACCAACACTCGGATCACTCAGATCAACCTCTTCAGTAAATTTTTGGAGGTCTTTATGCGTTGTATTGTATTCGATATAAGAATATCCGTATTCGGCAAGAGTTTCTCCAAAGCCCCTTCCGCGATCTATCACACAGGACATATCATCTCCCAAATTGATATAAACGAATTTGTTACATTTTGCACCGATAAGCCTATGAGCTGCAATCGAACCTCCATAGACATCGTCAGTAGTGATGTAATCCAATCCGATATCGGTAGTTGAACGACCTAAAATAACAAGAGGAATACCACAATCTTTTACAATCTCACCCAAAGCAGCCTCTCCCTCCAAAAAGCTAATGACGGCAATTGCACCATGAGATATCGCTTTTCGATAAGTCTCTTGGGTTACTACATGTTTGTCGGAAAATAATAATTGTAGCGAATATCCGCATTTTGCTATCTCTACACGCAAATAATCAATCATTATCGCAAAATAGAAATTAATCAAACTATCAAATACTAATGCAACACTGCGCGCCATTCCTGTGCGTAAAGCTTTGCCTGCATAAGACGGAATATAATTCAACTCTTTAATAGTATCAAGTACCTTTTTGCGAGTTTCCTCGGAAACATAACCGCTGGACCGAATTACTCTCGATACAGTTTGAGCGGTTACTTTTGCTTTAACGGCAACATCCTTTATTGTTACTCTGTCTTTCGTGGTAGCCATTGGTACTCCTTCGTTAACATACAAATCAAATCTACTCTACACTTCAAGTTAAAATCATTAACAAGCAGACGCAATATGTCATCGTTAACATATTCATATTCTAACACGAAAAACTGTGCTTTTCAATACTTAACAATAAACATTAATTATTCTTAATGATAATGCGAAAGACATGCACTTTTTTGGGGAAAGTCTATTTGTCACTTATTTTATTTATACGCTTATATATAGAGTATTATAGCGAAAAAATTTTTAGTCAATTATTTTCAAGTATTTCAGATTACTTTTATTCGGCAATGTTGACAATCAACGCATAATGGACCTATAATATAATATAGATAAAAAATTAAGGAGATAAAAATGAAATATTGTTCTAAATGCGGTAATCCTTTAGCGGATAACGATAGATTTTGCGGTGCATGCGGTACAAGTGTAGAGCATACCGAGCATGCCACGTCCAAATCTTTGATAAATGAAGAAGAACACGCTAATGCAGGTCTTAAGGTAGTTTCTTTTCTCTTCCCTATAGTCGGATTAATTCTTTATTTAGTTTGGATGGACGAACATAAAACCAAGGCGAAAGAATGCGGTAAAATGGCACTTATCAGTGTATGCATCGGTGCTGGTTTAGCACTATTATCGGTAATATTTGTCATTGTACTCAGCATAATGGCATCGCTATAATTTATTCATACGAAATACAGTAAAAGCGGACAGTTGGAAAACAGCCCATTGTCCCTTTTTTGTTTAGTATTTTATATGGAATTCAGATATCGACGCATTGCGTCGCCCTTCGGGTTCGACTTCGTTGCTCAGTATAACATGATAGTGCACATTTTCGTTCGCCGTCATACTGAGCGTAGCGTAAGCGGACTCAGAATGACATAGATGGTGCGGTGCAACTCATAGTGACAAGTTTCGCTTTGGATTAATGATTTAGGATTTATGCGTGATTTATGTCGTGATTTATGTAGAGATATAAATGCGGAAAAATTGACTTTAGAGAGTTGCGGTGGTATAATAAAATTTGGTTTGATTTTAATGGGTCGAATCAAATAAGTCCAAAGGAGCCGTTATGACGAATTCGTACGAAAATCCCCTAATAACCAGATATTCAAGTAAGGAGATGCAACGCATTTTTTCTCCCGACAATAAATTCTCGTTATGGCGTAAGTTATGGGTATCGTTAGCTAAAAACGAACAAAAATTAGGTTTGGATATTAGCGATGAACAAATAAAAGAATTAGAGGATAATATATTTAATATAGATTATGCCCTTGTTTCTAAGTACGAAAAAGAAATTCGACATGACGTAATGGCACATATTAGAGCATACGGCGATGCTTGTCCAAGCGCAAAAGGCATTATTCACCTCGGTGCGACATCCTGTTATGTGGACGATAACGGCGATATTCTTGTTTTTAGAGAGGCTCTTATACTCATCAAAAGAAAGTTGTTAGGTGTAATCAAGGCACTCGGCGAATTTGCCGAAAAACATAAGGATGTAGCAACTCTTGGTTTTACCCACTTTCAAGCCGCACAACCTACAACCGTAGGTAAAAGAGCTTGCCTTTGGGCACAAGATGTAATATTTGACCTCAATAGATTGAACGAATGTTTGAATTCACTTGCGTTTCCGGGTTGCAAAGGCGCAACAGGTACTTCCGCAAGTTTTTTGAAACTGTTCGACGGAGACATTCAAAAAACGCTCGAACTTGAAAAAATGATTGCTACCGATTTCGGTTTTGAAAATATACTCGACGTTTCCGGACAAACCTATACACGTAAAATAGATTATTTCATATTATCCGTTTTGTCGGGAATCGCTCAAAGTGCATCTAAATTCGCTACCGATATAAGGTTGCTATCCCATATGAAAGAGTTCGACGAACCTTTTGAAACCAAACAAGTAGGCTCTTCCGCAATGGCATATAAGCGTAATCCTATGAGATCGGAACGCATTTGTTCGTTGGCTAGATTCGTAATTAACGATACCTTGAACGCTTCTTCTACCGCCGCGGTGCAATGGCTTGAACGGTCATTGGACGACAGCGCTAATAGACGAATCAGCATACCCGAAGCCTTTCTTGCAGTTGACGCCATATTGACATTGTATCGCAATATCGTAGAAAACGGATCGGTTTATCCGCTCATTGCTTATAATAGAATTCAAGAGGAACTGCCTTTTATGGCTACCGAAAACATTCTTATGAAGGCTGTCAAAAAAGGCGGTGACAGACAAGAACTACACGAAAAAATCCGCATTCTTACTACCGATGCGACAAAACAAATGAAACTCGAGGGCAAGAAAGTAGACCTTTTGTCGGCAATAGAAAAAGATTCCGCATTCGGATTGACACGTGAAGAACTTCTATCTTTATTAGAGGTAGATCAGTTCATAGGCCTTGCAAAAGAACAAACAACGACGTATGTCGCTAAAATAAAGGAATTGATTGATAAAAATAAGTCGTTATTAATCGATAATGACGAAATTAACTGTTAATTAGGAGGATAAAAATGCTCACTGCTATAGTAGGAATCAACTGGGGTGATGAAGGCAAAGGTAGAATGGTCGACCTATTGTCTAAAGATTATAAAATCATAGCACGCTATCAAGGCGGTAATAATGCCGGCCACAGCGTAATAGTAAACGGTAAAAAGTATGTCATGAATCTACTTCCTTCGGGTATTCTCCGTGATGACACAATTAACATTTTAGGTACCGGTATGGTTATCGACCCTCATCACCTTGTAGAGGAAATCAAAAGAATAGAGGATTGCGGTATAACCATCGGCGACGATCACTTAAAAATCAGCAACCGCGCAACGATTTGTTTGTCCTATCATAGACTTCTCGACTGCTTGGAAGAGGAAAGATTAAAGGATAAAAAGTTCGGTTCGACAAAAAGAGGTATAGCACCGGTATATGCCGATAAGTACATGAAGAAAACGCTCCGCTTCGGTGATTTATTCGACGAAACAACGCTAAGAGAAAAGGTGAAAGATATTGTGGAATGGAAAAATCTCACCATCACTTCTTATGGTCATGAACCGATTTCCGCCGACGATATAATGGCTGAAATCGAACAATATGCATTCCCTCTAAGAAAATATGTTTGTGATACCACACTATTCCTCAATGAACAGATAGAACAAGGTAAAGATATACTCTTCGAGGCTCAACTCGGTGCATTGAGAGATGTCGAATACGGAATATATCCGTTTACATCATCCTCCACTACTCTTGCGTCGTACGCTCCGATCGGTGCAGGCGTTCCGAATAGACATCTTGACGAAACAATCGGTATCATCAAAGCATATTCAACTTGCGTCGGTGAAGGTCCGTTTACGGCCGAATTATTCGATGACGATGCCGAAAAACTCCGTTCCGCAGGACAAGAATACGGTGCCGCTACAGGAAGACCAAGAAGAGTGGGCGGATTTGACGTAGTTGCCAGTAGATACGGTACACAAATGCAAGGCGCAACCTATTTAGCTCTAACCAAACTCGATGTTTTAGACGGATTCGACAAAATTCCCGTATGCGTTGCATACGAACTCGACGGCAAAAGAATCGATTATTTCCCTGTTGGCGATGCACTTAAACGCGCTAAACCGATTTACGAATACTTCAACGGTTGGCTTAGCGATACATCGGAGTGCAAAACTAAAGAAGAACTTCCCAAGGAGGCTCGTCAATACGTCGACTTCATAGAAAAATCGGTCGGTTGCCCGATCCGCTATATATCTGTTAGTCCCGAAAGAGAAAAATGCATTAAAGTATACTAATTAATTGCGCTTTTGGCTGTAATCGCAGTCAAAAGCGTTTTTTTAAACCGCCGACAATTCCTTAACTCCAAAAACTTCGTTGATAGCTTGTGCTATCCTCTCCGCAAGCGAAACGACTCTCTCAAAGGGAGTGTTTAATAATGTTTGCATAGGTTCGCCACCACGTTCGCCGACAACACCCAATATGGCAAGTTCGCCGACAGGTTGGTTATTAAGTCCCAATGCTCCGCCTGCTCGCACTCCGCCCCTTCGATATCTTATTCTGCCTATGTCGCCTTTGTCGCCTAATGCCGCATCTATGGCTATAATTCTATGTGCCGGAAAAAATCGATGCACATAATTCTTATATTTATCAATATTAACGCCGTTAACAGGCATATCCTCACACCCTATAACAGGGTAAGGAAGTTTATATTTTTCTCTCAATAAGGTTCCGACAATGGGACCTAAACTGTCACCCGATATCTTTTCGCTTCCTATACACAAGAATAAAACGTTCATATAAGTAGTATTGACAGCTTTATCGGCAATTAATTGCATGATTTTTTAAAAAAAATTTAACAACTTGTCTACTATTTTTGCTTTTTATGTTGCATTTTCAAATAATCGTGCTATAATTAATTATATGGGAATTTATGATATTGTTTTTATTGTTATAGCAGTTCTTGCCTTATTTATCGGAATAAAGAAGGGCATTGCCGGGGTGCTTCTCGGATTTTTGGGTTCGCTCATTATCGGTGTTGCTCTCGGATTCGGAGTAAATGCTCTGATGCCTTCCTTGATCTATGATGAAAATTCCGAATCCGGATATTCCTCATCATTTGATTCGATCTATCAAAAGGTTAATGATGGATTGAGCGCATCGGGCTCCGATTTTCTTAGCTGTGAACTTGTAAAAGGCGAAGACGACTCGTTGTATGTTAAAGGCGTATTCGTTGAGGGCGGTGAAGAAGAGTTGAAAAAATTCTCGGAGGTGCTTATTTCTTCCTTCTCGTCGTCGGATAGCGAATCGGGCGAATCGGGTGAATCTTCGGTAAGTTCCATCGATGCAATCGACAATATGATCAATACATACGGTGCAGACGGAATGACGGTTGCTAATGCGGTTTCTGCCTTTATGTCGCAGATTATTTTGGGAGCAATCATTTGGCTCATCGCATTTATAGTACTAATCATAGTCAAGGCTATAATTAGACATTGCATTTATAAATTCCTCGATAGCCATTCTGCCGTATCAAAAATCGATAGAGCCATCGGTGCAATCATCAGCGTCGTGGTAATAGTAATGATTGCTTGGGTTGCCGTAAGTCTCGTAGGTCAAAATGCCGAATCCTGGGGAATCGGTGAAATGTATAACAGCGTAATGGAAGATAATCAAGTTTTGGGATTCTTTAGTAGCCATAACCTTTTCGGCGGAAATACTCCCGATCCCGATCCTGAGACATCGGAAATGACAGTAAGAATGATAGAAAGGTATATTCGATAAAATAACATTATATCTTATGTAAAATTTGATAAAAGAGCGACCGAATTGGTTGCTCTTTTTTACAAGAAATAATATACCGACACTATGTGTCGCCCTACCGGGTTCGACTACGCTTACGCTCAGTATGACAGGAAGTACAATTGTAAGTGCAAAATAAAAGCAAGTGCGAAGACTTGCTTTTTGGCGGGCGCTTACTAAGCGCCCCTACATGTGTGTAATATATTATTGTCGTTTGTAGTAAAGAAGTATGCGTGTTTTTATGTTTTAACTATTTTGTTTTAAGCATTTCTACAATTTGCTCTAATAGTTCAACGGTCTTTTGTTGATTAAGTCTTTGCGCCTCGATCTTTGCTTCTTCTGCTTGTTTAGCCAATTCTTCGGCTGCCGCAGCGACTTGTGCTTCAGCTTCGGCTTCTGCTTTTGCCTTTTCTTCTGCTTCAAGTTGTGCTTGACCTTTCTTAGTGAGTTTCTTCATTCTCTTTTCTAAGCCCTTACCACCTTCTCTTGCGGAATTAATAGCCTTAACAATAGTGAATAACACTAATGCGGTGAGGAAGAATGTGATAACCGAGCTGATTACTGCGCCCCAGTCGAGAATAAGCGCTTCAACTACGATGTTGCCTGCTTCATCTGTTACAGCCGGTCTCAAAAGAGTCTGTAAACCGGTAGTGTCGGATATAGGTATCAAGTTGATCAACGGAGTGAGTATGTTATTAACTAATGCGGTAACGATAGCGGTAAATGCAGAGCCTACGATCATACCTACGGCGAGGTCGAGAGCACTGCCCTTACTGATGAACTTTTTAAATTCATTAAATAGTTTTTTCATAATTATCTCCTTATGTATTTGTATTTATTACTAATAACAAATAATTTCGGTACAACCTACAGCGGTTGCAATGGCACCAAAGATGATGTAGCAAACACCGTTCGAAGCAGAATTGATTTCACCAATATACAATAATGCAATTAAGATTCCGGCGATAAGGGTGAAAATACTGACGATAAGTCCAAATGTATTCTTTCTACTGCTTGTTGCACAAACAAACTTAATCATCATCAATAATCCGTATATAGCGATAAGAGCACCGATAATGATGATAAACCAAGGTGAAATTTGTCCGCCGAATACGAGTAATAATACTCCTGCTATAATCAAAACTAAACCGATAAATAGGTTCAAATAATGCTTATTCTTGTCGTCTGCTTTGCCGATAATCTTTTTGAAACTGCCGGATACGAGGAATAATCCCCAAAGCATGGCAAATATCGATGAAACGGTTAAAATGGTATTAATCACACGTCCTTGGGTCATTATCAACATAATACCGATAAACGCAATTAAAAATCCTGCAAATCGAATAGCGGAATTACTCAACGGAGCATTTTTAGCCTTTTTCGATGCACTTTTGGGTGTTTCAGTTTTTGTGCTTGACTTTTTAGCCATAAATATACCTCCAATTAATAAAAAGTGGACATACATCCTTTTTATAAATTATACAATAATCACGCCGTCTTGTAAAGAATTATCTTAAATAATTAGTCGATATTTTGGCGGATATTTTGGCGGATTTTATTAATGATTTTCATTATATAAAAATCCTTTGTTGACAAACACGATAAGATATTATAAAATAAAAAGGTAAGAAACGTTCATTGTTTAAAAAATGTTTTTTTTGATGAACTTCTTCGCAAAATGCTCACAGTCGTCTTGTTTATATAACAAATAGTACGCTATTGACAAGGTTTCGCTCTTTCAATATAGATTATCTTGTGTATACGTGCAAGCACGGAAAACAAAATAAAAAACTTGGAGATCTCGTGATCTCAAAAAAACCAGACCGATTATTCGATCGACAAATAAAACATAAGGAGAATTAAAATGAAGAAGAAAGGCTGTTGTATTTTAAAAACAATAGGCATTATTATAGGTGTTATTCTTTTGATTGCTATAGTGGTAGGACTTATCGTTCCCGCTATTGCTTATGCAAAAAATGATCCCGTCAAGACCTACGAAGGCTTGACCAACCAATATATCAACTATACAGACAGGACGTACATCTCCGCACACCGTGCAGGTGGTGACCTCGCTCCCGAAGAAACTATGATGGCTTTCAAAAAGTGTATGGAAGGCGGAATAGTTGATGTAGTAGAATTCGATTTGCATATCACCAAGGACGACCAACTCGTATTACTACATGACGATACCGTTAACCGTACATCCGATGCAACCGAAGTTTTCGGCAGTGAAGAAGTATATGTTATCGATAAAACTCTCGAAGAACTTAAAACATTGAACTTCGGTGCGAAATTCGAAGACCTCGAGGGTAATAAACCATATGAAAACCTTACAGGCGATGCTATTCCCGAAGATATTAAGATCGTAACCCTCGATGAGATTCTCACCTATCTTACGGCTACAAAGAGCGACCTGCAATATATCATCGAAATTAAAAACGACGGAGAAGCCGGTAAAAAGGCTATGGATATTCTCGCTTCTAAGATGGATGAATACCAAATAACCAATCAAACCATCGTTGGTACCTTCAATAAGGATATTACCGAATATATCGATGAAAAATATCCCGAAATCACTCGTTCGGCATCCGTAATGGAAGTAGTTGATATTTATTTCAGCTATTTATTTGGAATAAAGAGCAAGAGAACATATGAATATAAATTCGATGTATTACAAATTCCCGTAGGTGCATTTATATACGATCTCGGTTCAAGTGCATTCATCAACTATGCTCACGAAAGAGATATCGCCGTACAATATTGGACAATCAATGACCCGGATGAGGCGTTTCGTCTCAAAGATAACGGCGCAGACTGCGTTATGACCGACGACCCGGAAGCAATTTACGCAAAGTACAACGAAAGCAAATAATTTTTAAAGGTTATATAAAAGCGTGTAGGTAATATTACTTGCACGCTTTTTGTTTATGTTTAAATTGACACAATTGATTATCAATATGGAATAAGATTCCGACGCTAAGCGTCGCCCTATCGGGTTCGACTACGGGTTGTCACCCTCGCTCAGTATGACATGACTTGTCGCTAACGCTTGCCTTGATATGGATTTTTAGATTGATACTGTTAATAATAAGTGCAAAATAAAAAGCAAGTGCGATGACTTGCCTTGGCGGGCGTTTACTAAACGCCCCTACAAATCTGTCATATATTGTTGCTATTTTTTTAGGGATGTGTACGTCTATTTGCTCTTTTCTAACAAGGAATCAGATTCCGACGCTATGCGTCGCCCTATCGGGTTCGACTGCGGTCTTTCGACCTCCGCTCAGTATGACAAGAATGCAAGCTAAGCTTGCGCGATATGTGTCTGACGACACGCGATATGTTGCTTCGCAACGCCGTGGATTTTTTTAATTGATGGTGCAGTGCAACTCCTATTTCGCTCAGTTGACATAGATACTTATCCATAATTTTGCGTTAGCATAACATCATTTGCATTAACATTGGTTAATGCAATTTTGAAAAATGTTATTTGCGTTTAGAGGATTTTCCGAAGCGTAGGGCGCGCATAGCGTTGAGTATAGCGAGAACCATTACTCCGACGTCTGCGATTACCGCCAACCACATATTTGCAAAACCGAATGCACTCAATGCCAAAACTATTAGTTTTACAGCCAATGCAAATATTATATTTTCATAAACTAAACGCATTGTTTTGCGAGAAATGACTTTTGCCAATGCAAGTTTTTCGAGATTATCGTCCATCAATACAACATCGGATGCTTCAATTGCAGAATCGCTTCCTAACGCACCCATTGCTATTCCTATATCCGCTCTCATTAGAACGGGGGCATCATTAATTCCGTCACCTACAAATACAACCTTGCCGTCTGTGTTTGAGTCGAGAAGCGTTTCGACCTGCTCCACCTTTTGATCGGGTAGTAATTCGGCATGTATTTCGTCAACGCCTATAGCGTTGCCGACTTTTTCGGCAACATTGGACGAATCTCCGGTAAGCATAACCGTTTTGGTTACACCGTTTGCCTTTAATTCGGCAATGGCATCTTTGGCATTAGCCTTGATTACGTCTTCAACAATTATTTTACCCAAATAGCTATAGTCGGTTGCTACGTATACAGCAGTACCTATTGCACCATCAAGCGATAAATTCGGATGCACTTTGTTCATAAGACGCTTATTGCCAACATAGTACTTAACACCGTCAAAAGTTGCCTCAATTCCGTGTCCGCTAAGTTCGTTTACTTCGCTCAATAAATCTTTATTTATACCCTTACCATATGCCGAAACTATGGATTTCGCTATAGGGTGATTGGAAAAAGCTTCGATATGAGAGGTTATCCTCAACAATTCATCAGCTTTTATTCCGTCTGACGGTACTATTTCGGTAACTTCAAATCCGCCTTTAGTCAAGGTTCCGGTTTTATCGAATACGAAGGTATCGGCTTTAGATAATAATTCAATATATCCAGAACCCTTAATCAATATGCCTTCTTTACTTGCTCCGCCTATTCCTCCAAAGAAAGATAAGGGAATGGAAATTACCAACGCACACGGACAAGATACTACCAAAAATACAAGTCCGCGCTTAACCCAGTCCATCCATATCGATGCAGACTTTATATCTATGATCATCGGCGGTATAATTGCCAACAAAACTGCAACTATCACAACTATGGGTGTATAATAGCGAGCAAATTTCGATATAAAATTCTCGCTCTTGGATTTCTTATTCGATACGTTTTCTACAAGCGTCAATATCTTGGCGACGGTGCTTTCATGATAAACGGACGTAACCTCGATCTTTATGACCGATTGTAAATTAACCGAACCACCCACTACCGATGAGCCGATTTCCACATCACGAGGACAGCTCTCACCTGTAAGCGCCGAGGTATCCAACGATGTCGTGCCTTCGATAATTAATCCGTCTAACGGAACAAGCTCACCGGGACGAACTATTATTGTTTCGCCCACGGCAACATCTTCGACTGCTAAACGAACTTCCCCTCCGTCCCTTATGACGGTTGCTTCGTCGGGACGAAGTTTCATCAAAGACGTTATCGATTTTCTACTCTTACCGACTGCAATGCTCTGGAAGAGTTCACCTATTTGATAAAACAGCATTACTGCCACCGCCTCGGGGTATTCACCTATACAAAAAGCGCCCACGGTTGCCAATGTCATCAAAAATTGTTCGTCAAAAACTTGACCTCTTAGAATATTGCGAACGGCAGATAACAGTACGTCGTATCCTATAATTAGATACGGAATCATATAACATAGCAACTTAATCCACCAATCGATTTCGACATCTAAAAAGGTAAATAATAAAAATAAGGTCAATAACAGTATTCCCGATACAATGCTACGTATCAGTATCTTTTTTTGTTTACGCGTCATCTACTTCACCTTGATACGACAATCCGGCTCAACCCTTTTACATGCTTTAACGACCTTTTTCATTATGGCATCGAATTTATCGTCTTCTGCTTCGATAGTCATTTTTTGCATTACGTAATTTACGCTTGCATCGATAACACCGTCAATCTTTTTGATAGCGGTTTCCATTTTTGCCGCACAAACGGCACAGTCTAAGTCTTCAAGCTCAAAAGCTTTTTTCATAAATATCTCCTTTGCGGTCTTCCGCGTTTTTATTTCAGATTAATCGTTTTCGGTAATATGTTCGTAGCCTTGACCAATTATTGTTCTTACGTGATCGTCGGCAAGAAAATAATAGATTGTCTTACCCTCACGGCGGTTCGCTATCAAATTACCGTCTCTTAGTACCTTAAGTTGATGAGAAATCGCCGACTGAGACATATCGAGCATTTCGGATATGGAACATACGCACATCTCGGATTCAAACAATGAGTACAATATTTTTATTCTTGTCGGATCCCCGAAAAGTTTAAATAAATCGGCAAGATTGCCTAAACGTTTTTCATCGGGCATATCATGGGTAACACGCTCGAGTAATTCGCTGTGATTATGCTTACATTGATGTTCGGTATTCTTCATTTCTTCTCCTTTACGACGAAATGCCGTGGCAATGTCGATTTACATATGAATAGTTGTTCATATGAGCAACTGTTCATATGTTAGCACCTTTTTACCGCATTGTCAAGGGATTTTTATGGATTATTTTATGATTTTATGTTTTTTTGTTTCTTACCCGCTTTTTATTAATATTGAATCGGATTCCGTGGATTGTTTAATTGATGGTGCACGTTATCGTCCGCCGTCATACTGTTTCCCGTCCCGTCATACTGAGCGTAGGTTGAAATTGATAGAGTCCGCCGTCATACTGAGAGGAGCGTTAGCGGAATCGAAATCCGAGTGTAACGAGGATCAAACGGCGTTAACGTTTGGTATCTTGCGGACGATGCACGGTAGACATTTTTTAAGTGAAAAAGTGTGGATTATTTGATTTGTTTTATTATTCCTCGCTTAAAAAACGGTACC
Organism: uncultured Christensenellaceae bacterium; assembly: GCA_964391805.1. Taxonomy (GTDB): domain Bacteria; phylum Bacillota; class Clostridia; order Christensenellales; family CAG-1252; genus RUG14300. Next base: position 30,824 of record CAYMNK010000011.1, on the reverse strand, counting down.
GAAAAACGATACCGTCCGTTAAAAGGTTTATTGTTGCCAATATGCTGTTGGTTGCTTATTTACATCCGCAACCACCGAATTTGTTACCGCCACATCTGCCACCGTCGCCTCCGCAACACTCTAAGAGCAGTAAAAGGGGTAAAATATCGCATAAACAGCCGTTATTGCCACAGCAACATAGTAATATAATTATTAACCATATGTAATTATTGTCTCCGAAAAAGTTCATATATGTACCTCCATGATTTTATCCTAAGACTTTGGATTTTTGTTTCCTTAATACATAATATGGCTCGATTTGCTCTAATGTTACTTCCGTTTGTTTCCATTTTTTAGTAATAAATTCATTAGGGCTTTACAATGAGATTTTTTTTTGGTAAAATAGTAATAGAATAACTAATATTCGCATTTATTTGCGTATAAGAGGACGATTATGAAAAAAAATGCAACTGCTTCTCAAGAAGAAATTAAAAAATTAATAGATGACGACGATACAGGCTTCGATTATCAGGTCGAGGAATCCATAAAAGGCGAAAACAGAAGGCTATGGAGAGCAATCTTCATTATTGTTTTCGGTATTGTCACTATTCTCGTGGTCGGTTGTATGCTCAGTATTTATAATAGTGCATACGATGTACACCCCTACTTCGGTTATGCCGTCGGTATTTTGGAACTCATTTTGTTGTTCTGCTTAATCGGTATACCTACCATTAGACTTTTCCTATTGCCCTACTATTCGGTCAACAAAAAAAATAGAAGTACTCCTATCGTGCGTCACGCAAATGCACGAGTGGTTAGAAAAGTTTCGGAAAATCTAATCGAATATCATGCGAACACATCTCAAGGCTATGTTTCCGAAGAAAACCTAAAAGCGCTTGCATTATCGCTCGCAAAGGGCAAAAGAACGGAAATAAACGCAAGTCTTAAACAAATATACGATACCGACATCAATCGCAAGGTCCGCTCAATTATTTTGAAGAGTGCAACTAAATCTTTCTGCTGTACCGCCATTTCGCAAAACGATAAAATCGATGCGTTGAGCGTATTGTTTATCAATATCAGAATGATCAAATCCATTCTCTTTGCTTACGGCACCAGACCGAGTATGTATAAACTCGTGAAAATATATACTAAAATAATCATTAGTTCGTTAGTCGCTTACGGCATGCAAAATATCAGCGTTTCCAATATTTTGACCAAGTTTGTCAAGGCTACCGCAAGTATCGTTCCTGCTTTGGGTACTTTGATCGATTCAGCTGTTCAAGGTGCTACGGGTGCTATATTGACACTTATCATAGGTTACAAAGCTAAGTCTTATGTCTATAAAGAATTCAATATGGTCGTAAAAGAAGAGCTCGAATACGATAAATCTCAATATGCCGATCCGGACCTCGAACTTGCTCTACAAGACTACAACGAAACTAAGGATATCATGCAAGCTCAAGTACAAAACGCAAGAAGAAACATTGAGGAATCCTCAAAAGAACGTACAAAGGCAAGTAAAAAAGCCGTCGAAGAAGAACCAATCGTCGAAGACAACGAAAGCGCCGACGACAAGAGAAAAAGACTTGCTTCCGAAGATTTAGATTTACTGCTCGGTACAGGCAAAACAATGAAGAAAAATAGTTTACATAAAAAAGAATTGAAAGGCAAGCCGACCGAAAAAGCCCCCAAGAAAGGATTCGGTTGGTCTATGTATAAGAAAAAGAAGGATGAAGAAAAGGACGCCGCTGCAGATGTTATAGAGGATAGTTCTTTAGATAATCCCGAAAAGGATAAGAAAAACAAAAAATAATGATTATTTGCAGTGATTACGTTAGGGATACTCTATTAAAAAACCTAATTGTCTTCGGATTCTTTATAGCCGGGGTTGTTTTGGGTTTGTGTTTAGTCCTTCTCGTATACTGTATTTATACTAAACTCAAGGCAAAGCCACCAAAACTAAATAAATCTTATCAATTAATTTCCGACTCGGACGATCCCGTCATTTTAGAAGCAAAAGACGCTTTACACGCCCTCGATACCAAAACAGGTATCGATGTTTACATTTCGGGCATCGGTGACATATTGGCAAGATACACTCGAAAAATTGCCGAAGAGTATACAGGAAACAAAAAGTTAATCGCCCTCGAATTACCCGAAAGAAAAGGCAAAGAGGGATACGAATTGTTAATCGATGCCGATTTTTCCATAGAAGATTTTCTCATCTTCATTCAACAAATACTTGCTGTCGCTGAGAATACCGTATTAACCGTTACCGACAAATATCAAGTTTTGGTCAGTAGCTTTCTTCTTTTTATAGGATTACCGTCAAATATTAGAGAAATAACGGTCAAAGATATCGTCATTTACCTCAACCAAAAGGCTGACAAGGATGAAAAGAAACTTGAAAAAGCAATGGATAAAAAGAAAGAGAACGACGAAAAACTTCGATTAAAAGAGGAGAAAAAAGCTCAAAAAGAAGGGAAAAAAGAGAAAAAAGCCTTTGGATTACTATCCAAGTATAAAGATAAAAATCGCGTAGAAAAAGATCGCCTAAAGCAAGAAAAAAAGGCTCTAAAAGAAGAGAAAAAACGTATTAAAGCCGAAGAATCGGGCGATAATAAAAAGAACGCACTCGATATTATCAAAAGAAACGCATTTAATAAACCTATCAATAAAGTCATAACCGAAATTGCTGATATTTTGATAGTCGGAGTTCTTTCGGAAGCTCGTAAACTGTACGGCAGAGGTTACCAAATAGATTATTTAGAGAATAACGCAAACACGGAAGGAGGTAACAATGACTAAGTACATTTTTGCCGTTATTTCGGGTATTATATTCGGTTTGACGCTCGGAATATTTGCCGTGGTCAAGATTATTCGCAAACGTATCAAAAAATTAACCGCACAAATTACCGATAACAAACTTCCGTCTGAGTATAAGGACGAAATAAATCAATACATAGAAGAGTGCCAACACGCAACCGAAAAAAACCTTCGTAAAAAACTCAAAAAACACGATCCTATACTTATCGTCAAACTTATTCGAATGATCAATGAGCGTAAGAAAAAGGAAAAGTTGTATAACGAAGTACATATTCCGCCCGATGAAGAACCAGAGGAAACAAAGGAATCTCCCGAAGAAATAATATGGTATCCTTTTTATTTGATGCTTCACAGCATCGGCTCTTTATATCAAGGTAGAACCGCACTATCCTTCCTCGAACTTAACGAAAAAGACGTTATAGGCGTTTTTCAAAAGGTGTCCGTGGCACTTATTAAACTGCTTGACGGTATAGGTATCGAAAGATTAAAGAGAATCAAATGTTCCTTTGTCCTCGATACCGCAAATATTCTAAGACAAATACTGAAACCTTTGGGTAATTCTAACATCAAGTCGGTTTACAAAACATCTATGCAAGGCGTCAAAGAGTTTAATAAAATCAAAAACGCTATATCACTCAATCCGTTTTACCACTTAAGAGTCTTTGTTAAAAAGAAAATTAGCAATGCGCTCGTCCTCGAAGCGGTAAAATGTGCAATCGATATCGTTGCTATAGAAATCGTAAACGTTTACAACGAAAAGAGTTTAGCTTAAACGCTTTGACTTTATCGGAAAGCGTTGTATAATAATTAGGTAATTAAAAATAATAAGGAGTTATTATGTCCGATTGCGATCACAATTGTTCTAATTGCGCAAGTAAATGCGAAAATCAAGATTTTCATGAAAAATTAAATGAGTTATCGTCCGTAAAGAAAGTGTATGCCGTTGTTAGCGGTAAGGGCGGAGTCGGTAAATCTCTCGTTACCTCTATGCTGGCAGTCGAAACTTCAAGACAAGGTAAGAAAACCGCCATTTTGGATGCCGATATTACAGGTCCCTCTATTCCGAAAACATTCGGTATTACCGAAAAGGCTCAAAGTGACGAGCACCACCTATTTCCAGTCCAATCAAATAACGGTATTGACGTTATGAGCATCAACCTTTTGTTGCCAAACGATAGCGATCCTGTTATTTGGAGAGGTCCCGTCATCGCCGGTGCGGTAAAACAGTTCTGGACAGATGTCGTATGGAACGACGTTGATTATATGTTTGTCGATATGCCTCCGGGAACAGGCGATGTACCGCTTACCGTATTCCAATCATTGCCAATCGACGGTATAATCATTGTTACCACGCCTCAAGACCTCGTATCTATGATAGTAGGTAAAGCGGTAAATATGGCTATTAGAATGAATATTCCCATCGTCGGTATAGTAGAAAATATGTCGTATTATATTTGCCCTAATTGCGACAGTAAACATTATATTTTCGGCAAGAGCGATATCGACAGTTTAGCAAAAGAATATGGTATTCCCAATGTAGCAAAAATGCCCATCGATCCCTCTATTGCAGAATTATGCGACCAAGGTAAAATCGAACAATCCAATACCGATGCGTTAAAGGATCTCGTATCAAAATTGTAATCAAATAATAAATTATTTTCCCATTCACCCGATCTTGTTGTGCTTTTTTGTTCTACAATAATAGTTGCTTATTTGCCATACAGCGCCGGTTTCGTCCGCCGTCATACTGAGTCGAAATTCGCACATAGTGCGAATCAAACGGCATTGCCGTTTGGTATCTTGCGGACGATAACAAACACATTCAATCAAATAACCATTTTAAAAATAATTATGACTTGTTTACAATAGATTCTTTTTCTTCTATAATAATTATAGGGCAATTAATAATCCAAGAGGAGCGGTGTATGTTTGATAGAGATGACGACAACCTTTTTAAAGATACTTTACATTTACCCGATTTTAATCATGACGGAGATGTTGATTTTATAGATTATTTTATATATGATGATATATTATCCCAGGAAGTTTTTTGAGAGCCTTCTCGTTCTTTTCACAATTGCGACGATGAGTACGATGATAATGATGATAATGACCTATGTGACGATGATGACGATGATTGCCATAGCCGTTACGATTATCAAGATTTGTTACCCGATAACATTTGTGAAGCATTTGAAAAAGGATATATTGATGAAGACGATTTATTGTACGAAATATCAACATGGTATACCGATGAAGGCTCCATCGAGGATAATTGTGAATCTATTTTTATAGGAAGTACGTATATCGATTTTGATGGTTGTACAAAAGGACTTTACGATTATCTGACCTACAATCTTTCTATTGAGTTGGTAAACTATGGTGAAAGAATACTTTCAGAGCATGCGGACGATAATAGCGGAAATCATATTGAAGAGTATGATGCCGAAGATGATTCGGAATCAAAGGAATATGAACATGGTTCTCGCTTGGAGGGCTTATTAGATTACGATGATGATACTACATTCGGCTTTATAAATTCCGGTAAAAAAGAGTCGATAGGACATATTATCGTAAATAATTCCACAAAAATCGAAGAATCCAAAGATGCCGATGCTGAACCCGAATCGGAAATAGAATCTGAAATTAGGGAAGAAGACACTATTGATGCCGATAAAGAATATGATATAAATAATCCTTCAAGTTTTATAGTTCGCAATCGAGAAAAAGAGCGTAGTTTGGGCATTAAGGACATTAAAATTCATTGTAACTGACTGTATTCAACACTTGTAATTAAAGGGGAAATTATAGCCGACGCTATTACAGAGCCGTTTCGTTTAGAATGCAGAAGATATGATAACGATGGAGACTTATTTGATGTTGAAATAAATTCATCTTATACAGGAGGTAGTGGATTTAGTATACATAAGATAATGCCCGGGTCATTTTTTTAATCGATATCCGTTTAGCATAAACATATATTATGAAGAAGCAAAGATAACAGAAAAAATTCATTTACTTCCGATAAAAAACGAGGATGAAAAAGAAGATGATGATAATATGTCTTTTGCAACTATCGATGTTAATAATATTTTATCAAATCCTCCGATTAGTGATGCAATCGATGTTTTTCTAATGGGTAAAAATGAAAAGATACCAAAAGAAAAAATACACTATTACATAGAAAAAGGAATCGGATTAGATAGTATTAAGTGCAGTTTTTATAAAAAAAATGATAGAGATGATGATTATTACGAAGATTTTAACTTTACACGTATCATAGACGGAAATGTTAAAATAAGAGGTCTAATATATTATTTGGTGTATAACGAAAAAGGTGATTTGATTACATATCAAATCGACGACCTTTATCCTCATAATTATGTTGACGATTGTGAAAAAAGCTCCATCGGCGTTTTGTATAAATCTAAAATCGGGAAAATAATCATATATGTCGGATATCATCCGTCAAATTTTAAAGATGACCCAAGCGCCGTGAGGGAATTAGAAAGAGCATTGAAAAGATTTTAGTAGCATTTTTAGTATCTATGAAACGCTTCTTTTGTTTTAATTTATGTAAAAAAGATAGGTATTAGCACATGCTTTTTACATAAAAAAGATAGTAATATATTATAAACATACAAAGGCGATTAGTAGTCGCCCGCAATCAATAAAATGATCCATAACTATTCACTTTTCACTCAACAAAACTGCATGCTAATGTGCAGTTTTGTTTTATGCCAAGTTGTGCCGTTGGTTACTTGCCAAAAGTGACAAATAATGGATACTTAGGACGAAATGCCCACGACGCCGTCAACGGGCATGGAAAAAGCGATTCCATGTGCAGGGGTATGCGTTCCTACACTTCTATATAATGCTTGAAGTACCGTATCCTTAATATCGTCGGTAACAAGGATTAGAATCATCTCTTTTTCGGGCTGAATCTGTATTTGGAATGCCTTTTCTGCCTCGATATTCGCAGTACCTCTTGCGCTAAGCACGGTACCGCCCTTTACTCCTACGGCACGAGCAGCGTCCATTGCTTCGTCTGCAAATCCGTCATTTACAATACATACAATTACTTGATGTTCAAATTTTTCAGCCATTTTTATCCTCCTTTACCGTTTTAAGGTTGTTGCTAAGAAATCCGTATGTCGCAACGCCTATTACGCTCGAAAAGGGTACCGTGAAAGCGATGCCCTTACCCTTTTTAATCTTGTTGAATCTGTCCTCTAAAGTGTGAAGCGCCTCGTTGGCGAGCTCTTTTTTGATAACGCTAAAGATTACAGCTTTTGATTGGTCGGTCCAATCGCTTAATTTAAGCAGTTCCGCATTTGCCGTTCCGTTTGCTCCCGCCAACCATTGGAAATTCACCTCGAAATTTGTTTGCAAAAGGTCTGTATAGAATTCAGCCTTTTTGCGAGGAACGATCGTTATCAACAATTCAAGTTGTCCCGAACTCACCGATGTATTTTTAACGCCGGACTTAGATTTATTGGAACCGCGTTGGGAGATACGCCGTGTACTTTTTCGAACTTTTTTGATTACTTCATCTGCCATACGCGTTACCTCACATAAAATTTATAATCTGCTCGTCGTCGGCATCGAGTATTCGACGCATAACGACCTTTTCTTTAACTCTTGCCGTTGCAACCGCCTTAAAGCCCAACATCTGGATGGTGATAAGCGGTGTCATGGCGACCATTGCCACTATTCCGAACGCGAGGTCGAGAATGTGATTTTCTCCGCACAACGCCGAACATGCGCCTATTGCAAAAGGCAATATGAAACTTGACGTCAACGGTCCGCTCGCAACTCCGCCCGAGTCAAACGCTATCGCTGTATATATTTTTGGAACGAAGAATGATAACCCAAGCGATATCAAATAACCGGGTATCAAATAGTAAAGCAAGGAGAATCCGCAAATGATTCTTATAATGCTCAACCCTATCGAAATGCCGACACCGACGGACAAAGCGATAAGCATCGATTTCTTAGATACGGCACTGTTGGTAATGTCCTCTACCTGCTTGTTTAGCACGTGTACGGCAGGTTCTGCAAGAACAACAACCAAACCTATAACGAATGCAAATACGATAAGTAACGGTTCGGAGTAATTCGCAATTTCGACACCGAGTTTATACCCTATAGGCATAAATCCGACCTTGACTGCTGTCAAGAAAATGACTAAGCCCATATATGTAAACACGATTCCAATTGCAATTTGTAATATCTTTTGTTTAGGAAGTTTCAAAACCGTGGCTTGAAGTATTACGAAAAATATAACTATCAAACCGAGTGCAAGTAGAACCTCGATCGCAACTCCGCCCAAAGCTCCTGCAAAATTTGATCCGAGATTGGCTTCTATCGAATAATCGGGGAGGGTATAGCTCATATCGCCCGAAGAGAAAAGGGATAAAAGCATAACTGCAAGCATCGGTCCTACCGAACAGAGGGCAATCAAGCCGAAACTATTCTCTTTTGCATTTCGACCACCGCTGTTTAGGGCGACGCCTACGCCTAATGCCATTATAAACGGAACGGTTATAGGTCCTGTAGTAACACCGCCGGAATCGAATGCTAACGGAAGGAAGATGCCCTTACCGTTTTCGATAAGGATAGCGGATAACGCAAACAAAAGAAGATAGAAGAACAAAAGTAGGGATGATAAATCCTTTCTGAAAATGACCTTGACTATGGATATCAATAGGAATAAACCTACGCCTACGCCTACGGTAACTATGAGTAAAGTACCGTTCATGACGGCGCTAACCTGCTCGGCAAGCACGCTAAGATCGGGTTCGGCTATAGTGATAAACAAACCCATTGCAAATCCGACACCCAATAAAAGAGGAAGTTTTTTGGATTTAGTAAGACCTGCACCGACATGCTCGCCCATCGGCGTCATTGCCAAATCGGCACCCACGTTAAAGAATGCTATACCGATGATCAAAAATACCGAAGAAATAACGAAAGTTATTATTTCTTTAGAAGAAAAGTCCGTTATGGGCGTAAATGCAAAAATAAGCACTATCAACATAACTGGGAATACCGATATAAGCGATTCCTTGAGTTTGGCAAGAGTATTGGCGCCGACATTGTTGACTAAAAAAGCCGATCGAACGGGTAAATAATTGTGTTTACCTTTACGAGATTTCTTCTCTGCGTTGCAATCCTCTCCTTTAGGGGACTCTTCGGTCGGTGCGACAATATCCTGTTCCTCTATAACAGAATTAGTAATTTTGTCTTCTCTTTCTTCTGACATCGTTTTATCCTTTATCAAAGTTGTTCTTTATTATATTATCTCACAAAATCAGGCATTTGTCAAAGTTAACCTACAATATTAATTGTTATTATATTATAAAGATATTAAATCCATATTAAAAGTAGAATCCAATTTTTTTAGAGAAAAAAATAGAACAATCAACAACATGCATAATTTTGAAATCTTATACATAAATATTATCAAAAAAACTTTGGAGGAATTATCTATGGAAATATCATATAAGGAATTTATCAATAATTGTCTTACTTCGGTCGCTCATGACCAACTTGCGGTGACCTGCTCGGTGGATGCCAAGGACCGTGGCGGGATCAAAAGACTTTTGGGCGTATCCGCCGAATGCAAGGTTTTGAACGCAGAACCGATGAAGGGTGAGGCGCGAATAAGCGGTAAGACAGCATACAAGGTAATATACATCGATAGGGACAACAAAACTTGCGGATTGGATTACTTTTGCGATTTCAGCGAAAGCATATCTGGCGAAATGGTTCCGACCGATCGATTGAACATTTCTGCAAGTGTGGTGGATGTATCGGGGAAACTTCACGATGATACCGTCACACTAACGGCGGTTTGCGACTTCAACATTACGGTAATAGGGAAGAACGAGGGGAAATCGGTAAATGACGCCGAAAATATCTTTTTGAGACGAGAAGATTTCGAATGTGTGGAGTTGACCGATCTCAAAGAAAACACCTTCGAGGTTTCGCACGAGGAAGAAAGCGGTACCGCTGTCGAAAAGGTGTTGTATTTTAACACCATACCTCTGATAACATCGGTAAATAAAAGCGATGTCGGTGCAACTGTAGAAGGATTCGTGCAAGCCAATATTGTGTATTTAGGAGCCAACGGAGTGCAAGGCAAGAGCCTTGAAATTCCCTTTTCCGAAGAAATCGAAGCGGATAGTCTTGCAGATGTAAATGCGGTAGTGAAAAACAGCAGATTGGTGCTAAGCGGTGACCGTGAAAACAACATTTTCGAAATAGAGGCATTCGTTACTTTAAGCGGATACGATGTAGGTGTAAAAGACGAACAACTTGTAACAGATGCATTTTCTCTCACCAACGAGTTAACCGTTGAAAAGGAATATTTGCCTTGTAAACGTTATGTGAAGTGCGAATCGTTGGATTTTGCAGTTAGCACAGAGGCGGAAAGTGAGGAGTTGCCCGAAAATGCACAAGTTTTGGCTTCTCCTGTCTTGAGAGTTAATATAGCCAACGTCCTGCCCGGTGAAAACGAAATAACCGTGGAAGGTTTGGCTGTTGCGACAGTCCTCTACAGCGTCGATGAAAGGGTGGATTCCGTTCAAGTCGAGTTGCCCTTTTCGGTAACACAATCGGTAAACGATATTACACCCGACGACTCGTTGACTGCAGAAGCGTTAATTACAGACCTTACCGTTGACTTTATGTCCGGAATACTGAGACTAAGAGCAATGCTCAAAGCGCGTGTGTGCGTCTATAAAACCTATACACTCAGATGGATTTCTTCCATAAAAACTGAAGACCTCAAAACACCCAATTCCAATGGAATTAGTATTTACTACACCACCGCAGGTGACGACCTATGGGATATCGCAAAAGCAGTCAACATATCGCCCGACGAGCTCCTCATCAGCAATCCCGACCTATCTGAGCCCTCTCCCGACCAACGTCGAGTCGTAGTCTTCCGCTCCCGCAAGGACTAAATATAGACCACTATCACTCGGCATCGATTATTCTATCCACAGCTTTTCTTCTCTTAGATCACTCATCTCAAAAAATGTCCGAAAGGGCATTTTTTTTGTTATGTCATACTGAGCGAAAGAATAGTACGACAGCATCAATGTCATACTGAGCGCAACGTAAGCGGAGTCGAACTGCGAAGCAGTGCGAGGCGGAGCCGAGCAGTATCTTGGACGGTAACGAACAGTCAATTTGGTATCTTGCGGACGATAACGAGCACACTCAACACCCCATCGCGCGCATTAACGCCACGGACGACCATAATCGATCGCCCGTAAGCGAAATAGCAAGATTCCCCCTTACTATTTAAACTCGAGTGTTAATAAAGCCACATACTAACCATTGTGTTTAATGAGAGCTTCTATAAACCCAAATACGAATGCAAGTATACCGAGAATGATTCCACCCATAATAGTGTCTCCTTTTTTATTCTTCAATATTATTATAGCAACATAAAAACCGTTATTCAACATTAAACTGGGGCGCTTTTGAGACAATGAAGGATATTTTGCCATTTTTTTTAAACTATTTTTCAATTTTTTTATTATTATCTTCTAATTTAACGAAATAATATGTTATTTTTGTAAATCCTTATGGTATAATAAGATAAGAGCTTTTATTTAGTAAGAGTTATACTTTTTTATTAAGGAGCACTTTATGGATGAGAAGATGATTGTAGAGCAAATTATTCCTCAAAAACTTAAAGAAATCGAAGAAAAGGAAAATGTTAGAATACTTCATTGCGTGGAGTCGGGCAGTCGTGCTTGGGGTTTTCCCTCGCCCGATAGTGACTTTGACGTACGGTTTATTTATGTACGTCCTATGGAACATTATCTTCGTTTGGATGAGACTCGCGACGTAATAATGTGGCAACTTGACGAAACTTTGGATATCAACGGATGGGATTTATCCAAAGCGCTCACCTTATTGCACAAATCGAATCCGACTATTTTTGAATGGAACAGTTCCCCGATCATATATAAAACAACTCCCGAATGGAAGGAAATATCCGACATGGTATCCAACTATTTTCAACAAAAAATCGGGTTGTATCACTATTTAAGTATGGCTCAGTGTAATTATAGAGAATATTTGCGCGGAGAATTAGTATGGCTCAAAAAATACTTTTATGTACTTCGCCCCATTCTTGCGTGCCGTTGGATTATAGAGAAAAAATCGCCGCCTCCTATGCGTTTTTCACACCTTGTGGACGCATCTCTTGATCCTGAAGTTTTGCCGGCAGTTAAAGAATTATTGCGAATAAAAATGGAAACTCCGGAAATGAAAGCAGGTAAACGAGTTGATATTATCAACGACTATATTGATAAATCAATTGAGGAAATCAAGGGAATCATAGCCGACTATCCTCGTGACGGTAAAATCGGATGGGAAGAATTGAATCAACTCTTTCTAAAAATAGTTAAGTAAAATAATAATTATATCGGTTTTTATAAAATTAAAGTATAACCATATATCGATTATTCTACATATTTATAAAAAAGCACGCTAAGCGGATTAAAGTGCGCCTTAGCGTGCTTTTTGAATTATTTGTTTGCGCCGTCGAAGTAGTAGTTTGGATCAACCAAGTCGCCATCCTTTTTAAATTCGAAGTGTAAATGCGGTCCGTCAGCCGATTCGAACACACCGCTTTCTCCTACCACGCCCAATAGGTCTCCGCGTTTGACGGTATCGCCGATTCTTACGTTCACATTTGAGTCAAGCAAAGAATATACCGACTCGAAGCCATTGCTGTGTTTAATCGTTATCGACGTTCCCTTGAGCGTTGTGGTCGCTATTTCGGTAACTGTTCCGTCGAACACCGCATACACCTTGGTACCTACTTCGGTTTTAAAGTCCACTCCTTGGTGTGTTGCCCAATGTTTCATTGTCGCATTGAATACCAACTCGGTGTCGGTGTAATCTTTCAATATTTCCACCTCCTTGATAGGCATATCTATCTCGGTTAATACCGTGGTTGTGGTATTGTTTTGATTATCCTGATTGTCGTTTGGTTTGTCAATGGGCGTTTGAGTTGTCGATGAATCGGGTTGTTTGTTGTTCTCCACGTTTGTAGTAGGCTCCGAATCTTCGGGCTGTTGTGTCGCAAAGGTGTAAGCGATCATTCCGATGATTGCCACCAAGCAAACGATCATAAGTATCAAATATATGTTCTTCTTCATAAAAAGCGAAAATTTCGATTCTTTAAATTTCTTTTCCATTTTTCGCACCTCCTGTCGAAGTAAGTGTGGTCCGCTTTTTTGAAGTTTATACATCAATTTTTGAATTACCTCATTTTTGTATTGATTGTACCGTTGAATCGATAAGGATCCACTCTTATATGCGTTGTCGGAGAGAGTTTGTCTCCGTCTATGCAAAAGTCATATTCGCTCTCCAAAGTGATATCCGCATACTTGACCGGCTGAAATACAATGTTTTGGTCGCGATATTCCTTATCGAAACCGACGAAAAAGCACCTAAAAAACTCGTTAAATAGAGCGAATTTATTTTTAGGCGTTTTTACCAATAGCAGATACAACTCACTTCGATTTGCGCGATACATTCGATTGAAGTTAAACCCGAAACAACGAGGGGATCTAAGGAGCATAATCAGGGTATAATCACTCGAGAATCTTTCCTTTTCGGTGGTTATCGTTGCCTTTATTGACTGTATTTTAAAAGCCCTAATTGCCTCTTGAATATACGCTAATTTCCCGATTTTTATCTTATCGTCTCGCCTTGCGGTGTATCCGATCGACGTAAACGTTCCTGTTGCTAACACATAGCAAAAGACTCTTTCGTTGGCTTTTGCTATTATCGGTGAGGTCTCTTGCTCCTTTATTTTGCCGAAATCGTTCACCGTGCCCGATGGTTGATAAAATAAACTGTGAGCCTCACTTTTGCAGAGATTGACGGTATTTGAAATGGTGCCGTCACCGCCGGAAACTATAATATCATGGTATTCACCGATGGATTGGGTGCCGTCAAAAACGACGAATGGTTCACGAATTTCGAAGAATTTTACCAAGTTTTCGGGAGACATTTTGTTTTTTTTACCGCTATTTTGATTGAGAATAACCAAGCAACGAGGGGTGCAATCTACCGTAGACAAATATGAGTTGACTTTACTATTATCTTGTGCTATCATAATATATATTATATTGTTAACCGGAGTAGAGTGTTTTATCCCCTAATTTTAGGACGGATTTGTAGATACGTATTCCGCGAGGATTGTTTAATGAAAGACGATAATAATAAAAATGTCGGTTCTACACAAAGAACGACTGCGAATAACAATAATAAAAACGGTGCAAACCGAAATATAAAAAAGAAAGACGGTAAAAAGAAAAAGGCTAAATCGGCTTATGTTCCACCTTATTCGACGGAACTTATGTCCAAAACGGTGAGCGAGATAGGTTTAAGTGAATCTACCGTTCAAGTTTTGCTTAATTCAAACATCGATACTTTGGGAAAAATATGCGCACGTACATCGGGCGAAATGTATTATATCCAGCGTTTTGGTAAAAAGCAACTGATGGAAGTATCTGCAGTTCTTAAAAAATTAAATGTTGATTTTCGTATATCGGAAACCGATGTAAACAAAGGCGGGGAAACCGTAGTTGAGCAAAATGAAAAGACCGCTAAGGACGGGCGAGTAGTCAAAAAGGAGAAACAGGAACCGCGCGCCAACGAAAAGACCGTTAAAGCTAACGGGGCAGAGACTAAGAATAAACCCAACGCACAAAATCAGGTGCAAGCTAATCAAAAGACCGTTAAAAAGAACGAGCCTTTCGATCAGCGTAAGATATTTCCCAAAGCCCCCTTTGTGCCCGGTCCCAAACAACCTGAGCGTAGCGATAGATTCGTCAAATTTCAACGTGGCGGTAAATGGGGCTTTAAGGATAAAAACGGTAAAGAAGTGATACCTCCAATTTATGATGAGGTATTCAATTTTAAGGATGATTTGGCGTGTGTAGAGCGCAAGGAATTATTCGGATATATTACCCGAGATAACGAATTGGTAATTCCCTACAAATACGAAGTTGCGTCGAGTTTTTCCGAAGGATTAGCCTGTGTAGGTAATGAGAGTAAATGCGGATATATCAACAAGGACGGTGAAATTGTTATACCGTTCATTTATGATGCAGGTACTCCCTTTGTTAATGGCGTTGCACAGGTTAAGCAAAACGAGAGATGGGGAACTTATAACCTCGAAACCAAAGAGGTTGACTGGAACAACTAAAGTTTTCCCACTTATCTTATTTTAAGGAACTGAAAAAAAATGAAAATTAGATTTGGAAATAAAAACAAGACAGATAAAGTACAAAATGACAAATATACAGCGTTTGCTTCCGAACTGCTTAATTCGGAACCGTCCGAAGAACCCTCGGTCGATTACGAATATATGCTCGATATAGATCACCTTTCCAAAAGATACTTGAATAGCACCAATTATTCTGTTGAAGATTTGACCATCAAAGTTAAAAAAGGTGAAATATTCGGTTTTCTCGGACAAAACGGTGCAGGTAAATCTACCACTATCAAGTGTTTGACAGGTATTTATCCCTTCGATGACGGCGATATCAAGATCTGCGGATACAGTATCAAAACCGAGCCTTTAAAAGCTAAGTTAAATATCGGTTATGTTCCCGATAATCACGCCGTGTACGACAACTTGACCGGTAGAGAGTATGTTAACTGTATCGCGGACTTATACGGCGTATCCGAAGAAGATAGGACCGCAAGACTCGAAGAATATCTTAAAGTTTTTAAACTCGGATTTGCCATAGATCGTCAAATCAAGGGATATTCTCACGGTATGAAACAAAAAATATGTATCATTGCCGCATTGATACATAATCCCAATCTTTGGGTTTTGGACGAGCCTATGGTCGGTTTGGATCCTCAATCGATTTTTGAGATTATTAACAGAATGAGAAATCACGTTAAGGGCGGTAATACCGTATTTTTCTCGTCTCATAATATCGACCTTGTGGCCAAACTTTGCGATAGAGTTGCCATTATTCACGACGGACAACTTTGTGCCATTATGGACCTTAACGAGGGAACTAATAGAGACAGACTCGAGGAGGTTTTCAGAGAGTACACCATGAAGGAGAATAGAGAATGAACAATATCAAAGCGTTGTTCCGTCTGGAATTGAAGGCGAGATTCTCTAAGCGTGGTGTCCCCACTAAGAACCTCGTCGTAAAAATGACATTGATGGGGCTTTTTGCTTTATTAGTATACGCCATCTATGTCTATTTTTTGAATACGATAGTTCAAATGTTCCACGTCTACGAGCATGATTACTCGTTGATGATGCTTTTTACCCTCATCGCTCAATTGTTTTTGATTGGCTTAGGCATAAGTTCGTCGATTAAGCGGTTGTACTTCAGCGGTGATAATGAATTGGAATTGCGTTTTCCCGTCGACAGCACCACAATGTATACCTGTAAAATGGGTATTTTGGCTATAGAGCACGCGGCGGTTTGTATATTGATGACCTTGCCGTTTTATATTTGCTTCGGCGTTATAGGTAATCAAGGCTTGTATTACTATTTGATGATACCGGTAGTAACGGTTTTGATGTTTTTATTTTCTTTATCGATATCCAACTTATTGGCAGTGCCTACGATGATGATATCCGCTAAATTCAAACACAAGTATTTTTTGAATTTGGTTATCAATATCATTCTCGTTTCGGGCTTTTTCGCTCTATATATGGCGATAATCAATTCGGTTGTCAACTTCATGAAAGACCAGTCATTGACACTGTTTTCTGCCGAGGGGATGCAAGCGTTGGCATCATTAAGATATGTATACCCTATCAGTTTGTTCGGCGAGATATTGGTAAAACAATCTTCTACCATGTTAGCAATATCCATTCCTGTATCGATAGTGGTAGTCGGTGTGTTGACTTATGCCTCGATAATGATATCCAAAAACACTTTCTTGAATATTATTCTCAAGGATATCGAATCTCACGGAGCGTCATTTAAGAAGGTTACCAATGATAAAAAGCACAGTCCGTTGTATGCGGTATTTCAAAGAGAAGTCCACGATATTTTCCGTTCTTCGACCTACAGCTTTCAATATTTGGTAATGGCATTCGCCGCACCCGTAATGGTATTTAGTTGTAACAGTCTTAGTTCCACAGTAGGCAGTAAATCGTTAGATACTATCACATTGCCCATGATTACACACTTAGTAATGTTGATCTTCGTCACAATTATAGTGTCGTTTGCAGGCTCGTGTATATCTCGTGAAGCCGATTCCTTCTATCTAACTAAGATATCCCCGGTAGCGGTAGAAAAACAAGTTCTTGTCAAGGTCGGCTTATATGTTTTAGTCGGAGCGTTGGCAAGCGTGGTATCGCTTTCGGTAATAATGATTGCCGGTAACATAGCGGTAGCCGACGGATTCATCCTTATGGGTAATTCCATTATGGTTTCTACCGCTCTTACATGTTTTGCAGTCAAACTCGACATTCTAAAACCGCAATTCCCCGTAGGCGGAGACGGTGAGGTTAATAACGGCAACTTGGCGACCTTTGTCACATTGCTTGTCGGTTTTGCCTTGGCAGTTATAGAAGGTTTAGTCGGAATCGTAGGATTCATCATATACAACCCGACATATGTTTACGGAGTTTTGTCGGGATTTAACGGATTGCTGATGGTAGGAGCTATATGTTGGTTGCTTATCAAACTTCCGTACAGATACAATAATATTATGCAGAGGTGAGTGAATTATGAAGAAGATATTAATAGCTATATTATTGTTAGTTCCGCTCATCATTATTGCTACGTTAAGCGTTTCGAGCACTATCGTAAGTGCCGAAGTTGAATACGGAGTAGAGCAAATATACCTCAAACACTTAGGTGAAAGACAGGACTATGTAATCATAGACCTTGACGAGTACGCACCCACCAATAAGGCTTATACACTCTTCCCCGAGTTTGTTCCATCTAACGCAAGTAACCAAAAGATAGAGTGGTCCCTATCGGACGAAAGTATGGCTACCCTCACCAAAAACGGCGGAGGTATTGCCATCTATTTCAAGACCTACGGCACCTTCGATGTAATAGCCACATCGGTGAGCGATACCAGCCAAACTGCCGTATGTAGTTTCTATGTAACCGGTTCTCATATCGGTGCAATAGAACTTTATGACTATGACACACTCGACAAGATTAGCAGTATTTCTCTTAGAGTGAACGAAAGCACCTGTATAGATGCTCGTCCTCGTCCTTTCAGCGCAATGGGTGGTAAGAAAATAATATGGACATCCTCCGACGAGAGTATTGCTAAAGTTAACGAAAACGGTGTTATTAGCGCAATAAAGGAAGGAACATGTGTTATTACTGCCACCATCAAAGAAGAAGGGCGTAAGGACGTAACGGGTACGTTGACGGTTACGGTTAGTGGTGAAAGTTTATTGAAACAATCCGTCATCTATTCAACCTCTCGTACAGTTGATATTTCGAGCTATTTGCGCGACGATAAGAGCAAAATAACGATTAAAGAGGTTGTAGGCGGAGTTTATAGCGGATTCAACGTAACGGTTAACGAATCGGAAAATAATGCGTATATCGTGCTATCTTATCTCGAGCGTGAAGAATACCTCAAAATATCCGTTGTCAACAACAATTCACTTGTAATCGATAGTTTGTTCGATTACGAAAAGACCGTTTGGAGTGCGCAAAATCTTGTACCTCTAAATACCGAGATGTTCCATATATCCGCAAGTTGTCCGTTTGGTGAAGTGGGCAATGTTACTTGGACATCGAGTAATCCTGCCGTTGCCACCGTTGTGGGTGACAGAATCGCAGGATTGATGGAAGGTGAAGCGATTTTGACCGCTTCTTGTGACGGTTTCGAGCCTGTTTCTATCAAAATCGTCGTGTCTCCTAAGATAGGCGACGTTCGTTTGGAACTTGATGAAATGGGCGATATTGCAGGATTAAACGAGGAGCGCTTGTTCGGTATAAATACTTGTTATTATGACGGAGAAGAGTTTACAGTCAAGAACTCGTTGCAAATGCGTATATCCTATGTATTCCCCGAATATATAACTGAAAGCGAAAATATCTATGACTACTTCCGCTTTGAGACAAGTGACGAAAGTTATGCCACGGTCGATGAAAACGGTGTTGTTTCGTTTGCAAGAGATGCTATAGGTAAAGAGGTAACCATTACCGCTATTGCACGTTTTTCCGAGAATAATTCAAGCGATAGCTATACCTTTAAGGTGGTAGACGGTATTAATATCGGTTATGATGTCGCAAACGTTCACTATGATAAGGCAACCGATACCGAATTGCCCGATTTCTATCCCGCGTACGAGCTTGAATATGTAATGACCTATACCGGTGACTTCGATTCTTCGGGCAGTATGGGCGCAGTCGTTTTCCAAAACAACGTATATTTGCCTTTGTCCGATTATGAATGGGAAGTTAGGCTTAACCGCCCGATATACGGTAACGGTTATATTATCGACGGTCAATTACATAACACCAAGTTTGATAGTAGAATATTTGCCGACAAACAGGATTACGATTGGTTGTTAAAGTATTTCGGTAATAATTCCAATATCAACATCGAGAATTTATATATACAATCGTATTATCCTATTTCCGAAGGTTCTTCCGATGCGTTTGGCGAGTTGAAAGATCGTGGCGGTATTCCTATCAGAATTGTCGATAACGACGATCCCGATATTGAAATATCATTCTCGTTTAAGTATTGTATGTTCCGTTATGCATATGCGCATCTCAATGTTTGCGGAGCACCCGTGACCGTTGACGGATGTATATTCAGTAATTCCGCTGCTCCCTCTATATTACATCAATCGAGTAAACATAGAGCGAGTAAGATGGTTATTCGTAATTCCATTTTCTCCAATACCACATCTCCTGTTTATTTATCGGTTACGGGCGATGCCATGAGTATGGAAAAAACTAAGGAATATAAGCACATGGACCTCAAACTCGAGGGCGAAAACTACATATACAACTGGAAAAAACTTGACGAAATAACGCTTGACATCTTTGCCAATTATGGAGAAGATTTCGAGGCTCTTATGGATGTACTTCGTGTGAGAGTCGCCGAATTCTTTAAACTTGTTGTTAAGGATCCCGATAATTCCGGCTTTGTTATAAAAAACGCTGCGGGCGAAGACTATATGAATTTCAGTTTCATGATAGTAGGAGCTTGGCGAGATAATCATTTAGAGGTTAACCCCGATATGCCCGAATCTCAGAGAGGTTATGATTGTAATACGATATCCTTCGATACCGATGATTATACGTGTTATGAAATAGATATGAAAAAGTTGCAAGAACTCATCGACGGTAACATGGTTTTAAATGTATTATGTCAACAATTTAACGTAGACTTTATTGAGAATCCGTCATATTTGATTGCAACGAAGGGAGAAAACGGCATTTATAACACCAGCCCCGGTGAAACCTACAAGATAGATAAAGAAACCAAGGATAAACTCCATGGTATACATAAATAGAATGAAAAAACTAAATGTAGTCGGAGCTATAATAATAGAAAATGGAAGACTTTTCTCCGCAAAAAGGGGAGAGTCCAAAAATCCCGAAGTCGCCTATAAATACGAATTTGTAGGCGGTAAGATTGAGCCTAACGAGTCGGCGACTAATGCAATCGTTCGCGAGGTCAAGGAAGAAATGGATCTCGATATCGAGGTAATACGTCCCTTTATGACGGTTATCCATGACTACACAATGTATGAGGTCACATTGACTGCATTTTTATGTAAGCGATTGTCGGATTATACCGTCAAGGAACACGTTGCAGTTGACTGGTTATCTCGTGACGATCTTAATATTGCAGATTGGGCACCTGCCGACGAACCCATTCTTCAAGCGCTTCTTACCGAACATCTGCTTTAGGTTTAAATGTGTTTTGGTAGATGCGGAGCTACCGATGTATACGACTTTTGTATTTTAAAAACACAATAAGATTACAAATAATAATTTGCGGAGAAAATAATGAGCTACGATGTCTTTATCTCATATAAGAATTTAGACGAACAAGGTAATCAAACGCCTGATTTTACCATCGCACAGGAATTGTACTATGCCTTGAGCGATTCTGGGTATAAGGTATTTTTCTCAGCCGTTTCTTTAGGGGAAATCGGCAGTTCTCGATTTAAGGCAGACATCGATGACGCACTCGATACATCAAAAATAATGATAGTCGTGCTGACAAACGCCGACTATGCTTTATCTAAATGGGTTAAGTATGAGTGGGATGGTTTCTATAGTGACTATCTTGACGGAATACGTAAAGAACCAAACCTATTCACTCTAACCATGAATCTAAACGTTCACGACCTTCCTCGCACACTTAGAAACGTCCAAAATTTTGATTATAGAGAAGGCTTTTTAAAAGTAAGTGAATATATAAAGAATATTCTTTCAAAGAAAAAGAAACCACAAAAACCAATAATTGATATCGTACAAATGACTGAGATCGCCGACAGTGGTAACGAATCCTCGACTCAATCGCATCGAAAAAATATTAATTACGATATAGAACTATGCGGAAAGTGTATTATTAATGACGGTGTCGTTGTCGGATACGAACGTCTTGGCGGAGACGGTACCTTAGTTATTCCGAATGGTGTAACCGAGATCGGCTCATTCGCTTTTTTTGACTGTAAAGACTTAAAACTTGTAGCAATACCTTATAGTGTAACTACGATTGGGGAAAGTGCCTTCAGAGATTCCGGTTTGGAAGCGATAAGATTATCCGATGGAATTGTTACAAAGAAATATTCTCATCATGTTGATCCTTTTAGAAGATGTATAGGTATGGATGATTTTCACCTTACACCGAGTACTATACCCGATAGTGTAACCGAAATCGGACGTTATGCATTTAGAGGATGTAAAGAATTAACACAAATAATAATCCCCGATAGTGTAACTACGATAGGCGAGGGGGCGTTTTACGAAAGCGGACTGACAGCAATAGCTATCGATGGTGTGACAAAACTTGAATCATGTGTTTTTTTCGGGTGTGAACAATTAACGATTGTCTACTTACCTAACAGCATAACCGAGATCGGGCGTTTTGCTTTCTCCGGATGTAAGAGCCTATCAAATTTATCAATACCCGATGGCGTAAGCGAGATAAAAATTGGTGCCTTTGAAAAAACAGGATTAAAGAAAATAACAATACCCGATGGCGTGACTTCGCTTGGATCCGGTGTATTCTTAGGCTGTAAGAAATTGACCAACATAACTATTCCTAATAGTATAACATGGTTCGAAGATGCACTGTTTTTGGATTGTAAATCATTATCGTTAATAACCTATAAAGGTTCTAAATTCGAATGGTATAATATAGAAAAAGATGATGATTGGGATGAGGCTACCGGAAATTACAAAGTCGAATTTGCAAAATAACAATTTGTAAACTTAATAAGAAGAGGAAATGTTCATCCCTTAGGTTTTTGAACATCCCCTTTTTTTATTCTTTATTCAAAAAATATTCTAAAAAATCCGGAAACACATTTCGCCAAAATGCTTCGTTGTGTAGAGCATCTTCTATGTATCGTTCCTTAATGTTCTCGGGCTCATATCCGTATTCTATAATGTCCTTGATTTGTTTAGCACCGTCAATCAATTGGTCTTCCCAAAAATCGTTATAACCGCAATAAACGTATATACGTGGTTGGTTTTTTAGCGCCATATTCTTGTAATAATTATGCCAAGCGTTAATTGTAAACAGTGCATTAGCAGGCGAAAACGCGCCAATACAGCGGTAAACATCATTATCCCTTAATCCCAAGTAGTAAGAAGCCAATCCGCCCGACGAGGCGCCGATTATGCCTATTTTAGTATCGTCAACCGAATAATTCTCTTTTACGAACGGCAAGACCGTTTGTGTTATAAAATCACCCAATTCGTCGAGTTTTCCGTTTAAAAATGCTTCCGAATTTTCTAATCCGCTCCATTCACCGAAGGACAATCGCATGGTTAGTTCACTGTCTCTAAAACCGTCCGAATTATCTATAGCGACTACTATTACACCTTTGTTATCTTCTATGTCGAATTTGGTGATTATACCATCGATATTCCACGAACCGTAATCGTCTTGATTGATTTCTCTGCCTTCCGCTTTTGCATACAAATTTTGACCGTCGAACATTACAAGTAGCGGATATTTTGTTTTATTGTCGTATGAAGGCGGTGTATATATAGAAATCTTTTTAGTGTTACTCGGTATGTATTTGAGGTTTTTTGAATCTTCCAATCGATAATATGTAACATTGCCGTAGTTGTCTGTCATAATAACTCCTTGAAACTATTGTTGCACTTATTATACAACCAATCTTTATTAAAGTAAAGAGGGAATATTTTTTAAAAAATCTATTTGCATGTTTATTGTTAGCTATACAATTATTACTTATAAATAATTAAATATTTATTTACCTAATTTGGTTTTTCTATTGATTTTTATGTTCGATTCGTTATATAATGGTAAATATAATGCGTATAGTATGTATTTTTAATATTTAATAAATGTTTGAGATATATAATATTCGTAAATAGACTTGGAGGTGTTCAAGTAAAGATGATCAAATTACTTTACGGAGTAAAGGGAAGCGGTAAAACCGGTAAAATCATTGAATTAGCCAATAAAACAGCGGAGAACTGTGCCGGTGAAGCGGTATTCCTCACCGATTCCGAAAAATGCGTACATCGTTTGAATTACAACGTCCGACTCATCAATGTTACCGAATACGAAATCGGCACCGTTTTAGGCTTGAGTGGTTTCATTAGAGGCATTATAGCGGGCAATCACGATGTCAGCGACATTTTTATTGACGGTATACATCGCATGACCAACACTAACGTAAACGAGCTTAGAGAATTATTCGATTCCTTGTCAAGATATGCCGATAAGTATAATTTGAACATAGTATGTACGGTAAGTATCGGCGAACTCCCCGAATTTATGCAGGGATATCTTAGCGAAAAGATATAGGATGAACTTTTTAGATAGCGATCATAAGACTATTTCGAGTTTAGACTGCATAATAAAAAGCGGGCTCTATGGTTGCACCTCATTGATACCACAAGAGATTCCGTCGATTATCGACGATATAGCAACTCTTTGTGATTACGAATATAATGAGCGTTGCGCGTATGTATTGCATCGGTATTTCGATTGCTTTACGTTCGACGAGCTTGTCGATATCGTTCGAAATGTTTCCGATAAAATAGATATTACTTCACCGCTTTTGTACCTTGATGACGGATACATGCTGACCGAATTATTTAGTGAAGGAACGCTTTCTTATATTGGGTTTATCGTTGGTATATTTCCCGAACTTATAGCAAGAGCAAGGGCTAAGGCGGGGCTTGATAAAAGGTATTTAATAGTTAGTACCGATGCCGATTATGCTCAATCGGCTCTAAAAACGGATACTGCTCATGTGCTTTCGTTAATATCGTCCGACTCGTCTATCGTTTCTAAAACGTACTTAAATGCGACGAACGCACAAGTATTCGAGGTATTATCGACAAGTGATTTAATAGATAATGCATTTGACGACATTATCAATGAGACAAATGTAGATATATATAAACTTGAAGATATGTCTGTACTCAAACTGATTATAGGCAGTAGCTTGCTTATATCGTCATATTGTGATTTGCTCAATATGGGAGAGGTATCGAAAGGCGATAATTTCAATATTTTCCTTGACGCCAAGTGTTTTGACCTTGTAATATCTGCACTTCTTGTCGAGCGAATGGGATTGCCTGTCGATACGGTAGTCATAGCGGATGATGAGGCTCAGCGCGTACATCAAATGTTTTATAATCGGCATAGCGATTTTATAATAGGGTACGGCACACCCATCAACTTCCATAAAGGCGAGGCTGAAATGTTCTTGCGATTGATTTATGCCGACGATTTGTTGTCTGCTATTAAAGCAATCGACGCATTGAAAGCGGAAGGCTCATATTCGATGACGCATAGAGAATTTTCGCGTAAAGTGAGGTGCCTTGTTAGCGGATATTGTGCCGACTTGGAATTAGATGAAATAGTCGAAATGATGAATCTCGAATTCGATTATTTGTTGGGAGAGTCGACAGCGAGAGTGTTGAGCGTATATGACGATTATACTGTCACATTTACCGATAACACCACAGCCTTGGTGATTGCTACGGAGTCACCGCTTGTAAATCCGTCATTTACTATGGGCGAAATACCTGATCGAAAAGCAAAAAGCGAAAAGGATAAATTTAGGGTTATAGCCGAAGGAATGGGGTATAATATATTAGATATTATCGATCGAGAGCAAAATATTAAAAAGATATCTCTCGACGAATTAAAGGCAACTTTTTATGAAGTTGTCAACGGGATAAAAGGAGAATAAAATGGATCAACAAAAAATAGTTTACAGTGCACTTAAACCGACCGGTAATTTACAACTCGGTAACTATATCGGTGCATTCAAAAACATGGTAAGGTTACAAGACGATTATAATTGTATATACATGATCGCCGACCTACACGCATTGACGGTTAGTAGCGTACCGCAAGATTTGAGAAAGCGCATATATGATTTTTCTGCGTTATTCTTAGCATTGGGATTAGATCCCCAAAAGAGCATTGTAACCATACAATCTTTTGTTCCTCAACATGCAGAACTTGCTTGGGTGTTGAACTGTTACACTCAATACGGCGAAGCGAAAAGAATGACTCAATTCAAGGATAAGAGTAAAAAAGATCCGGAAAACGTAAATGTCGGTCTTTTTGCATATCCCACATTGATGGCTGCCGATATATTGTTATATAACGCCGACTTGGTCCCCATCGGTAAGGACCAAAAGCAACATCTTGAATTGGCACGCACCATAGCAGAGAGATTTAATTCGAGATATTCACCCACCTTCACCGTTCCCGACGGAATATTCAATAAGCAGGGTGCTAAGATTCAAAACCTTCTTGCTCCCGAAACCAAAATGGGCAAAACAGACGATAATGCTAACGGTGTAGTTTTTATTCTCGACGATCCAGATACTATTATGCGTAAATTCAAAAGAGCGGTCACCGACAGCGGTAACGAAATAGTAGTCCGCGCCGATAAACCCGGAATCAGCAATTTGATTACCATATATTCGGTTATGACGGATACGCCTATTGCAAAAGTCGAAGCGCAGTTCCAAGGTCGTTCGTATGCCGAATTTAAGACCGAGGTAGGCGAGACGGTGATCGAATCGTTACGTCCGATTAGAGAAAAGTACACCGACCTCATTGCTCATAAGGATTATCTTGAAGAGGTTATGAGAGAGGGCGCACTCAAAGCAGAGAGGATTGCTCAAAGAACGCTTTCCAAAGTTTACCGTAAGATAGGTTTGGTGAATAAATAATGTTCGGATATATTTTACCCGATAAGCCGAATATGTATATGAAGGACTATGCTTTATACAAATCCTTCTATTGCGGAATGTGTAAAAGCATTAAATGCCATCAAAATAACGTACTTAGGCTTTCGGTCAACTATGACGTTACATTTATCAATATATTGCTTCACGGCTTATTGAATCAAAAACTCGATTTTGTAACCGAGGGCTGTATTCTTAATCCGTTTAAGAAAAAATGCATTCTTAAGGACGATCCGGTAAGCGAGAAATGCGTATATTTGAATTTGTTGCTTGTTGATTTTAAGCTTCGTGACGATTTACAGGATAAGCCGTCTATCGGTAAGCGAATTGTACGCTCTTTTATCAAAAGACGCACAAAAAAAGCAAAACAAATGCTTCCCAATGTTGCCGAGTCTATTAATAACGCCTATATTAAACAAGTAGAGGCGGAGACGGCTGAGCAAACAAGTTTCGATAGAGTTGCGCATCCTTTCGGCGAATGTATGCGTGAAATATTTATCGATTTATGCGGAGACGTATACACCGATGAAATAGGCGAAGTTGCATACTTTTTAGGTAAATACGTATACTTATTGGACGCCGTGGACGACTTCGAAAAGGATGTCAAGCATAAGGAATTTAATGTTTTTGCCAATATGTTTCCCGAAGCGAAGACTCATGCCGAACTTATGAAGCACCAAGAATACATAATGCAGATACTTAACGGTATACTGTTTATTGTAAAAGAAAATTATGAAAAGATACCTGTTTTCAATACAGAGGGTATAATAACCAATACATTGTGGTTTGGATTAGGCTCTCGTGCGAAACAGATTATTTATAAGGAGAATTCAAAATGTCAAAAAACCCATACGAAATTTTAGGAGTTTCGCCATCTGCAAGTCGTGAAGAAATAGACGAAGCGTATTATTATTTGCGTGATAAGTATCGTTTGGATATGCATTCCGAAGGTGATAAGGGTAAGCAAGCCGCAAGGGCTCTTAACGACCTTGAAACCGCGTATAGAGATATAATTATCGACTATACCGGCGAATCGAGTTACACCGGCGAATCTGCACCGGAATCCGATGTTACAAGCGATCCTGTGGTAGAGGAATCTTCTTTTGGCGAGGTTGACCGCTTAATTAGAGATAAGAAATATCCCGATGCGCAGAAAGCTCTTGACAATATTTTCGAGAGAAACGCCGAGTGGCATTATTATCAATCGGTAATTTATTATAAGCAAGGTTGGCTGAATGAGAGTAAATCGCAACTTGAGATTGCTTGTAATATGGAGCCGTCTAATACCAAGTATACCGGTAGTCTCAATAAGCTCAACGCCAAATTGAATGCAAGTAAGTCAACGCCCAATCCTTCGAGTACTCACAGCGGAGACGGATATTCCAGAAGTTACGGTGGCGATTATGATGCAAGACGTGCAGAGGATTCTTGTTGTCAAGCATGTCAAACCGCTATATGTCTTAACTGTTTGTGCGACTGTTGTTGCCGTTCATAGTTAAACCGTGAAAAGGGCTAATAAACGGAAAAGACTTGTTTTCGAACTCACCGTAAGCGGATTATCGGCAAGTTTGGTATTAATAATGCTTGTTCTTGCCAACTATTCGCCGGTAGGAACCTTGTCTTTCTTCGTTTTATCAGGGATAGCATTATTGCTTCCATGCGTTATAAATAGTCTATGGGGCTTGTTTATGTCGTTTATAGCAGGCGGTGCGCTTGCTGTGTTATTCAACCCCGTTAATGTGGTACCGTTTGCATTTTTCTTCGGACCGCAAGTTATTTTGATGTATATATGTAAGCGATACTTCAAAGATAAATGGTATATTTCGGTACCTCTTAAAGCGATTATACTTGAGGTCGGTATATTCGGAATATATAAATTATACGGTATTGGCTATATTGAACAATTATTTTCAGCAATAGGCATCACATATAATTATTGGTTTGTATTATTGATAACCGTACCGCTGTTATTGTTATATGATTACTGTATGGACTTTATTTGGCGTTTTCTCAATCGTAGATTAGAGAAAGTTGTCGTCAAGTACACCGATAAGGTTAAACCAAATTCATCCAACAATAACGGAAATAGCAAAGAATAGCACCGTAGCATCGAATGTCCATACTGAGCAAATTATCTCGTCCGCCGTCATACTGAGCGTAGTCGAACTGCGAAGCAGTGCAAGGTTTACCTTGCAGTATCTAAATCCTTGTGAAAAAAATCAAAAATCTATAGTATTGCAAAGCAACATATCGCGTGCCAAAGGCAAGTCATCGCACTTGCTTTTTTATATGCTCTTACTGTATATCTCTATCGGTCATTCTGAGCGAAAGTCGACAGACTGTAGTCGAACCCGAAGGGCGACACCATAGGTGTCGGAATCTTATTCCTTGTAAAAATAGAGCAAATCAAAGTGCATATTTCATGCGCAAGATGACAATAATATATAACAGATGTGTAGGGGCGCTTAGTAAGCGCCCGCCCAAAGCAAGTTCTCGCACTTGCTTTTTATTTTGCACTCGCTAAATATGCCCATTTTGTCATTCTGAGCGAATTTTCTCGTCCGCCGTCATACTGAGCGAAAGTCGTAGACTGTAGTCGAACCCGCAAGGGCGACGCGTAGCGTCGGTATCTGCATCCGCAATTTTGCGGTAGCAAAACTTCATTTGCCGAAGGCAAACATCATACGAAGTAACATCATTATGCGAAGCATAACATCATTCTCTTTAACGTCCCTCCGTTTACAAAACATTTACAAAAGAATTACAATAATAAAAAGAACAATTAATCATTTAAAAATAAAGAGGGTGTATAATAGTGCCATAATCAAAAAGGAGAAATAAAAAATGATAAACTTTAATGAACAAAACTCAATTGAAAAAATCAAGAATAAATATTTAACATTAGATCCAACCAATGCCGACAAATTGCGCGAACTTGACCGCAAAGTACATCGTCCCGCCAACTTATTTGCGATAATATTCGGTATATTTGCTTCTTTGGTATTAGGTACAGAAATGTGCTTATCCATGAAGGTAATCGGTGCAAGTCTAAATATTTGGTTGGGTATTGTAATAGGTGTATTTGGAATTGCCTTATGCGTTGCTAACTACTATATCTATAAAGTGATTTTAAAGAGTAGAAAAGCGAAGTACCAACAACAGATTCTCGAACTATGCGACGAAGCATTAGGCGATAATCTAAACACCGATACATTCTAAACCCATCTATCGGTCATTCTGAGCGAAGGTTGAAAACCGTAGTCGAACCCGATAGGGCGACACCATAGGTGTCGGAATCTTATTCCTTGTAAAAATAGAGCAAATCGAAGCACATATTTTACGCGCAAGATGACAATAATGTGTTACCGATGTGTAGGGGCGTTTAGTAAACGCCCGCCCAAAGCAAGTTCTCGCACTTGCTTTTTATTTTGCACTCACTATTTTTCCATTATGTCATACTGAGCGAAGCGTAAGCGTAGTCGAACCCGCAAGGGCGACGCGTAGCGTCGGTATCTGCATCCGCAATTTTGCGGTAGCAAAACTTCATTTGCCGAAGGCAAACATCATACGAAGTAACATCATTATGCGAAGCATAACATCATTCTCTTTAACGTCCCTCCGTTTACAAAACATTTACAAAAGAATTACAATAATAAAAAGAACAATTAATCATTTAAAAATAAAGAGGGTGTATAATAGTGCCATAATCAAAAAGGAGAAATAAAAAATGATAAACTTTAATGAACAAAACTCAATTGAAAAAATCAAGAATAAATATTTAACATTAGATCCAACCAATGCCGACAAATTGCGCGAACTTGACCGCAAAGTACATCGTCCCGCCAACTTATTTGCGATAATATTCGGTATATTTGCTTCTTTGGTATTAGGTACAGAAATGTGCTTATCCATGAAGGTAATCGGTGCAAGTCTAAATATTTGGTTGGGTATTGTAATAGGTGTATTTGGAATTGCCTTATGCGTTGCTAACTACTATATCTATAAAGTGATTTTAAAGAGTAGAAAAGCGAAGTACCAACAACAGATTCTCGAACTATGCGACGAAGCATTAGGCGATAATCTAAACACCGATACATTCTAAACCCATCTATCGGTCATTCTGAGCGAAGGTTGAAAACCGTAGTCGAACCCGATAGGGCGACACCATAGGTGTCGGAATCTTATTCCTTGTAAAAATAGAGCAAATCGAAGCACATATTTTACGCGCAAGATGACAATAATGTGTTACCGATGTGTAGGGGCGTTTAGTAAACGCCCGCCCAAAGCAAGTTCTCGCACTTGCTTTTTATTTTGCACTCACTATTTTTCCATTATGTCATACTGAGCGAAGCGTAAGCGTAGTCGAACCCGCAAGGGCGACACATAGTGTCGGTATCTAATTCCTTGTGAATAAGAATGTCGTTTAATCAACTGTGTGGTATCTTGCGGATGGATAATACCATTAATCAAAACATCCACAACTTTTCTCTTTTATTTAAAAAAAAAATCCCATTCACGATTGATATGCACCCTAAAAGTTAGACACTTTTGGAGGTGCATATTTTTATGGGT
>CAYMNK010000010.1:0-63107 GCA_964391805.1 uncultured Christensenellaceae bacterium | reverse complement strand
TCAATTTTCACTGTCCTCTTTCAGTTTTTTAGGGACTTTTTTTACAGCCCCTTTTCTACTAAATCCGCTTACAGCGGAATAAAATCACCAGTGTGGATGAAATCTTGCTAAGAAAAGTTGTGGATAAATGATAGTTACGTACGTTATAACCCGCAAGATACAGAATTATTTTTTCACTTTAATTGCTTGTTTCGGGCATTTATTGACGCATGCGGAGCAATGATTACATGAATTGTGTTTGAAATTGACATTGCCGTTTATTAACTCTATGTTATTGAGGTTACATGATTCTACACAAATACCGCAACCGTCGCATGATGATTCAACCATTAACCGCTTATCGTTATAATACTTGACTATCGTCGGATTTAGAGCAGAACCTATTACCCCGACCAAAGACACCGATTGTTGAATAATCGGTTCGGCATTGTAGATATTATGTGCCAACCTCAACGCTTCTGCTTCGGCTCTTGATATCACGCTTGCACGGGTTTTTTCGCTCATTTTACTACGGCAAAACGCATTAGTGGAGGGCATAACTACCGCACTATAAAATGTGCGCATTTTTTTAGCTTTAAATAGATTACTCACGTAACCGCGTGCATTCCCCGACGAATAAGAACATACTGCGATATATATTACTTCGTTAGAGCCTTTGAAACTGCTTCTTTCAATATATGCGCTAAGTTCATGAGGTATACGCATATTAAAAATGGGGCTGACAATGATATAAGGAATATCCGAATAAAAGTCTCCTGTAGCTCCGTTTTTAATATCGTCGTTGAGGCAAATGGTATATTCTTCGTATTTATCGGCAATTATTTCGGCTATATGCTTACTGTTCCCGGTGCAAGAGTAGTATAAAATCATTTATTTCTCCTTATTTGGTATATCCGCATCAATTCCGCAAATACTATGGATATGGGAAACTGTGAATATAATAATAAATATATTGAATTTAAAAGTAAATCAATCGTTCCGTTCGTCATAGGCATGTTGCTAACCATATCGACCGTAATAATGTTTTTCATCGGCGTTTTCGGTAACGATCAAAGTGCACTATGGATAGCGTCGGCAATAACGGGCGTACTTGCACTCGTATTTTTAACCTTCGCAATCTTCACAACAGACGGATGGATAAGAATGTTCAGCATTCTTTTTATAGTAGCCGTCACGGCAATGATAACCTATATGGCCACTTCGACTTGGGCGTAATCAATATCTTGGGATAAATTGATAAACGTCCGCACTAATTTCAATAGGAGCGTTTGCTTGATGGGCATACGCTTTTTCTATATCGTTATAAAGCGCGTAGTACGAACTTCCAGAACCGCTCATCGCGGTATGCAGAGGTATTTTGTCGGAATTTATATATTCGGCAACCTTTGCAATTTCGGGAGCAATTCCGCACACCACGTTATACAGTATATTGGTGCTCAATAGACGGTTGCTTACTCCGTTACGTATATTATCGACAAGGTCCATAATTCTTATATTATAGGGTTTCTTTCCTATTTCGTCAAAAGCACGGTACGCCTCTGCTGCCGTTACGGATACGTTAGGCGTGGCGACTAATACGAATTGTAAAGACAACGGCTCTAATTGCTCAATAATCTCTCCGTATCCCGTACATCTTGCAGTACCACCGCTCAACAAGAAACATACATCCGATCCGATCGCTTCGGCTAAAGGTGGCAAAAGACCGAAATCTATTCCATATAATATCGCCATTCCTCTAAGCACAGCAGCAGCGTCCGCTGACGATCCGCCCAAACCTGCTCCTATAGGAATACGTTTAATTATATGAATATTTACGCCGTTGACGTCGAACGCTTGTACAAAAGCTTCCGCCGCTCTTATTGCGTTGGTATCTTGAACTACATCGTCTTGAACGGTTACCTTGCACTTAGTGTCGTTTCTAACACTCAACTCTACATAATCGTACAAATCGATCGTTTGCATAACGGTATCTACATAATGCATACCGCGGTCATCATCTTTACCGAGTATATCGAAGCATAAATTTATTTTGGCGTACGCCTTCATCGTTATCTTTTTCATAAAAATATTATAACATATTTATTTCCGAATGTATAGATGTTTTTTTACGGTCAATAATTTACCCAGGAGTTATTTATGAATAAAAAACAATTGATTACATTTTTTATAATTATATCCTTATTATCGATTCTTCTTTTGACGGCATGCAGTTCGTTTGACACCGAGGATTACATACGCATACATATACGCGCAGATTCCGATAGTCAAGAAGACCAAACAGTCAAGTTAGCAGTAAGAGATGAGATAGTCGGATATTTATCCGTTAAATCAAACGGAGTAAATTCACGAGAAGAGATGCTAACCTTACTCGAGAATGAATTACCTAACTTAGAAATGCGCGCAAATAATGTGCTACACGAAAACGGATTCGACTACAAATGTAAAGCAAGCATCCGTCGAGAGAATTTCCCCGAAAAAAGTTACGGAGACTTGATTCTGCCCGAAGGTAACTATCTGTCACTCATTCTCGAACTCGGAAGCGGACAAGGTCAAAACTGGTGGTGTGTGGCATATCCTACGCTATGTTTCATTGCTGCCGAAGACACCGACGTAGAGACTGTGGAATATCGCAGTATAATAGCGGAATTTTTTAATAAAATAACGGAGAATAAATAGTGGAAAAAGCAATAATTACATCAATTACCATAGTTTTTGTCATAACATGCGCCCTTGTAGTGTTTGTCGGCGTGCCGATACAAGTAAATGCCGAACAAGAAACGGCTGTAGAAGCGGTGGTTCTCAAGAAGGGTTCTACCGGGAGCACCGTCAAAACATTGCAAACCAAATTAAAAAATTGGGGTTACTATACAGGATCGGTCGACGGAATATACGGCACACAAACGGTGGAAGCCGTGAAGTATTTTCAGCGTCGTAACGGTTTGACTGCGGACGGAATCGTAGGCAAAAAGACGGCTGCCGCCATTGGAATTACCTTAACCTCATCAGGTTCGGGATATTCTAATTCGGACACATATCTATTGGCAAGGGCAATCTACGGAGAGGCGCGAGGCGAACCTTATATCGGTCAAGTGGCAGTTGCGGCTGTTATTCTTAACCGAGTGAAGGATAGTCGTTTCCCCAATACGGTGTCGGGCGTTATCTATCAAAAGAATGCGTTTACCTGCGTTTCGGACGGTCAAATCAACCTAACTCCAGACCAAACTGCGATAAAAGCTGCTAAAGATGCACTTTCAGGGTGGGACCCGACTAACGGATGTTTATACTACTATAATCCGAGCACAGCTACCTCGGCTTGGATATGGACAAGGGAAGTACGACTAAAAATCGGCGAGCATAACTTTTGCGTATAGGAGGCGTATATGTATAAAAAGACAATCAGCGCATTAATTGCCGTTTGCATAATTCTCACGATGGGTCTGTTGGGCGTATCGGTCGCATTCGGAATAACCCATAAAAAGGAAAAAGAACAAAACGACTCACTTAACAGCAATCTCGAAAACGTCTATAAACGGAATTATTATGAATTTTCATATCAAATGTCAAATGTCGGCGATTCGCTCAATAAACTTCTCGTAAGTTATTCGCCGAGTTATCAACAAAAATTGCTTACCGAAGTCAGCGAGGATACCGCCTCGGCAATAGCGTGCATATCAACCATTACGGACACCTCATCGAACGGCGAAAAAACGGTGGCATTTATCAACAAAGTAGGCGATTATGCTAAATCGTTAAACTACAAAATTGCACGTGGTAATGCAATAGACAACAACGACAAAGATAATCTTACCGCAGTATACAACGCGGTATTGACATTAAACCGCTCGTTATCCGAAATGTCCGATAAAATCGAGGACGATTATCGGTTTTTGGATGTTCTTGACACAAAAAACGATTTATTTGCATCTTTTTTGACCAATATCGAAATAGATATCAAATATCCTTCGCTCATCTATGACGGTCCGTTTAGCGATGCGCTCGAAGAGAAAACTCCTTCGTTGACAGGTTCGATTTTAGACAAAGAACAAGCAAGACAAAAAGCGGATATTTATCTACCTTTCGATGGCAAAACGGAGTATGTAACCGAATCGTCCGATAGTGTGGCATCATATATTTTTTCTGCAAAAAACGATTCTCAGGAATACTACGTGACGGTTGCAAAGGCGGGCGGGTGGCTTGTATCCATCACCTGCAACGGCGAATCGGACGAAAACAATATATCGGAGAATGAAGCCCAAACGTTCGCAGACGAATATCTAACGAGTTTGGGAATTACCGATACCGAAGCAGTGTGGTGCAGTGACTATAATAGTATTTATTATATCAATTACGTTTGTAAAGTAGGAGACACATTAATCTATCCCGATATGATCAAAATAAAAGTATCAGCAAAAGACGGCTCTATAATGGGATTCGAAGCGCTTAATTATATATACAACCACAAGAAGCGCTCAATCTACACTCCGAAACTTAGCGAAGACGAGGTAAGAGATAAAGTAACCGATATCGAAATAGAAAGGGTGCGTCTTGCATTAATCCCCACCGACGGAGGCGGTGAAAGCCTTTGCTGGGAAGTTGCAGGCAAAACAAACGAAGATTACTACTTCTTTTATATCGACGCCGAAAGCGGAGAGGAAATCGATGTATTTAGAGTTATCGACTCGGGGCAAGGCTCTTTATTGGTATAGTTTTTATCGATTGGGTATTGACTTAGTCGACTCTAAGCGGTTATAATTGTATTACCAATCGCAAGGAGTCGATTATGCAAGAAAACGAAATCAACATACAGCCCGAACAGCCCGAAAAGAAACAGGGTAAAATCAAAAAGTTAATCGAATATATTAAGTCTCACGAAGATTTGCGCCAAATGGTGCTTTTCTTCCTATTCAGTATGTGCTGTGCGGTTTGCCAAACGATAACGCAGTTTGTATTGAAGTATGCTATCGGTGCTTTTAACAAAGAGCCTTTTAGTTGGTTCATTTTCAAGGATTACAATAAGGAGCAAGGACTCGCCGAATTTATTGGATTCGTCTGCGGAGCGGTAGTCGGTCAGGTGATGACATTCATACTCAATCGCAAAAAGACATTCAAGGCGACCAACAATGTAGTTATTTCGGGTATAATGTATGCTATAATCGCAGTCGGTATCATCATACTTCAAACATACTTGGGTGGTGTGATCACTGGTGCATGTAAGGATGCTGCCCTTCGCAACGGTACCGACCTTAGCGGAATACTCGGTTTTCTCGTAACGGTAACCGGTATGGCTGTAGGTGCTCTTGCGGCATTGATATTGAGTTTCTTGGGAAATAAGTACCTTGTAATGCGAAATTGGGGAAGTGCCTCAAAAAAGAGCGAATAATATAACCTTTATAAAATAACGTGGTACTTCATCGAGGTATCACGGTTTTTTTATAATTATTTGTTTTTATTTGACATAAATAAACCATTTAATTATAATTCATTATAATTATTCTTTTGCATAATAGGAGTTGTTGTTATGGATATAACAAACAATAAAACTAAAAATATATACGACAAAACCATAGTTGCCTGTTTTATAGGATACGTCGTACAAGCTATAGTCAACGTTTTCGTACCCTTGCTTTTTGTTACGTTTCAGAATTCTTACAGCATTCCGCTCGAAAAGATAACACTTCTCATCACCTTTAATTTCGTAATTCAAATATCGGTGGACCTGCTAACGAGTCTCGTCATAGATAAGATCGGTTATCGTGCATGTGCATTGTTTGCTCACATTTCCGCCGCATTAGGCTTGATAATGCTTACCGTTCTCCCGGAAATAATGCCTGATCCGTTTATAGGCTTATTGATTGCCGTTATTTTCTATGCTATCGGCGGAGGTATCATCGAGGTAGTCGTTAGTCCTATTGTAGAGGCTTGTCCAAGCGAACATAAAGACAAAACTATGAGTTTATTGCACTCTTTCTATTGTTGGGGCAGTCTTGCAGTTGTGATCATATCCGCAATATACTTTTTCACAATCGGTATCGCTCATTGGAAGTATTTATGCATCTTTTGGGCACTCGTACCTATTACTAATGCAATACTTTTTGCATTCGTTCCATTGAAGAACATCGTACCCGAGGGTGAAAAAGGGTTAACGATAAAAGAACTGTTGAAAAATAAATATTTTTGGCTTTTTTTCGTGGTAATACTTTGTGCCGGCGCAAGCGAAGCCGGCGTTGCGCAGTGGGCATCGACCTTTGTTGAGCAAAGCTTAGGATTATCTAAAGCGTTAGGAGATCTTGTCGGACCGGCGATTTTTGCTGTAATGATGGGTACGTGCAGAGTTTTTTACGGAAAAAAAGGTGATAAGATAGATTTAGATTTAGCAATGGCTATTAGCGGTGGATTATGTGTTATCGCATATATGCTTATTGCATTGGTGCCGTCACCCATTGTTTCGCTTATCGGCATGGCTCTTTGCGGACTGTCGGTCGGATTGATGTGGCCCGGTGCATACAGTTCGGCATCGTCCTCAATCAAAAACGGTGGCAACGCTATGTTTGCGTTGCTTGCTTTAGGCGGAGACATAGGTTGTACGTTAGGACCGACAATAGTAGGTTTTGCTACCGATAGCCTCGATGGAAATATGAAACTCGGCATTCTTTGCGGTATAGTATTTCCATTTGTATTAGCAGTTGCAATGACAATATTTAGAATAAAAAAGCAAAATAGAATTAGTTTAGAGTAGTAATTATTACCAACTTCGTGCTAAAAAAAAGGACGGAAAACCTTTCGGCTCCGTCCTTTTAAAGATGCTTTTGTCAATTATTCGGCATCTTCTCCGTTGATTTGAGCAATCAATTTAGCTTTGATATCTTTAAGATCTTGTTCAGCCTTTTGAATATCACTCTTGTGAGCTTCTTCAAACGTTGCGAAGTATGCATCTTTCTTTGCATTTAATTCGTTCTCAAGCTCTTGTGCATTTTGTTGTAGTGCTTCCGTTATATCGTCACTTGAGAAATTCTTTTGCTCCCATTCAATCAATGTGGTTTCAAAAGTCTTGGCAGAGTCGATAAGAGAGACTAATTGGTCGTTGATAGCATTACCAGCACTTTCATATGCCGCAAGCATTTTATCATAGTTCTCTTCGCTCAATTGTAGAGTTAATGACGCACTTGCATAAGTTTCTCCGTTAACGTCGAGAGTCGCCACGTAAGTTTTTTGCTTCAACAAGTCAACCTTTGCTTCTCTCAATGCAACCAAGCTCTTTTGATATGCCGATTCGGGACTGACGAGTAGATCATAGCGCATTTCGTCAACCTTAACAATTGCGGTAGAATAAGCATTCAAAGCCGTTTCGAATGCTACATGAGAAATTTGATATATGGAATTAATATCTTTTATGATATTTCCGGTCAATTCGCGTTCTGCAATGTTGATTTGATGTTCCTTAGCAATAAAGTAAGCTTCACGGAGATCCTCGCTGATAAGTTCGGCAGTTTCGACTCTACCTAAAGCGATTACTTTGAGAAGTTGTTCCTCGTTCATTTTAGCAATCTCTTCTTCGCTATATATGGAATTATTCTTAGCAAGTTCTTTGAGTGCATCGAGTTTAAGTGCTTCAACTTTTTCGATTTTACCTTGAATATCGTTATCTTCAAAGAATTTATTTACTTTTTCTTCTGCTTTTTTAACAATATTCTCGGCAAATTTGGTATCACCGGAAACGCTGATCTTTACGTTATTAGCATCAGTTTCCACGTTACCCTTTACTATGTAACCGGTTTCGGTTGCAATGGAAACAACCAATTCTACAGCTTCTTCAGACGTTTTACCGACGAAAGCCTCTCCTGCAAGAATTATGCTACCGTCATCGTTAAGAGCGGTGGCGGATATTACCTTGTTATCGGCATCGACCATAAATTCGATACTTGGGTTGATGTCCACGGTCATTCTTGTCGTTTCGGGATTGGATGAATTATCACAACCTACGACTGTAAGACAACAACCTAATACAAGAATTACCACAAGCATTAAAGATATAATTTTTTTGTTCATAGTTATTCTCCTTTTGATTATTGATAATTGTTAGGGAATTATCCCGTTTGTTAATAACGGAAAAATCCTAAGTATATTATATCATATTATTTCACATTTTTTACCATAAAAATTGATTATTAATAAAGATTACGCAAAACTAATAATCTATTAACAAAATTCGTACACTTTTATTCAAAGTGTTGATAATTAAATAAAAATTCTAAATGCTAACATATAATCAAACAGATTGCATTAACAATAATATTGTTTTTATGTAAATACGGACAACGTGATTATGTGTTTTTATAAACTAAAAATCACCGTCGTTTAACAACGGTGATCCTTGAATAGTTATACGGTTTTTTATTCTGTAATTGAAATCTTTAAGGCAGGAACAACACCAAGTATCTCATTACGGATATTGGTATAATAGATATATCCGCTACTACTAACAAAGCAAGACGTATAATCACTATAATTACTTGGCGAACGCAACCACCAAAAACCACAGCCCACTTGATCACTATTATCTTTTGAACCGATATCGTCTTGAGAAACGGTATTGACTCCTTTATAAATAGCATAATCGGTAGTCTTTTTTAGTCGAGAATTATCATCTTTTTGAAGATCGGTTGCGGTATACCCGTATAATGTATTAGTCGCATCTTTTACCGATAATAAAAACACTTTATCTAACGTATCTGTGCTGGCATAAGGATTACGAGTGTCGTCATAACTACTCAAATTGGGGAATGTACTTCTTGAGCTATTATCGATGGTTGTATCGATTATCATTAACTGTTGTTCTTCATTAAAAGCACTATTATAAAAATCACTATTTAACCAGGATCGGATACTACAATATTCATAATTATTTGATGTTATTGTTTTACCGTCCACCTCTATGGGATCCTGTGTTTCGTTATATTTTTTTTGTTCCAAAATCAATTCGCTGATTATCAGAGCCTCACCGTTGGATTCGTCTATTATCTGCCATTTGATCGGCTCAACTACAAACCATGCATATGCAGTAATTTCTCCGTTTTTGTTCTTAGAAACTTGGTCTGCAAAGTATTTTTTATTCTTATAAACTATCGATTGAGTATTGTTAAGATCATCAGCTTTTGAAAACTCACTGTCCAGTTTTTTGTTTAGGTTGGTTAATAACGAGTCATCCGTTACCCTCGTTTGCGGATATGAACCAAAATAAATATAGTTTCCTTCTCTGGCATAGGTCGCGTCATTCGTTTCGTTATCCACACATGCAACACAGGCAAATACAACGCTAAGACACATTACTATACACAATATAACCACTAAAACCTTCTTCATAAGCTCCTCCACAAATAATCGGTTACAGTTAATAAATCAAAAATGCATCAATAATCGAAGCATATTGCTATTCAACTCTTTTGATTATTTTATAACAAAAAACGCACCTCGTCAATATGCTCTATTGAAAAGTTGCATCGATTTCAATGTTTGATTTCGATTTTAACACATTGGTAAAAGCATATAATAGGTGGATATTACCTAAATGAAGGATTTAGCGGAGTTCTTGATGGTCAAAACTATAAGGTTTTAAATCTAAAACGATCAAACAGAATAAATATAGTAAACGACTATAGTTATTATGGGTTATTTGGTTACATTAAATCCGGTGGTGTTGTTGTGAATCTCGTTTTTGAAAATGTTTTAATCTGGATTTCGAGCGGTGAATCGGATAATGATGTTCGTGCATTTCATGGCAGCAGACAAATATAGTGGTAAAATAGCTAATGTAATTGTTTGGTATCTTTTGGACGATAAAGAGCAGTCAATTGAACGACCTCCATATTAACAAGGAGGTAGATACCGACGCGTTGCATCGCCCTGTCAGGTTCGACTACAGACTTTGTCTTCGAAATTGGTACCAATTTCACTGCAATGCTAAATGACTGTTTGAGTAAATTCACTTTTAAGTGAAAAGTGAATAAAAAATAAAAATTGCTATTGACTTAATGGTAAATAACGATTAAACTATCAATATAGTGCAATAATATATAAAGGAGTGCTTATGAGTCAATTTAAAGATTTAAGAATAGTTGATAATTTCTATCAAACCTCGGCATTTTTCCCGATGCCTACTATTTGTGCTTCAACGGTTTCGGAGAGCGGTCAAACTAATGTCGGCTCTTATTCGCTATGTTTTCCTTACTATATAGCCGGCAAAGAATATTATGCTATGATTTTAGAGGTTAGGAATAGTTCCAATACCGCTCAAAATATTCTTAGAACGGGTAAAGTTACCCTCAATTTTATCCCCGACGATAAAAAATATTTCGTAGAGGCGGTAAGACTCGGATTCCCGGGAGATACAACCGAGCAAAAAATGAAGGATTGCATCTTCACCCTCAAACCTTCTACATTAGGTGACGATAGACCTCAAATTATTCAAGAGGCTTTCCAAGTATTCGAATGTACTTGGGACAGCTCACTCGAGAATGCATTCAACGATAAGCCCGGTCAACTCGAAGGATATGAACCGCCATACCGCAATTTTAACGGTATAACAAGTAAATTCGGTGCGCATTTCATTCTAAAAATCGATAAGATTTGGATGAAAGAGGAATATTATGATTCTATAATCAATGGCGTTAAACATAATAATTTCCCGCCGGTACCCGTGGATTACGGCTATCGTGACAGTACCAACTTCTGGTGCTCAAAATTCCGCCGTCCGTATCCTGTAAAAATTCAGGCAAAGGAAGGGGATGTCAAGTCGGTAATATATGCAGCAGACCGCATCGATCCGAGTGTCAAGTTTACCCCCGAAGCATGCAGTAAACTAACAAAGATTCCTCGCGTATTTTTAAAAGCCGCGTTAACACAAATGGTAGAGATTGCCAAGAAAGAGGGTATTTCGGTTGTCGATGAAAAGGCTCTTCAAATAATCAACGATAAGAGAAGAGAGGAAAAGAAAAAGTAATAGTATTTCCATAAGGTAAACAAAAAGGTATTCGCGCCTTCGAATACCTTTTTGTTTATGTCTTAATTATTTTCGATAGGGGTTTGTTAGATATTGTTTGGTTGAGTATTTTCCATTTGAGTACCATCTGAGGTATCGTGAGGAGTGTCAATTGGCTTTTCGTTCTTATAGGTCAATTTCAAAAGAATGGGAACTATAAACGAGCTGATTATTATTAATAGAATGATAAAGGGATAAATCGCTTTATCAACCAAGCCGTAATCTACGCCCTTTTGAGTGCATACAAGTACAACCTCGGCTCGAGC
Organism: uncultured Christensenellaceae bacterium; assembly: GCA_964391805.1. GTDB lineage: Bacteria > Bacillota > Clostridia > Christensenellales > CAG-1252 > RUG14300. The sequence continues at coordinate 51,806 of CAYMNK010000010.1, read as the reverse complement.
CATCATACCTATACCCGAACGAAGGGAATCCCGCCAACTGCTCTTACAAATGAGTGCACCCGCACCGCAACCGACAAATTTACCGAGAAGGGCAAGAACTACATAACATAGACCAAATATAGCAATGGTTCCCGTGATTCCCGAAAAATCGCAATTAATACCTATATTGGCAAAGAAAACAGGAGCAAAAATAAGATAGCACGATTGGTCGATTTTTCTATCTACATAATCAGTAGCACCAAGTCCCGAAATCATAAGTCCTGCGAAGAATGCACCCGTAATATCGGCTATGCCAAACACTTTTTCGGCAAGAAACGCATAGAAGAAGCACGCTGCAAATCCAAATATAGCAAGTCTTCTATGGTTGTGGAATTTGACATCCATTTTTTTGAATATCAAATGAAGAATCAAGCCCGACGCTATTATAAGCACGAAGAAAAGGAATATCTTGATAATTACGCCGAGTACACTCAGACCGCCCGTAAATACTGGGGCGAAAAGTTTACCCAAAACATCTTCCGAGTTATCTTGACCACTGGAAAGACCGCTGACAAGGGACAAAAGCACGATGCCGATAATATCGTCCAAAATGGCTGCAGACACTATAGCCGTACCGATAGGTGTATTTAATTTGCCGAGTTCCTTAAGAGTAGCAACGGTAACGCTTACCGACGTAGCAGTCAAGATAACTCCGTAAAAAAGTTTACTATATATACTTGCGGAAGGAAAGAATGCGCAAGCTAATCCGAAACCTAAAAGCATGGGAACTATAACGCCGAGCACAGTAATAACAACAGCCTTACCGCCTGTTTGTTTCAAAACCTTGAGATCGGTCTCTAATCCCGCTGAACACATTATCAAAATGACACCTATTTTAGCTATAAAGCCCAAGCCCTCGAGGGCGGCGTCGGTAAAAATGTTTTGATTGGGAATATACTTGATGAATCCCAAGAATATACCCGTTAGAATCATTCCTACCACCTGAGGTAATCCTATTTTTTTACATCCTAACGACAATATTTTGGATAAGAACAAAATCATTGCCATAGGTAATAACACTTCATAATAATTCATAATTTATCCACCATAATTATTACATTTTTTCTATATCTTTTTTGACCGCCCATATTATATATATCATATTTAAAATAGTCAACCGAATTCAATCCTCATTTTATGCAAAAGCGGAAATCTTAATAATTCACACATAGTATTTGTCAAGTATCGAAATCATTCTTAAATTTTTGTTATGACTACATAATAATTTAAAAATGCTTAAACGGTCGAAATGTGAGTTTTAGCATTGACAAAAAATGCTTTGAGGTATATAATCAAGTAACATAGCGAAAGCAAGAAGTGATTTAAACGGAGTAATTGACTATGAATTTAAATTGGTTGCTATCGAAGGAATCGCTCAGCGAGGTTATGAAAGAAGCGGTATTCCCGGAGTTTGTAGATTTCCTATGCTTCAAGGTACACCCTTCCTTCTATTCGGCGCTATTGGTAACGGCGCTTTTGCTGATCGTTGCGATAATAATCAGAATATTTGTAATACCTAAGTTCAAAATCATTCCGGGCAAGTTTCAAGCTTTACTTGAAAAGTGCGTGGAATTTTTTTCGGGGACTGCTGAGGAACACTTGTGTGCCGAAAACGGATACATCGGCGCATTTTGTTTTTGCTCGGGTATTTATATTTTTATGGGAACGTGTGTGGAAATGCTCGGCTTCGAAGCCGTCTTTTCAGACTTGAATGCGTGTATCTCTATGGCGTTAGCGTCTTTCTTCTCCATACTCGGTGTGGCGATAAGGACAAACGGTATGAAGGGCGTCGGTAACGTATTGAAGGACTTTTCCTTACCAATATCCATGTCCTTCCGTCTATTCGGTGCCATGCTTTCGGGATTATTGGTAGGCAAGTTAGTCTATCATTATATATTCCTAAGTTTTGGCGTACCTATATTTGTCAACGTGTTGTTTACGCTTTTGGATGCCATCATCCAAACCTTTGTATATGTAACATTAACATCGATATTCTTCGGTGAAAACACCGAAAAGAAACTACCTCGCCCCAAAAAGGCGAAAAAGATAAAATCAAGGGCATTTGCATCCAAGTAACCCTTGATAATTGTAAAAATATTTGGAGGTAATTTTATGTTTAACATGATGATCTCGGCTTTAGAAACAAATGCCGTTTTAGGATTATCCGCAGGTATCGTTATAGCTATCGTTGCCACTATCGGTGCAGTTTGTATGATGCTCGCCATCCGCAAAGCCATCGACGGTATCGCAAGACAACCCGAAGCAGACGGTAAAATCCGTTCTACTTTGATTCTTGGATTAGTTTTTATCGAAACCGCTATTATTTATGCATTGATAATCGCTATTCTTTTGGTAATCAACATTTTAGGATAATATTATGATCAGCGTTTTGATAGGAGCAATAGACGTATCCTTCAAGGTCGGATCGATTCAATTTTCATTGATCGATATTTTATTGCATCTGTTCAATTTCTTAATACTCGCCGTAGGCATGACTTTTCTCATCTATAAGCCTGTCCGCAAGTTTATTGACGAAAGACGAGATAATATCCAAAAGGAAATTCAAAAAGGCGAAAAACTTCAAGAGTCCGCTAAGGCAAAACTCGAAGAATATCACGAAAAACTTGCCGATGCCGAAAAAGAAGCCACCGAAATAAAGGAAAACACCCTTAATGCTTTAGATATCGAAAGACAACGCATACTCGACGAAGCAAATGCCGAGGCTATGCGTATAGTCGACAGTGCCAAGAAAGAGGGAGAAGATATCAGAAAGCAAACGGTAGAAGATGTCAAAAACGAGGTCACAGATGCCGTTATCGATATAGCAACCAAGGTTATCGGTAGAGAAGTTTCCAAAGAGGATAACCAACGGATCATAGACGATTGTTTGAAAAAATGGTCCGAAAACGGAGAACAATCATGAAACGGATAGTCGTGACCACTGCCTCCCAATTTTCCGAAGACGAAAAGAAAGACTTCGAAGCCAAATTGAAAAACAAATTCGGTGATTGTGAAGCCGAATACCACGTTGACGAGGAATTATTGGGCGGAGTGATTATTTTTGACGGCACCATCGTTTACGACGGCTCGCTAAAGAACAGATTAAACAAAATATCCAATCTATTAAAGAAGGATTAGTACCATGGGAAGCATAGTATCCGATCTACAATCTAAAATAAAAAAGATAGATATCGGCGATGAAATTACGGGTTCGGCAGGTAGAGTAATGTCGTGTAATGACGGCGTTATTCTTATCGATGGTTTGCCCAATGTGAAAAACGGTGAACTACTTGAATTCCGTAACGGCACCAAAGCCATGGCAATGAATCTCGAGAAAAATCGAGTAGGTGCCATCCTTTTCTCCAATGATGCAGACGTATCATACGGCGATTTCGCGTTTTCAACCGGTAGAGTTGCCGGTGTAGGTGTAGGCGAAGCGTTATTGTCAAGAGTTATCGACCCGTTAGGTAAACCAATCGACGGCAAAGGCGATATTAAAGCTAAGGATTATTACCCCGTAGAATGGGCAGCACCTAAAATAATGGATCGCGGTAGAGTCAATAGACCGCTTGAAACAGGTATTAGGATAATCGATTCCATGGTTCCCATAGGTAAGGGACAACGAGAATTGATTATAGGCGACAGACAAACGGGTAAAACCGCTATAGCACTCGATACAATTGTCAACCAAAAGGGTAAAAACGTAATATGTATTTATGTTGCTATCGGTCAAAAGTCTTCCAATATCGCTAAAATAGTGGACGACCTTACCAAGCAACACGCTATGAAATATACCATAGTAGTAGCATCGACCGCATCGCATTCTGCCCCTATGCAATATATTGCACCTTATACGGGTACGGCGATAGCCGAATATTTCATGGATAAAGGCAAAGATGTTTTGATAGTTTATGATGATTTATCGAAGCATGCCGTTGCGTATAGAACGATTTCGTTGCTTCTTAAACGTCCTTCGGGGAGAGAGGCGTATCCCGGTGATATTTTCTATTTGCATTCAAGATTATTGGAACGTAGTGCACAATTATCGCAAAAACGTGGTGGCGGTTCTATAACCTCGTTGCCTATAGTTGAAACTCAATCGGGCGATATTTCGAGTTACATTCCGACTAATGTAATTTCTATTACGGACGGACAAATCTACTTGGAGAGCGAACTGTTCCATTTGGGTGTGAGACCGGCAGTCAATGTCGGTTTATCGGTATCGCGTGTAGGCGGTGCTGCTCAAAGAGAATGTGTACGCAAACAGTGCGGGAGCATCCGTCTCGAACACGCGCAATATAGAGAAATGCAATTATTTGCCCGTTTCGGTGCAGAGGTCGATGCAGGTACAAAGTTGGCACTTGCTCGTGGAGACAGACTTACAGAGAGTTTAAAACAACCGAGGTATTCGCCGTGTAGCATGAGCGAACTGACTGCTGAACTGTTGATTCTCAATAAAGATATTATGAGAGGATTATCCGCATCGGACGTTAAGCCGTTTATATCGGGATTTATTTCAAGGCTTAAACGCGAAAGCGATGTATTGGTTAGGATGGAGAATACAGGTAAACTTAGCGACGAAGATCAAAAAGAAATACTATCCGTTGCCGAAAGTTATCGTAGGGAGTATTTGGCTAAATGACCGAAAAAGAGATAAAAAACAGGCTTAGAAGCGTAAACGACACCGTTAAGATTACGAGGGCAATGCAAATGCTTGCAACCTCTAAATCTTATCGAGCACAAAACGCCGAAAGTTCTGCAAAAAGTTATTTTTTATCCATGGATTCAGCAATAACCGATTTATTAGCATCCACCAAATGCACATCCCCCTTATTTTCGGAAGGCTCGGGGCAAAATATATTGATAGTAGTAAGCGGTGATAAAGGGCTTTGCGGTAATTATAACGACTTGATTCTTTCTAAAACCGAAGAAGAAATCGCGAAGTGCGAAGTTAGTCCGAAAATCTATTCTTTAGGATTTGTTGCTCGCGAGTATTATAGGGGTAAGGGAATTCACTCCGATAATTCATTCGTCCATATTATGGGAGAACCTCAAGTAAGAGATGCAGAGCGCTTGGCTGAAGTTCTTCTCGAAAGTTATACAAAGGACGATATCAGAGAAGTCCGGATAGTTTATACCGCACATTCTACCAATAACGATAACGTCATTTCCGAAAGGCTGTTACCTCATGAAAAGCCTAATACGGATGTGGACGCAGGACAAGATAAAATTGATATACTCGGTGTAGTCGATGTCGAAGCATTGATTAAACAGCACCTTACGGCAAGATTATATTATATAATCACGACGGCCTCTAATGCAGTCAATTACAAAAGAATGACCGCTATGCAAGAGGCAACCGATAACGGAGAAAAAATGGTCGAAGACTTGACCAAAACTTATAACCGTGCAAGGCAAAACAAAATAACGAATGAATTAAACGATGCCGCCGCGGTATTATTCGGTAACAAAGATGAGTAAATATTACGGAAAAATTATTCAAATAATAGGCTCGGTCATTGACGTCAGCTTTCCTCAACACATGCCTCCTCAAAGGGAGTTGCTTTTGGTTAGGAAAAACGACCACGAATCCATCGCATTGGAAGCATATTCGCACCAATCGGACGGCGTAGTAAGATGTGTCGCATTGGAAACCACCGAGGGATTATCGAGAGGTATGACGGTAGAAAGTACCGGTCACACATTAGAAGTACCGGTTGGTGATGCCGTTTTATCAAGGGTAATCAACGCACTCGGTAAACCCATAGACGATAAAGGCGATATAATAGGCAAAAAAACGTCCATCTATCATAAACCGCCCGAAATCCTCGACAAAAATCCGAATACCGAAGTTTTCGAGACCGGTATTAAAATAATCGACCTTTTAACCCCCTATGTCAAAGGCGGTAAAGTCGGTCTTTTTGGCGGTGCAGGCGTTGGTAAAACGGTACTAATATTGGAACTTATCCACAATGTTGCGTCTAAACACGGCGGTAAATCGGTATTTACAGGCGTAGGTGAAAGAAGTCGTGAAGGCTTCGAGATGATAGAAGAAATGCAGGAATCGGGCGTAATAGCAAATACCGCTCTTGTATTCGGACAAATGAATGAATCGCCCGGCAACCGTATGAAGGCGGCATTCACGGGACTTACAGTTGCCGAAAGCTTCCGTGATCAGGGACAGGATGTGCTACTGTTTATCGATAATATCTATCGTTATGTGCAAGCAGGTTCCGAGGTATCGGCATTATTGGGACATATGCCCTCGGCAGTAGGTTATCAACCGACGTTGGCGACCGAAGTAGGTATGCTCGAAGAACGCATTTCCAATACCGATAAAGGCTCTATAACATCCATTCAGGCTGTTTACATCCCCGCAGACGACCCGACAGACCCGGCACCGGCAACCATTTTCGCACATCTTGACGCAACTACAGTGTTATCAAGAAAGATTGTGGAACAAGGTATATATCCCGCAATAGATCCGCTGGAATCGTATTCTCTAATTCTCGATCCCGATATAGTGGGCGAACAACACTATAATACGGCACGTAGAGTGGTAAGCGCACTTCAACGCTATAGAGAGTTACAAGATATCATAGGAATTCTCGGAATGGACGAGTTGAACGAAGACGATAAACGCTTAGTTTATAGAACTCGTAAACTTCAACGATTTTTCTCTCAACCCTTTTTTGTTGCAAGTTCATATACCGGTAAAGAGGGTCGATATGTTCCGTTGGAAAAGACAATCGAGGGATGTAACGCAATTCTTGACGGCAAATGCGACGATATAAGCGAAAACGAATTCTTCTTTATCGGTGATCTATCCGATATTAAGGGGTATAAACAATGAAACTCTTCAAGTTGCTGATACACACTCCCGATAGAGTATATTACGAGGGCGAAGTATATCAAGTAACGGTAAGACAAAAGGACGGTATTAGACAAATATTGGCAGATCATATCCCATCGATCGGACAAATAGTTCAAGGACGATGCAGTTTCACCGATCCGAGAAAGATCGAAAGATTTTTTATGACCGACGACGGAATTTTGTATATTTCGCGTGATTTAGTAACCATCAGTTCTTCGGTCATTCAATCGGAAAGAGCGTATCATCAAGATGCTTTGGAAAGAGAAAACGAAGCCGAAAACGAACAAAACAGAAAAAGAAAGAGTAGAGAACAATACGCTCTTAGTAAATTGGAAATGGCAAAAGCCTTGACAGGAAAAAAGAGCGGAGACAGAGATTAATAAACAAATTAGTGAAGTAGGATAATTGATTTTTATGCTTATTTGTAAAAATTATGTTTTTATGACATAAAAATCGATAAACAAGTTTGCAAAAAGTAAACAAGTGTGATACAATAGTAGCCTACTTTGTTTGAAAGGAGATAGCTATGAGCGAGTTTTACACTTTAGATATAGCCGGCTACAAAACTGAATTACCTATCATTCCGTTACCTAACGGTATGAAAATATGCTTCTTTAACCTACACGGCGACGTAGAACTTACCGAACACTGCGGTAAGGAATTGAGTAAACATCTTCAAGATGCCGATATCATTCTTACAGCCGAGAGTAAAGGATTACAATTATCTCACGTAATCGCGAGAGAACTTAACCACAAATTCTACACCGTATGTAGAAAGAATAAGAAACTCTACATGTATGACGGACTGGAAACCGATGTTAAGAGTATCACCACGGGTAGTGTTCAAACGCTTTATCTCAGTAAGCACGATGCCGATCTTCTAAAAGGTAAAAAGGTTGCAATCGTAGACGACGTTATTTCCACAGGCGGAAGTCTATTGGGTTTAGAGCATATCGTCGAAATGGCAGGCGGTATCGTATATAAAAAGGCGTTCGTATTGGCAGAAGGAGACGCTGCTAATAGGAAAGACGTCATTTATCTTGCTACAATTCCTCTTATAAAGGAATAATTTGGGCGTGTTTTTTATAAAAAAATCGACTTAATGACAAAAAAGTTATGAAAAATAGTTGTTATTTTTTATGGCTTATGTTAAAATATTGAAACGAATAATGTTTAAGGAGGGTGTTCCCTTGTTATCTAACTATTATAACTTTGGCTTATTAGTAGCAGCCGGCAGTGCAGGTTCGACTGAAATTAAAAACATCGTATGTGGTGTATTGATGTGCGTTTTGGCAGTAGTTGCCATCGCTATCATCGTTCTTATTCTTATCCAAAAGAGCAATCCCGATGATATGTCCGCTCTTACAGGTAGTTCCAGCGAGACTTACTACAATAAGAGTAAAGAAATGACCACGGAGAAGAAATTGAAGATCGCAACTATCGTTTTGTCATGCATCATGGTAGTTTCGGCAATCGTATTCTTCATTGTTAGTCCTACCGCGTAATTTTGCCAGAAGTAGGTACCAAATTTTGAAATTTATGCCCTAACTATATAGGGCATTTTTTATTACTTATGAGAATTATTTATTTTGATACAGAAACAACAGGATTAAACGCTTCTCTTGCGCAAGGACAAATATGTCAGCTTGCCTATACCATTTGTGAAAACGGCAACGTCATTCCAAAGAACTTTTTCTTTGCAGTAGACTACATCGATCCCGCAGCAAGCGCAGTCACGGGATTAACCGTACCCGATCTATATAAACTTTCGGGCGGACAAAAGTTTGCCGACAAAGCGGATGAAATTGCAGAAGATTTTGTTTCAGCCGATCATATAGTCGCTCACAACTTCAGTTTTGACAGGAAGTTTATGGAAGTCGAATTCATGAGATTGGGTAGAGAGTTTACATATAAGAGCGGGATATGCTCTATGCGTTCCACAGTAGACTTTTTGCAAATATCGACGCCCTATTGCAAAACAAGATTTAAAAACCCGAACCTCAAAGAATTAGGAGACGCTTTTGGAGTAAGCGACGAAGTAGTCATACAAACGGCTATCGAATTATATAATTCGTCAAGCGCCGCTCACGATGCTCGTTTCGATACCGTAAAACTAATGTTAGCGGTTGAAAAAGCCAAGTTGATTTGTCCGAAACTATCAATGCTCAATTAGCGGTTAAAAAAATTGACATTTTTTTCAAAAAAGAATTCCCATTATATTATTTTTGTGCTATAATAATATGAGAGTCGTAGGAGGTAAATAGGTGAAGAAAAGATTGGTTCTGTCTAAAAAAGAGATTTGTACTATACCTAATCTCCTAACATTGATCCGTATGTTGCTTGTTCCCGTGTATATGACATTCCTTATTTTGGGTGCACAGCAAGATAATATGACATATGTATTCATTTCGTTGGGGGTTATGCTTTTTGCATCTCTTACCGATGTTTTCGACGGATTTATCGCAAGAACATTCAATCAAGGATCCTACGTTGGTCAACTTATCGATCCTATAGCCGATAAGGTTATGCATGTCGGTGCTATTGCCGCCTTGGCTATTGCAGGTTATTTACATTGGATCTTCATCATATTCATCGCTATTAGAGAGTTGCTTATAGTTATAATCGGCGGTTGTCTCATGAATAAGGTCAATATTAAATCGAATCTGCTCGGTAAGATAGCGAGCGCTACAGTCAGTGTCAGCATTATAACTTGTTTCTTCCATCCGTTTATTTCTAAACTTTGGGGCGAATTCGGTATCGATTGGATACTCGTAACCGTTGGTTTGGTATTAAATTGGGCTGCTGCCATCAATTACGGTATACAAACTCTCAAATACCTAAAAGCGCATAAGGGTGACGAAGATAACGCCGAGTCCATAGAGCAAAACGAGTTTGCTTTAGTTGCCTCGGACAGCATTGACGAATTAGATATCGAAAATACCGTTTCGGACGGTGCAAACGAATAATATTAAGTGCTTCGAATTGTTTTTCGAGGCATTTTTTATTAACTATAACATGAGGAAATTGTTGACATAGTGAAAGGTGTGTTTTGATATACATTTTTGTTAAGAATACTTTCTTTTTTTAAACTCAATGTTGACAATGATTAAAAATTAATATATAATAAATATGTGGCGCGTTTATTATAATATAATAACACGTTCTTTTAATGCTAAGCAAAGGAGATTCATTTATGTCTAAACAAAAGGTGATTAAAATCAATCAAGCCGTCAGTAATAGTAAACTCAACGAAAACGAAGTGTTGTTCGTCAGAGTAGACAGCATTGTTGAAAGCAAAAAGGACCTTATAGAGGTTCCCTTTACCCATAATGCATACGTCATCAAGGGCGGTGGTGATATCCGTTTTTACAAAAGCGGAACACATAACATATTTGACGACAAACAAGAGGTTCGCGAGTGGAAAAAGGGCGCTACTGTAGAAGTCATCTATATTCCCAAGGAGGTTCGCGTTCTTGTTCGTTGGGGTACGCCTTCGAGATTCCCTTATAACGACCCCGTTAGAAATATGATACTCGACGTAGGCGCTAACGGTCACTTTAGAGTATCGGTATCCAATCCCGAACAATTCATTAGAGTTATAGTCGGTCAAACCAAACAATTCGACCTCGATAGATTTAGTGCGACTTTTGCGGGCGAAGTTAGAAATTCCTTCGGTAAGATATTCCAATCCGTTGCCACATCTATGAATCTCTCTTATGAACAATTCGAGGCTTATAGAGATGAGATATCTCAAAGAATCGGTGCCGAGTTATCTAAAAAATTTGACAAGGATTACGGTATTTCGTTAGTTGACTTTGCAGTAGATGCTATCAATGTTTCCGCTGCCAATATCGAAAAGATCAAGTTCAACGAGATGCAACAAGAAAAAGAAAGACAAGAGAATGAACAAAAGGCAGAAAGAGAACGCCTCGAAGCCGAAAGAAAACAAGAAGAAGAGAAGGAAAACGAACGCATTTGGCTTGAAAAGAAATATCAAATGGATATGGCTCATGCCGAAAGAATGCACGAATTGGACGTCAATAAAGCTATAGGTATCTCGAGTGCAATGGCAGGCAAACCCGAAGAAGTTAAATCGAAAGCGGTTTTCTGTAACAACTGCGGAACAAAACTCGAAGAGGGCGAACTGTTTTGTCACGAATGCGGTTCAAGACGTCCGGGCTCAGATATCGTATGCCCCAATTGTCATCATAAAAATCCGAGCGATACTAAATTCTGCTCGAAATGCGGTACTAAACTAATCTAATAAGGAGTGTTGACTATGTGCTTTAAAAAACGTAATAAATCTAAGTTGATTGCCCAAGATCGCGAACTAATAGAATTAAACGCCAATGCCGTAGATACGTTAATAGTATTGGCGGGCGAAAACGAAGAAATTATCGGCGCATTGAAAGATATACAAAACAAACTTCGTTACCTTATAGCTTCCGATAACACTAAGGTATACAAACTCGATGAAATTATTAAAAACCAGCTTCAAGATATGAAGTTGTACTTAAACAAGCCTAAGAAGGTCGAAATCGAGGGCGTCAAGGATTATATTCGCGAAATCGAAGTTTCTATCGTTTCGAGAAATAATTTAATATAAGGAGAGCAATATGTGCTTCAGAAATAAATTCAACAAATTGACGAGAGAGGATGTCGTCGATTCTATATGTAAACTGGAAACAGAATGCGATAATATCGAAAAAGGTATAGTCGATAAACAAGCGCATATACAAGAGTTGACCACTAAAGGTAAAGTGGAAAAGAACAGAGAAATCAGACTCTTTTATGCTAAAAAAATCAATGCACTCAAGGGTGAACTCGAGCAAGACACCCAAAGAGCGATGTATTTAATGTATAACGTTCAACTTCTTAATAAACTCAAGAGAGCCATTGACGATAATCAATTCTTCAAGAAAACGTCCAAAATGGCACTCAATAGTCTTTTGAACGACCAAGTCGGACTGGCAAAATTCCTCAATAAAGCTCTTAATACCAGAATCAGCGCGGAGACCGTGCTTACCGATGCCGACGAAACATTCAAGGAAGTCGAGAGTCAATATGAAAAGAATGAGTCCATCTACGGCGTAGGTTCACACGACGACGAGTTGTTGGCTGTGTTCGAAGATGCCGAAACCGCAGATATGGATTATAGAACAGAAATAGAAGATACTACACCAAAGTCGGATGCGGTAAGCGACGACGTTGCCGGCGAATAATGCCCACCATAAGGAGAAAATATTATGAAGATGTCTCAAAAGAAGGAAATGAAGAAAAAAATGCTTATCCGTAAAACCATTGCATCTATGGATAAACAAATCAAGAAACTCGAGGAACAAAAAACTGTATATATCAATGCCGCTAAACTCGCTAAGAGAAAAGGCTTAACCGCTCAATTTAATCTCGCTCTTACAGGTTTAAAAATGACTATGGCTCAACAAAAGAGAGTTTATGAAATGAAGCTCAACTTCGAAATCACCGCACAAATGAAAGATATGGCGGGAATGACCACGGAGTTCTTGGGCGGTATGAGTACATTGAGTAAGGAAATGATGAGACTTACCAAAGAAAAGGATTTCCTCAAGGTTCAAGAGCAATTCAATGAGGCTATGGCAAGTGCCGAAAATCAAACAGAAATGCTTCAAGACTTCATGGACGAGAGTTCGAGCGCCTTTGCTTCGGGTGTACCTACCAGCGAGGATAACGATTCCGAAATCGAAAATATGATCGCTTCATTAACAGGCTCGGACGAGTCCGGTGGCGACGATATGGATGCCCAAATCGAAAAAGAATTAGAAGCATTAAAGAAGAAATTATCTAACTAATTATGGCAGATATAGATTTATTGTACGAAACCGTCAACACATATTCGAGACGTGCAAAAGAATGTTACGATAAAAAGGACTTTGCCTCGGCAGAGCGTTTTTATAATCTATGTGCCGAGCAAATGTTCAAGATTGCCCAAAACACCCAAGAAGGTCAATTAAAAAAAGCGCGTGTCGACAAAGCTAAGAAATTTTTGATATTCGCCGAGGATATGAAAAGACTTTCGGCGGGAGGTGCTCTCGAACTTGCCGAAAACGAAGTCGAAGAAAAGGTTAACGTAGAAGAATCACCTAAGATAAGTTTAGAAGAGGCTTTGAATAATCTCAATGAGTTAGTTGGCCTCGACAGAGTCAAAAAGACAATTAACGATTGGGTTAAACAAATTCAAGCGTTCCAAATGAGAAAGGAGCGCAATTTACGCGTGCCCGATATGTCATACCACCTCGTATTTTCGGGTAATCCCGGTACAGGTAAAACGACGGTCGCAAGAATCGTTGCTCAAATTTATCACGCACTCGGTATACTTAGTAAAGGTCACCTTGTAGAAGTTGAACGTTCCGACCTTGTGGCAGGCTATATCGGTCAAACCGCTATCAAAACCCAAAAGGTTATCGATGCTGCTATGGGCGGGGTGTTGTTTATAGACGAGGCTTACACTCTAAGTTCGCGTTCGGAAAGCGACTTCGGCTCAGAGGCAATAGCAACGCTTCTCAAAGCAATGGAAGATAAACGCACTTCTTTCGTTGTTGTCGTAGCCGGTTATGACGATAAAATGGACGACTTCATCAGTTCTAATCCCGGACTCAATTCGAGATTCAAAACAAAACTCAATTTCGACGATTATTCCGGTTTAGAACTATATAAAATATTCTTAGGGCTTTGCCGTAAAAACGATTATAAGCTTTCGGACAAAGCTAAAGTGGCTATGAGCGATTATCTCAACGAATTATTCGATTTGAGAGACGACAATTTCGGTAATGCAAGAGATGTGAGAAATCTTTTCGAACAAATAGTAACCGCTCAATCTACACGTGTTTATGCTAACCAATTCGCCACCGATGATGAATTGATGACTATAACCGAAGAAGACCTTCCCTTTTTCAAGAGAAGATCACCTAAAAAACCCGTCGATTTACCCCCTGTAAAAGAGAGTAAACCGCCCATCGTTACACCAAAAGAGGACGAAGAAAAATCGACGCCCGAGCAAGTGATACTCGATGGTGGTCAAGGCTTCGATTCCGAATTCAAATTTACATGGGACAACGTGCCCGTAATAAGTTTCGAAGACGTAGCGGGATTGGAAAACATCAAGGAAGAAGTCAGAATGAAGGTTCTATTACCTTTACAACGCCCCGACGCTTTCGAAGGTTATGTCAAGAAGGGTGGTGGCGGATTATTCCTATACGGTCCTCCGGGAACGGGTAAAACGATGATTGCTGCCGCCATTGCTCACGAAATCGGTGCAAAATTCTGCTCGGTTAAACCGTCCGATTTGTTACACCAGGGTGCTGGGCAAAGCGAAAAAGCTGTAAGAGAATTGTTTAGACAAGCACGATCTTTCCCATGTGCCGTTGTTTACTTTGACGAAATGGATTCCATTTCACCAAAGAGTACAAAATCACAGTACGCTAAACAACTTCGCTCCGAACTTCTTTCACAGCTACAAGGTATAGATAGCTATTGTAAGGAAAAAGGTAATATTCTATTCCTTATTGCCGCTACCAACAAACCTTGGGATGTAGACAGCGCCTTCATTAGACCGGGAAGATTCGGTACGAGAATCTATGTAGGTTTACCCGATGACGACGCTCGAAAGGGAATTGTCGAAAAACATCTTAATAAACTTAGAGATAAGCATATAGTCGAAATTAAAAACGATATCGATATCGACGCTATTGTAAACGCAACAGTCGGCTTCAACTGCTCGGATATAGTCAACTTGCTTGGAAAAACCGAGGAATTATCCATAAGAAGAGGATTGCTGACAGGTGAAAAATATATATGCGGAGAGGATTTCGATAACGCTATCAAAGAAACGAATTCGTCGGTTCAGGTTGACGATATAGTAAAATTAACCGAATGGATGCCTAACAACACGGAGGAATAATAATGCATTGTCTGAAGTGCAACGGTGAACTTGAACAAATATCCGAAGGTAGATTCAAGTGTAATCAATGCAAAGCAATTTTTAGAATGGAGTTAAAGGATAGCAAATCAGACACCGAACATTACGGTGACTGGGCTTCTTTTGTATGTCCGACGTGCGGTTCGAGAGAATTCGAGGATCTTGACGATAAAATAAGATGTAAGTGTTGTTTCAATACATACGACAAGACTGAAGATAAACTTCCGTTCACAAACGATCTGTCTCAAGCCGATAACTTTAGACAGATGGCGGACTTTACCCATGCAAAGATGATCTACAAAAAGGTCATCGAGGAAAATCCCGATGCCGATCTCACGTCTGCCTATTGGGGGATATATTTGTGTGATAATAACGTTGTGTTCGAAAAAGACGGTAAGGGGGATGTGTTCCCGAGTTTCTATAAGGTTCTTACCGAAAAATCGGTCGAAAACGAGTATTATCAAAGAGCAATCGAATGCTCCACCGCATTCCATCCCGACAAAACGGCTAACCTCGTAGCTCTTGCGGGTAAAATCGACGATGACCGTAAAAAGTATTGGGACATAAGCAGTAAGAACGAGCCGTTCGATGTTTTTATTTGTTTCAAAAACGATAACGGACTTTCCTCGATGTGGGCAAGAGAAATATATAACAGATTTACCAGAAAATACAATGTGTTTTTCTCGGAAGAAACGCTGAAATATATCAAGAGCCTATACAGAGAATACGAACCTAACATTTATTATGCATTATATACCGCAAAGGTTATGATCGTAATCTGTAAAGACCGTAAAGAAATCGAAAGTCAATGGGTTCAAAACGAATGGTTTAGATTCTCCGAAATCAATAAGCGCGCAGGAATGGGTAAGGCAATAATACCTATTTTTGTAGACGACTTCGCTCCTAACAACTTACCCGATTCTCTGTGGCATACACAGGGCTTGAAAGCGGATCACCAGTTAATTGCTAACCTTGAAGAACAACTAAAAGAGTATTTATCTACCGAATCGTCGGGACGCGCTAAAGGAAACGCTAAAGCGGACAAAGACCTTGCCCTCGAAAAGGAATTGAGAGAATCCCAACACAGATTATCAGAGTTGGAAAAATCATTAAAGGATTCTGCTTTGTCCGAAAGCGTGGTCAAAATTCAAAATCTCCTCAAAATAATGTGGATTAAAATACAGGAGTTTGGAGAGTTTAGAGAAGCAAAGGAACGCGCAAACGAAATCATTAAAATGGACGCCAACTGCTCTAAGGCTTGGTTGGGTTTGGCATATATCGATTTTTACGCAAGAAACGAAGCGGAATTTATTAAAAACTTCCGCTATTACGAGAATTCCAACTATAAACTTGCTTATAAATACGCCACTAAAGCAGAACAAGAGCATTTCGATAAGTTGTATGAGCAGTACGACATCAATAATCAAAATTCCGCGAGGGAAATTATCAAAGAGGATGTGAAGTTCATACATAACACCCTCGTAAACCTTAAGAGTGCTTCCCTTATGGATATGCGCTCCTTCTATAACCGCTTGAGCACTACGCTCACTAAGATAGAGACGCTCGATGCCGAATATCAAAAACACCTATCTAAGGACATAAAAGAAATTAAAGCTATCAGGGATAAGGTCGTAGTAATGATTGCCGAAAGCGTATCCGATACCTTTATCAAATATTCGAAAGATACGTCAATAGACATTCTCGATTATGATGCATTAGTCAATCAAGCGGAAAGTTTCATGCCCGAGGAATCTAAGAAGTATTTCATAGAGAATTGCTATCAAACAACTAAAACATTAGTCGAGTCGGCTGTCAGTACTCAAACAGAAAAATTTAAAGATATCATCAAACAGGCAGACGACGCACTAAACGAATCCAAGGAACTTGAAAATAGTTTTTCCAAATATGCCGAAACCTATAAGGTAAAAAAGACTAAAATCAAAGTTGAAGCCGACAAAAGCTACATTAAACGTATAAGAAGACGCTGGACGCTTTGTTCGCTCTTATTTACCATACTTTTAGTGGCAATAGCGTTGATTGAAATTAATATGCCTTTCGAGGGTAACACATATCTTGGATTTATTATACCCATAGGGTTCTTTTGGTTGATATCATTTTTTGAATATAAAAAACATCGAAAAATATCACAATTGATTTTCTCGGAAATCGTTTGTACGATAATATATCTTGTTTCTCTTTTCATGTGCGGTATCGATTATGCAAAAGAACATACTTTACTCCTCGTCGTTTTAGGGCTTATGATTTTGCTTATCGCTATCACCGCGAGAACAATACATGTTTCGCCTAAGAGAAGACATCCGAAGGGTTCGATGGATCTTACCTACATTGATGAGAAAAAAGGTGCGAGCAAGTATTATAGCAGAAGATTTAAGTCACAAACCAACAAGACAAATGCTGAATTCAAAGTTCAACTCGATTCCGCTTTTAACAAAATCGCAACGCTCGATCACGATCTCGGCGGTGTGGTATTAAAGTGCCGTGTGGATAGCGTGGAAAATCAAGACGAGCTTCTCGATTGCTTAAAATGCTATCAACAAAAGGTTGCCGAAATTAAGAGATTCTTCAATCTCGCCATTAAACAAGCACAGGGTGTGCTGATTAAGATTAGGAAGTACGGGAGATAGTTATGTTTAAAAACGAAAATAAATATTATAGAATTGAAATATGCGATCCGTTTTTAGAGAAGATACTTAACTCCAAAGACTTCGGCAAGATAGAAACGCAACCGGACGATTCCAACCGCGTACATATCAGATTCGGATCCTATCCTCAAACCAAAATCACCGATAAAGCGCTGGTGACTAAACTTTTGGTCATCGGCGGAGTTAAGGAGATTCTATCCAACCCTAAGGCAATAAAGGATAAGTGCCACAAAATCAGAAATAGCTATTATCTCGATATCGACTATAACGGCGAAAAATATCGCGCCATTATGACATTTAACGCTAAGAGCTTTTCTGCTAGCTGCTTTAAGTTCGAGCCAATCGATTGGACGGTTTATACTGACGTTAGAGATAATTATTCAATTATCCCGGATATGGTACTCGACTGCGTTCCCTTCCACGAGAACGGCTTCAATATCGAGAATGTCGAATACATCAATTCTTCTGTCCGTAAGTGGCTAAACAATACATTTTTCGGCGA
Organism: uncultured Christensenellaceae bacterium; assembly: GCA_964391805.1. Lineage (GTDB taxonomy): Bacteria > Bacillota > Clostridia > Christensenellales > CAG-1252 > RUG14300. The sequence continues at coordinate 33,774 of CAYMNK010000010.1, read as the reverse complement.
TGCGTTCGACTCGAGTATAAGTAGATACATCATGATGGTTACATCCAATATTTACGACGATAAGGGAAATTCCACCTTCTATGATAAGGTAGATTTGTTACCCATAGAAGAGTATGAAAATCTTCCGCCGATCGGTAATACCGATTATGCTTTAGCAATGGGCGTGGGTATCTTCCCCGAGATGACCAGAACCACCAAAGGAGCTCTCGTTTTGGGCGCTAACTCTAATACTTACGCAAAAACGCTCGCCATAGGCATTCGACCTGCCATAAGGATAACCACTATTGCCGGTACAATGTTTAAAATCTAAGGAGAAATAACCAATATATGGAATATAATCTACAAATATTCACAGACAACATCACTCCAAAGGCGGTCAATCAGATATACGAACTTCTGAGGCAACCGCCTTTTCAAAATGAAAAAGTTAGAATAATGCCAGACGCTCATGCAGGTATGGGGTGTGTCGTGGGTTTTACATCGACAATGTCAAATATGGTCATTCCCAATGTCATAGGCGTTGATATCGGTTGCGGTATGAGAACGGTCAAATTGGGTAATATAGATATCGATTATGAGGAACTTGACAACTTCATCAAAAAGAATATTCCGTCGGGCTCGTCCGTCAGTAAAGAAACAAACGGTGAAGATTTAATAGATGCCCTATATGTTCGCGACAAATTAGTTAGTATGACTCGTCTTTTAGGCTCGATCGGTTCGTTGGGCGGCGGCAATCACTTTATCGAAATCGACGTCGATCAGGATAACAATAAGTACCTTGTAATCCATTCGGGAAGTCGCAATCTCGGTCAACAGGTTGCATCTATATACCAAAAAATGGCAGAGGATGACTGTAAAAACGCAGCAGAGCCTGCCAAACTTGCAGCAATCGAAGAGTTAAAAGAAAGCGGTAAAATTGACGAAATCCCCGACGCACTCAAGGCTATATCTAAAGAGTATTCACATAAAACTAAAACACCCAGACAACTATGCTACTTGGAGGGCGCGCATCTCGATGCTTACATGCACGATATGCGTATTTGTCAACAATTTGCTCTTAAAAATCGCATACGTATAGCAGAAAAGATAATCAAGCACCTCGGTTTAGAACCCGAAAGACTCGAAACCTTTGAAACAATTCACAATTATATAGACGACGAAAATATTGTTCGCAAAGGTGCAATTTCTGCAAAAAAAGGTGAAAAGGTGTTAATTCCTATGAATATGCGTGACGGTTGTTTGGTAGCAATAGGTAAAGGCAACGAAGATTGGAATCAGTCGGCTCCACATGGTGCAGGTAGACTCTATTCACGCAGTGCCGCTAAGGAAAAGTTCACCGAAGAACAGTTCAAAAAAGCCATGAAGGGGATATTTACAACTACCGCAACTCAAGGCACTATCGATGAAGCCCCGATGGCATATAAACCCGCCGACGAAATACTCAAACTAATCGAACCGACGGTAGAGGTTATTGATATAATAAAACCGGTATACAACTTTAAGGCGAAAGAATAATTTTTATTACAAGGAATTAGATACTGCGAGGCAAGCCTCGCACTGCTACGCAGTTCGACTGCGGTCTATCAACGCAACGCTTGGGTATGACAAAAATGTATCGGCCGCCGTCATACTGAGCGTAGTCGAAATTTGCACATCGTGCAAATCAAATTGTGCAACAATTTGGTATCTTGCGGACGATAATGTGCAGATAATTTAACGACATCCTTGTTAACATGGAATAAGATTCCGATGCTACGCATCGCCCTACGGGTTCGACTACAGACTTCGTCGCTCAGAATGACAAGATGAAAGAAACTTTTCACAGTTCTACGCCAAGTATGACATTGATGGTGCAGTGCTATTCAAAGTTTTTGCCAGGAATGACATATATTCAATTATCCTTAATTTTGCGATAGCATAACATCATTTGCCAAGAAATTTCAAAATGGGTATTGAAAAAGGGAAAATGATGTGGTATAATATTTATTGCGACAGCCGTAAAAATAATTATTTAAAGGATTTAATTATATGATCAGTATTAATTTTCAAGGCAATAAGATGGAAGTGCCTGAGGGTACTCGTGTTATCGACCTCGTTCCCCAAGACGAGAAAACTAAACATTGCGTTTGTAGAATAGGTTCACAAGTCAAAGAACTGAATTACATTTTAAGTGAAAAGAACCAATGGGACGAAATATCACTCCTCGATTTGGATAATATCGAGGCGGGGAAGGCTTATGAAGCGACATTGAGATACATAATCGCTATGGCTTTCCATAATCTTTATCCTAATGTTCAAATTAGATTCGGTTATAACGTTTCGCGCTCTATATTCTGTCAGGTATTGAATAGGAACTTCAATATTTCTAAAGCAACCGAACCAATAAGCAAAGAGGTTGACCGCATTATCAAAGCCAATATGCCCATAGAACGCATAACGGTTTCTACTGCCGAAGCTAAGAAAATGTATATCGATAATAACTATTCGGATAAACTCGATATCTTACAGTATCGCCCCGAAACTTATGCACATTTGTACAAGTGCGGAGATTACTATAACTATTTGCACTCCTATATGCTTCCCTCTACAGGTTGCATCCATAACTACGTATTGCGTCCGTATAGCCCCGGATTGATAATTCAATATCCGCGTTACGAACTCGATGCGACCATCCCCGACTTCGTAGAGGAATCAACTTACGGAAGGACGCTTTCACGCGAATACAGCTGGGCAAAAAAGGTTAATACTCAAACAATTGCGCAAATTAACCACAAAGTGGAAAATAACGCATTGGAATTGGTTCAAATGTGCGAAGCTAAGCACAATAAGATGCTTGCTGAATTAGGTTCGTTGATAGAATCCGATATCGAAAATTTGCGTCTTATCGCTATAGCCGGACCGAGTTCGAGTGGTAAAACCACATTTTGTAATCGCCTAAAAATTGAATTGCTCTCCAGAGGTATTAATCCCGTAACCATTTCAATGGACGACTATTATCTCGAAAAAGAAGTCCTTTGCGAAATCCAAAAGACCACCATGGATAAGTTGGATTTAGAACATATCAACTGCTTGGATATCGATTTATTTAACCGTGACTTGTTTAATCTCATTAACGGTGAAGAGGTTACTTTGCCAAGATTTAATTTCGCAGCGGGAAGAAGGGAAGTCGGTCGTACTATTAAGGTTGATATGCATAGCCCGATCATTATTGAAGGTATACATGCCCTTAATGAAAAACTCACTTCATCCATTCCGAAACATCAAAAATTTAAAATATACATAGCACCGCAAGTTCAAATCAATATCGATAACCATTCGCCGTTGAATACCACCGATATGAGACTTATTCGTAGAATTGTTCGTGATATGCAATACCGTAATTGCCCCGCTTCCGAAACCATCGATATGTGGCAATCGGTTAGACAAGGCGAATTTAAGTGGATATATCCTAACCAAGAGGGCGCTAACTATGTTTTTAATTCGAGTTTGTCGTATGAACTCAGCGTACTTCGCAAGTTGGCGTTACCGGCACTGCAAAGAATCGACTATAATGATCCTCAATTCTTGGTTGCGAACAGATTGATTAAGTATTTGAAATATTTTAAACCGATAGAGGACGAATCTATTATTCCATGTAATTCGTTAATTCGCGAATTCCTTGGCGGAAGTTGTTTTAAACTGTAATTATTAACATGTGCACGGGCTTAGCTCGTGCACTCAATGTATAGATATTAGGAGAAAATATGAACAAATATATGTCAATCGCGATCGAAGAAGCTCGCTTAGGTATTAGACAGGGCCATGGCGGTCCTTTCGGTTCGGTCATCGTCAAAGACGGAAAGATTATCGGCAAAGGACATAACCATGTCATTGCATATAATGATCCCACCTGTCACGGTGAAGTTGATGCTATTCGTACGACTTGCAAAACGTTAAATACATTTGATTTATCGGGTGCCGAGATTTATACCACGGGAGAACCTTGCCCTATGTGTTTGGGCGCTATTCTCTGGGCAAACATCGATAAAATATACTATGGTTGTACCATACAAGAAAACGATATGATAGGTTTTAGAGACGAGGTATTCTATAAGAACCTTTCGATTTCCACAGAGAAAATGAAGGATAAAATTGTTCAGCTTGACCACGAGGAATGCTTAGAACTTTTCCACGAATATATAGCTATAAGCGATAAAACTTCCTATTGACATGTCTATTAGACACTGTAAACACGTTTTTCCGCCCGTAATCGATAAAAACTCGAAAATCCTAATATTAGGTACTGTTCCGAGTGTAAAGTCGATAGAGGCGGAATTTTATTATATGCATCCTCAAAACAGGTTTTGGAAGGTGCTGTCCGAGCTCTTGCATACAGATTTGATAAGTTTGTCCCCAAAGAATAGGGCAGAGGAGTTGTTAGCAAACGGAATAGCTTTGTACGATGCTATCGAAGAATGCGATATAGTAGGTAGTTCGGATGCCAAGATTTCAAACGAAATTCCGTCGAACATCCCGTCACTTATAGCCGACACCAAAATAAAAAGAATATTTTGCAACGGATCCGCTTCCTATAAATACTTCACCAAGTATCATCCCGAATTAGTAGAAATCACGACATTGTTACCCTCTACAAGCCCTGCTAATGCAAGATTTTCATTAGAAAAACTGATTAGCGATTGGAAAATTATTTTTGAGTAAATTTTAGATAAAAAAGTTTCAAAAAGGACTCAAATATGCTTGACAGTTTCGACAACCTTGATTAAAATATTATATGCATTAATAAACTCGTAATTTGTGCGAATTAGCCCCTTGCGGAATTACCGAGAAAGGCGAGTTATCCATTAAGCCTTTAATTAAAGCAAAAATTATTGGAGGATTTAAAATGAAAACATATATGGCAAAACCGGCTACCGTTGAAAGAAAATGGTATGTAGTTGACGCTGAAGGTATGGTTTTAGGTCGTTTGGCAAGCCAAGTTGCTTCTGTGCTTCGTGGTAAGAATAAGCCCACCTTTACACCTAATGTTGACACTGGCGATTACGTTATTATTATTAACTGCAGTAAGGTTGTTTTAACCGGTAAGAAACTTGAGCAAAAGATGTATAGACACCACACAGGATACATCGGTGGCTTAAAAGAAGAGAAAGCTAAAGACGTTTATGCTAAAAAACCTGAGTTCATGGTAGCTCAAGCTATCAAGGGTATGCTTCCTAAAAATGCTCTTGGCAGAAAGATGTTCAAGAAGTGCAAGATTTATGCCGGCGCAGAGCATGAGCATCAAGCACAACAGCCCGAAGTTCTTAAATTCTAATGAGGTGAATTATGGCAACTAAGAAAGTTAAAAATACACAATATTGGGGAACCGGTCGTAGAAAACACGCTATCGCAAGAGTTCGTCTCGTTCCCGAAGGAAACGGCAATATCATCATCAATAAGCGCACCATCGACGAGTATTTCGGCGGATTGGAAATCGTTAAATCGATCGTTCGTCAACCGTTAGAGCTCACCGGTACAACTGCTAAGTATGACGTTTATGTAAACATCACAGGCGGTGGTTACACAGGTCAAGCAGGCGCTATCCGTCACGGTATCTCTCGTGCATTGGTTTTGGCTGAGCCCGAAACTAAAGCTGCTTTGAAGGCTAAGGGATTCCTTACCAGAGATCCTCGTATGAAGGAAAGAAAGAAGTACGGCTTGAAGAAAGCTCGTAAAGCACCGCAATTCTCTAAGAGATAATCTGCGGAATATGCTCATCCCGCATTAAAAAGAAATGCGTGGATTATATGCTTACCGAATGGGCATTATTTATATGATGTGTAAGTAAATGAGCATTATAAAGAATAATAAATAAGGTGTTTTTCCTAACATGGAAGGACACCTCTTTTTGTATGATTACAAAATTCGAGTGTAACGAGAATCAAACAATGTAATCGTTTAGTATCTTGCGGGCGGTAATGATTAGTTTGAGTTATTGTATCCGCTTTTATTAAAAAGGATTTAGATACCGACGCGTTGCGTCGCCCTTCGGGTTCGACTTCAGGTTGTCACCTTCGCTCAGTATGACATTTGATGGTGCAGTGTTTTTCATAGTATGCTTACTATGACATGATGGGAAAATACAGTAAGTGCATAATAAAAAGCAAGTGCGGGGAATTGCTTTTTTGCGGGCGCTTACTAAGCGCCCCTACAAAACTGTAATATAATATTGCCATCCTTTGTAAAAAGAAGTATGTGTTTTGACTTGTTTTTTATATGGAATCTCAGATACCGACGCGTTGCGTCGCCCTGCGGGTTCGACTACGGTTTTCAACCTTCGCTCAGAATGACATTGATGGTATAATGCTACTCATAGTTCTTCGCTCAGTATGACATCGATGGTACGGCGCTCGCTCAGAATTACATGATTAATGTCATTAGGTTTCTTTTCCAAATATATTATACCACATTTCCTTCGTTCGGAATGACTCATGCCTGTTAATCGTTTACATTTTCCCAATCATAAAACAACAATAAAAGAATGAAAATTAAAACCATATTAAAACATCGTCTCATTTTTTTACCCTCATAAAAAATAGTTGAAAAATGAACGTTTTTTTTGAAAAAACATATTGACAAGAGGGGGAATTAATGCTATATTATTACCGCGTAACTATAAGGAGTTCATTAATATGGCTGTTAATTTTATTAGTAAACAAGGAAATATCGAACTATATCGACTCACTGACGGAAACTCTTATGCCGAAATTATCACTTATGGAGCAAGAATCCATAAAATTTGCGTTCCCGATAAAAACGGCAATCTTCAAGACGTGGTTCTTGGCTATAATACTCCCGAAGAATATATCGGTGACGGTGGATATTTTAACGCTTGCGTAGGTAGAGTTGCCAATAGAATCGGTAATGCCGAATTCACCATTGACGGTATTACTTATAAACTTAATGCAAACGAAGGTAATAACCAACTTCACGGTGGATTCGAAGGTTTTGATAAAAAATATTTCAATGCTCAAATTGACGGCGAAGTTCTAAGATTAACCTATCTATCTAAGGACGGCGAAGAAGGCTATCCCGGTAATGTTTGGATAACAATTGAATACTCATTCCATAAAAACAGTTTAAAGATTAGATACTCCGCCAAGAGCGATAGAAAAACTCATTGCAATTTATCTAATCATGCCTATTTCAATCTTAACGGCGACTGTAAGGACATCACCAAGCATCGCTTGACAATTAAAGCGTCCGCACTTACAGACGTTAACGAGCAGTTGATTCCTAACGGTAACATCATAAATGTAGAAGGAACTTGTTACGATTTCCGCACCCCGCATACCATTGGCGAGCGCATCGAAACAAATGACAGATTGATGAATATCGGTGGCGGTTATGACTTTAACTATATATTAGACCAAACCGATGGTCCGGTTGCTACGGTAGAAGCAGATAAGAGCGGTATAGTGATGAATGTATATACCGATATGCCTTGTGTGCAGTTTTACAGCGGTAACTTTTTAAACGGCGCAATCGGTAAGACTGTTTATAACAAGCATTGTTCATTTGCACTCGAAACACAAGGATATCCCAATGCATGTAATATCGATAGTTTTCCAAGCACAATTATTGACGGTGAAGGATATTCAAGCGAAACAATATACGAATTTATTGTCAAATAATAAAAAATGTATTCTTTGCAATAAAAACTGCGGTTTATTAGTTTACAAACCGCGACAATATCCATATAATATATGAAAAAATAAAAAGGAGGAATAATATATGGGAAAATATAAGCTATGTCCTCGATGCGAACTAAATTATATTTTAGAAGAATTGGATTACTGTGATGTGTGCAGTGAAGAGCTGAAAGGTATACTGTCAAATGATCTTGACCTCGACGACGAATACTCAAAAATTTGCCCTCGTTGCCATGTGAATTATATAAGCGAAGAACAAGAATTTTGCGAGGCTTGTAGAGCCGATTTGGAAAAACTTAACTCTATGCACGAAAGCGAGGCTTCTGCCTGGAGCGATTCTACAGGAGACTCTACTATTAATGATTCGAGCGATATTGACGAAGATGACACCGACGACGCTGACGATATCGTTATGTCCGATGACGATTTCCTCAGCGACGATGATGATACATTATCCTTTGACGAAGAAGATGATGATGAGCCTATCGGTAATGAATTGGGTGATGAAGAAGAAGTATCCAATGATAAAGATGATGAATTAGATCTTGACGATGACGATGATCTCGACTTCGACGACCTTGACGGTGACGACGATGATCTCGACTTCGACGACGAAGAAGATGACGATATAGAGTAATACAATCAATATAAAGAAAAGGGACCGCAAAAAGGCCCCTTTTTTTTATAAATGATAGAAGAGCGTATTTATCGTCCGCAAGATACCAAATTGTTGCACAATTTGATTCTCACTTCGTTCGAATTTCGACTTCGCTCAGTATGAGGCGGACGAAACCGACTCAGTAAGACATATATTTATCCATAATATTGCGTTGCCATAGGCAAACATCATTCTTCATTATGCATAGCATAACATCATTCGCATTAGTGCTTAGTATGACGATATCCTTCCACTTAGTATGACAAGATTGGTCGCTAACGCTTGCCTTAATGCAGATTTTTTATTGATGAAATCATTAATCTTTGCACTCTATATAATCTTGAATGGCACGTGCGGCGTTTTGCCAACCATAACAAACCACCGCCTTATATCCTTCTTCGGTCAAACTTTCAATCCATTTTAATTGGTTGGGGGAAGGTTTGTTGTTTTTGACCTTCATTTCGACGTATAAGCCGTGATATTTGCCGTTTGAGACGGGCAAACAAATATCGGGGACACCTGACTTAACGCCTTCCGCTTTTAGCCGTCCTGCCGTCCCTTTACTTCTTGCACCGCCATTGGGAATATGATAGAGCAATGCAAGTTTCGGATAATGACGACTCATTACCTCTGCCCACTGAAACAGCGCTTGTTGCTCTTCACTTTCACTTCCTATAAAAAAGTTATCCATATTCACTACATCCTGAAAAATATTACTAAGATAAATATATAATATTTTGACTAAAAAATCAAGGTTTTATTGTGTTTTTATTGATTAGATTTGAGACTTTAACGCTAATATGGATTAAGATTCCGACACCTATGGTGTCGCCCTGTCGGGTTCGATTTCGGTCTGTCGATCTACACTCAGTATGACAAGACTTATCAAGTAAAATTTGTGAAAAATAAAAAGCAAGTGAGAAGACTTGTTTTTGGCGGGCGTTTACTAAACGCCCCTACACATGTGTCATATATTGTTGTCGTTTTAAATGATTTTTTATGGCGCTATTCTTTTTGTTTATGTGGATTTTAGATACCGATGTCAAAGGCATCGCTGCTACGCAGTTCGACTTCAGTGCGATGCACTTCCGCTCAGTATGACATTGATGGTGTTGTGTTTTTTAAATGCTCAGTATGACATATATGATATGATGGCTCAATATGACATAAATAAAAAGCGTGCATACCAAATGGCAAACACGCATTAATTTTAGATTATTCCTGCTTTAATCAGGAACCATATTATAAATCCCGTAACTGCACCCAATATCAGCAATACCGTAAATAGTATTTTGGGCGCCGATTTTGGATAACGTCCAAAGGATTTCCCCGTAGTACCGTTCACAAGGAATCTGTACATTCTCTCCTTGAATTTGAATCCGAATATCCACATAGGTATCATTACATAATTGAATGTAATAGGATCGTAATCGGTATTGACTCTGAAACTACCTACCTCGTCATAATGATATTGTGCGAGTATTTCCCTCTCTATTGTGTTTTTAATTCGGTCCTTGGCTACCTCAAACGAATCTGTGATGGTTGCATCGTTTTTCTCCGACGAAAAGCCTGCTACGTATTCGGGGGTATACTGCTCTATGCTGTCCATATCATATGGAAGTATATTGTCAAGATCCTTTTGAACAAGCTGTTTACTTGCCTCAATCATGACGTTATCGAAATATCTACTATATGAACCGCTAACTCTAAACCAACGAGTCCGTCTTTCCTCATGTCTATTTTTACCGCTACCGACCGTTACATAGTAATATTCTCCGAGTTTAGCCGAATAAAACGATTCGGTAGTCGCCGAAAAAACGAAAGAAGGAATATAGACACCGTTTACGTTATCGGGTTTAAACTCTTTCTTAAACTTCTTATTGACATAAAACCGTTTTTTGAGCCATTTCTTACCCGAATCGTATGCAGAATCTCTTGTTATCTTGAATGGAATTATCCCATCCGCTTTCATACCCTTGATGCTCTCTTTTTTTACCACATTGGTGGAATCGCAAAAAGGGCATTTCATAGCGGTTACAAAAGACTCGAGCACCACTTCGCCACCGCAATTAGGACAAGAACATATTGTTTCAGTCTCGTCGACTACACTTGTAGAGCGTTCTTTGTAAAAATCTCGTTTATGCGTGAAACGCTTTTGTATGGTACGTTCCTTCGAGCAATAGGGACATACAAGTCGCGACTTGTCGGGCGCATAAAGCATATCCGCACCGCATCCGTCGCACTTTATTACAGAGGTTGCCATTTTTATTTAATTTTACTTCCACAGTCAGGGCAGAAGAATGCAGATGCGGGTACGGTTTTACCGCACTTAGGACATGTACAACTGAGTGTAGTACCGCAGTTGGAGCAGAACTTAGCGGACGAAGGCACCGATGTACCGCACTTAGGACAAACTGTCATATCGGAAGATGACGCAACCTTAGTACCGCAATCGGGGCAGAATTTAGCACCCTCCTCTACTAAAGCACCACACTTAGAGCATTTAACCTTGTTTTTAGCGTGAGTAACGTCGTCAAGTGAAGATGCAAAGGCTCCGCCAACCGCTCTACCGGTACCAAATCCAACACCCATTCCTGCGAACATTCCGCCTACACCGGGGTTTTTAGCTGCATCACGCATAGCTGCAACACTTTCGTATCTTGCGTAATCGCCCATTACATCGCCCATTACACCAATTGAGGTGCGCTTATCCATAACCTTTTCTACCGCTTCGGGTAATTTGAGGTTCTTGATAATTATTTCAGTAGCCTCTAAACCATACTTGCCGAAGGTTATTTGAAGCCTATTTTTAACTATGTCGCTCAATTCACGATAATTTGCCGCAAAATCAAGAGCGGATAAACTCGATTCACCTATAGCATCGGTCAATTCTTGAAGAACGATTGCCTTAAGATACTCGTGAATGCCTGCAGTTGTTGCTTGCTTGAGCGTACCGAAATATTCTCTAAGGAATATTTCCGGATCATTGATTCTAAATGCATACTCGCCGTGTCCTTGTAAACGAATCATACCGAAATCTTTATCTCTAAGCATTATAGGATTTGTTGTTCCCCACTTGAGACCGGTAAATTGAATGGTATTTACAAAGTAAATATCGGTAAGCTTGGACATTTCGAATCCGTATTTCCAACTTGCAAGTTTGGTCAAAATGGGCAAGTTTTCGGTTTCTAAGTTATAAGTACCCTCCTTAAAGATATCGGCAATAGCACCTTTATGTACAAATATTGCAACTTGAGAAGGTCTAACCACAAGTTTAGATCCTTTCATAATCTCATATCTGTCTTTTACTTCAAACTTCTTTACGAGAGTTTCATTGTCGAGTTCTAACTCAACGACCTTTAATAGGTTCTTTTTAATGAAGCCCATAATTTCCTCCATAATATTCAATATACTTATATTATAGCATTAATAGTTATTCGAATCAACATCGAAAAACTATTTTTAATAATTTTTTATAAAAAAGGCTCGAAAATCACTCGAACCTTTTTCGAAACTATCAATAGAATTACAACACCTATTAAATGGTATTACATACTCTATTCTAACTATATGTAATGCTAATTAGTATTCTAAGTTAGATAAAACGCTCTTAAGTTTATTAGCACTGTTTTGGAGTAACTTCAACTCTTCGTCGTTTAGAGGAATTACTACCTTACCGGCGATACCGTTACGACCTACTAATGCAAGTGTACTTAATGCTACATCGTCTACACCTTCATACTCACCGTGTTGAATGGTACTAACGGGAAGAGCAATTTCGTGACCTGATAAAATACAACTACAGAGGTGGCACGTACAAGCGGATACTGCGTAGTTTGTTACGCCTTTACGCTCAATGATCCAGCTACCGGACTTTTTAACGTGTTCTTCGATTTCGTCAAAATCGAGATCGGCTTTCTTAACATCGTTTTTGTTAACAAGATATTTAGCATACTCTTTTACGGGGATACCGCTTACGTTGGAAATTGACCAAGGTATCATAGCGGATTCACCGTGTTCACCGAATACATAGGTGTGTACGTTCTTGGTGCTAACTGCATAGTCTTCTGCGATACGAGTACGTAGACGCGCGGTATCGAGCAATGCGCCTGTACCGATTATTCTTGACTCGGGTACACCGGTTATCTTTTGGAAGATGTATGTCAAGATATCTACAGGGTTACAAAGAACGATAAAGATCGAGTTAGGCGTGTGCTTCATTAAGTTCTTAGCAACAGATTTGATGATGTTAACGTTGTTTTGTGCCAAGTCAAGACGACTCATACCGGGCTTACGAGGCATACCGGAGGTAATTACTACGATGTCTGAGTTTGCGGTATCCGAATACTCGCCGGAGTATATCTTACTTTGGGGAGCATAGGGAAGTGACTGCATAATATCCAAAGCTTCACCTTCGGACTTATACTTGTTGATATCGACTAAAACGATTTCACTTGCAACGCCCTTCATCAATAACGAATAACCTATTGTAGCGCCAACTGCACCTGCGCCGATGACTGAAATTTTACTCATTTTTTTATTTTCTCCTTATAAATATTTGTCTTTATGAAATTATATAGTATGTGAACAAATCACATATCCTTTCTTCTGTAATCGGGTAGTAATTGAGGAGATAGCTTAGTAGGCTCGATGCCTGCGTCCTCTAATTCCTTAGCAAAACCGTTTACGTGTTCAAGGCTCATTTCGCCGATTGTAACCGATTTTGCTTTATTGCTTGCACTTCTTCCGGCATCTCTTCCGAAAACGATGATATCAAGCAATGAATTACCCATCAATCTATTTCTTCCGTGAATTCCTCCTACGGCTTCGCCTGCAACGAATAGATTTTCGACACCGCTCTCGCAGTTAGAATCGATATCTATACCGCCGTTTTGATAGTGAAGTGTGGGATATACGAGAATAGGTTCTTTACGAATATCGATACCGTATTTACCGAACATTCTAAGCATTGCGGGAATGCGTTTTTCGATGGTACCCTCTCCGTTTAGTATCTCAATGATAGGTGTATCGAGCCATACGCCCTCTCCGTCTGTTGTTTTGATGCCGTTTCCGCGTTGTTTACACTCTCTAATAATGGTACTTGCGGTAACGTCTCTTGTTTCGAGAGAATAGACGAATGGTTCGCCGTCTTTATTGACGAGCTGAGCACCTAAAGAACGAACCTTTTCGGTAACTAATGCACCGAATATTTGAGTAGGTTCGGCAGCACCCGTGGGGTGATATTGAAGTGTATCGGCATAAAGAAGTTTAGCGCCTGCTCTATAAGCCAAAACCAAGCCGTCGGCTGTTGCACCATAGTGGTTCGATGTCGGGAAGCCTTGGTAATGCAATCTACCCGCGCCACCTGTTGCGAGAATAACGGTTTTTGCTCTTGCAATCAATATTTGTTGAGTTTCCATATTGAGCAACACGGCACCGCATGCTCTGTTGTTGGAATCCTTAATAATTTCGATAGCGGAAGTAAAGTCAACTACGGGGATTTGTCTATTGAGAACTTCATCTCTTAGTGTTCTCATTATTTCGGCACCGGAATAGTCTTTACAAGCGTGCATTCTCTTTCTCGAAGTACCGCCACCGTGTGTAGTAATCATCTCACCGTCGGGATTTTTGTCAAACATAACGCCGAGGTCGTTGAGCCATCTGATTGCGTCGGGAGCTTCGTTAACGAGCATTTTTAAAAGCTCGGGTTTTGCCGCGAAGTGACCGCCACCGAATGCATCGAGATAGTGAGTTGCAGGGCTATCGTTGGGCTTATCTGCAGCTTGAATACCGCCCTCAGCCATCATTGTATTAGCATCACCGATACGAAGTTTGGTAACCATCATGACGTTAGCACCGTTAGCATGTGCCGTTATAGCGGCAGAAGCACCTGCTCCGCCACCACCGATAACTAAAACATCTACATCGTAATCGACCTTATTTAAATCGATTTTTTTACCGAGCACTCTTGATTTACCTTGTAATAAGTCTGCCAACTCGTGCAAAACCTTGTCTCCCTTATTGGCACCTACTTTTAGGCTTTCGTATGCGTTATCGATATAATCGGGATGATTTTCTTTCAATACCTGTGATTTTTCTTCGGCAGACATTCTGGGGAATAGTTTATCAACTCTTTCCGCTCTTGTTGCCTCGACCTTTTTCATCGATTGTAATTGTTCATCGGTATATTTATACATAATTCAAATCTCCTACTTCTCTATATCTCTGTGATTATACAGTTCTTTAAGCTCGTCAATAGGCTTATTCATGATACTTTCGAGCATAGCTTCGCATTCGCCTGCCTCGATTTCATTGACTCTGTTTTCGAGGTGCTCCGACTTGGGGGCGATATATTTACCATACAATCTCCTGGCAAGTTCGGCAACTTGGGGATGCGAAATACCTGCAGGACAGCGAGAGGAGCATAAACCGCACATAACACAGTCGAAACTTTCTTCTGCACATCTTGTAAAATCTCCGCGTTGAGCAAAAGCGATATATTGCATTACGTTCAAGCCTTGAGGGCAAGCTTTTGTACAAGCGTTACATCCTAAACACGAATAAATTTCGGGATATAACTGCATCATAATCTGAGCAGAAGGCGATATTTTTTGAATATCGTAAATCTGCTTTACAAGGGGGAACGACGGCAACGTCGCAACATACATACCCTCTTCGACCTTAGTTTGGCAAGCCAAGCAAGTTTTTAGTTCCTGTTTACCGAGAATTCTGTAAATAGTTGCACAAGCACCGCAGAAACCGTTTCTACATCCACAGCCTCTAACCAACTCGTAACCGGCATATTCCATAGCCTTCATGATAGTTAGGCTTTCGGGAACTTGGTATTTTTTACCGAATAAATATACATTTACCATATTTTCCATGATTATTCTCCTTAATATTCGTCGGGTAGTTCGTCGAGTTCATCCATTCTAAATACGGGACCGTCTTTACATACAAACTTACTTCCTACATTACAACGACCGCATTTACCGATACCGCATTTCATTCTAAGTTCGAGAGTCGTATATACTCTTGTCTTAGAGAAGCCTAGTTCGAGCAATGTTTGCAATGTGAACTTGATCATAATAGGTGGTCCGCATAGAATTGCTGTCATAGAAGGATCGGGGTTGACTTCTTTGACAAATGCCGGAACGAATCCTACGTGACCAGACCAATTTTCGTCGCCTCTATCCACAGTGAGGTATACGTGGAAATCGGGTTCATTCATCCATTCGTTTTGAATTTCTTCTATATCAACCAAGTCACCTGCACTTCTTGCACCGTAAACGATTACCACTTTACCGTAATTTGCTCTATTGCTTCTTACGTAGTTGATAACGCTACGTAACGGTGCTAAGCCGATACCGCCTGCAATAAAGAGTAAATCTTTACCTCTAAAATCGGATTCTACCGGGAAACTTCTACCATATGGACCTCTAACCGTTATTTGACTTCCTACTTCAAGTTGGTGAATTACCTCGGTAACACAACCGCACTTTTTGATAGAGAACTCCATATACTCCCTATTTGTAGGTGACGATGTTATAGAGAACATACATTCGCCAACGCCGGGGACGGATACCATTGCGCACTGACCGGGCATATGTTCGAAAGGTTTTTTACCGTCGGGAGTAAGGACTCTGAATGTTTTAACATCGGGAGTATCTCTCCTAACGTCGGTAACCTCGCATACTTCGGGAATCAAATTTTCTTTAATCATTATTTTCACCTCCGAAGGATTTTATTACTTTGACAATATTCAAATGTTGCGGACACTTCTTTACGCATCTGCCACAACCGACGCATGAGAATAATCCGTCATTGTTGTCGGGATAATATTTAAGTTTGTGCATAAATCTTTGACGATATCTTTGCAACTGAGTAGTTCTGTTATTACCGCCTGCCATTTGGGTGAATTCGCTGTACATACAGGAGTCCCAGCAACGATATCTAATCGTTCCATTAGGAGTGTTGAAATCCTTGATATCGAAGCATTGACAAGTAGGACATACGAAGGTACAAGAACCACAACCCATACAGGTAGATGATAATTCAGCCCACTTAGCACTGTTAAACATTTCGTCGGTAGATAACGCATTGATTTTATCTAAATCGAGATTGGCGAGCGGAAGTTTAGGAAGAATGGATCTAATTCTTGCCTTTTCGCCCTCAACTTCGTTTGAATCGCATTCTTCTAATAGATCCGCAACCTTTTCGGTAAGAAAATTACCTTTCTCGGTATTAGATTGCCAATATAAATATTCACCTACAATATAAGTGGTTACATCGCCTTTAGGTGAAGCGGGATCTATACCGAATGCGGTACAGAAACAACTTTCATCGGGTTTTGCACAAGATAGCGATACAACGATACCGGCTTCTCTTCTTGCTTGATAAAAAGTATCGACGGGATCGTGAAGAAATACTCTATCCAAAACCTCGAAAGATTGTAAATCACAAGCTTTGATTCCGAAAAGAATAAATGGGTCGTGATCATCTCTTACGTCTTCGATAGATATTTTCTTACCTTGATAGCGGAACTTCATCAAAGTTTCGCTTTGGGGGAAGAAATAATCCTTGGGAGATTTGGATGTTTTTAGCACGTTGAGTGCCGTTTCCGCTTGATCGTGCCATACGTCAAAATTGACTACGCCTGCTTTTTTTACGGGCAATACGACCTTACCTAACGATGAATCTATTCTTGCAAACAATTCATTTAACTGAGCGATGGCTATTCTATTCATGGCTTCCCTCCGTTTTTTCGACCGCTTTTACGGGGTCGAGATCGTTTTCGGTATATTTTGTTAAAGGATGTACTGCATTATCGCTTTCACCTGCTTGATATTCGCCGTATAACATGTTGGAATCCTTGATGAATTTACGGTTAAGCAAATGAAGGGGAATATGTTCGGGGCATACTCTCGAACACTCACCGCAGTCGGTACAGCGACCTGCTACGTGGAATGCTCTAATGATATGGAAGCATTGTTCTTCGAAGTTATCGGCGGGTGCTTTACTCCATACGCCCGATTGTTCGTTATTGAATACGCACTTTACACACGAACAAGCAGGACAAACGTTTCTACAAGCGTTACAACGGATGCACTTAGATAATTCGCCTTGCCAAAATGCAAATCTTTCTTCTTCGGACATCTTTTCGAGTTTTTCTACCAACGAGAATCTATCCGAATCTGCTTGATATTGCTTATCAACTTCGATTTCCTCTGCATTTTCGACCTTAGCGATCCCCTTACAAGTATGACACTTTTCCAAAAGATATGCTTGACGAGATTCGAGAACTACTTCACCGTCGAGTGTTTTTACCTTGATGTTGTCACCGTCTACCGATACCGATTCGATAACACCGTCAACCTTTTCTTTTATTTTATTAATATCCAATTTACCGAGACAACCGATTACAACAGGTTTAACGAGATCCTTATTGATTCTTTTTTCGTTAAGCAACTGGTTGTAGCTAAATGTATCGCAACCCTTTAAGAAGACAACTACGCTGTGTTTTTGTCTGGTTTGCTCTATCAAATATTTGGATAGGTTTGCTCCACAAAAATCGTCATAAACGAATTCGTCAAGACTTTCGACGGAATCGAATACTCTGGGGCTTTGGTCGTACGAGAATTCGCCGTTTGACCAACCGAGCACTCTGTCTACAACGCCCGAGGATAGATATTCTTTTGCTTTATTGACAAGTAAATCCTTAGTAATCATACTATTTATCCTCCTTGATTCTTAGGTCTTGCAGACGCTTATTTTCGCCGAGCTTATTGATAGTTTGAGCGAAATCGTTCATAACTTGTGAGAATTTAGCTCCTTCCGCCGCGGAAACCCATTCAACTCTCGTTCTTTCCTTTTCTATTCCGAGGAAGTTAAGGAAACTGAATAATAAGCTCATTCTTCTACGAGTATAGTAGTTACCTGTCATATAGTGACAGTCACCGGGGTGGCATCCGCATAGGATAACGCCGTCGGCACCGCCTTGGAAAGCTTTAAGTATAAACATAGGGTTAACTCTGCATGAGCAGGGAACTCTGATTATTTTGACGTTTGCAGGGTATTCCAAACGGCTTGTACCGGCTAAGTCTGCACCTGCATACGAACACCAATTACAACAAAATGCAACGATGGTCGGAACATATTCTTTATTATTTACTTCTTGCATATTGCTTCAACCTCCGACATGATTTGCTTAGAACTGAATCCCTTTAGATCGATAGCTCCCGACGGACAAGTAACGGTACAAGCACCGCAACCTTGACATACGGCAGGATTAACGTAAGACACCCTTCTAACCTCTGTCTTACCGCCACCGAGTCTAAATTCTTTCTCTACATACGAGATAGCACCGTAGGCACATACGTTAGCACATTGTGAACAACCGTTACACATATTCTCATTGGATTGAGCGATACATGGATTGGTTTTGAGTTTATCTTTAGCCAATAATCCGATGACCTTAGCGGCACAAGCACTTGCCATTGAAACCGTTTCGGGAATATCACGAGGACCTTGACAAACACCGGCAAGATAAATACCGGCGGTAGGACTCTCTACCGGACGAAGTTTGGGATGTGCTTCGGTGAGGAAGTTATTGGTGTCGATACTTGTAGCAAGCAATGTCGCGACCTTACGAACGGCAGGCTCCGGTTCGATAGCAGTTGCCAATACTACTAAATCGGACTCTATAAATACTTGCTCGTTATCGAGAAGATTGGAACCTTGAACTAACAATTTACCGTTAGGTTGCGGATAGATCTTACCAACCATGCCTTTGATATACTCTACGCCGTATTGTTCCACCGCTCTTCTGTAGAACTCGTCGTAGTTTTTACCGGGGGTACGTATATCGATATAGAATACATGAACCTTAGTATCGGGATATTTTTCACGAATAAGCATTGCGTGCTTAGCGGTATACATACAGCATATCTTCGAGCAATACGGCTTACCACAGCCCGAAACGTCTCTCGAACCTACGCATTGAATAAACGTAATATCCTTAGGATGCTCGTTATCCGACGGACGAAGTAAAACACCGTTTGTCGGACCTGCGGCATTCATGAGTCTTTCCAATTCCAACGATGTAATTACGTCCTTGGAATCTTTATAAGCGAATTCGTTGAAGTTGTCGAGATCGATAGGCTTGAAGCCCGTAGCAACTACGATAGCACCGTATTTACGCTCGATCAACTCGTCTTTCATTTCATAATTAATAGCACCTGCGGTACATTTCTTTTGGCAAAGTCCGCATTTACCGGTCTTTAACTTAATACATTGTTCGGGATCTATTACCGCAACGTTTGGAATTGCTTGAGCGAATGGAATATAAATAGCCGGACGGGTATTCATATTCATATTGAATTCGTTTAAGCCCTTCTTAGACGGGCAACTTTGCATACAGACCTTACAACCTGTACACTTATTCTCGTCTACGTATCTTGCTTTCTTTCTAATGGTTACTGTGAAGTTACCTACGAAGCCTTGTACGTTTTCGATTTCGCTATAAGTCAATAGATTGATCTTTTCGTTTTGAGCACAGTCAACCATCTTCGGCGTGAGAATACAAGCCGAACAGTCAAGAGTCGGGAATGTTTTATCGATTTGAGCCATTCTACCGCCAATGGTAGCGTTCTTTTCGACGATATCCACTTCGAAGCCTGCTTCCGCGATATCTAAAGCGGTTTGAATACCTGCAATACCACCGCCGATTACCAATGCACGCTTAGTTACGGGGCTTTCACCCTCTACCAGGGGAGCGTTAAGGAGAACCTTAGCGATAGCGGTACGAACCAAAATGATAGCTTTTTCGGTCGCTTCTTCTCTATCTTTATGAATCCAAGAACAATGCTCACGAATATTGGCGACTTCGACCATATACGGATTCAATCCTGCCGATTGAGCGGTACGGCGGAAAGTCGTTTCGTGCATTCTGGGTGAACAAGAACCTATAACAATACCTGTCAAATTATAATCTTTGATGGCATTTTTGATAAGCTGTTGTCCGTTTTCCGAACACATATACTGATAGTTAGTGGCAAAAACCACGCCTTTCTCGTGGCTAATTACCTCACTTACTTTTTCTACATCTACGGTAGCGGCTATGTTACTTCCGCACCAACAAATAAATACTCCTATTCTCTGCATATGCTTTCCTACTTATTGTATTTTCTATATGCTGCAACCAATAATTGTTGTGGCACGTCTTCATCCAACATCGGGGGAATATCCTCGGCTTTTAATCCGTTTGCACCCGATTTTCTTACTACTACGTCTCTAATGGCTTCTATAACCGATTGAGGAGCAACGCCACGAGGACAGCGCTCTACACATGCCATACAAGATAAACATGTCCATATCGATTTACTTTCCAATAGTTTTTCGACTTTACCGTCTGCTAAGTATGATACGAATTGATGCGGTTTGATATCCATTTCTCCAAAAGACGGACAGCGAGCCGAACACTTACCGCATTTCATACATTTTTTTACATCGGTGTTAGCGACTTCGATAATATCGTTTTTATTCATCTATACCCAATGCCTCCGTTAGTAGCGAGGTGAAATACGATATTTTGACTGCACCGTCGCTGTTTTTGTTAAGATTATATAGACACAAGGGACAAGCGGTAACGATTTCTTCGGCACCGAATGAAAGTGCATCGTTAACTATTGCTTGACTCTTGGCTCGTGCCAAGTCGGGACTCTTGACGGATACGTAAGCACCGCAACATTCGTTCCTATGTGAGTAATTGACGGGTGTACCGCCCAATGCTCTAATTAAATCCTCTAAAATCGATGGATTTTCGGGATTATCGAATTGCATGACTTTACCGGGTCTTAGTAACAAACAGCCGTAATATCCTGCAATTTTTCTGTTTAACGGTTTTACAACCTTAGCTTTGATTTGGTCAAAACCGACTACATCTCTTAGCATTTCAAGGTAATGAATAACCTCTGTTTCTCCTTTATACTCAGGGGATAACTCTAAATAAGTGTTAGCCTTATAAATTAGATCTTCGTTGGTCTTCATATCTTCATTGACACGTTTAATGACGTTGTGACATGCCGAACAAAGGGTAAGCAGTTTACCGCCGTGTTTACCTGCATAATCTAACGCTCTAACTGCAGATAGTTTACTTGCGACCTCGTTAGGGGCGGTAGGATACTCTGCTCCGCAACACTGCCAAGAATCGATCTCAACCATTTCTATACCCAATGCGGAAGCGACCTTACGTGCTTCCTCGTCGAGTGTGGTGGCTTTAGACTTTAATGTACAGCCGGGATAGTAACATATTTCCATGATTAGTTCTCCGTTATTATTTCTTGTGGGGATATGCCATTTCTTCGGGATGGAATACCGCGTCAAACTCTTCAGCGGTCATGAATCCTAATGCGACACATGCCTCTTTTAGACTAATATTTTCTTTATAAGCTTTCTTTGCCGTTTTAGCACTGTTTTCGTATCCGATATAAGGATTGAGTGCGGTTACGAGCATGAGAGAATTATAGAGATTGTGATGCATTTTCTCTCTGTTAGCCTTGATACCGCTTGCACAATGAATGTCGAAGGATACGATAGCATCCGCAAGATTTCTTACCGATTGTAAGAAGTTATGAATGATTACAGGCATAAATACGTTTAACTCGAAGTTGCCTTGACTTGCACTGAACCCGATGGTAGCGTCTGCACCCATGACTTGTACTGCAACCATAGTTACGGCTTCGCACTGTGTGGGGTTGACCTTACCGGGCATGATCGATGAACCGGGTTCGTTTTCGGGAATAAATATTTCGCCCAAACCGTCTCGGGGACCCGATGCCAACCAACGAACGTCGTTAGCAATCTTCATCATATCGCTTGCCAATGCTTTGATTGCGCCATGAGCGTATACGAGTTGGTTTTTAGAAGTAAGGGCTTGAAACTTATTCTCTGCGGTATAAAATCTTTTACCTGTCAATTCACTTACCTTTTTAGCAACCAATTCGTCGAAGTCTTGCGGTGCATTAAGTCCTGTACCTACTGCGGTACCGCCTAAAGCCAATGCTCTTACGCCCTCTAACGATTCGCAAATGTTTTTATAATCGATTTCGAGCATGTTACGCCAACCTGAGATCTCTTGCGAAAACGCTACGGGTACGGCGTCTTGAAGGTGAGTTCTACCGCTCTTGACTATGCCTTCGTTTTCAATTTCTAATCTCTTGAAGGTTGCGATGAGCTCGGCAATAGCAGGTAATAACTTGTCTTCTATAGCCAAAACAGCGGAGATATGCATAGCTGTCGGGAATGTATCGTTAGAACTTTGACTCTTATTGACATCATCGTTAGGATGGATAAGCTTACTTCCTACTAAAGAATTGGCATAATTAGCGATGACCTCATTTGAGTTCATGTTAGATTGAGTACCGCTTCCGGTTTGCCAAACAGCTAAGGGGAAGTTATCGTTAAGTTCACCTGCAATGACCTTATCTGCCGCTTGGATGATAGCGTTGAGTTTTTCCTCTGGAAGTTTACCTAATTCATGGTTAGCGAGCGCTGCAGCCTTTTTAAGAATGCCAAAAGCATGAATTATTTCCTTAGGCATTTTTTCTACGCCAATCTTAAAGTTTTCGAAGCTTCTTTGAGTTTGCGCGCCCCAGTACTTGTCGGCAGGGACCTGCATTTCGCCCATTGTGTCCTTTTCAATACGATATTGCATTATAATTCTCCTATTTTGGTTTTTTACATTGATAAAACGGGCTTCCTAATATTCTACTATCCACAATAAAAGGACAAGCAAAAACATTAGTTGCCCATTCGGTCACATTAACAACCGCCTCTATTATACATTTAGTTTTGTTTTTTGTAAATACTTTTATAATAAATAATTAAAAATAAACGAGTGATAATACAAAAGTGTCAAAACATTCACTATAAAAACGCCGTTTGAAAAAAATCAAACAGCGTAGTTACGTCTATACATTAAAAACAAATCTATCTAAACTAAAAATTTGTCCACCTCATGAAATTAAAGTTATGATCACGTGGTTTAATCAAGACTCCGTATATATTCGTCAATCGCATTTGCAGCCGCTTTACCTGCGCCCATTGCAAGTATTACGGTAGCGGCACCGGTAACTGCATCGCCGCCGGCGAACACGCCGGGAATAGAGGTTCTTCCATTTTCATCGGCGACTATTCCGCCTCGTCTATCCGTTAATAGGTCAGGGGTGGATTGAGTTATCATTGGGTTAGGACTTGTACCGATCGCCATAATTACGACATCGCACTCTAATATGAATTCAGAATCTTCTATCACTTCGGGACGGCGTCTTCCCGATTGATCGGGTGATCCCAACTTCATTTTTACACATTCGATACCTGTTACTCTACCAAACGTGGGATCTTGTTTTTTATCCGCATCGGTAATTCCCAAAATTCTTATAGGGTTTGTCAATAATTTAAACTCTATACCCTCTTCCATTGCGTGCTCTATTTCTTCTTTTCTTGCGGGCAACTCCTCAATCGAGCGTCTATAAACGATATAGACGTGCTTTGCGCCCAGTCTTAGAGCGGTTCGTGCGGAATCCATCGCAACGTTACCACCGCCTACTACGGCTACCGTGGACGCTTTCAAAATAGGCGTATCGGAATTAGGCGAATACGCTTTCATAAGGTTATTTCTCGTTAAGAATTCATTAGCGGAATATACACCGTTCAAACTTTCTCCCTCAATTCCCATAAACTTCGGCAATCCTGCTCCCGAACCGATATATACGGCAAGGTATCCAAGTTCAAATAACTCATATATGGTAAGCGTTTTACCTATAACAACATTAGTTTTAAAATCAACACCGAGAGTCTTTAACGATTGAATTTCATCTTCTACTATACTCTTGGGGAGTCTAAATTCGGGAATGCCGTAAATCAGCACTCCACCCTCTTTGTGGAGAGCCTCGTATACCGTTACAGAATAACCCTTTCTAACAAGATCACCTGCTACCGTCAGTCCGCTCGGACCCGAACCGATGACCGCAACTTTCTTCCCGTTAGACGGCACTTTTTCAATGTTATTTGTACCGCTTTTTCTGTGATAGTCGGCAACAAAACGCTCTAATCTTCCTATTGCGACAGCTTCTCCCTTTATACCTCTTACGCACTGTGCCTCACATTGCGTTTCTTGGGGACAAACTCTACCGCATACAGCGGGTAACGCTGTCGATTCTGATAACTTTGTATAGGCGTTTTCGAAGTTACCTTTTTTTATTTCGGCAATAAAATCGGGGATAGATATACCAACAGGACATCCCTTAACGCATGGAGAATTTTTACAATTAAGACAGCGTTCCGCCTCTTCTCTTGCGTTTTTTTCGTCTAAGCCCAAAGCAACCTCTTCAAAAGTCGTTTTTCTTTTTTCGATGTCCAAAAGAGGCATTGTACATTTTTGCATATTCATATTAGCCATACTATTTATCCCCCTTCTTTAATAGATTACAGGCTTCTTTTTCGTACTCGTGATATGCTCTGTTTCTATTGATGGCTGAGTCAAAATCTACCTCATAACCGTCGAAATCGGGACCGTCTATACATGCGAATTTCGTTTTACCGCCAACCAATAAGCGGCAACCTCCGCACATGCCTGTACCGTCTATCATTATAGGATTCATAGAAACGGTAACCTTAACGCCAAAGGGACGTGCTGTTTCTACCACCGAACGCATCATCGGAAGCGGACCTATTGCGAATATTTCGTCGTACTTTTCGCCATTGGAAAGTGCTTTTTTTAAAATATCGGTAACGAACCCCTTTTGTATATACGAACCGTCATCCGTGGTAATATCAAGTCGTGACGAACACTCCGCAAAATCATTTTCAAGAATTACGAGATCAGCTGAACGGAATCCAATTATGGAATGCACGTACACGCCGCTGTTTTTTAATGCTTTTGCAATAGGATAAGCGATTGCAGAGCCTACGCCACCGCCGATTACACATGCACGTTTAATTCCGTCTAAAGCAGTGGATTTTCCTAACGGACCGACTAAATCGCAAATTGCATCGCCCTCGTTTAACCTATTAAGAAGAGTTGTCGTTTTTCCTACTACTTGAAATATTATCGTAATAGTGCCTCTATCTACGTCACTATCGGCAATTGTTAGCGGGATTCTTTCACCGTTTTCATTGACACGCAGTATGATAAACTGCCCGGCTTTTGCTTTATTTGCTATAAGGGGAGCTTGTATCTCCATTAGTGTGACTGTCGGATTTAAGCATTTTTTCAATACGATTTTGTTCATAACATTTCCTTTAAAGTTCATTTATTATATTTTAGTTCAAAAGGCGATAAAAAATCAACTGCTCTACACAATTTAATTCGATAATAAAAAAATGAGGATATTTGTACTCTTTTTTGCCAAACATTCAAGAAGATACTTGTAACTTATCGGAATAATGATTTCATAATATAGTTAAGGAGGATTATAATGACAACTTCGGATATAAAAGTTCAGTATGCCGACAAATTGCCAACCATACAAATTGTCGAACATAATCTAAGAGATGCCCATATTATTCAAAATGACTATGCATCGGGCGATAGCGAAACTACGGCAATAATGACATATACATATCAAAGTTATGTAGTTAGACAGTTTGACGAAGATATTGCAGATATTCTAATGAGGATTTCCATGGTGGAAATGAGACATCACAAGGCGTTAGGTAATTTGATAGTCGATTTAGGCGGTGATCCGATAATCGGCGGTCAAGGACGGTTTTGGACAGGAAGAAATGTTTGTTATGCACGCGGATTGAAAGAGATGCTTTATAACGATATCGAAGCCGAAGAAAAGGCAATTGCGGAGTATAAAAGATCGATTGAATTGATTCAAACCGAAGGAATCGATACCCTTTTAAACGCCATTATCGAGGACGAGCAAACGCATATAACGGCATTAAAAGAAATATTGGAGTACATTACCTTTTGGAGGTAGTGGTGTTATTCGTTGTCTTATCGTTATTTTAACCAACCGACGTTTGAGGTCATACGGAGAGGAAGACATTGATGGTGCAGTGTCACTCAAGATGATATATGTATTGTATGAGAAATTGGTACCAATTTCATGACGCTCAGAATGACATTTGATGGTGCAGTGCTAATTAAAGTTTCAATCGATATGACATAATGTTTTTATGTGCAATCTAATTTCATAAAAAAATCACAAAAACCTATTGACATAAAGGAAATTTGAATGTATACTGTCAACATAAAATCAATATTTTATCGGGGTGCCTATCGGCTGAGATTATACCCGTCGAACCTGTAAGGTAATGCTTGCGTAGGGAATTGGAGTCTGTCCGTATTTTTGCGTAAGCGGCGGACTTTTTTTGTCGGTCGCTCCTCGAAAGGAGTTTTTATGATCAATTTTTTGACTTCAAGTATAACACAGTATATAGTCAATTTCGACGGTGCCGAAAACATAGCTCGAAGCATTTCTTTTTGGACGATAATTGCTTTTATTATCGGTGCTATCGTAACCATGATAGCTGTTAAAGACGATAAGAAAAGACGTATTGCAAAAATCGTTTTGAGTTCGCTCGGAACCGTAATTGCAGTAGGAATAATAATCACGTTTATTGTTTTGAACGCCAAAGAGGCTGCCGAACTTCAATTATCCGCACTTCTACAAGTTCCCTTAATAATCTTTTGCGTATGCTTGGTTTTGGCTGTTATCGTGACACTAATTAATCCGAAAAAAATCATAAAGAGAATCAGCGGAATAGTATTATTATTATCATTGGTTGCAGTTATCGTATGTCTTTCGATTTATTATGAATCGGGTGCATCTCTTGATCTTAACTGGATTAAGGCGGAGGACGTGAATACATTAGGACTGTGGATAGGTGCGGTCGGGTTGGTGTTTGTTATAGTATTGACCTCTGTATTTACCGATAAAACTAAGGGGTTGGATTTTGATGCAAAATCGTTGACGTATGCAGGCGTACTTGGCGGATTAAGCTTAGCATTAAGCTACGTCAAATTATTTAGAGCACCCATGGGCGGCTCGATAACGCTTGCACAGGTGCTACCGATAATGTTGTATTCGTATATTTTCGGAACGAAAAAAGGTGTTATTTTAGGCTTCGCTATCGGTATGCTTCAAGCGGCACAAGATCCGTGGTTATTGCACCCTGCTCAATTTTTACTCGATTATCCGATAGCTTATGCTTCGTTTGGTTTGACAGGTTGTTTTGCTAAGGTAAAGAAAATCAACAATAAGTGCATATCCTTCTTATTAGGCGGTATATTGGCGTGTATTTGTAGATTTTTATCGCATTTCATGGCTGGTGCGTTTGCATTCGGTTCTTTTGCTCCCGAAAATTTTAATTCGGTATATATCTACAGTCTCGTATATACAAGCTCATACGTTTTACCGGATACCGCTATATCAATAGTTTTGGGCTGCATATTGATGATGTCCAAGTCGTTCGTCAAGGTTTTATCGGGTATTAACCCTGATAAGAAGAATAAGACGTCAACAGCAATCACGACGGAAAACGACTAATAGTTATAGCCGTGTTGCTACGCAAAGTTGTGGATAAGATGATAGAGAATTTTCGTCCGCCGTCATATTGAGTATAGAGTAAGCGGAATCGAACGGCATCGCCGCACCGAACATCGTGAGGTGGTATCTTATCCTTGTTATATGAATTTAGTTTCCGACACGTTGTGCTACCGTCCGCAAGATACCAAACGTCTACGCCGTTTGGTATCTATTCCTTGTTAATTTGACTCGATAATATTCTTCCACATGCAATTATCCGTTAAGTGTAATGGAGGTTTGACAATCGTAATAGATTTCACCGAACTTAGCGTTCTCTGCACTTTGTTTGATGGCGACGCTCGTTGATGCTATACTGACGTTGCAGTTGGTAGGTTCGGCATTCGCCTTACTGTTACCGATTACACCATGTTTGTTAATCAACAACTCAGCTTTTGCTGTTCCTGCATATTTTTCCGTCCTTGCAATTACGTTACCTGTGAAATTAAGGTAACCCGATACAGTGCAACGATTAATAACACTATGATCACTCATATATCCGCATATTGTTCCGAAGTTAACCGTTAATGTGGATTTTGTAACGAATTCCTTATATTGAAGACCTCTGTTTAGTAACGATTTCAAGTATTCGACTATCAAAGAATGTTCTCTGCCGAACGTTGTTGAGGCTACGTGGTCGAATACCACATTAAAGCTTGCATCGGAGGTACATAAATCGATAGTACCTAATTTTTCATTAACACCGACTATACCGCCAATGTTTTGGACGTAAAGCACGGAATTAGACATAGCCTTATCGGTTGTAAGTAATGCATTTGATTGAATAATTACTGTGCCGGTAATCATTGCTCCGTAAATTGTTCCTGCGTTATGCGCGGCTATTGCACCATACGTACCATTACCGTCGACAACAAACGTGGGCGAATTAATCGTAATATCTTCAATATATCCATTGTTGTATCCAAATAAGCCACCGTTTTCGGTATCTGCTATTTTGAGACCTATTATAGATTTACCGTTACCGAATAACATTCCGGTAAATGGCTTATCTTCGGTGCCCAATGGCGTCCATACGCCGTCTTTGTCGGAATTCCACTCAATGTTTGCTGTTAATTGATAAATACCGTTCAAATCGTTCGCAATGGCTTTCAATCCTGCTATATCGGAAATCTTGGTATAAGTACCCTCCTCAAGAGCTGTTTCTTTGTCAACCATAAGAACGTGACATTCGTCACAACGATGGTCGTTATTAATATCGGTATGACCTAATGCAGGAATATTTGAGGTTATCTCTTCCCATCCGCACTTGCATACATATTTACCGCTTCCGCTTTCGGTACATGTAGGCTCGGTCGTATAGGTATAGGTGAAGAGAGTTTCATACGGAATATCTACACTTCTCTCTACTATGACTCCGCAATCCCTGCAGGTTATTTCCGCGGTATGTCCTACAGTGAGTATGTGTTCGTCGGTATCATAATTGATATCTTTTATAGAAACATCGAATTCATTTATACTATAGGTTCTTACGATCTTACAGCTTGGTTCGACTCTGGATATAGTTTCGTAAAGATTGATATGTCCGTGCTTTTCGACGATTACCGTGAACTCTTCACCGCAACGATCACAAATATACGTTGTTCTGCCGTCCTTGGTACATGTCGCGGCATACGTCTTGGGTAAGCCGTCAGAGAGAACACCTTCGGTAACGATGTTTTCTTTATCATGAGTGTGCCCAAGTGGATCGGTAGTAGATTCATAATAGATTCTATCCTTTTCCTTATATGCGTCGCTATATTTAGCACAGTCCTCTCTTATACAAACGTATCTGACGTATCCGCTCTCGGTACAGGTTGCAGTCTTGATTTCGGGATTATTATAATCGTAAATATGTCCTATAGGTTCGACTACGTCACGTATAAAGAATCTATTACAGTCGTTACATAAATACAAGGTATATCCGTAACCCTCACAGGTCGGTTCAAAGGTATATGTCTTATAATCATGGAATAGCTCAACTTCCCAGTCGAATATAGGATCCTCGTCGGTCAATATTATCCAACCGTCCTCGCTTGTCCAAAATAAATCATCCTTTAAGAAGGAATCGCTCCACATATCATAACAGAACTTACCGTTAACGGCGCCGTCAAATTCGGAGGCTACGTCATACTCCACTCCGTCAATGATGAGTCTTGCGTCGCTCATAAAGTAGCAATCGGATATAGTGGAACTCGAACTACCTACAAACAATCCGGCGGTACCTGAGGTAGTAATTACGTTACCGCAAGAGTAGCAGTTGGAGATAAGTCCGCCTGCATTAGAGCAAACGCCTACGAAACCTCCCATAGTTCCGCCTGCTGTGGCGTAGATATCACCTGAAGCGTAACAACCTGCAATATTAGCGCCGTCATTATATCCTACGAATCCGCCTATATATCCGTTAGAGGTTGGATTAACGTCTGCAGTTGTATAGCAGTTATAAATATTACCTTTATTTTCATTTAGTCCTACAAATCCACCGATTCTTGGTGTCTGTGCTCCTTTTCTGTTAAAACTACCATTAACAAAGCTATTCATTATAGTTCCGCCGTTATTGACGCCTGCGAACAATCCGAAAAAACAGTTATTCCAACTTGAACCGTAATTAGTTGCTTCGATTGATAAATCGACATCAACATAAGAATTATTTATTTTAGCGTAGTTCTTACCTATTAATCCTCCGACATGTAAATAATTAGCAACACCATCTCGATCTCCGTTTGTAACACTACTAACGGATAACTGACCAATGTAGGAATTCTCGCTTATGGTTCCTTTATTGATACCGGCTATACCTGCAAAATACATTTTATCGGTTTTTACATAATAACCCCAGTGATAAGCATTAAGTATTCCTGTCATCAATAGTTTGTTTGTCGTTAATACAATAACGCCGTTGTTATTGCCTGAAATTCCGCCCAAAGAGTACTCATTTGATATTGATCTTATATCAACAGTATATTGCACCGTTCCGTCCAACAAATGACAATTCTTAATTGTTCCGTTATTGATGGCGCTAATAACGCCGGAATTATGATTGCTACCATTGGTTATCTTTTGGGTAAAGGTAACACGAGAAAAGCTCAGGTTCTCTATAACGCCGTTATTGGTATTGATAAAGCCGAAATTTGTTGCGTTATCACCCGTTGTGAAAGATATATTGATTATCTTATGACCTAAGCCGTTAAGAATTCCGCTAAAGGTCTCTATAGGCGTCCATACCTTTTTACTGTTAGGTAAGGTGATATCCTTAGTCAAATGGTAATTTGCAGTAGGATCGTCGGCTATAGCGAAAAGTTCGTCGACTGTGGATATTGATTTACTCTCGGTCCACTTAGCAATAAGGGTAACACTTTCTTTGATAAGGGTGGATGTGGTGTATTCGGTACCGTCCTCGGTAAACCAACCGTCAAATATTGCACCTTCCTTTTCGGGAGCGGAATAATTGAAAGCGGATCCGTAAGCAAAACCTTTCCTTATAATCGAACTGCCGTTATCGGGATCTAAAAGCACTTCAACTCTCGGTGAAGAATACCTTGCGTATAGATGCTTATTACCTGCATAGTCATAGCTAACTATACTTACACCATTATCATTGGTGAAAAGTGCCGAATCCGACATATTAGATAGTGCCCAACCTACAAAGATATACTCCTCGTATGTAGGGATAGGTAACTGAACACCTATCGAGCCGAATGTTATAGCCACCGATTTTGTTTCGCAGATACCGTAGCCTGAATAAAGCGTTACGGTATAGGTTCTTGGCTCATATATACCCTTTACGGTAACATTACCTGCTAACGAGTAATTACTCCAACCTTTTGCGATATAGCCGTCCACCTCGGGAAGTTCGGGTTCTATGATATTGTGATTATTAACGGTATATTCTTTAACCGCCACCGTTTTTCCGAAGGAAAGGAATTCAACCTTGTATACTTCTTCTAAACTACACATCGAGCAAACACCGCCGACGTAATTATGATTTACTGGGGATAAAACGTCTTGTTTCTCTATTATAGTGTTGCATACCGAGCACTTAACGCCTGCACTGTAGCCTTGTTTTTCACACGAGGGTGCAATGTATTCGCCTATAGGCACTTCGGTGTGACCTGTGGCAAACACGGTTTGAGTATCCATTAACTTTTCGCACCTTATACAGTGATATTCGGTTTTTCCGTTTTCGGTACATGTAACAGCTTGTATAACGATTCCAACTTCCGATTGGGTGTGTCCTAAAGGTGCAATAGTTTCGGTACGTAGTTCTTCAGCACAAGCACTACAATAATATGTTTTTACACCATTCTCGGTACAATTAGGTTGTGTTGTTACTATTCCCTCGTTTTCGGTGTGACCTGTTGCAGGTATGGGCGCATCCTCTTGATATCCGCAAGTTAAACACGTATATAGCATTTTACCGAGAGTGGAGCATTGTGGCTTTATGCTTATGACTCCGTCATTAAGATTGTGTCCGTCGGAATATACGGTTAGAGTTTCTATCACCTCTTCGCACCTTGTGCAATGGTATTCGGTTTTTCCGTCCGCTGTACACGTTGCGGCTTGAATGACAACACCTATTTCCGATTTTGTGTGTCCTAAAGGAGCTACCGATTCGGTACGCAGTTCATCGGCGCAAACACTACAATGATATGTTTTAATACCGTTATTAACGCAATTTGGCTCTGTTGTGATTGTACCGTTATCCTCGGTATGATCTGTTGCGGGTATAGCGATTTCCTCTTTATTTCCGCATGTTGAACAAAAATGAACTTTCTTACCTTCTTCTTCGCATTTGGGGTTGAGTATGGTTTCATATTCGCCATAAGAGTGACCGGTTGTAAATATCGTTTGTGTTTCTATTACATCTTCACATCTTGTGCAACGATACTCTATACTTCCGTTATCGACACACGTAACGGCTTTTGTAATTACACCTGTGTCGGCTTTACAATGTCCTAACGCTGCAACGTCTTCGGTGCGAATGACTTTAGAGCAATTCTTACAGTATACAGATTGACTTCCTGACGTTAGACAGCCCGGATTTTTAGTTACTACGACCTCTCCGTCGGCGTGACCTGTAGCCGGAATTACTTCTTCTACGGTTTGACCGCACGTTAAACAGGTATATTCTATGCAGCCTTGAGTTTCACATGTAGCTTTTTTAACAACAACACCATCGTTGAGATTGTGTACGAGTTTAGGTAAATTTTCAGACCAAGTTTTTCCACACGTTTCGCATTCATAGTCGATACAGCCCGTTTTTGAACAAGTCGAATCAGTTTTGGACACTTGTTTTTCCATGTGTCCGGTAGCAGATATAATGGTTTGTTCGACAAAAACTTTATTACATGTTTCGCAATGACTTCCTTGAGTTTTTCCCAAAGCAGTACACGTCGGATCTATAGCCTCATCGATCACTTCCTTATGTCCAAGTGCCGCGATAGTTTCGGTCTTTTCCTCGCCGCAATTAATACAGCGATAAAGCTTAACGCCGTCTTTTTCGCAAGTAGCAGGCGTAGTTCCGACCTCTTCGTATTCATGCGTTTTGACAGGAATTTCTATTGCGATTTCTAAACCGCATTCTGAA
This sequence comes from uncultured Christensenellaceae bacterium, assembly GCA_964391805.1. Lineage (GTDB taxonomy): Bacteria > Bacillota > Clostridia > Christensenellales > CAG-1252 > RUG14300. Next base: position 249 of record CAYMNK010000010.1, on the reverse strand, counting down.
CAAACTTGTAGCTTATATCCAACCGTCGTACAAGTAGACTCCTGTTCTTCTATCGTTTCCCATCCGTTAGGGTGAATACACTCGGTTTGTACGTTACATGCTACAAACACGGAGCATAAGCACAGCACTAAAGCAAAAAGCATTACAAAAATCAACAACTTTTTCATAATTATCTCCTTATCTTCCTCAACCCATTAATTAATAACTAGACTGATTTTTTTTCGCGTTCATCTATGAGTAGAATAGATG
>CAYMNK010000009.1:0-95109 GCA_964391805.1 uncultured Christensenellaceae bacterium | reverse complement strand
TCGGCAAAAGCCTATTATTGAACCACCAGACTATCTGGTGGTTTTCGCTATACAATAATAGGAAGTGCGCGCATGCACTTCCCTTTATGATGATTCAGTTACCGACGCGATGGGTCGCCCTTACGGGGTCGACTGCGTGTTTAATACTCCGCTCAATATAACCGAATGGGCACGCTTGTCGTAATGTGGAATGAATACCGACGGCTCCTGTGAATCTGTGTTGATAGAAGATCATTTCATTTACTACTTAATCTTCATCAATACCGCTATCAGAAAATTTTCTGTCCCTATAATAGTAAAGTTCGTCGCGTTCATCGATTGAGCGAAGTACTCTGCATGGATTACCGACAGCGACCATATTTGCAGGAATATCCTTCGTAACCACACTTCCGGCCCCGATAACGCTGTTTGCTCCAATGGTCACACCTGGACATATGGTGACATTTGCTCCAATCCAACAGTTATCTCCAATGACTACCGGATCGGTATACATGTATTTTCTCATATCAGGGCGTATGGGATGTCCTACGGTAGCGATTACCACATTTGCACCAAACATCACAGCTTTACCAATTATAATTTTTCCATCATCAATAAAACTGCAATTCATGTTGATATAGGTATGTTCGCCAAGTGTAATATTTGTGCCGTAGCAACAATAAAAAGGCGGTTCAATCCACGCTTTCGTTTCCTTGCCAAACAACTCCTGCATTAAGCGGAAGCGATTTTCTACATCATCGGGCTCACTTCGGTTAAAAGCAGTCATTGTCTTTTTACAATGTAGTCTATCCTCCGGAAGCCCCTCGCAGTAATCTGTAAAAAGTTTGCCTTGTTCAATTCTTTCACGCATCGTCATATTAGTTTCTCCTTTATTATTTTTGATTTTCGTCGTTTAGTCAGCGTTTATTTCACGCGTTAAGTTGTTTACCCATAGGTATTTTTTGTAACGGGGATAGAGCATAAATACCTTTATGAGCTCGTCGGAACACATCAGTATGTAAACCACCATAACCGGCCAGTCAAACACGAATGTGCCAATAAATGCCAACGGTAGAGAAAAACACCATGAAGAAAAAATACAAGCAATCGCATCAAATTTCGAGTCTCCTCCTGCGGGGAAAATACCACACAGTACAATCGTGTTTATAGAATAAACAAAAAGATAGATTGCTGTAAATATCAACATCATCACAAGATAAGCTTTCGCTGTTTCGGTCAATACGAAGAAATACACCAACAAGGGACCTATGATGCACAGTAGCACCAAATGAATACCTCCCACCAAAAAGGAAATATGGCACAGCTTCCGCCCATAAATTTTAGCCTTTTCAAGATGGCTGTTTCCAAGAAGTTTACCGATGATGATACTTGCACCGGAAGAAATGCCTTTGCACATGCAGGTTACGATTTCCTGTACCACTGAAGTGATTGAGGCAGCTGCCGTGGCATCAGTACCGAGATGTCCCATAATCAGCGAATGAAGCGAGAATCCAAGTCCCCATGCAAGGAAGCTACCCAACATAGGCAGAGACAACTTCATGAAATCTTTTGTAATAACAGAAGACGACCATTTAATTCCTTGCAAATCGGGGCGAATACTGTCCCCACGATGAGATTCACAAATACACCAAACAAGTCCAACAAGTTCCACGAACACCGTGGAATAAGCGGATCCGTTTGCTCCCATTTTTGGCACACCGGCAAGCCCATAAATAAGGAATGTGTCAATCACCACATCGGAAATGAGCGTAACAATAGAGATCATAACACTCTTAGATGCCCTTCCCTCTATTTTCATTTTGAGATAGTAACAATTTGTAATGCCACTAAATAGATACGACAAACCAACTGCACGCAGATAGGATGAACCGATTTCAATCAAAGCTGTATCCGTGGTATAAATTTCCATAAGCTGTTTAGGAATCAGCATTGCACCGAGAAAGAAAACAAAGGAAATGCCGATTGCCCATTTCAAAATCATGCAGAACAAATTTTTGGCCATGGTTCGATCGTTTTTTCCCCAATATTGAGCGATCAACGCACCACCGCCACCCACAACAGCTCCGATAAACAGATTCATGATAAATGATATCTGGTTAGCCAAAGAAACAGCGGAAACAGCATCCTGCGCCAACCTTCCTAACATTAGTGCATCCGTTGCACCAATCAACGCTGTCAATAAATTCTGTAGTCCAATGGGAATGGCAAGAGAAAACAATTCTTTGTAAAATTCATGCTTTTCATCGGGTGTCATTTGAATATTTGATTGTCTTTTTATCCCTTTTAACACGCTTTTTTGCCTCCGATAAAGCTTGATATACTCTTGCACTATCAAATGTAATATGATATAATTATATCACCAATATTCACTGCAATACTATGGATATATTCACATAAAGTATAATTATTTCACAAGGAGATGTTTACACATGAAGCAACTACAAGTACCTACGGACAATGAAATGAATGCAATCGGCGAATTAGATCCAGCTTTTCGATTTACATTTTCCAATGACGACTTGAGTGAATATCACAAAGGATTTGTCAACTGGCACAAGCAACCTACCATTGAAATATCCGTGGTGTGTGAAGGAGCGGTAGATGTTTATCTTCTAAATCAACAAAAAACCGTAACCGCAGGAGACGGCTTTTGCATTATGCCGGGGTGTCTGCATTCCATTTGCGCCACAACAGAACAAAAAACAGCCAAGTATTTCACAATGATTTTTCATCCCGAAATATTATACGGCTATCATGGCAGTTATTTTGAAAATGCATATTACCGCCCTTTTGTAGATAAATGTATCACACTTTTCTTACTTCATAAGCAAGCCGAGTGGACAAAGGATATTTTTATGAAAATAAAATGGATAGCCGAGCATTGCCTTGAACGATGGGACAGTGTGCCATCCACGCCCAGTCCGTCCGAAATTCGGCTGAAAATACAGCATTATTTGCAAGACATTTGGGTGCGATTTTTTGAACATGTTTCTCAAGAAAAAACAGATGCATCTTTTATTCATACACGAAAAATCTATGATTTGATCAGATATCTTCACGAGCATTATACGGAGAAATTTTCGCTGACCGCCCTTGCCGAAAGTGTATTTATGAGTCGCAACGAATGCTGTCGATATTTCAAGCAAGCAATGCACATGACTATCACGGAGTATCTGTTGGAGTATCGCCTATCCAAAGCGGCAGAGCTTTTAGAAACATCAGGACTTAGTGTAACGGAAATTGCCGAGCAAACGGGTTTTTGCGATGTATGTTATTTCATAAAAATGTTCCGACAAAAAACAGGCATAACACCGAAAGCCTATGCAAAAAAGCAAACGGATCGAATCTCAAAATAACTATATTGAGAATCAATATAATGGAATTGCTGTATAACATGATGGATTCTGATGTTTTTGCGGATATTATTGGATTATCTAACCGTATGCATAATTATCCTAAATGAAGACATAATAAGGGTATGCTTACGGTTTTTATTCGTTCTATTATTATCTACGTTTTCTTACTTATCATTATGAGATTGATGGGTAAAAGACAGCTTAGTGAATTGCAACCTTTCGAATTGGTCATTACTTTGATTATTTCAGAATTAGCTTGTATTCCTATGTCCGAAATTCAAATACCGTTGGTTTACGGCATTATCCCTATTTTTACACTATTTGTGCTTCACCTTTTTATCACTAAGGCAGCAAGTAAAAGTCTTAAATTTAACCGCTTTCTTAACGGCAAACCTATGCTTATTATGACTCCGTCGGGTATGGATAAAAGATTGCTCGATCAACTCGATATGAGTGTGACCGACCTTTTGCACGCTTTACGCTCGGCAGGGTACTTTTTTCCTTCACAAGTCGCTTACGCCATTCTCGAAACGGACGGAAAATTATCTGTTTTGCCAAAATCGGCTTATGCTCCGCTTACACCCAATGACCAAAATATCGATGTCGAAGAAGTCAAATTACCTTTAACCATAATTTGCGACGGAGTATATGAACCGACAAATCTCGACTTAGCAGGAATTACTTCCGAACAAATCGATACACTACTATCCGAGAATAAGCTTAGCAAGGAAAACGTGCTTCTCTTGGCAGTCAACGGTACAGAAGCGTATCTTCAACCTCAAAAAGGCTCGGTTATCATTACCGAAATAGGTGGATAATGAAACGAATTATTATTGCTATTATCATTTTGGTTACCTTTATAACAGCCGGCGTACTCGAACAGGTATTCTTGCATAATTATTTTACCGAACTCGAGGGAATTGCCGAGGATATACGGGCTCTCGTCGAAGAAAAACGCTTCGACGAGGCCCATGATAAGACAATAGAACTTCAAAAAAGTTGGAGAAAGAAAAAACATATTATAGAAGCCGTCATTTCGCATAACGAAACTAAAGAGGTCACATCGAGAATTGCCGAACTCGAAGGCTATATCTCCGCTAAAGACGATAAGTCCGCCATAGCAACCGCTGCAATTATGGCAGATTACTGCAATAACCTTATCCATATATTAGGTTTTTCGTGGGATACTATACTGTAATCACTATCACCTAATGGTGATATACATAATTCAAGCATTTTACCTATATATTTTTCATTATTTTGCTCGTTTTTATTGTTTTTATTCGAAAAAGTGCTATAATGTATGGTATGAAAACAGTTATTTGTAAAGAAGATGGATTAAAAGAGGCTTGTCGCCTTATCAATGACGGAGAATTGGTCGCATTCCCTACCGAAACCGTCTATGGTCTCGGTGCAAACGCTCTTGACGGTAATGCAGTCCGTAAAATATTCGAGGCTAAAGAACGCCCTCAGGATAATCCTCTTATCGTGCATCTCGCCGATTTTGAGGATATATTTAAGGTTGCAAGGGACATTCCTCCTATTGCTCTTACTCTTTTTGCAAGATACTGCCCCGGTCCTTTAACAATGATTCTCAAAAAGAGTCCAACCATTCCCGACGAGGTTACCGCAGGACTCGATACCGTCGGCGTTAGATTTCCGTCACACCCCATGGCGATCGAACTTATCAGAGGTTCTAAACCTATTGCCGCACCAAGTGCAAACCTCGCTAAACATATTAGCCCTACTACCGCTAAACACGTTTATGACGATCTTAATGGGCGTATTCCTATGATTCTCGACGGCGATGAATGCTCGGTCGGTATAGAGAGCACCATAATCGATTTGACAGGCGAACGTCCGGTATTGCTTCGCCCCGGTATAATCACATTAGAGGAATTGTCCGAAATATGTAATGCGGAAACTTATAAAGGTCCACTCAACGTTGCTCTCGCACCCGGTATGAAATATAAGCATTATGCACCAAAGGTTCCGTGTGTAATGCGTGATTCGAATATCCTTATGGATGAATATAAAAATGCGGTCGACAACGGATATAGCCCTGTTATTATCGCAATGGAACAAACAATATCCGCATTGGGTGAATGCAACACGATTAGTCTTGGTTCAAACGGATATTCCGCCGCTCATTACCTATATTCAAGTCTACACGATGCAGAGGAAAAATACAATTACGTAATTCTCGAAAGTCTTCCCGAAACAGGAGTATTCTTTTCGGTAATGAATAGAGCAAAAAAATCGTCCGCGGAATAAAGTGTGCGTTTATTGATAAATATGCAAAAGGTATGCGTTGGGGCATACCTTTTTTGATGTAAAATGCAAAAGAGAGAAGTGAAGAAGTGTAGATTGATAGATTTTTTCGTCCGCAAGATACCAAATTGTTGCACAATTTGATTCTCACTTCATTCGAATTTCGACTTGCTCAGTATGACAATTGATGGTGAAGTTTTGCGTTACGAAGTTGTAGATAAATATTATCCAACCGAAACTTCTACATTTTTGCCACTAAAGGCCACACCATATCTATATATGGTTTCAATTCCTTCAGCGGTCAATTCAGAGTCATACTTTTTATCAATTATTTGTCTTAATGCACTTTCGGATAATTTTTTAAGTTGCTCATCACTACTATTTTTTTCTGCTTTGAGCTCTATTAAAATTCCGGGTAAATTCTTTTGTGTAGGCTTTAATTGAATATCATACCTACCATTTCCCGATTCTCTATTAGACGAAACAAATGAACCACTAAGCAATGAACATAATCCAAGCATAAATCCATGATAAAAGTTTTCGCCCGCTGTATCAAATGAACTTGCCGACTGTATCAGCAAAGTTTGAATGGATTTTTTTAATTTATTCTTATCACCTGAAAAAATCGCTTCTTGTATTGCGATGGCTGTCGGTTGAGGTATAATATTATCAAGTTTTTGCAAAATCTCCTTGTGATAAACAAGAGATATTTCTTTATTTGGAAGTGCCACTTCACACATATAATCGCCATTAAATGATGGCATCGTTTTAAGCACTTTTAAATAACCTGCTACAAGTAAAAAACTGTATATAGTTGACGGATTTGTTTTTATCTGCGGATAAATTACACCAATATCTATATAGGTAGTAAATGTGTCACCTTTAACAAGGGAAGTAAGTTTTTCATAAATCTCTTTATCTGCATCCAATATAATCTCTCCAATTATATCATTGCTTCCTGTTGATTGCCAAAAAGCCCTCGGTTCGCATTCATTGCTGAAATAGTTTACTACAGACCATGGATTAAATATGTCCGTTTTACCAAATCGATAGCCGTCGTACCATTCACACAATTCGCTATATTTATCTTTGACTCCATAGTAAGTAGCCATTTGTTTTACTTCATCAGAAGTAAATCCAAAGTAAGAACTGTATTTGTTATCCAAAACAGAGTTAATTGTGAGATTATTAAGTCCACTGAAAATACTCTCTTTAGCAACGCGAAGAATTCCTGTTAAAAATCCATAAGATAAGTGCTTATTATCTTTAAAACCACCGGAAAATAGATTTCGCATAAACAGAATTACTTTATCATAAAACCCTTGCATATACCCTTGCTGAATAGGAATATCATATTCGTCAATAATTATAATCGGTTTTTGATTATAATGTTCGTCTAACATTTCAGATAATCTTGCAAGTGACATAACCATATCGTTTTCCGATGCGTTTCCGTCAAGTATCTTGCGAATATAATCTTTACTGTAAATACTCAATTTTGGACTTTCCAACAACTCATCGTGTCTTTCAAATTCATTGCGTAAGGTTTTATACATTAAATCGTATGTCAATTCCCAATTTTCACATTTTATGTCCTTAAAAGTTACAAAAATGACAGGATATTTGCCTTGATAATCACGGTATTTTTGACCGCATGTCCATATTTTTTTGTCCTTAAAATAAATAGATGTATCTTCGTCGGTTTTTTCAAAAAATGTGCGAAGCATATCCATATTCAACGTCTTACCGAAACGACGTGGACGAGTAAACAAAGATACCATTGGCTTTTCATCAATAAAATCTTTAATCATCATAGTTTTATCAATGTAATAATACTCCGTAGAGGCTAAGCGGTAGTCAGAAATTCCTATTGGTAATGGCAAGCAATTTGAATACTTATTTTTAACATATTCGCCTGATTTTATTCGTCCGTCTAAAGGCTTTTGAGAATTAAAAGGAATAATCCATAATTTACCTTGTTTTACAGCTCCTATGATTTTTCCGTTTTTACAAAGATCGGATATTCGTCTTTCGCTTATATTCCAAAGTTTTGCTGCTTCTTTTACAGTCATTGTATCAGCCATTTATCTAACCTCCACTTATTCTACGATATTATTATACCGTAATTTCGGTATAATGTCAATATCATTCGGAAGAATATCAAAATAAAATCGATATTCTGCGGAAGAATATCGAATTATTTGCGGAAATATGTCATATTTTTACGGAAGAATGTCGATTAGTTGTGATATATACTCTAAATAAGCATAATAACTTCTTTATTAATATTTATGGCTATTACTAATCGCCACTACAATTTTATATTATATTCTCGTCGAGTATTATAGATTTACATTTTGATACGCTTTTATGACAAGGAATTAAGATACCGACGCTATGCGTCGCCCTAACGGGTTCGACTTCGGGTTATCACCCTCCGCTCAGTATGACGGCGGACAAGATTTGCTTTTTATGACCTTTGATGGTGCAGTATTATTCATACATTGATGCTCAGAATAACATGATTAGTCGCTTTTAGTGTTACTAATTTAATACCTTTTTGAGAAATTGTCCGGTGTAGCTATTGGGATTGGATGCAATTTCTTCGGGTGTGCCGGTTGCTACAACGGTTCCACCGCCTTTACCGCCCTCAGGTCCTAAGTCGACTATATAATCGGCAACCTTAATCATATCGAGATCATGCTCAATTACGATTACGGTATTTCCTTGAGATGTCAATCTCATCAATATTCCAATTAATTTATCAATATCCGCTGAATGAAGTCCTGTGGTCGGTTCATCAAGAATGTATACCGTTTTACCCGTAGAACGTTTCGCTAATTCGGTTGCAAGCTTGACTCTCTGTGCTTCTCCGCCCGACAAGGTCGTTGCTGGTTGTCCGAGTTTAATATACCCCAAGCCTACATCGTAAAGCGTCTTTATTTTCGGATAAATGGACGGAATATTTTCAAAGAATACACATGCTTCTTCTACCGTCATATCCAATACATCGGCAATGCTCTTGCCTTTGAATTTGACCTCGAGCGTTTCACGATTATAGCGTTTACCCTTACATACGTCGCACTGTACGAATACATCGGGAAGAAAATGCATTTCTATTCTCTTGATACCGTCACCGCTACATGCCTCACATCTACCGCCCTTGACGTTAAAGGAAAATCTACCCGATTTATACCCTCTCGCTTCGGATTCCTTGGTTTGAGCATACAGTGTTCTTATTGTATCGAATACCCCTGTATACGTTGCGGGATTACTTCTCGGAGTACGTCCTATGGGTGATTGGTCTATATCTATCACCTTATCGAATAGTTCCAAACCCTCAATCGACTCGCAATCACCATATTCGATATTTTGCATTCTATTCAGTTTTTTAGCAAGGTACGGATATACTATTTCATTGACAAGACTACTTTTACCGCTACCCGATACACCTGTTACAACCGTAAGTAAGCCTCGTGGAAATGCAACGTCTATGTTTTTGAGATTGTTTTGCTTAGCACCTATTACCCTTAGATAATTGCCATCGGGTTGCTTACGTTCGGTCGGTACCTCAATTTTCAACTTGCCCGATAAATACTTACCAGTAATAGATTCTTCGGTATTCATTATGTCCTCTATAGTTCCCGACGCTATCAATTTACCGCCATTCACGCCCGCGCCGGGTCCTATATCAACTATATAATCTGCCGACCGCATTGTTTCTTCATCGTGCTCAACTACGATAAGGGTGTTTCCTAAATCTCTCAATCCTTTTAAACTCGCTATAAGACGTGCATTATCTCTTTGATGCAATCCTATACTCGGCTCGTCCAATATATACAATACCCCTACTAATCCGCTTCCGATTTGAGTGGCTAATCTTATACGCTGTGCTTCACCGCCCGACAAACTGCCCGATGCTCTCGATAATGTCAAATAATTAAGTCCTACGTTTACAAGGAAGTTCAATCTTGCCTTTATTTCTTTAATTATAAGGTAACTGATTTTTTGCTCCCTCGATGTCAATTCGAGTTTATCGATAAATAGCAACGCATCGTCTATAGAAAGATTGGTCAATTCTTCTATATTCAAACCGCCTACCGTGACGGATAATGCCGACGGATTAAGTCGCTTACCCTTACAACACGGACATTTGACGTTACGCATAAGTCTTGCGTACTCTCTTTTCATCATTTCGGATGTGGTATCGTTATATCTACGCTCGATTGTGGGTACTAATCCCTCAAATCGAGTCATCATCTTACCTTGGAATGTTCGCGAATTATATTCTACTTCGATACGCTCTTCACCGTTGCCGTATATAATCAAATCAAGTACGTCTTTGGGTAATTGGTCTAACGGAGTGTCGACTGAAAAGCCATATTTTTCGGCAAGGGCAACCAACTGATTTCTGGTCATTTTTGCATCAAAAGTAAAACCGGAAATATCTATCGCTCCACCGGCAAGACTCTTGGACATATCGGGAATAAGTTTATTGACGTCAACAACTTCTCTTTCGCCTAATCCCTTACATAAAGGGCATGCACCTATGGGGCTATTGAAACTAAACAATCTCGACGATAATTCGGGAATACTGACTTCACAATCGGGACAACTATAACCTGTATTATATAAAATATCCTTGCCATCGATTTCGACTACGACCAACCCTTCGGCTAATTTTAACGCACTTTCGATAGAGTCGGTCAGTCTGCGGTTGATACCCTCTTTTATTTTCAAACGGTCAACGACAAGTTCTATATTGTGCTTACGCTGTTTATCGAGTTTAGGCAAATCACTGTCTAACATATATTGTTCGCCGTCAATGATTATACGCATATATCCGGCTTTTTTATAGTCTTCAAATAATTTAATAAATTCGCCCTTGCGACGACGAACGACAGGTGCTTTGATTATCGCAGGCGCACCAAAATGTTCGAGAACGGAATCGACTATTTGATCTACACTGGTTTCGACTATTGGTTTACCGCACTTAGGACAATGTGGCGTACCGATGTTTGCATATAATAAACGCAAATAGTCATATATCTCGGTAACGGTACCGACTGTAGACCTCGGATTATTGGACGTTGTCTTTTGGTCGATTGAAATCGCAGGAGAAAGTCCATCGATATAATCAACGTCAGGCTTTTCCATTTGTCCTATAAACATTCTCGCATATGCGGATAGACTCTCCACATATCTACGTTGCCCCTCGGCAAATATCGTATCAAACGCCAATGACGATTTACCGCTTCCCGACAACCCCGTGAATACCACCAATTTGTTTCGGGGGATAGTAACGTCTATATTTTTTAGATTGTGCTCTCTTGCACCTTTAATAAAAATATTTTCTTCCATAATTATTTATTAATTTGCTGTTTTAACTCGCTTATTTCATTTCTTAGTGCTATCGCCGTTTCAAAATCAAGGCTCGCCGCCGCAATTTTCATCATAGACTCAAGCTGTTCGATCTCGGCAAGCATTTCTCGCTTATCCTTTTTGGCTGTCTTTTCAGCCTTTTTGGTTATCTCAATGGTGTTGACAACCTTTTTAATAATGGTTTTAGGTATAATACCATGCACCTTATTATACTCCAACTGTATGGCTCTACGCCTATTGGTTTCGTTAAGTGCCCTCTCCATACTGCCTGTAATAACGTCTGCATACATGATTACACGGCTTTCGGAATTTCTCGCCGCTCTCCCTATGGTTTGAATAAGCGATGTATCCGACCGCAAAAATCCTTCTTTATCGGCATCGAGTATGGCAACCAATTTAACTTCTGGGATATCTAAACCCTCTCTAAGTAGGTTGATACCTACCAAAATATCGAACCTACCCATACGCAAACCGTTAATCAACTGAATTCTATCCAATGTATGAATGTCGGTATGCATATAGTTAACCTTGAATCCTTGCTCCTTGAGATACTCGGTAAGGCTCTCTGCCATACGTTTGGTAAGAGTGGTAACAAGTACCCTACCGTCGGTGGCTATCACCTTATTGATTTCGCCTATCAAATCATCAACTTGATTAACTACAGGACGAACATCAACTTCGGGATCGACTAATCCCGTCGGTCTAATAAGCTGTTCAACGGTATTATCCGATATAGAACTTTCATATTCGCCGGGAGTTGCCGATATACATATCATTTGTTTAAACCGCTCGTTGAACTCCTCAAAATTCAACGGTCGGTTATCGTATGCTGCTTGTAATCTAAACCCATAATTGACTAAATTTCGTTTTCTGGCAAGATCGCCGTTAAACATTCCTCGAATTTGAGGCAACGTCATATGGCTTTCGTCAACAAAAACAACAAAGTCGTCGGGGAAAAAATCCAATAACGTATACGGCGGAGTGCCTTCAGCTCTACCTTCAAAATATCTTGAATAGTTTTCTATACCGCTACAATAACCTATTTCCTTGATCATCTCCATATCATAGGTTACTCGCTGTCTAAGCCTTTGTGCCTCTACATACTTACCTTGGTCGAGAAAACACTGTTCCTCCCGACGCATATCGTCAAGAATATGCTCGATAATTCCGTCAAGTTTATCTTCATTACCGACTACATAGTGAGTTGCAGGGAATATAGTAATAGAAGTTAGACTATGAATCGCTCCGCCCGTAACGGCGTTATTTTCGGTAATGGATTGAATTTCGTCATCAAAAAATTCTACTCTTATGAACGTATTGTTGTTTCCAATTGGGAATATATCCAAAATATCCCCTCTTACCCTAAAAGTACCGCGATGAAAATCGATATCGGCTCTTGTGTACTGAATAGATACTAATCTATCTATAACGTTATCTCTATCAGCCTCTCCGTTTTCGCGCAAGTGAACGGTGTTACGAAAGTACTCTTCGGGGGCACCTAATCCGTATATGCACGATACAGAACTAACAACTATGGTATCACGCCTCGTACATAGACTGCTCGTTGCCGAATGGCGAAGTTTATCTATTTCGTCATTAATTTGTAGTTCCTTTTCGATATACGTATCGGTGGACGGTACATATGCTTCGGGCTGATAGTAGTCGTAATACGAGACAAAAAACTCAACCCTGTTTTCGGGGAAAAACTCCCTGAATTCGTTACAAAGTTGAGCCGCCAAGGTTTTATTATGAGCAATAACGAGTGCCGGTCTATTCGTTTCCTTGATAACGTTAGCCATCGTGAACGTCTTACCACTGCCTGTTACACCTAACAAAACCTGTGTCCTTAGTCCGTCATTCAAGCCTTCGACAAGCTTCGCTATAGCCTCGGGCTGGTCGCCACACGGCTGATATGCGCTCTTTAATATAAATTCCTTACTATCCATTAACCGCCTTTAGCTTCTATAATCAATTGTATGATATACTTCAGTACCCAAGCAAGCGCAACACCGAATAAGGTCATAGCTATCTTGGTTATAATACTGTTTTTCTGATTACGCAGTCGAACCTCTTCGCTACGCTGGAATGCAAAACCTTTTTTTAATAGCTTAATGTATAGGGTGTACTCTCCGTCTCTCTCGATCTCCTCAATGTCAAAATACTCATCATACGCTAAGCCTTGAAGTATGGGAGCAATATCCTCTTTCTCTAACGGAATATTATAGGGTATCCCTGCAATCAAATCTACAGGGCGAATATAACAAACACCGTTGTTGTTTGCGCTACGCTTATATATTTCTCTCATAATAACCGTTTCTTTTTTATTAAGCATATTTTTCTCCTTACTCTTTATATTATATCATTTTTTGACTGTCAATGCAATATTAAAAAACGCCTTTCTAAAGATTTATTATATTTTTTATTATTGACGGTTTAACAATAAAATAACTATATATAAGAAAACCGACCATAACGGCTGTTACGGTTGTTAAATTATGAATTAAATCGATTAGGTTTCTTCCATTTATTGATTAGAGTTATCACTTTTAGGTTCCTAAAAGTGCATTAATAATACAGAAATAAGAACATAAAAGTGTAGAAAAATCACATTTATTCGCAAAAAAAAGAAAAAGAACGTCTCAAGAATCCACATAGTTTTGCCAAACAATAGGTTTAAAAATTACATTTTTCAAACGCATCAAACATAAAAGTGGCAATTTTGATAAAAACTCCCTCTTTTTTAGTGATTTTTTCACAAAAGTGGCTCATTTTTTATAAAAGTGCTTGATTATCCCTACATACAGTGAAAATTTTTCCATAAAAAAGAGGACCTTGCGAATAAACTCGTTTAGTCCTCTAATTGTATCGTTATTGATATTTATTTTAGATTAATACATTCCGCCTTGGGGTTGTACGGGTTGAACGGGTTCGGGAATGGATGCAACCAACGATTCGGTGGTCAAAAGCGTTCCTGCTACGCTGATAGCGTTTTGAAGTGCTGTTCTCGTAACCTTGGTAGGATCAATGATACCTTTTGCTTCCATATCACAATATTCACCGTTAAGAGCATCATAACCGTAACTCGGATTATTAATAATTCCGTTATAAACATTATTGAATACAACGCTACCCTCTTCGCCTGCATTTACAGCAATTTGACGGATGGGTGCTTCCAATGCTTTAACAACGATAGATGCACCTGTCTTAACGTCGCCCTCTAATTGTGCTACTGCTTTATTCAATTCGGGGATAATGGATACAAGCGCTGTACCGCCACCGGGAACGATTCCTTCCTCAACTGCAGCACGAGTAGCTGCCAATGCGTCCTCGATACGAAGCTTCTTTTCTTTGAGTTCGACCTCCGTTGCAGCACCGACGCTGATAACGCCTACACCACCCGATAACTTTGCCAATCTCTCCTGGAGTTTGCCTTTATCATAATCACTGGTTTCTAAAGAAATTTGCTTCTTTATCAACGAAATTCTATTCTCAATCTGTCCTTTATCACCAAAACCGCCTACTATAGTCGTGCTATCCTTATCGACTTTAACCATACGAGCGTGTCCTAACATATCCATGGTTGCCTTGGATAAATCTAATCCAAGTTCCGAAGTGATAACGGTTGCACCGGTCAAAATAGCGATATCCTCAAGCATTGCCTTTCTTCTATCACCGAAAGCGGGGGCTTTGACTGCGACTACGTTCAAAATACCCTTGATTCTATTATATACCAAATTTGCAAGAGCATCACCCTCCACATCATCGGCTATAATTACAAGCCTTGTTCCGCTTTGAATAACTGGATCGAGAATAGGAATCAACTCTTGTATGCTCGAAATCTTTTTATCGGTAACAAGTATTGCCGGATTATCAAATTCGGTGGTCATCTTATCGCTATTCGTTGCGAAATAAGGAGAACAGTAACCACGCTCAAATTCCATTCCTTCTACAACTCCAAGTTCGGTTTTGGCAGTCTTACCTTCTTCTAAGGTAATAACACCGTCGTTGCCAACCTTTTCCATTGCTTCGCTGATCAATTCGCCTACGCTCTCGTCACCTGCCGAAATGCTGGCAACCTGAGCAATGTTCTTTTTACCCGAAATTTGCTTACTGATACGAGAAAGTTGTTCACCTGCCTTTTCTGACATGATGGACATACCCTTTTTGAGCAATACGGGATTTGCTCCTGCAGCTACATTCTTCAAGCCCTCTTTAACCATTGCTTGCGCTAAAATCGCCGCTGTTGTAGTTCCGTCACCTGCTACATCGTTGGTCTTAACGCTTACTTCCTTGATTAGTTGAGCACCCATGTTCTCGAACGGATCCTCTAACTCGATCTCTTTAGCAATGGTTACACCGTCGTTGGTAATCAACGGAGAACCGAATTTACTCTCTAACACTACGTTTCTTCCCTTGGGTCCTAACGTAATTTTAACTGTATCGCTTAATACATTAACGCCTGTTTCGAGCGCCTTACGCGCTTCCTCTCCATATTTAAATTGTTTAGCCATAACAAAATCTCCTTTCTATTCCGCTACGCAGAGCACATCAGATAAGCTCAATACGAGCATATCCTTACCGTCGTATTTGATATTGGTTCCGTTATACTTACCGTATACCACGATGTCGCCTACGGCTACTACCATTTTAAGTTCCTTACCGTCGGGTGTGCCACCGGGACCGACAGCAATAACCTTACCGGTTTGGGGTATTTCTTTATTACCCGAAGTAAGTAATAAACCGCTCTTGGTTACTTCTTCGTTAGGAATAGGTTCTACTATAATTTTATCAAATAAAGGTCTGTATTTCATAATAATACCTCCGAAAATTAGCAGTCACTTCTTTAGACTGCTAATATATTATATATCCGTTTTACCCCTTTGTCAAGGATTGATAATGCATTTATTTGCATTATTTTTGTCAATTTATATCGAATCGATTATTTCTTGAATAATCCGCTCGTTTGCGGTTACGGTATTTATTTCTCTTGACGGTTTATTCATCAATTTTTTTATACTATCAACAAGAGTATCGGTATTCATTTCAGATTCGGGCAAGACATCAACTAATCCAAGACGAGAGTAATAATCGGCATTTTCGCACTGATCTCCTCTTGATACGCCTTTGGGAAGCGGAATCACAAGTGCTCGCTTACCTAACGCCGTGATTTCGCTCAAAGCGTTCGCGCCACCACGTGTAACGACCGCATCCGCTATGAAATATAAGTTCTGTATTTCGTCACTGTATCGGATAGAATAATAATTATCGCGACGAATATCCACAGGAGAATCTCCCACTATATGAATAATATTGTATTCGCTAAGATTGTCAATTGCAGTCTTTATACATTCGTTGATCGCTCTTGAACCTTTTGAACCGCCCATTACCAATATAATCGGCTTAGGTTCGCTAAAATAAATATGTGGATCTTTACCCTCGAAAATCTCCTTTCTTACAGGATTTCCGACCACGATTTCACCCTTGCACGTACCTTTAAATGCCGTCAAAATTTTATGTGCAAATGGTTTACATAATTTATTGGCTAATCCTAAACTAAAATCGCTCTCGTGAATAATCACTTTAATTCCAAGCCTTCTCGAAGCAAGGGTAGAAGGAAGCGATGCATATCCACCCTTTGCAAATACGATATTTGGCCTGATTTCTTTCAATACCTTTTCCGCTTGATTTACCGCCATCAACAGTTTAAACGGAAGTGCTATATTGGACAATATCGTTCCTCTTTTTAATTTTACCGCATCTGTTCCGTAAAAAGGCAAGCCGTGTGATAGTGCAAGCGTTTCTTCGATACCGCCTCTCTCTCCCATATAATAAATGCCGTCAAAGTACTTACGCAAATTTTCGGCTATTGCTAAATTAGGCATAACATGACCAGCCGTGCCACCGCCTGTCAATACAATGTTTTTCATTTTTATCCCCATATAAATTGATATTATATTTTTTTAATATATTTTTATTATTACCAATTATTGTTTTTATTTATCAAATGTAGTACAATTATATTACTCGATATAAGGAGATTTTATGCGTACTTTTTCTTTTGAAAACAGAGCACAATCAATAGCTTGTTATGCTTGGGATAACGTAAATAACCCGAAAGGCATCGTTCAATTGGCACACGATGAATGTGACCATTCTTTACGCTATGCCGAATTGGCTCATTTTCTTAACGAAGTCGGTTATATTGTCATCAGTCAAGACCTTAGAGGTTTCGGGAACAGTTCCAACGGATTTGCTCATAGGGGTGAATTCTACGGAGACGTTTTCCAATATTCTGTAGACGATATGATTGCGTTGACTAATATCGCAATCGATTTTTATCATCTTCCCGTAATCCTTATGGGTATCGG
Source organism: uncultured Christensenellaceae bacterium (assembly GCA_964391805.1). GTDB lineage: Bacteria > Bacillota > Clostridia > Christensenellales > CAG-1252 > RUG14300. The sequence goes on along the minus strand of CAYMNK010000009.1, from coordinate 77,732 downwards.
CTACGGTTCGATACTCGCTCAAGCTTATTCTTGGACAAGAGGCGACTTACTCGCAGGTTTGATACTAATTGGATCTGCCTATATGCGTGCACCTAAGGTATTACTTGCAGGCACACTTGCAGGTCTTTTTAGCGGATTTATCGACCCTCAGTCACCATCATATTTTATTTCAAATTATATGTATAAGTTAAAATCTCAACCCTTTGCTGACGAAAAGACAAGGTATTCCTTCCTTACTCGCGATCAAGAAGAGGTTAAAAAATACGTCCAAGATAATCTATGCGGTGCACAATTCGTATTGAGCGTCAACTTCGATAAGTCTTTCTACAATTATTCTTACTGGATGTATACAAAAAAGAAATTTAAAGCAATTCCGCAAAAGTTGCCTATTCTTTTGATGAGCGGTAGTGAAGATTATGCAAATAATATCTATAAAAGTGTAGAAGTTCTATACGACAAACTCGTTAAAAACGATAGGAAGAACGTATTGCTGAATATATACCCATCTGCTCGTCATGACTTGATACACGAAACGAATAAGGAAGAAGTCTTTAGCGATATATACCTATTCCTTGAAACAATTTTTAATAAATGATTATGGATGAGTATGTATTTGAAAGACTATCAAAATCAAAATTTAGAAGTTCTTTCCATCTAAAAGACTCCGATCGTGAATACATTCACAAAAAAGGAATGGATACGATACGCTCACATGCAATCGATTTCATAAAAAAGAATCTTAGCGATATTTCAAAAGTAAACGATGGCAAGCAAACACCAATGAGAGGTCATCCCGTGTTTATCGCTCAGCACGCCACCGCTACATGTTGTAGAGGTTGCATCGCTAAGTGGTACGGCATAGAATCTACGCATGTTTTGACCGAACGCGAAAGTGAGCGTATATTAAATGTGATTATGCAATGGATAAGCAAAGAAATCGAATAATCTTTTGCAAAAAAGTGTAAGAGCAAATACGGCACTTACACTTTTTTATTCGTTGTAGAGTTTTTTATAGATATATTTAACAAGGAATTTAGATACTGCTCGGTTGCACCTCGCACTGCTACGCAGTTCGACTACGCTTTCGCTCCGCTCAGTATGACATTTGATGGTGTTGTATTATTCAAAGTTTTTCGCTCAGTATGACAAGAATGCAAGCTAAGCTTGCGCGATATGTGTCTAACGACACGCGATATAGCTTCGCTGCGATATGTTGCTTTGCAACGCTGTGAATTTTTGATTTTTTTGAAGGATTGTATGGTCTTTTCTTGTTTTTTACAATGAAATAATTTTGATGTTTCTAACGACAAGTCTTAATATATTCTAATAAGGCTTTGCAACCCTTCATACAGTCGTCATAGGTTTCATCGAAATTGCCCGTCCACCATGGATCGCGAACGTCTCTATCTTCGCCTGCAAAAGATAATAGTAATCGTATTTTATCGTCTTTGTCTGAACCGAATATTCTATGAAGATTGCGTATATTGGAATGGTCTAATCCTATAATTAAATCATAGCGATCATAATCATTGCGTTCGATTTGTGATGCTCTATGAGGTATAATGGGAATACCCTCTGCATATAGTTTGTTTTTAGTGCCTCTATGTATAGGGTTTCCGTATTCCTCATCACTCGTGCCTAAGGAATACACGTATACGTTGTCTATTCCGTTTTGTTTGAGTAAATAACTCATTATGCTTTCACACATCGGGCTTCGACAAATATTTCCTAAACAAACAAATACAATAGATTTTATTGTTCTTTCCATATTAAATCAATTCATCAATTTCCTTTAACGGACCGACCACGTCCTTACGAATATGCGGATTCTTTTTCTTTCCTTTTAAGTAAGAATTAAAAATAGCGTATTTCCGCGACTGATTCATTTGATACTTTGATATCAATTCAACTTTTTGCTCGTATTTATCCCTCGATTCGGGGTAAACGCAGTCGCTTAATTCTATTATAACATCGCCCTTTGCCGTTACCGTAACACAATCGGAGGTTTCACTATTAACCTCGATTCCGTTAACCATAACGTTAGCAGAAACGATATCTTTGAATACATAGGTCAATTCTCTTTCGCTTATCTTCAATTCGCCTGAAACCGATTGTTTATAGCTAAACACAAAGCCGTTTGCGCTCTTATTTACCGACAACTCCGATATCGAATAACTGCCGTTTTCGTATTGCATACTTTCACCGTCGTCTTCATATAGAGAATAACTGCCTCTACCACGGTAAATCCATACTTCCAATGGTTTTTCAAGAGCTAAAGAGTTACTATTACAGTCACGGTACATCGGTATAATTGTCCCTTCTTCGGCAAGACAAGGGAAGGATTCTAAATCTCTATACATTCTTATCGTTTTACCGCCCATATATGACATACCTGTAAATATATCGGTATATCTTATTTTTTCGGGAAGCCATACATCGACGCCTGCTAATTTGGTTACCTTATCGGCTTTTCGTGTGATAGGTGCACAAATCAACTTACCGCCGAAAATATATTCATTAGGATGTTTATACGCCTCTTTGTCCTTAAATGCATAGTACAGCGGTTCACATATCGCTACACCGTCTTTGTGCGTTACATAATTTGCCGAATACAAATACGGAATCAAGCGATGTCTAAGTCTTAGATAAGTTGTTGCAATGCTCTCCACATATCGAGAGCATTTCCAAGGCTCCTTACCCACAAACTCGCTATTAGAACTATGCAGTCTGTTAATGGGGCTAAAAACGCCGAATTGTAACCAACGTATATATAATTCATCGTCTTTATATCCGTTGACGTGTCCGCCTATATCATGGCTCCACCAGGTATAACCTGCATTCGATGAATTGGCGGTAAAGTAAGGTTGAAATGCCAACGCTTTCCAAGTTACCTTGGTATCGCCCGAAAATCCTAAGGGATAACGATGTGAACCGAGTCCAGCGTACCTCGATAAAATAAGTGGCCTAACCCCTTTCCTCGATGCATCCAAATAATGATAGTGATTCAACGCCCACAACGGATCAAGTCCCTTGATTTGACTCTTCTTACCTTGTTGCCAATCGATCCACCAAAAATCCACGCCTTCGTCTTCCAACGGATGATGTGCGATTTCAAAATATGCCTTAACAAACAACGGATTAGATAAATCGAATATAATAGGTTTTTTACTGTCCGGATCTATTCCTACTATTTCGCACGCTTTAGCGTAATTATCTTCAAAAAATCTAATTCCTTGACTTGGATGGGTGTTAAGAGGTACTTTTAATCCTTGCTGTTTCAACCAATCGAGCATCGCTACGTGATCGGGGAAAAGGTCGGTATTCCAACTGTAACCTGTCCAACTGGGTAATAGCTTAGCATACAACTTGTCCATTAATGAAAGTGTATGAATATTACGCACTTCCTTGCCAAACTTATCCTCGACCTCTACCCAATGCCAATCCATATCTATCGTTGCTACCGTAAGCGGAATATTCTTGTTTTGGAATTGCTTAATCAATGCAATATATTCATCCTGTGTATAATCATGATAACGGCTCCACCAATTACCCAATGCATATTTCGGAATCAAAGGAACTCTTCCGGTCAATGCATAAAAAGCTCTCATAGCACCTCTATAATCGTCTCCGTATGCAAAATAGTAACGGTCAATTGCCAATGTTCTCGGACGAATATCATTGCCGTCAAGAATCAAGCCGTCGCTATCGTCTAATACCGCTAAACCGCCCTTAGATATCAACCCCTTATCGAGAATAACACGTCCGTTAGTCATATCGAGGGTGCGGGCGGTACCCCATAAATTACCTTTTGTAGATAATCGTTTACCACCTTTAAGGGCTGCTCTTACTCGCCCTGTCGGCGAAACGGTAAATTGACAATCGATGGTGTGAATAATTATCTTAGAACCTTTTTTCTCTACAGTAAATTCGGGATTGTCAAAATTACGGAACCATACTCGTTGAGTCGGCTCGTCTCTATAAACCCAGTTTTCGACTCTTATAAGTCTCGAAGTCAAAACACTTATACGCAGTATACCATATTTAAGAACTCTCGAAGAATCGGTTACCGACTCTACCTTTAAGTCAAAATTATTCATATATTCTACCTCTCACTTATTCCTCGCTTTCGGTCGGCTCGTCACCGAAAAGTTTTGTTAGTATCATCGCCTTAAGTTTATCGACACCGTCACCGCTCTTTGCGGATACGCTGACACTATCTGTCATTTTGGGAAGCACCGATAATGGCTCTTTTAAAAGGTCTATTTTATTATACACAGTAATTACAGGTACATGCCCTGCACCTATTTCATTCAAAACATGACAAACTACGTCAAATTCATCGGCATACTTCGGACTTGAACAATCTACCACATGCAACAGTAGATCGGCATATTTCGCTTCGTCTAAGGTCGATTTGAACGCTTCTATAAACTCGTGAGGAAGTCGTTTGATAAAACCGACCGTATCGGTCAAAAGATATTGATTACCGTTATCCCAAACGCTACGTGATACCGCATCGAGAGTTGCAAAAAGTTTATTTTCTTCAAGCACACCTGCCTTGGTAATATAATTCATTAAAGTGCTTTTACCTGCGTTGGTATATCCTACTATAGCAACGTTTTTCACGCCCTTATTTTTACGCTGTTCTCTACGGCCCGAACGATTATGATCGAGATCCTCGAGTTTCGCTTTTAGTTCGGATATTTTCTTGCGAGTTTGACGTCTATCCATTTCAAGTTTGGTTTCACCGCCACCGCCCATAGCGTGGTATCCACCACCTTGACGAGAAAAGCCTACCCATTGACCAACAAGCAAAGGAAGTTGATAGGTCAATTTAGCCAATTCGACTTGCAATTTACCTTCGTTACTGGTTGCATGCTTGGCAAATATATCAAGAATAAGGGTACTTCTATCAAGTATTTTCTTATGCAATGTTTCCGATAAACTACGATACTGCGCTCCGCTCAACGAATGGTCAAAAATAAGCGTATCTATTTGTTTGACCTGACAAAGCAAAGCAATTTCATTCACCTTTCCGCTACCTACATAATACTGTATATCGGGCTTATCTCTACGCTGAATGAGCGTGTCGACAGGAGTCAATCCCATGGTCTTAGCCAATGCACCGAGCTCGTTAAGAGACTCTTCAGCATCAGGATCGGAAGATACGTGAACCAATAGAGATCTTCCCTTATATGTTTCGTGACGATCGGTTTTTTGTGATTCGGTCTCGGAATGCAATATTTCTTGCATGAGTTTGTCGTCTGACCACCCCTCTCCACGAGTCTCAATAAATTTCACGCCGTCTGAAGACAAGTAGCCTGCTTGCAAGCCTGTAATTCTACCGTTCGTTATACCTACCGACGCCATACAGTCATATCTATTGGCTTTAAGCGCCGATATATCCACATCGGACAGATGGTAATTTCCGTTTGGATGAGTATGGATAACTCTTACGCCGTTAAGTCGCTTATCTCCACGCCTTTTTGATATATCCGCTAAAGGTACCGAACAATTATTGCCTATACCTATCGCCAACAATCTACCCTGTCTCGAAATAAATGCCGATAACTCTCTATTCAATTTAGCCGATGTTAAACATAACGTGCGTAAAAGTTCACGGTCAATGAATGCCGTCTTATCGTAATCTCCTATTAGGTCCTTTAATTGATAAAGGACTACTCTTTTAATTCCGTCAGTATTTCCGTATATCATCAATTAATCCTCGATACAACACTCTTACGGCATCGATATAATTGGAATCATCTACCGCAATAAGAAGGTCGCTATCGTTTACTCCTCTAAAAATCATTTTAATTTCAATATGTTTGTCAAGCAATAGGGATAATGCCCTAATACTCAAAACCATAGTCTCATTAACATCTCGAATAACAATCGAAATGACTGCTATGTCGTATATTTTGATGTTTATATCGGTTAACCATTGAGGGACATCCCGACATATTATGTCAAGGCGGTCGGCAACGTAAGAAATGTATTCTATATTCTTAAAAGAAGATATAGAGTAATCGTCTCTATATATACTTACTTGCTCAATAGATAATAGTTTTAAACCGCTTTTACCGCCTATTCCTATAATTGTTTGCCCGTTATCTATCGCCGGATAAATAAGCGTCCCCAAATCGTCCGTTGCAAAAGTGTTGCGTATATTAATAACGGTGTCATATCCGATTAAAGGTAGCACGGTATCTCGATGAAGAACAGACGAACTCCATATACTGAGTCTTCTCAATTCGTCGAGATTAAGTTTTCCAATCTTATGTGGATTATCTACTATAAAAGGATCTACCGCATAATAACCAGATACGTCGGTCCAGTTCTCGTAAATCTCCGCACCTACGGCACGCGCTATCAATGCTCCGCTTACATCCGATCCGCCTCTTGTAAAAAGTGTGGTTTGTCCTTTGGGGTTAAGTCCGTAAAACCCGGGAATAACCGCATTAGCATGATTTTTTAATTTCTCACGACTTTTCCTTATAGACTGTTCAATATCAACACACCCACTTCTATCGAAACAAATAATATCTCTCGAATCGATAAAGTCATACCCAATAAATTTAGCCAGGATATACGCGGTTAAATGTTCGCCCATAGCAACGATGTCGTCTACACGCTCGGCTGAATCGAGCACCCGTCTATATTTATCGATAATAAAGGAAACGTCTTCATCGGGTATCAATTCGTTTACCAACAAGCAAAACCTATCGACTACCATATTAAAAAATTTGATTCTTTCATTTCCTTTTATATCGAAGCATTTATATAGCATATCGGTAACTTTATAGTTATAATAGTCACCGATACCTGGTGCGGATACTACTATATATTTCCTATCACGATTTACCTCGATAATATCCGCAACAAGCCTTATAGTCCGGCTATCGCTCATAGAAGAACCGCCAAATTTACAAACTATCAAATCAAGTCTCCTAAACATTCGAATATATCATCGTTAGTATATAAAAGTCTTGAGTATATCCGTAATTGACGGTAATCCTAAATCATTTGTACTTTATAAGATAAATGGTGGACTATATAATCCACCCATTTATCAATTTAATCACGCCAAGCCGATATAAAAGTATGCTCCTTTAAAACTGCAATGATCCGCATCGCATTAGCTTGACGTAAAAATGTATTCATAATACTATTTACGCTTCCTAATCCTCGAAATAACAGAAATTCCGTAGATTGTAGCAAGGTCGTCAAGAAGTTTTTCGCCTGTAATAAATCTCTTAACTTCACCGTTTTTATGAACGACGCTCACAATACCCGATTCCTCGGATACAACGATGGGGAATACGTTATATTCCTCGGTAACGCCTATTGCGGCACGGTGACGGGTGCCGAAATCTCTACTCAAATCGGTGCGTTGAGTTAAAGGAAGGAAACATCCTGCAGCGATAATCGTGTTATTTTTAATTATAACAGCACCGTCATGCAACGGAGACTTCTTATTAAATATCGCTTGAAGCACCTCGGACGATACGAGACAGTTAAGTTTGGTACCTGTATCGACAACACTCGAAGGAACACTCTCGGGGCACATAATTATTAATGCACCGGTATCGTTTTTGGAAAGTGTTTGGACTGCCTTGATAATCTCATTAGCAGAATCGATCAATTCATCCTCGCTGTTGCCGTGAGTATGGAATACGGTTTCATCGGATTTACCGCCGATTTTGAGGAAAACAGCCTTAAGGTCATTTTGATAAATAACACCTAATGCGACGATAACGAATACCGTGAAATACCTCAAAACTTGTGCGCCGACATACAAATACTTACCTTCATAATAGTCGGAAAGAAGCATTACCGTGCCTGCACCTAAAAAGTATACGGTCAAAAAGATTGCTAAGCCGTAATTGCGCTTACGTAGCGTCAAAAACAGCATAACACCGAAGGCAGCAACAACTATAATAGCATCAACTGCCATAACCCAGCCTGCATTTTGAATAAAGTTCAAGAATTGGTTCATAGTTAAAACTCTCCAAATATATCGTCATCATCCGTATCATCCTTATCGGAATCGCCGAATGAGAACTCGTCTGTATCTATATCCTTTCGGTCTCCTTCAACGGGATCACCGTCAAAACCGAAAATGTCGTCTGTATTATCTATATTCTCTCCATTGAGGAAAGTGCTGTTGGTTGAAAAATCGGGAGTTCCTGCCGAAGATGTTTTCTTATTTGCAAACGAATAGCCTACTATATATAGAGCTATTACTATTACTATACAACCAATCGAAACACCGTAATATGCCGAATCACCGTACAAAGAAGTGTAACTCGTATCATAACTCTCTAAAGCAGTAACCAAGTCGCTATTTTTAACTACGGTAGTAACAACGAAATCACGCGCAGTATTTAGCCTCGATGTAATTTTATCCTTACCATAGTACTTTTCGAGGTATTCAAAATTATCACTCGCAGTTCCTCTAATATTGGCATATTCATCGGATTCACAATTAGAATCCCAGTTATATCCAAATAGACTTATCGATGCGATTCCTCTTTCCATAAACAGTGAATTAATCGAATCTAATCCCGCATGCCAATAAGGTCTGTCGGAATCGAGCGAATCATTGGTCGTGATCTTCTTATCGAAGGGCGCAACTTTGATGTCATAACCGAATTTGGTAATAATATCACTTACAAGTTCACCATGAGCGGTGGATACATCGTCACAGTAAGCATAAAGATAATCACCTGCTATAATACTCGTCAAGTTAATATATCCAATTATCTCTTGAGTATTCTTTTTGAAAAATTGCGAAACACCCTCATGAGACAACGAATCCGATCCGAAGAATGCAAATGCAACGTCGAAGTCCAAAGATGCGGATTTTAACTTTTTTGCAATTCCCAATACCGTAGCGACCGCGCTCGAATACTCGTATGCACCTTCCGATTTAATAGGCTCGTAGGTGTTATATGAATCATATAAGCTATACGCATTATCGTAACCGCAACCGATGATCAGCAACTTCGCATTATCTTTATCCGATCTCTTATATGCTATGACATTAGTTGAAGATACATTTATTACCTCGTAATCTCCTTGTTCGTTTAAAATATCGGATTCATACTTAAAGGTAAAATTCTGCAAATACGGATTCATATCTTCCTTTACACCGCTCGAACTACCGTCTACTGCGGTATATCCAAGCGTGTATAGTTGATTCATTATATAGAATGCAGATTGACGTTCACCGTCAGAACCGGGGGTTCTATCCACAAATTGAGAACAGTAATTACTGTAAATATCATAAACCGAAAAGTCGGTTTCGCTCTCGGCAAAGGCTGTACCGAAAGAAAATAGCGATATCGTTATAACGGCTATAACCGTAAATAGTGCTAACAACTTTCTCATATTATCACCCCCACGCTCAAACAAAGCATAATGGCGGAAATCAATCCTAAGGACGTAAAAGTACGCTTACATTGCCAATCGGCAACTAAAGGTTTAAGAATGAATGCACCGAATACATAACCTGCAATTCTAAATAGGCTAGCGGGAATACTCAAAATATATGAAGCATACGGTACAAACAATGCGATGACACCGAATAATCCTACAAACAAATCGGAAATGCAGTAGATGCACAAGAAGGTAACCAAAAAATCGTTATACTCTATCGGCAATTTTCTAAGGTTGTAATCGGGAATATAATTGGTACTTCTAAAATAAATTCTCGACGCAACCGCGTAAATGATTCTCGCAACAAGTCTCAGCACAAACGGACGTACAACCGCCGATAAGCCTAAAACTATAATGAAAAATACTATCGGCGAAATAGATATAGGCATTTCCGCCATGGCAGAGTTAGATACCATTTGAGCATTATAATAGTTAGATGCAATACTCACTATCCCAAGAATGAGCATCCACGCCCACAAAGGTATACGCTTGATTTTATCGATAATCAAGCCCCTCGATTTTTTATTCGATTGCTCGTGATTCATTTATTTCTCCTTTCTATAGTTTCCGCTAACATGAGCGGAAGTGCTGTTTCTTCGTTAATTGCACCTGTTTTGAGTTTGTACTCCAAGTCATATAAGAACGATATTATTTTATATAACTGTACCGCCAAATATCGGTCTGCAACTTTTTTAGCATTCTTGGCGGTAAAAACGGGAACATCAAATAGTTTTGCCAGTTCGTTATAGTTGTGACTCTTACTGTAAAACGCAAGTCGATAAGTTCTAATAAGCATTCCCAAAAAACTCGTCAACTTATCTTTACTTTTCGCAACAAAGTCATAGCATGATACATAATCGCCGTTAACTATGTAATTAACGAAGTTATATGCCTTATACGTTACACTCGGTTCTACGCATTCCTCTATATCAGCCTTAATAACCGTACCTAACGAATACGCTGTCAATTTACATATTTCGGAGTAAATTCTCGTCATATCAGACTCACAGTATTCGATAAGCAAGTCTATAGCCGATTTTTCTACGCTTCTACCGAATGACGCAAATATGTTTTCGATTTCATCGGTAAGGTGAGTGCCGTATACTCTATCGCAAACGACTTCGGGAATAAAATCGAAGTCACATTTACAATCAAGGACCAATACCGATGTCGGATTAGGATCCTTAATATAGGATTTAAACAATTCGAGCGTTTTTTTATCGCTCTTGGTTAATCCCCTGACTACTACCACTCGTCTTGCCCCAAGCATGGGAATGGAACCCAATGCAAATACGACTTCGGATAAATCAACGTTTTCAAAAACAGTAAGATCAAACGGATCGCATAACGCTATCAAAGCATCTTTAGCTTTTTTACGCCAATATTCGTCATCACCGCCTATCCTTACCGCCGAAGGTATCTCACCTCGTTCAATAAGCTGTAACAGTTCAAAACAGTTCATCAGTTACCGAATTTCTTTTGATAGCCTACAAGGGCATCTTCTATAACTTCAAGGGCTCGATCTCTACCAAGCATTTCCAACACCGTAGTATTCTTATGTTCCAATGTTTTGTAAACATTGAAGAAATGCTGTATTTCGTCCGAGATGTGTTTGGGTAACTCGTCGATATTGTTATATCCGTTATAAGTAGGATCGCCAAACGGAATCGCTATAACCTTATAGTCGATAGCGCCTTCGTCGGTCATCTCCATAACTCCGATAGGATAACAACGAACTATAGCAAGCGGGGCTATAGGCTCGCTACAAAGAACGAGAACGTCCAACGGGTCGTTATCATCGGCATAAGTCAACGGAATAAAACCATAGTTGGCCGGATAGTGCGTGGATGTAAAAAGAACACGATCCAAAATAAGCATACCGGTCTCTTTATCCAGTTCATACTTATTCTTCATCGCTTTAGATATCTCGATTACAGCCACAAAATCATTGGGCTTAACTCTCGACGGATTCATTTCCTTCCAAACGTTCATAATCAGCCACCCTTCTCAACTTAGTATAACTATTATACTATAAATATTTATTATTTTTCAATAGTTTTTATACAAAAAAATCCGCAGTTTTTGTAAATTGCGAATTTTTAATCAATTTATAGTGCATTTCGGGTCTTGTTTTGCCGTTTTATCAAGGTAAGTGCGAATAAATGCTTGCTGAAACGAGTTGTATTGAACACTCACAAACACTCTATCGCCCTCTTCTTTTTCTATTCCGCCCGAATTTGTCGGCTCATGATAAGATCCGGTGCCATCCTTCTGTCCCGAAAGTTTGAGGTATAGGTCATTGAAAAAATTGCCGACCTTATCGAATACAGAACTTTGATTCGCCCAATATTCGTTATACTTTGCCGTTTCCTTGCGTACCGCATCGTTAACTCGCACGGCATTATATTCACTCTCTTCGTAGTTTAAAGAAAGTGCCCTTAACAGATAATTGTAATAACCGAAATATCCGCAATATCTCAAGTATTCATTGTCGCTACTGATAAGAAGGTAGCAACTCAACGCATTTGCTTCATTTTCGCGCATTATACCTATCGAGTGCATCATTTCGTGCATTGCTGTAAAGGTAATACCGACAGAAGGCTGTAGAATATTAACTCCGCAATCTCCCGTTGGTACAAAAGTAATTCCCGTAATTCCCGTGTCGGACATAAACTGTGAAAATACGTTCATCGGTTTAACCGAGAATACACCCTCAACATTGTATTTGTCACCGAGTCGCAAGCATTCCTCTTTCAACAAATCGCTTAATTCTTCAAGGGTATACGGACAAACGGACAATCCGCTATCATCTCTCTCCATTTTGTCGGCAAGATAATCGTAATCACTTTTAAAATATTTGACAACATCGTAGAAATCATAATATTCCATATTACCCGTATAAAAACTGCCAATCGGTTCGCGGTTATAGGCAAAGCCGGCAACCAAAATGTAGTAAGAACCAAATAAACAACATATGGATGCCATTAAACATGTCAATCTAATGGCAATACGGAACCTTTTCTTCACGAGAGATATAATCAACGATACAATAAACGCTACAGCCAATACGATGGCAAAAATTACAAAAACTTCAAATACCGAAAAGGATACTTTCGACGAAATAGATGAAGTAAAAGCATTTATTTTGACGCTTACGTTATCTGTAATATACTCACAAATCGTGGTTGACGTACGTAAAATCAAAAAGACCGCAAGAAAAATGACGGCAACTCCAAGCACTATTAAATAGGGAAGCTCTCTACCGAGTTCGTTCCGCTTGTTTCGTCCTTTATTTTCTATACGGTCCATTATTATTTACTCAAATGAAAGATTAGGTATCTAATACCGATAAAGCATCGGATATAGTCTTTTCGTATGCTTCTCTGCCATACTTATCGACTTCGGCCTTATTCTTTTCACCGTGAGTTAAGCATCCTGCACCACCGATACATCCGCCGATACATGCCATACCCTCGATAAAGTTAGCATCCAATCTACCCTTACTCTTCATAAGTAAAGCAAGTTTACATGCCTCGATTCCGTCACATGCTTGAGGTTTAAGATCGAACTCGATATTTTGTTCGTGTAGAGCTTGTTTAACCGCATCGGATAATCCACCCGAACGAGCAAAGATTCTACCAAAATAGGATGCGTTATCTAAAACACCTTCGCTAAGTGTGGTTATATCTATATCCTTACTGTCAAAGAGTGCTTGCAACTCCTCGAAAGTCATGGCTACGTCTACGTATTTGGCAACCTTTTCTTTCTTGACTTCCGCCTTTTTTGCGGTACAAGGTCCAATGAATATAGTCTTACAATCGGGCTCATGCTCTTTAAGATACTTACAAATAGTACCCATCGGAGAAAGATTGTGAGAAATATTGGGAACAAGAGTCGGGAAGTTCTTTTCGATAAAATCAACGAAAGCGGGACAACATGAACTTGTCAAGAATCCTTTTTCTGCTAATTCTTGAGATTCTGCCTTAGCAACCATATCTGCACCCAACGCAGCCTCGATAACGGTATGGAAGCCTAATTCCTTAAGTCCAGTGATAACTTGACCGAGTTTTGCGTATGTGAACTGACTCGATATAGAAGGTGCGACGATAGCATAAGTCTTATAATTTTTATTATTATCGCTTCCTTTAAGAATATCGATAGCCTTAAGTATATAGGACTTATCGGTAATCGCTCCAAAGGGGCATTGGTAAACGCATGCGCCACAAGAAATACATTTAGAATGATCTATGCAAGCTTGTTTATCTTCACCCATTTGAATAGCTTTAACCTTACAAGCAGTTTCGCAGGGACGCTTATAATTATATATAGCATTATATGGACAAACCTTAGCACATGCTCCACATTCTTTACACTTGGATTTATCAATGTGTGCTACGTGATTATGGTCAAACGTAATGGCACCGAACTTACATGCTTGTTCACAACGGTGTGCAAGACATCCTCTACAAGCATTGGTAACTTCATAACCGCCAACGGGGCATTCATCACATGCAATGTCGATAACCTCGATAACATTATCTTCGTTTTCGCCACCGCCCATTGCTATCTTAACTCTTTCGGCAAGTATAGCTCTTTCTTTATAAACACAGCAACGCATTGTGGGATTTTTACCCGGGGCAATCCTTTTGGGAATATCCAAAATATGTTCATAAAGAGTACCTTGCCAATATTCTTTGGCAACCTCTCTCAGTACCTCATATTTAATTGCTTGTACATTTGTATCAAATTTTCTCATCAGTCAATCATCTCCTTAGAAGTAACTCACTTTTATTCTTTTACCCATCTGTCTTAAGCAGTTAGATAGCTCTCCGACAAGATTCATTTTTATATTAAAGTTAATGGGCAAATCGGGGTTTTGATGTGCCGGGTTGATTGCTCTACCAACATAGAAGTTTATATCGGTTGCTTCTTCAAAAAGCAATCTTGCTATCATACACGCACCATCTCGCCCCATGCTCCATTTTTCGTATAGTTTATTATCACCTAATGTATCTTTGGCGTATTCAAGAACTTTATTGACGGTGATTACGCCCTCGGTAACCAAATCTACGCCTTCGATCTCGGCTGTAGGGGGTACGTCTCCGGACAAATAAAGCAAGCTTGTTTTGATAGGCTTACCCAAGTATTTGGAAACTATAGAAGAAGTGGTTCCGCCACAAACGATGTGCTTGCCGTCCTTGGCAAAGAATAATGCCATCATTTTATTTTGGTCATCCCTGTTGGCAGGTGGTCCGAATAGCATATTCATAGGTACACGCTGTCTAACTTTAACAACCAAAGCGGTAACATCGTCACCAGGCTTATAGCCATACAGCTTATCACATTCGTCTACTAAAATGGTCGAATAATTCTTGGCTGTGTACCCAACATGAGCTACCGACTCCATAAAATCGATAATTTCCGAACGCTTCCAACCAAAATTATAGCGCATACCGAGTCCGGCATGGGGACAACCGTCGCTCATCGCTATAAATAGATCGCCCTCTTTGAGTTTGACAACCGATTTATATATCTTCTTACCACCGATATTCATCTCAACTTTAGGATAATCGTAGTTTTTAGCATCCCTAAGTAAGATAACAAGAGGGTTGTCGTATTGAATGATTTCAGCCTCTTTATTATCTACAATGTGAATAATGGTAAAGGTCGAATATGCAACGCCTCTTTGCGAATCGATAGGCAAAGTTTGAGCAATGGTAGATACGCAATCCTCCAACGTCAAGCCATTAGCCATCATAGTGGATATGATCTTAGAGGTAAGCGTAGACAAAATACTTGCCTTAACACCGCTCCCCAAACCGTCCGCAACAACAACAACGGTTGAGTTGTCACCTTGATGTACGACGTCTACGTGGTCACCGCATAATTGCTCGCCAAAGTGATTTATACTTTTGTATCCTATATCAACGCATAAATCATTCATCGATAATGGACTCCTTCAACTTAGTCAACGCAATTTTTGTTTCCGCTGCTGTTTCACCTAAAAGCGATGCAATTTCTTGAACGATACGCATTTGTTTATCTACGACTTTATCGGCAATTTCAACCGTTTGACGACTGATGTTCTCTTTTTTATGCTTCTCGCTTTCCTCTTCGGTAACGTCTCTCATTATACATATAATGAGGTGATAAGCATCGTCATATATGATGGTTTGCTCGACATACTTACCGTACTCCGCCAAATACACTCTCTTATCGCGAACTCCACGATATGTTTCAAGCACTTTAACAAAAGGAGCAGGATCAAGTATACGAATAACCGGCTCACCTAAAACGTCGGACGAGTGTCTGATATTCATCATCTTACGAGCTGCGGCATTTATCTTTTGTACTTCGAGATTTTCGTTAAGTACAATAAGTCCGTTAGGTGTATTGTTGACGATACAATCGGAAAAGCTCTCCGCTTTTTCTTTTAGATACGGCAAGCACATTTCTATTTCGGCTTTACCTTGTAATACCGCTATTGCCTTTTCACGACAGGTACTGTAACCGCATGATCCGCAATTGAGTTCGTCTTCGGGCTTTTTCTTACCCATCTCATGAAGAACTCTCTTGATTTCGTCTTCGCTATAGTTACCCGAATCATGTGGATCTATGGGCACAAACTGCTTCTTCACATCACCGATATCGGGTTGTTCGACGTCGAAGTCTTCGCTTCCTGCATACGATGTAACCGCTATGATGCTCTTAAGTTTATTGTGATGATACTTTTCCATTATAGGTCCGTCAACACAACTGCCTACACATGCGGACATCTCGATAAAACAGTTATAAAGATTTCCTTGTTCGATTTCTTTAAGTGCTGATATACAATTATCCACGCCGTCTATCGCCAAATATTGATAATTAGGTAGCTTTTCAGCCATCGTCTTAAGTATACCGCCGGTAGTCGGGAAAAGTCTTGCTCTACTCTTGTTCGCATCATCCATGTCGGGTTCGATAGTTATACCCTCGTCAATCAACCAATCGGTCAACTCTTCATAAGTCAAAACCGCATCCACTAATCCGTCATAACTCCATGCCTCATGTTTTTTGGAAACGCACGGTCCAATAAATACAACCTTGGCATTGGGTATTCTACGCTTGATATCCTTGGCATGGGCTTGCATGGGCGATAATACGTTAGCAAGACACGGCAAAAGGTGAGGATAATACTTTTGAATGAGCAAATTGACGGTGTGACAACAAGACGAAATCACGATATCTCTCGAATCTTCTCTGAGCATTCTCTCGTATTCGTTCTTGACTATGGTCGCACCTATTGCTGTCTCTTCTGCGTCTGCAAAACCTAATTTTTGCAATGCCTTACGCATACCGTTGATGCCTATACTCCTATAATTCGATATAAAAGAAGGAGCAAGCGATACAATAACCGGGTCACCCGATTGAATCAACACTCTTGCCTTTTCAACCTCACTGGTGATGCATTTTGCATTTTGCGGACAAACAACAAAGCATTGTCCGCATAATATGCATTCATCGGCTATAATGTGCGCTTGGTTACCCGAAAAACGAATGGCTTTGACAGGGCAATGTCTAATGCACTTATAGCAATTTTTACAATTCGATTTCTTTAAAGTAAGAAAATCCATTTTATCCTCCGCTAAAACAGGACTAACCTAATCTATTTTTCTCAACAGCGGGTAATACAGTATTCACCCAAAAATCGTTGAAATTGTATACGGTTATTCCGGTGTAAGGTTCGTCATTAACTATTACGGTTACGCCCGAACGGTTGCACTTGCCTGCACAAAAGGTACCCGTAAGAATTATTTCCTCATCGAGTTTATTATCTGCAACATATTTCTGAAATATTTCGACAACTTCTTCGGAGCCCTTTAAATGACAGGAACTACCTACGCATATTTGAACAATAATCATTATTTAATCCTCGGCAAAACGGAATTGGTAAAAAATTCATTAACGTTGTCGGAGGAAACAGAATAGAATTCATTGTCAACCGTTACACATACGCCTTGTTGACATTTATTCATGCAAAAAGTTCCGTTTAAGTCTATCTTATCTTGTAAGCCCGCCTCGGCAATCAACGATTGTAGTTCGCGAACAACTTGACGAGAGCCTTTAACGTGACAAGAACTTCCAATACATACGGTTAGATTAATCATAATTTCTCCTTCTTTTATCCGAATATTACATAGGTATATAACGGAATGATTAGTTAATATAAACATAGCGGTAGCATAAAATAACGCATTTCCACTTATATCTAAATATATTATATATTTTTTTAGTTAAAACTGCAATAGAATGCGGATAATATTTTTATCCAATTTTTGCAAAAAAAGTGACGTTGCGTAAAAAAGTTAAGTAAAGTTTCGCTTCGCAAGGTTGTGGATAAAATGATAGATAGTGCGTGTTACCGTCCGCAAGATACCAAATTGTTTCACAATTTGATTCTCACTTCGTTCGAATTTCGACTACGCTCAGTATGACGGCGGACGAGCGCTCAGTACGACAAGAGCACTGAAAGCGGATTTAATTAAAAAGGCTCTATAATAAATGTTGGGGCGGAGATAAAAAAGAACATAAAAAAAGAGCGAATCAAATGTTCCTATGATATAATTTAATCACCAAAACAAATTACAAAGGAGGAACACAATCCGCTCATGAATAATTGTATCACAAATTTTATAGGAATCAAAGGGATTTTTATAGAATCTATTGAAGAAATTGGTAATAGAATTAACATTCTTGCATCTACCAATCCTGTTTACCCTAATTGCCCTTGCTGTAGAAAGAAAACAAAGAGGATTCACGATTATCGGATTCAGGATATACGCGACTTGCCATATAGAAATAAGCAAGTTCATATATTGTTAAAGAAAAGACGGTATCGTTGCGAATGTGGTAAAAGATTCTTTGAAAAGTATTCTTTTTTGCCCAAATATCATCATTTAACTCAAAGAGTCTACGAGAATATTATTCGAGAATTTAGAAAACCGGTAACATTCAAACAAGTAGCCGAACGATATGGTGTAAGTATAAATACCGTAGTCAGAATTTGCGATTTACTGAGCTATAAACTATATAAGTTACCAGAGGTAATAGCGATAGATGAATTTAAGGGTAATTCCGGTGGTGAAAAATACCAGTGCATTCTTACGAACCCCAGCAACCAAAAAATATTAGATATACTTCCCACAAGAGAAAAACATTATCTAATAGATTATGTAAGAAATTATAAACGAGAAAATGTTAGCATATTTATAATGGATATGTGGGAGACATATAAGGATATTGCAAAAACATTCTTCCCAAATGCGATGATTGTAGTGGATAAATATCACTATATAAGACAAGTCTATTGGGCAATGCATAATGTTAGGAAACGTGTTCAAGAGTCTTTAAGCAGTTTGGAAAGATTGTACTTCAAAAAACACAAGACGATCTTAGATAAAAGGGAAGGCAGTTTAAAACCTTACCAAAGAGTTATCCTCAATAGAATGTTACAACACAATGAAGATTTGTACAATGCCTGGCAGCTAAAAGAGATATTCTATGACTTTAGGGATGAGATCAATCCGCAAAAAGCAGAAACAAAACTTCGAGAGTTTATAAATACCGCAGAGGAGATTGGATTAGCAGAATTCCAACCGGCAATAACGGCATTTACTAACTGGTTTGAGTACATAATCAATTCCAAACGAACAAAATACACAAATGCATTTACTGAAGGTACAAATAACAAAATCAAAGTATTAAAAAGAATCGGATACGGCTATCGGAATTATCCAAGGTTTAGAAATAGAATCTTGCATTTATGTTAAAAAAATCTCTCTAGCTAAAAGAATTAACTAAAGAGATTTGAATTAATTGTGATTAAGTTAAAATTATCTCCGCCCCAACATTTGACATTGAGCCATTAAAAAGACGACAAACCGAAGCCTGTCGTTTTTTTCTGGTGTGCCATAACGGATTCGAACCGTTGACCTTCAGAGTCGGAGTCTGACGCTCTATCCAACTGGGCTAATGACACATTTTTCGCCGAATTGACGGCGATTATATTATTTAATAATTGTTTTTTATTTAGATAGCCAATACGATTTTTTGCTAATAATCCTTTTCAGATTACACATTTTATTTCAAGAATGAACTTGGATTATTATTCGGTTGTACAAATTTTTACAAATTTCCATATCGGGGTACAGAGCCAAAAAAAATGCGACTGCACCTACTTTCTTGTCATAAAATGTATTTTAAGATAGACCTATAACCTCATTATCGGGTGGCGGAACCGGTTGTACAAAGCCTATACGTACATAAGGCATTGCTTCTCCGTTGGCTCCCTGTCTATAAAGAATGGTTCCGTATATGCTCACCCAATCACCGCTCTTAACCTTAGCTTTGGCAAGATTATTATCACAAATGGTGTAAAATTCTTGAATATCGTTTGCACAGCAAGTCATACATTTCCTGCCTGCTAAGAAAAAGTTTTTTGGTAATCTCGGATGATTCTCGATTTGAGCTGTAAATACAACATTCTTTTGGTTGTATCTATCGGGATAATCCATACAATCTATAAACCATATGCCGTAACTTTCGTCATCGATGACGATTTTGTCACCCTCTAAAGAGTACGGAAGGTCGTCGGCTAAACTAAATTGATTATCGGACGGATCAAAATATAAAAACTCAAGAACTCTATTAATGAGTTTCATATTGCGTTTAAATGTTGTTGTCTCCTTTTCATCTACACAGTTAAACATGATAACTACATTACTCGGTGTCAATAAATCGACAAATTTTTGACGCATATTGTTGAAATAGGTCCTAAATGTAGTCGCATCGATAATGGTAAGCGTTTGAACTACCTCAAAACAATCGGGAAGGGTAAAATCTTCCCACATTGCATTTTCTTCGATATATACGACGTCAGGATTCCTATCACGAACGACTTTTTCCGCTCTTGATAAAAAGTCCTCTTTATCTTCAAAAGTTTCAACAACGGTATTGTTATCGCGAAGAACGGTCTCATCATATTCTTCAAGTCCCTCTTCACATTGAAGAATCATTCCGCATGCTTCGGGATCGATAAATAAATTTTCAGCAAGTGCCTCATTCAAAAAATGAGTTTTTCCGGCTTCCAATATTCCGTTGACCGCTATTACTTTAAAGGTTTCTTCCATAATTCAAATACTAAAAAAGTTTTTGTATAGCTTGCTCGTCTATCTTCGAACCGATAACGCAAACTTTACCGATAACGTCGGGCGCTCCTAAACGGATATCGTAATCGCCATACACAAGGTCGAAATAATACCAATCTTCGGCGTCAGATGCCTTAACTACACCTTTAGAACGCAAGATTACACCGAATTCGTCACCACAGAGTTTATCAAGTATAGATGACAATTCTTCTTTTGAATAACTCTTAACTGTTTCGGTACCCCAACTTGAGAATACTTCGTCAGCATGGTGGTGTCCTTCGTGATGATGGTGATGATGATGGCCTTCTTCATGGTCATGATGGTGACAGCATTCATGCTCGTCTTCGTCGTGGTCATGCTCGTGGTCATGATGACAGCATTCATGATGATGCTCATGTTCTTCCTCTTCCTCATCGTGATGATGACAACACTTTCCGTGGTGATGCTCGTGCTCATCTTCGTCTTCATCATCTTCATCATGATGATGGTGACAACAGCACTCTTCATCGTCGTCGTGATGGTGGTGATGATGTTCACCCTCTTCACATTCTTCGTCATGATGGTGGTGATGATGACAGCAACATTCCTCATCATCATCGTGATGATGTTCGTGATCAAGTTTTAATTTTTCGATAAATGAATCGAGATTCGATCCGCCCTCGAGCGTCTCGACAAGTTTTTCTCCGTCTAACTCAATAATAGGTGTTGCTATAACCGAACAATTAGGATTGATTTCCTTGATTTGTTCAAGTGCTAAACGGACCTTTTCTTCACTGAGTTTGTCGGTTTTGGATATAACGATATTGTGAGCCTCTTTGACTTGATCGATATAGAATTCACCGAAATTCTTGATGTACATCTTACACTTACCGCCGTCAACTACCGTTACTACGATATTCAATTCCAACGGTGCATCAACCTTCAAAATCGCCTTAACAATATCGGAAAGTTTACCGACACCGGACGGCTCGATAATTATTCTATCGGGATTAAATTTATTAATAACTTCCTTGATGGACGATTCAAAATCACCTACCAACGAACAGCAAATACAACCGGAATTGATTTCTCTAATTTGAACACCTGCTTCTTTTAGGAATGTTCCGTCAATACCGATTTCGCCGAACTCATTCTCTATAATAACAACTTGTTCTTTAGATATATCAGATTCAAACATTTTTTTGATAAGCGTTGTTTTACCCGCGCCTAAAAATCCGGATATAACGTCAACTTTAACCATTTTTTATGCCTCACTATAATAAAAAATTACGAATTATTATCGCACTAATAATTATACCACATTTTTGAAATTTGTACAGTCTTTTAAACAGGGTTAATGTAATTATTTGATTTTATTTGATTTTTTGATTAAACAATAAATAAACAATGATTAGATACCGACGTGTCGCGGCTACGCCGTTCGACTACAAGACGCTGTCCTTTTACTCAGTATGACAAGATGGTGTAAGTTATCATCCGCCGTCATACTGAGCATCGTCGAAATTCGAGTGTAACGAGAATCAAATTGTGTAACAATTTGGTATCTTGCGGACGATAACGATAAGTTTTTGTTATTATATCCGCTTTTATTAATATGGATGCAGATACCGACACCTAGGGTGTCGCCCTTCGGGTTTGACTGCGGTTTTCAACCTACGCTGTAGGGGACGATTAGTAATCGCCCGCATCAATCAAAAATCCATATAATGGCGGACGAAAATCCATTTTTACTAATATGGATGCAGATACCGACGCTATGCGTCGCCCTTCGGGTTCGACTCCAGACTTCGTCTTCCGCTCAGTATGACATATATATAACGCTGCGTAGCAATGCATCATTTGCTGTAAGACAAACATCATTCATCATTATGCATTGCATAACATCATTCGCAATGACGGGACGGAAATCAGTATGACGGCGGACGGAAAAGGAAAAGGACATCTTTTCTTTATCGATATCAATTAAATTGACATTCTCGGTGTAATGGATTATACTATTTTTATTCTAATACAAAGAGAGATAATATGCTGGAAGTATTTTTAGATGCATTGAAGGATAGCGCAATCGTTTTTGCGTTTTTGTTTGTCGTTTATATAGCCCTGTCGTTTTTGGAACCAAAACTTGCGAGAGCTTTGGAGCGTTCGCATAAGTGGTCGCCGTTGGTCGGGGTTTCTTTCGGCTTGATTCCTCAATGCGGATTCAGCGTGTTGGCTGCCGATCTGTATTACAAGAAACACATAACCATAGGTACTTTGGTCGGTGTATTTATAGCAACAAGCGATGAGGCAATACCTATCTTCCTATCAAGTGTAAATGAGCCTAAAAAAATGCTGATGGTGTTACCGCTGATCGGAATCAAATTTATAGTAGGTTTAGCGGTAGCGTATTTACTCGATTTCATATTCCGTAAGCAAATCAAAGAAACGGTAGATCATCAAGTTGACTGCCATTGCGAAGAAGTTACACATATCGGTTGTTGCGGTCATACCATTGACTATCATGAACATGAACACGAGCATGGGCATGATCATGAGCACGAACATGAGCATGGAGAGTTTGAACACGACGAATTCGGGAAAGAGGACGAACATCCTCATGATGAGCATCACCATGAGGACGACGATAGCCATAAAAAGTTCAAATTCGATAAAGAATTCTTCCATCATCATATAGAGCATCCGTTAGTTCATAGCTTAAAAATATTACTTTATATATTCATAATCAATATGGCATTTGGAACGCTTATATACTTCGTGACGGAAGAAGTTATTATGTCATTCTTATCAGAAAACAAATTCCTTGCACCGCTATTGAGCGTAATTGTCGGATTTATTCCTAACTGTGCATCTTCGGTAATTATCAGTGACTTGTATTTGTTGAACGGAATTTCGTTCGGTGCCTGTGTAGGCGGTTTGTGCGTAAACGCAGGATTGGGATTGTTCGTTCTTCTCAAAAATGTTAAGAATGTCAAAGAAAACCTTGTGGTTATCGGTACATTGTTCGCTACCGGCTTAATCGTGGGTTACGGGGTAAGCCTTATTGAATGGGCTATTCAAGGAATCCTATAGATAAAAATGCATAAAAAAATCGGTGAATAGTTATCTCCGATTTTTTTTATATGGATTAAGATACTGCAAGGCAAGCCTTGCACTGCTACGCAGTTCGACTACGTGTTTCACACTTCGCTGTAGGGGCGTTTAGAAAACGCCATATCCTTATGATATATTGCTGTACTTTTTATGCAAAGCAAGTGCGAGGACTTGCTTTTGGTGGGCGATTGCTAATCGCCCCTACATACCTGTAATGTATTGCCGTATTTTGTGTAAAAAGTGTGTGCTATATAATATTCTTTTTTTTCAAGGAATTAGATCCTTCGACGATGCTCAGGATGACATATATGTGATATATCGATTACGCTTAAACAAGCAAAAGCGATAATATAGTATTCAAATTAGGCGGGCGATTACTAATCGCCCCTTTTTGTAATATTTTATTGTCAGTTTTGTTGAAAAAATATGCGTTATGATACTCTTTTTATGTGGTTTTATTTGCGGAATAGGCTCTTTACGAAATCAAAATCGTCATAGAAATATAGTAATAATACATTTAAAGCCACCCCCGCAAGTGTCATAATTAACGATGCTATCAAAAATAATGGATTGGTAGGTACGTTGATACAAAAATTAAATATATCCGTTATTACTATAATCGACGCTCCTAAATACACCAATAAGCTTCTCGGTTTAAATTCGTCTTTTGCAAATCTCGTGAAAAATATTGTGCCGAAAAACATCAAGTTACCTACAAAGTAAAGCAGGCTGAATATAACGCTTCCATTCACTAATCCTGTAACAAAATCAATAAATGCAAAGAATAGCGATAATACCGAATAACTAAATAACATGGGATCGTAATCATAGTAATACGGTACGTTTGGTGCGTATCTAATATGAAATACTACCATAAAAATGATAAATATTAGAAATACCATCATTTTCAAGAAGGTCAACGAATAGGTTTTATTCAGTATCTCACATACTAAATATAAAGATGCCCCTGCCGTTTCTAATACTACCACAGTCCAATACAGGGCAACTTCTCCTTTAACAGGATTATCTATCATTTTTAATCGAATCATTTCTCCAAAACTCGACAGTCTACCATTGATACGGCTCATGCGTAACGCCGTATTTCCTGTGAGTTTATGATGCTTTTGTAATAACGATAACACTATAAATACTATCAACCCGAGTAAAACTAAACTTGTAACGACTATCGACAATACCGTATCGGATGATAGTGATGATATCAATATATTCATAATTACTCCTAAAAAACTTGATACATATATTATATAGTTTTTCACTCAACTTGTAAACGCCAAAAATAAACGGAATGTATTAATTTTAGACAAACAACCTTAATAAAAGATGAGAAAGTGTTTCGGTCTTGACTTATCTCTCAAGGAATGGTATACTTTAACAAAATCGTGATAGGAATGATAAAATATGGGTTTACTTATTTGTCCTAAATGCAAAAAGGATTTAGCGAGAGTTAACAATTCCTTTGTATGTGGAAATCATCATTGCTATGATATATCTTCAAGCGGATATGTCAATCTCTTAATACACAAAGCTACCGCGAACCCGGGCGATAATAAAGATATGATAGACGCTCGTGCAACTGTTATGAATAACGGTTACTATAACGATCTCATAGAAAAATTGAAAACTATTTTGAGTAAATACCGTCCTCAAAACGTTCTCGACCTCGGCGCTGGTGACGGAAGTTTAACAAGGGCAATTCAATCGGGTAATTTCGACATAATCGGCTTAGATATTTCTAAATTCGCCATTAATCATGCATCAAAAAAAGATAAAGCGTCAACCTATATTGTTGGAAGCGTTGCGAATATTCCTATAAAGGATAATAGTATAGACCTTATTATTAATTGTTTCGCACCGTTAGATACCGCCGAAGCGATAAGAATTTTAAAAAAGAGTGGAGTTCTAATTAAAATCACTCCGTCTAAAAATCACCTTATAGAATTAAAACAAGCAATATATCCTAATCCCTACTATAACGAAGTTAAAGCGATCCCCGAAGGCTTTAAAATAGTCGAGCAAATAAATGTAAACGACAAAGCGAAACTCTATGGCGAATACCTAAATTCAGTCATCAAAATGACGCCATATTTCTATAAAACGCCCAAAGAATATCTAAACAAAGTGTCTGAATTAACCATCGAATGTAGTCTCGAATTTACAGTAACGGTATTGGCAATAAAATAATTGCGTGAAATTATAGATTTTTTAATAGATGGTATCGTTTTGCCTTAAAACGGAAATAGATTCCGATGCCTATGGCATCGCCCTGCGGGTTCGACTACAGGACGATGTGCTCAGAATGACAAGACTATGTATCGCACGACAGTATCATATGTCATCCTGAGTGTAGCGATAGCGGAATCGAAGGATCTTATTCCTTGTTAATATGGAATTAGATACTGCAAGGCAAGCCTTGCACTGCTTCGCAGTTCGACTACGGTCTATCGACCTTCGCTCAGTATGACATTTGATAGTGCAGTGGGTTCATAGTTTCGCTCAGTATGACATTTAACGTTGCACTGACGTTTCGTTGCGTATTAATTGTATTTGTTTACTTTTCCATTTTATTTAATTTTTAAATTTTGATGGAATTTCATCATTCCTAAAGAGTTCCCATTCATCATCATTTACAACTGCGAGAGTCGTCCATTTGTATGAGCCATACGTGAATTTAATAGACATATATCTTTCATAATTAGGATCGAGCGTTGACTCATCTAAAAGATTAAAGCTCATAAATCCATTTTTTTCTTCGATTGATAACACTTCACTATGAAAATATTCAAAAGCGTTATCTTGATATAACTCTTTAATTTTAACACCGGAAAACCTTCCCTCGATAATCAAATAATGGTCGTCATCAGGAATAATATTCCAACAATCCCAACAATGATAAATTCCAATGCGAATTGTTAAAACACTTCCGTCAATTTGAAAATACACTATTCTACTTTCATGAAAAGTATCAGGATCCGGATACTTGTTTAGCTCTCTATTTATCTCGTCAAATGCCATTGTTTATCTCCTAAATCTGTAGTCACTATCTCTCGGTGCTAAATGAGATTCTTTTGATCCATCATCACAATGATGACCATATCTATCTTTATATTTATATATCTCGGATCGTTCTTTTTTAGATAATTCTATGTTATTCATTTGCAAGAATTCCGCTATATCTCGAGCTTGGTTTTCATTATGCCAATGATAATGTTGATCTACAGTCGTTCCGTTTCGTTTGATTTTTGTATCATCATGTCTAACAACTTGTCCTGTCGATTTACGAACGAAGATTCGATTATCTCCCGTTTTATTTTTACTATTAGTATTCTCATACCATCCCTTACGACCATCACTTGTCAGCTTTTCAGGATCAGCAGGCAGATAGGATCCAGAATAAACACCTATTGCCTTACACCATTTGTTAAACCCAATTTGGCGATAGTCTTGGAAAGTTTTAGGGGTATCTATGTGTACATACTCTGTCGGTTTTTCAGTAAGTGCATATACTACTTGTTCAAATAGAGTATGCTTCTTATAGTATTTAGTTTTCTTGCGTTTTGTAGACTTTTTCATATTATTCTTTAACTCCTTATAATAAATTTATTTGGAGAGAAGATATATACTGAGAGATAATATATCTTTTGGGGACAAAAGTAATTGCGTTTTTTTTGCCCTTTCTCCACTTTTAATTATATACAAACGGTAACGGCTTGTAAAACAATTCGGTCAGTGCGTTGATTAAGTTTACATTAGGAAATCATTATTTTTATATTAATTATAACTATAAAAATCAATTTCTTGATGTTTATTCTCTCTTTTTTTCTCAAAATAGTTTTATTTTTCAAAATAAGTTGCTTTTTGTTCGATATCATGATAAAATGAGCATAGAGAGATAATATATCTTTTGGGGATGGACGAAATTGCGGTCGTTTATCCCCTCCTTTTTTATATTCGATTTATTATAACAAATTATTTTTCGTTACCGTCCAATATACTGCACATTATCGTCCGCCGTTATATGGATTTTTAATTGATGCGGGCGATTACTAATCGCGCCCTTGTAGCTAACGCGAAGTCGAAATTTGAGTGTAACGAGAATCAAACGGCATAGGCGTTTGGTATCTTACGGACGGTGTATATTAATGTGGAATTAGTTTTTTCGGTGGACAATCAAAAGAAAAACGGATATAATTATGTAAAAAGTATGCGAGGTAAAACAAATGTTAAAACATATTATTTTTTGGAAGCTTATTGATAAGAATCGCATAGATGAGATTGCGGTTGATTTGAACAATAGGTTCAAAAATCTATTGGGTAAAGTTGACGGTTTAATCGAGGCTGAAGTCGGTAGAAATGTCAATGACGAAGATTTCGATCTCGTATTGTATACCGTATTTGAAACCGCCGAGTGCGAAAAAACATACCAAACAAATCCTTTACACATCGCAATTAAAGCGGTTGTGCATTCGGTAGTTTCGGATAGAATATGCATAGATTATAATTGTTAATTAAAAAATAAATGCAAGTCGGATTGACTTGCATTTATTTGTATGGATTTAGATACCGATGCTTCGACTACATGGCGTTGCCCTTTCGCTGTAGGGGCGATTAGTAATCGCCCTATCCTTGTAATATATTGCTGTACTTTTTATGCAAAATAAGTGCGAAGACTTGCTTTTGGTGGGCGATTAATAATCGCCCCTACAATTTCTGATATATTTCCGTATTTTATGTAAAAAGTGTGTGCTATATAATATTCTCTTTTACAAGGAATTAGATCCTTCGACGATGCTCAGGATGACATATATGTGATATATCGATTACGCTTAAACAAGCAAAAGCGATAGTATAGTATTCAAATTAGGCGGGCGATTGCTAATCGCCCCTACATGTTTGTGATGTATTGCCGTATTTTGTGTAAAAAGTGTGTGCTATAAAATATTCTTTTTTTAAGGATTTAGATACTGCAAGGCTGTGCCTTGCACTGCTGCGCAGTTCGACTACAGGACGTTGCCCTTTCGCTCAGTATGACATATATATAATACTTGACAGATTAGTCAAACATGCCCGTGACGTATATTTATCATTTACATAAAAGATATACAGTAATTTGCACTTTT
Source organism: uncultured Christensenellaceae bacterium (assembly GCA_964391805.1). Taxonomy (GTDB): domain Bacteria; phylum Bacillota; class Clostridia; order Christensenellales; family CAG-1252; genus RUG14300. Next base: position 48,877 of record CAYMNK010000009.1, on the reverse strand, counting down.
GATTTTATGATCATCACAAGGAACTATTTAATAGTTAGGAAGCCTTGCTCGAAACAGTTGGGGAAGACGAACATTTTCTCACCGACGACAAATGCAATCTTGATATATTTTTGTGCTTTGTCAATATTTTCGATTGTTCCTTCTCCGAATTTTTTATGTAAAACCTTCGCACCGACAACTACAGCAGATAAATCGAAATCTACCATTGATTCGTCCTTGCTCTTTTGTGTAGAATGGGCGATAATATCCTTTTTTTGATGAGGTTTATCTACAAATGTCTCGGAAGGTACAATGTCTTTTTTGTGATGGGATTCACCCACAAATGTCTCAACGATCGCGTTTTCATTCTTTACAAACGGTAACCCCATATCTATAGTTTCGTTAGTGTGTTCAATTTGCAAATCATTCATAGATGCCTGTTGATTAAAGAACAGTTTTTCGTATTCTTCGCGACGGATTACGGTATCCCATCCGCCTACTTCGTTTTTATCGGTTTTTTCTATACCGGTATACGAAAGTGATGCGTCTTCATACCGCTTAAACTTGAAGATCGCATCATTCATAAGGCTTGCATTAAAAACGCCAATAGAACACAATAAGTTAAAATCGTTCACGTCCAATCCGGTAACCTTTTTAAAAAGTCCCGGTTCTAACTGTGTAATTATATCCTTTAAAGAACGTTCGCGATAATCGGTAAGATACATAAAAATCGGCACACGTGTTGCAAATTTGATAAGTTTTTCTTGAATTTGCTTACGCATCGATTTATAATCTTTTTCTTCTTGGCTAAGCTCCTTTTTCTCTTTTTCGGTAAGTTTTCCGTCGTTTCCTTTTTTCGCCTTTTTGACGGCTTCCGACTTATTAATAATCGCCGTGATATCTTGGTTAAGAGAACGGAATCCTTCGATACGCATAAGGGCATCTAATGCGTCTTTATTGGCAAGTAACCGCGATAAAGTATCATTATCAACATTCACAAGTAAAGCCGATTCCCAACGCTTAGCAAGCAAGGTCGCACTCGTGCCTGCCATAGCAATATCCAATACGTCTTGCGCTTTTATTTGCTTCATCGTACTGCCGTCGTATGCTAAAACAGGCAAGAAATGAATAAAGTCCGCAACTTTCTTTTCGGGGTTAGATTCATCCACGTTAAGTCTACAAGAATAATCAGAAATTTGTCGCAACGCTCTATCTAACGCGAAGTCAAAAACATAGCACTCGTGCTTCATTATCCGTTTATCGCCCTTGTCATCTACAATTTCCCAAGGTGATTGTACTCGAAATGCCGTTTGAAAATATGTTTCGGGTGATTTAAGATTGCGAAGCATAAACACACCAGTCCAAGGACGTACGGTAACGCCTGTGGTAAGTTTACCGCAAGAAAGTGTAATCGTTTTTGTTTCAAGAGGATTACCCATAGAGTTTAATACAGGATTAAGAGCATCTACGCCAATACCGGCACTCGTTCCTGCACAAACATTGATTTTATAATCATGATAAAACGCATTTTGTTTTTGCTTTAGTAAATTTTCCATTGCGTAACAACTTGCTACATTCGGCAAAAACCATAAGGTATGAGATAAAACATTCAAAAGACGTGTATCGGAATACGGCATAGGCGGACGCTTGTCTTGTCCAAGTTTCAAGTCATCGACACTTGACGGTAAATAAGAACCGCGTATCAAATCCAACCACTTTTGTACTTCATTTTCGTATACAAACTTAGCATCGTCGCCCTTGCCTTTTGCCGAGAAAAATACGTTAAGGTCGAACTCATTGTATTCGCCTTGCATAGCAATTTGCTGAATGCTTTCGGGTATACGGTAAGTAAGCATAACCATGCGTGGCAATGATAGATAAGGATTATTAGAACCTACCCAATTTTCTTTTGCGCTTTGCTCGTCAGCGTACGTCCAGTTATATATTTGGTCCTCGATAAATTCACCGCTATTAATCGCTCTAAACGGCGTACCCGATAAAAATAAGTAATAATCGGTAGTAATAGGCAAGAACGTTTCGTTATACGCATTATCGGCTTCCGTTTGCTTATAACGTTCCATATCAAAATCGGCATTTTCTTCTTCATCAGGATTTTCGAATAACTTTTTAGCATTTTCACGCCATGCTCCAAAATGGTATTCGTCAAAAATAACTAAATCCCAATTAGTTGTGTGAATAAACTCGTTTTTGGCTTTAATACCACCGTTTTCGTTTGTTCCTAAGAGGTCTTGAAATGAACCGAATACCACAATGGGGCGTTTTTTATCTGCACTTGCAAACTGAACGTCGATATTGATTTTGTTATCGTGAGCATCCTTATTGGAAACAAACTGCCACCCCTCAAAATCGACATGAGTCATCAAGTCTTCTCGCCAAGCCGATTCTACCGCAGGCTTAAACGTAAGCACCAAAACACGCTTAAAGCCCATTTTTCGTGATAGTTGATAACTCGCAAACGTTTTACCGAACCGCATTTTTGCATTCCATAAAAACTTTGGCGCTTTGTTTGGTTCCTCCGCTTTAGCTTTATCGAAAAACGCAATCGTTTTTTGTACTGCAACAGTTTGTTCGGGGCGCATTTTAAAAGTTTCAGTACGATTTTCATCCGAATAAATACCTTCGCGTACTTCTAATATCGCAGATTGTACATCTTTAACGGTGCAATAAAACCACTCGTTTCTTTCTTCACCACGATTCAGTTGTTTAAATCCTTTACGGCGTAAAACGGCATGTATATCATGGTCGGTAAAGCAAGTGCCGTCAGAACGCATAGCCGATTCTTTCAACAAAATACGATAAGGAATACGACTCTCACTCAACTGTTCTTTGATTCTCTCTTCGGCAGTACGATCGGTAAAACCGATTTTAATATATCCCTTGTGCGAACTTACCCCGATAAATTCGTAAGCATAAATTGTAGGTGTAACCGCAGGGCGTTGTCTAAAAAACTCTTGTGCCATATTCGTTTACTCCATAGGTTTAATCATAGACTCGATAAAATCAATTTCGTCTTGTGATAAATTGTATTTTACATAAAGTTCTTCATCTGTCCATGATTTTGAGAAATCTTGCATTGGAACATAATGATAAACTTGTTTTGTGGCGTGTTGTGTTTGTTTACGAATTCCAACTAAACAACGGAAAAACTTTGTCTTTAAATAAGACATAGCATTTTCTGCTTCAGTACGCGTATCAAAATTTCCGATTTCAAGAAAAGTTTCCGTACATAACTCTCCTGGCGTAGCCAGGACTGGCGTAGCAGGTCCTTCACCGATTTCACCGCAACCATAACTGTTTGGTATAAACAATTTATACTTATTAATTCCATCCTTTTTTGGTAACGGATATTCTTTCGGAATATACTTTACAACCCTTTTCAGTGCGACTAATCCTAAAATGCTATAGCCATTTTTTATTGCTGTATCGCTGATTTGTGGAAGCCCAAATTTTGTGGGATTAGCAAAAAAATCGCTTGCTAATCCATATGGCTTTCTTGATGAAACAATAGTTTCAAAAGAATCTGTTTTAAATTTCCAAACTTTATTTTTTATTGATACAAGTTCCGGATAGCGAATAAATATATCATCATCTTCTTCTACTAAATATCTTTCAGAATATAAAATTCCGTTGCTATCATGTCTATAGATATCACACTTTTTTTCTCTATCTCTTTCCCATAAAAAATAACAAATACCGCCCTTGATATCAACACCGGTAAAACAATCTTCTGAATTTGCAAAATCATGCAATACAGTAAAATGTCTATCATGTATAGTTTCTTCACGAAAATCGTCCAGACCTTTACCCCCTGTCATCCACCTTGCGGGAATAATCATAGAGAGATAACGTGGTTTTAAACTTTTTGCAGATTTAACAAATAATTGATAAATAGGCTTGGCGCTTGCTTGTGCACCGCCGTCGGAAAGTTGATATGGCGGATTACCTATAATAACATCAAACTTCATATTAAACAATTTCTCCAAATTATCGGTGTGTATAAATTCGTAGGCGTGCGTTTCTAAATCGATTTCACGGTCATACACTTTATTTGCGCCGCAATACTTGCAACGACCATTTACCCAGGTGTGATTAATTAACTTAAAACGGATATTCCCCTCGACAGTATTAAATCTCGTTACGGAAAAGTCGCTATTGGGATATTTACTACAATAAACACTGCGCCGAGATAACAAACTTGTCAGTTCGGTAATGGCTATTCCAAAAAGCTGCTTGTGAAAAATATGATCGATACGCTCTTGCAAATCGGGGAATTGCGGTTCGAGTCCTTTAATCAAACGCTTGGCAATTTCGCGCAAGAATACTCCTGTTTTACAGCCGGGATCCAAAAATGTAGTGTCGGGATTTTTGAATAATTCCTGAGGAAGCATATCCAACATTTGATTTACAATTTCGGGCGGAGTAAACACTTCGTCGTTGGATAAGTTAGCAAGGCAACTCAAAACATCGGGATTGTAGAATTTGTTAAAGAGATTATCATTCATTTTCTTGCACTCTCCTATAATGGGTTACGTATCTTTTTAATAATTCGCCCTCTTCGATAGGTTGTCGGTTGAACATCGATTGTTGTTTCACTTCATCATCGCTATTCATTTCAAGTAATCGGGCAAAAGTATAATCTTGACGTTGCATTTGAACACCTGTTACAAATGCCCATTCCGAAAAAACTATCGGTTCATTGGTATCATTACAGTTTTCGTCTACGCATTTAAATGTTAAAGCATTACCGCAAACAATATTTCGTGAGAGAATAAACTTAACTGCCTCACGCGTTTGGTCGTTACAATCTTTTTTACAAACTGATTTATATTCCTTATCCCAAATACTAAAAAGCCGCTCTCGGCAAGCAATCACGTTATCTAACATAATATCCACACCGTAAACGCTAGAAACAGCAAGTACGGCGTTTTTCTCGTAATCAAGGGTAGATTTTCTATATTTTCGTTTAACAACTTCAAGTTTACGCGATAGAATTTCCACAAGAAAATTTCCGTCACCGCATGCTGGCTCCAAAAATCGACTGTCTATGCGCTCTGTTTCATCTTTTACCAAATCACACATAGCCTTTACCTCGCGTTCGGATGTGAACACTTCTCCGTGTTCTCTAACGCGATCTTTTGATTTTGTTTGAGATTTTACCATTTTGAGTATAATTGCTTCCTTTATTAGTCTTATACATATAATATTATAGCACTATAAGACTAACTTTGCAACACTAAAAGACTAATCTTTTCGCAATAGATATATTAGAATATTCTTATAAGACTAAAAAGGAAGCAATTATGGATATCGGTGATAGAATTAAAACACTAAGAGAAAAAAGCGGATATACCCAAAATGCACTTGCCGATAAAGCAGGTGTATCCCAAACACATTTACGCCGTGTTGAACTCGGACAAGCGGATATTACAGTCGGACATCTGCAAATTATTTGCGATGCATTGGAAATATCAATTAAGGATTTTTTTAATTTTAATGACGAAGCTGAAGATTTATCGATTGCTTTATCTAATCTTTCCCCAAAGCAAAAGAAGCTGTTAATAGAATTTTTAAAAAGTCTTTAGACGTCAATGATTTATATTCAATATTCTTATTGTAATTAGTCTAATAAACGATAAATTGTTTTTGTATATAGTTTAGGTGAGATAAGCGAAATTGCAGTCGCTTATCTTTTTTTATTAAAGATTTAGATACTGCTTTGAGGGCGATTACTAATCGACCCCACATGTTTGTGATATGGTTCTGGTTCTCACGTAAAAGGCAAGTGCAAGGACTTGCTTTTGGCGGGCGATTGCTAACCGCCCCTACAATTTAATGATATATTGCCGTATTTTGTGTAAAAAGTGTATGCTATAAAATATTTTTTTTTAGGATTTAGATCCTTCGTCGATGCTCAGGATGACATATGTGTGATATATCGATTACTATTAAATAAGCGAATGTGAAAATATAGTATTCAAATTAGGTGGGCGATTACTAATCGCCCCTACACGTTTGTGATATAGCTTTGGTTCTCACGTAAAAGGCAAGTGCGAGGACTTGCTTTTGGCGGGCGATTACTAATCGCCCCTACATTTTTGTAATATATTATTAGCGTTTTTTAGAAAAAGTAAGCGTTTTTTTGTTTTCCAAATGACTTGATTTATATCTTATTGAACATCGTCAATGGATTTAACATAACTTCTTCTACGCTTATGTTGAACTCTATCAAAATGCTTCCACAAATTAAGAATATTGTGATTGGTTTCGAGATTCAAATTAGTTTCGGCATACGCCACCTCGCCACGTCTTAACATTTTAAGCATTTCGCTGATTATCGATGTTGCTATAGCTTTATTTCTATATTCAGGGATTATACCGATCAAGGCTAAATCAAGTACCTTTGGTTTACGAATAGATCTAAGCAAGCGAACTATCGCACTCGGTGTTAAACGACCACCGCTCTTTTGAAGCGCCTTACCGATCGAGGGGAATCCTATACCGAAGCCTACTATTTTATCATCCTTGTCCAAAATAACGGTTGCATACTTAACGTTCAAGATAAGAGAAAAACTGTTAATAAGGTCTCTCTTTAATCTATCACTGATAGGTACGGATTGATAGATAGCGTCATACGTTTCATCAAGAACGGTGAAGAATCCTTCTCCCCATTTCTTAACGAACTCATTTGCAGTCTTAGCCATTCCAAGCCTTAATCCATATTTCTGCATCATATGATTGGATATATTATCGAGTCTCTCATCTATCTTTTCGGGTGCAGTCAATTTACTCTCTAACCAGTCAATTTCCTTACCATAACCGGCATTTTCAACCAACGTGGGATAGTAATCATAATTGTATTGTTCCTCAAACGTCGAAATTTGATCAAAACCCTCAATCAATAACCCTTCTCTATCGAGGTCGGAATAGCCTAAAGGACCGACAATTTCGTTCATGCCCTTAGATTTAGCCCATTCTTCAACCGCGTTAAAAAGTGCATTTGCAACCTCTTGGTCGTTTATAGAATCAAAACGATTAAATCTAACGCGCTTTTGATTCCACTTTTCATTAGCTACTCTTTGTAATATACCCTGTATTCTACCAACCGTTTTACCATCTCTAATAGCAAGATAGAATATCGATTCGGATTGGTCGGAATACTTATTATTTGGTTTGAAAATTTCCAATTCATCTCCGTAAAGGGGTGGAACAAAATATGGATTTCCTTTATATAACCTCAAAGGAAAATTAACAAACTCCTTGATTTGTTTCTTACTCTTTACTTCCACAATTTGTATCATCCTAACAGAATCCTCCTTATGTATGTATGGTTGAGTTATTTTGGTAACTCTTTGTGTGCGTTTTTAAATATGGATGCAGATACCGACGCTTCGTTACCGTCCAAGATACTGCAAGGTAAACCTTGCACTGCTTCGCAGTTCGACTCCAGACTTCGTCTTCCGCGCAGTATGACGGGACGGGAATCAGTATGACATTTGATGTCTATTTCCGTTCGAAAACGGCAAGAACTTCGACATGTCGAGTGTTGGGGAACATATCATATGGCGTTATGCTCACTGCTCGATAATCGGTCGAAAGTATCTCGGTATCGCGTGATAAGGTAGCCGGATTACATGATATATAAATTATTTTATCAATTCCGCTATCCTTAATGGCTTCCAATACATGTATATCGGCACCCTTGCGAGGCGGATCGAGTACCGCAATTATATTCGCAGTTATCGGCTCTATCTCTACAGCAACCGCTCCATGCTTATCGATTTCGTCCTGAGAATATATCTCATTCATAGTCTGCGAGGCTAACGTAGTATCGATTTCATCATCAAAACCACATACTTTTGTACCTAAATCCTCGAATAACTCCTTAAAATCGGAATATATATGTTTAGATCTAACAACGGTCAATAATTGTTCACCGCTACCCAAATCATTAAAGCATACCGTATCACCGACTTTAATTGCCTGTCGCTTGGCATCGTTCAACCGTAATTCATAACGCTTACGCCCTTCCTTAATCGATAAGAAATACGGCGATAGCAATTTCATAGAATGTACGGCACGTTTATTGATATCGGCGGTCAAATCGTCTATCAATCGCGGTATCAATTCTTGAGAATCACCGCACATCGACGTAATATACCTATCTAAGCCGTTCACAGCCGATAAACGCTTAGCGTCTTCGACCGCTTCGGGTACTATTTCTATATTATACACCTTTTTTTGCGTTTTTGCAAGGTTTGCGCCTAAAACTCCTATTCCGGCATATGCATCGATTACAACCGTACCGTCACGATCGCCAATAATTTGCTCGATTTTATCGTAAATTAGGTCGCGAACACCGTCATTGACTTGAAAAAATGAAAACGGATTGACTTCTACCTCGATTCCACGCACCAATACGGCATGTTTCTCTCCGTATAAAAGTGTTATATCGCCACTAAGAACGGTGTTTCCCTTACGCTTATTAATATTTAAATATAGAGCGTATTGTCCTTTTATAAAGCTATCGAATTTTTCTATCAGCAATTCGACCTTGGGTAGTTTGGCGGTCGAAACAACGGTTATCGTATAGAAGTCGTCCATTTTACGAACAACTAAATGTCTAAGCAATCCTTTACCGCTTAATTCGTCATATACAGTTAGTGATAATTCCGTAGCATATGATAATACCGAATTAATAATAGGTTCTATCCACTCACCTTGTAAAAAACACTTGGTAATGCTTACGATTTTATGCGTTCCTTCACGATAAAAGCCAAGTGCAACTCTACCGTCAACCGTACCGAACGGCAAACTGACCTTGTTGCGATAACCTAATACCGAGAGGGACGGAACACATGGCTCGATGTTGTACTCTCCACTGGTGTTTCTACAAAAAGTGTTAACTATTGCATTGTGTTTCAATTTTAACTGCTCGTCATATGACATATGAAGCATATCGCATCCGCCACAGCGTGTAAATCTATTACAAGGCGGTTTTACTCTATTCGGTGACGGTATGACCACATCTTCTAAAACGGCATTGGCAAAATTCTTTTTAACATAGGTAATTCTAACATTGACTTTTTCGCCAATTATACTAAAAGGAACGAAGACGACAAAGCCATCAACTTTTGCTATGCCTTCTCCGTTACTTCCGTAGTCAATTATATCTAATGTCAGTCGGTCACCTTGTTTCATTCGTTAGTCACTTTCCGCAGATATTTTTCATATTTAGATAACGTCATCGGTTAGCTGTAAAAACTGCCAACAACGCTATACTATTTATTCGGCATAGCGTTTTCCGATAACTTACCTACCATAATTAGTCTTTTAGTTTTTGTTGGAAATTCCAACTATCTTCGCACATTTTCTTGAGATCGAAACGTGCCTTAAAGCCTAACTCTCTTTCTGCCTTTTCGGGATCAGCCCAACATTTAGCAATGTCACCGGGACGTCTTTCTACGATTTTATAAGGTAGAGGTCTACCCAAAACTTCGGAGAATGCGTGAACCATATCGAGAACGCTATAACCTACACCGGTACCCAAATTGTAAATATGTACACCGTTAGACACGCTCTCGAGCTTTTTAAGTGCACAAATGTGTCCCATAGCAAGATCTACTACATGAATATAATCACGGACACCTGTACCGTCGGGAGTATCATAGTCGTTACCGAATACATTTAAGTGCGGTCTGATACCGATAGCAACTTGTGTGATATACGGCATAAGATTATTAGGAATACCGTTAGGATTCTCGCCGATCAAGCCCGATTCGTGTGCACCGACAGGGTTAAAATATCTCAGCAATGCGATATTGAAGGAATTGTCCGAAACATATAAGTCCTTAAGTATCTCTTCAATGAAATACTTGGTCTTACCGTAAGGATTGGTACATCCGCCCGTAGGAGCGGTTTCCTTGATAGGAACTTCCTTAGGATCGCCGTAAACGGTTGCGGAGGAACTGAAGATAATGTTTTTAACATTATACTTCTTCATAACCTCAAGTAGGTTGACGGTACCGGTAATATTATTATTATAGTACTTCAAAGGCACTTTAACGCTCTCGCCTACTGCCTTCAAACCTGCAAAGTGAATTACCGCTTGAATATCGTGTTCGGCAAAAATCTTACTAAGTCCGACTTCGTCTAAAATATCAACTTTGTAAAAGACAGGTCTAACACCGGTAATCTCTTGAATTTTGTCGACTACATTTTCCTTACTATTGGATAAATTATCTGCAATTATAGGTAAATACCCTTGATTAATCAACTCGACACAAGTGTGAGATCCGATATATCCCGTTCCGCCTGTAACCAAAATCTTTTTCATATTATTACTCCTTACAAATAATCTTATGATAGCATGCTTTAAAAAATTAAAGCGTTAATGAATTTATTTTCTACCTGCTTGAACCTTCTTAAGACGTGCAAATCTGGGTAGTCCGTCCTCTAAAGGAGCCTTGCAGTCGCCTTGAATCAAGGGAAGTGCGTACTTAACGTATTCGTCGGTTAAGCCCTTACCTGCGGGAAGAATCCAACTTTCGGGAATTTTCTTCTCGGTATTAGCAGCCAATGCAACGTCCATCAATGCGGGCTCACACTTATATTCTTCGCTATTTTCGTCTCTTTGAAGAACAACCATCTTATCGGTAATACCGCTGATAGCAGCTTTAACTGCATAAGCACCCGATGCAAAAGCCTCTTCTACGTCGGTCTTACTTGCAAGGTGTGCAGCACAACGTTGTAACAAACTGAATTCGATAGGTCTAACTTTGATACCTGTCTCTTTCTTAACGATATCGGCTAACATTTGTCCTACACCGCCTAATTGTGCGTGTCCGAAAAGGTCTGTGGATGAAGCAACGAATTCACCTACATACTTGCCCTCTTTGGTCTTGATACCTTCGGATACTACTACCATACACTTATTGTTATTCTTAGCACATACTTCCTTAACCGATTGTACGAACTCGTCAATATCAAACGGAGTTTCGGGTAAATAGATAAGGTCTGCGCCTAATCCCTTATAGGTAGCAATTTGAGCAGCTGCGGTCAACCAACCTGCATTACGTCCCATAACCTCTAAAATACATACCATCCCTGTATTGTAAACGGTAGCATCAAGTTTGAGCTCCATGATAGAGGTAGCAATGTACTTAGCTGCCGAACCATAACCGGGGCAGTGATCTGTACCGAAAAGGTCGTTATCGATGGTCTTGGGTACGCCTATTACGTTACAATCGTAATTGGCTTGTTGTAGATACTTACTGATCTTATTACAAGTATCCATACTGTCATTACCGCCGTTATAGAAGAAATAACGGATATTGTACTTCTTGAAAACTTCAAGAATGCGTTTGTAATCGGTTTCGTCAACCTCTACGGGCTTTAATTTGTAACGAACAGAACCCAATGCCGAACTCGGTGTATTTTTTAAAAGCTCTAATTCTCTAATATCCTCTTGACCGATATCGTAGAAATCCTCATCAAGAATTCCCTTGATTCCGTGAGCTGCACCGTAAACGGCTGTAATTTGCTCAGGATGCTTCAAAGCTTCGATAAAAACGCCTGCAGCACTGCTATTAATAACCGACGAAGGACCGCCGGATTGTCCGAAAATCATTGCACCAACTAAATTTTTCATAAATCCTCCTAAAGACTTAATATCTTTGCTAAATTATATAATTCTTCATTAAATCTATGGGGCAAAGCCAATGCTTCACTTACCGATAGATCTATTATTTCGTTTTGTCTGATACCGACTACTCTTCCGCCCTTACCGCTCGAAAGTAAATCTACTGCCTTAGCACCAAAGCGTGCGGCAAGATTTCTATCTGCCATACTCGGCATTCCGCCACGTTGAATGTGACCTAATACACAACTACGGAAGTGTAATTCGGGTAATCTCGATTTGAGTTCCGCGATAACGTTATCGATAGGACCTGCGCCCTCGGCCAACATGATGATTGCAGATTGTTTACCTGCTCTCTTACCACGACTCAACACCTTAGAAACCTCATCATAATTAACGGTACGCTCGGGAATCAATATTATTTCGGCTCCACTTGCTACACCCGCATAAAGAGCAATATCACCCGAACTTCTACCCATAACCTCAACAACTACGACTCTCTCATGAGAACTCATGGTATCTCTAAGGTTGTTAACGTTATTAACTACGGTATTAACTGCAGTATCGAATCCTAAAGTATAATCGGTATACGCTAAATCGTTATCAATGGTACCGGGAATACCTACAGTTTTGATGCCGAATTCCTTAGTAAGAAGATTCATACCCTGGAAACTACCGTCACCGCCGATTACTACAAGACCGGAAATGTCTCTGTTAGCTAAATTCTCGGCTGCCTTTCTACGTACTTCATAATCAACAAATTCGGGACATCTCGCCGTCATCAACATTGTACCGCCACGTTGAACGATACCCGATACGCTTCTCTTACTAAGCATCTTCATATCATCGTTGACCAAGCCTTCGTATCCGCGCTCAATACCGAATACCTCTATATCCTTATATCCCGCATAACGAACAACGGCTCTAATCGCCGCATTCATACCAGGAGCATCTCCGCCCGATGTCAAAACTGCAATTCTCATTATTAAAAACTCCTTTTTACATAGAATTTCATTTTATATTATACCAAATCACATTGACATTTACAAGTCTATTTGTTTGATTTTATTAATAAAATAATAAAATATTTTAAAAGCATAGGCATTGTGTAGGATATCTTGCTTATAAGCTTATTTTTCTAATATCAATTTTAATAATGAGGATTTAGATACCGACACCAACGGTTTCGCTGCTACGCAGTTCGACTGCGGTGCTCAGTATGACATGATTTGTCGCTATCGCTTAATTCGAATTTAGATACCGACACCAACAGTGTCGCTGCTACGCAGTTCGACTTCAGACTTCGTCTTCCGCTCAGTATGACTTGATGGTGATCGTTACCGTCCACAAGACACCAGATTATTGCACAATTTGATTCGCAACACCGTGGATGTTTTATAATATAAAAAAATAGTGGACGTCCAACGGATACGCCCACAAATTATACACCTCAAAAGATGAAAGATATAATAGTTGTTTTTTTATTCTTTGGAATAACAATCTATCCTTTAGGATATAAAGATACATTCCTTAGTTTTTCTTGTCCTTGAGAATAACATTGTCGTAACCTATCAAGTCACGAAGTTCGTTGACAAGAGCATCCGAATAATGCGCTTTGGTCTGCATTTCGTAGAATCTACCGCCCATTTGGCAATATACGGCAGTATTTCCCGAATGAGATTCGAGTATGCGTGTTACTTGTGATTTTTTGCCGGGTGCACGATCTAATAAGAGCAGTACAACCTTTTTACTATAATCGACCGAGTCTACAGAAGGCTTGTCCTCTATCACAGTGTCGGCAGTTTTTGTTATTTGCCACGGTTTTACAGTAGAAACAATTATAGAATACCGTCCGTCCTTAAAGCTTAGTCTTCCGTCCATTACAACTATGGAGTTTTTGACAAATACCGGTTTATAAGTTTGGTAGGCGTTACCGAAACAAACATACTCAATGTTATACTCGCAGTCTTCTATTTTTCCGGTACAAAGTTCGGCACCTTTTTTACTGACCTTCTTATTGACATCGGATAATATACCTGCAATTTTTACAGTTCTTCCGTCATATTGACTTGCTCCGTTGTCGATACCGTCATCATCGCCTTCGGCGGAAGTCAATTCTCTAAGCACTCCGAGTTTAAACGGAATTCTACTATAATAAGGCATATAGTCGTCAAGAGGGTTACCGGACATATATACGCAGAGCAATTCTTTTTCTTTTTCGAGTATAAAAGATTTATCGAACTCCTCCATCTCTACCATTTTGATTTCGCTACTTTGACCTAAATCTTCACCGAACATACAGTCAAATATGGATAGCTGTCCCGTTTCACGCTTCTTTTTGTCATTTGATATTGCCGATATGATAGAATCATAATAATGCATTAGCGTTGCCCTGGTGTGTCCGAAACAGTCACAAGCACCGCTAAGAATCAATGCTTCTATCATAGTCTTATTGATCATCGTATCCTGTCTTTCGAGCATATTTTGGAACGAAGTGTATTTGCCGTTACGTTCGCGCTCCTCTACAAGTTTTTGCGACGCGTCATATCCCGAACCCTTGATAACCGATATACCGTAATTGACCGTTTTACCATCGGTTGAAAAAGCCGTTTTACTGCTGTTTACATCGGGTTTGGTTACATTTACACCGTGTGTTCTAAGATAACCAACGTATTTTTCAACGTCGTCGGTCACCTTGGAGCGGTTATTCAATACGCCCGTGATAAATTCGGGCATATAATACAGTTTCATGTAAGCTGTTTCATACGATAACACTGCATATGCCGCCGCGTGCGACTTATTGAAAGCGTAACTCGCGAAACTCATCATTTCGTCAAACAATGTATTAGCTACTTTCTCGTCAACATTGTTTTTAAGTGCACCTATAACCTTACTGTTTTTACCTTCCGCCTCTTGACCATATAAGAAGATATGACGCTGTTTGATCATCTCTTTCTTTTTCTTCTTACTCATGATACGGCGAAGAATATCCGCTCTACCGAAACTGTAACCGCCAAGTTCACGCACTATCTGCATAACTTGCTCTTGATATACGATTACACCGTATGTATTTTCAAGAATCGGACGCAATCTTTCGTCTAAATAAACAATATTTTCGGGGTGTTTTTTGTTCTCGATATACTTGGGAATGCTGTCCATAGGACCGGGACGGTATAACGAAATACCTGCTATAATATCTTCCATTCCGCTCGGTGCAAGTTGCATCATAAACGACTTCATTCCGGGGGATTCAAGTTGGAATACCGCGTCCGTTTCACCGCTCGAAATAAGCTTATATACAGCAGGATCTTCATATCCGAGCTCACCAAAATCGACCGTTACTCCGTGATTTTCTAAAATATATTGCTTGGTGTATTTAAGGTCGGTAAGGTTGGTTAGTCCCAAAAAGTCCATTTTAAGCAAGCCGAGTTCTTCGACTTGGTCCTTAGGGTATTGCGTAGTGATAATGCCGTCGTTGTGTTGCAGAGGAATATGGTCGCTAACGTCATCCTTACATATAACAACGCCCGCAGCGTGCATACCCGTATTACGCGGAATGCCCTCGAGTTTTCTTGCAATATCTACTATTTTCCTAACTTGACTGTCATTGTGGTAATACTCGATAAATTCGGGACTTTTCATCTTACCGTATTTCTCGACTTCCTTGGGGTTACTCTCGTCATACTCACCCAAAATACCCTTCAAACATAGTCCGGGCATCGACGATATACTCTTAGTCATTTTATCGACTTCGGCATACGGAATACGGAATGCTCTCGATACGTCCTTTAGACACTGTTTGGCAGCAAGAGTACCGAAAGTAATTATCTGAGTTACCTTTTCTTTACCGTATTTCTTGGTTACGTAATCGATAACCTGTGCTCTACCTACCGAACAAAAGTCGATATCGAAGTCGGGCATAGATACTCTTTCGACATTTAGGAATCTCTCAAAAATCAAGCTGTATTTTAGCGGATCTACGTTAGTAATACCGATAGAATACGCGACAATACTGCCTACACCCGAGCCTCTTCCTGCGCCTACGGGAATACCGTTTTCACGTGCGTAACGAATGAAATCCCAAACTATAAGGAAGTATTCGACGTAACCCATGCTGATAATAACCTTAAGTTCGCTTTCACAACGCTCCCTAATCTCGTCGGTCACCACCTTGTAACGCTTACTTAAGTTATTACGCGCCATAGTAGCAAGATAATCGGCAGGCGTTTGTCCGTTATCGGGTACGAAAGGCGGTAACAACGGTTTCTTTTCGGGCATTTTGAGGATAATTTTATCGGCAACCTCTAACGTATTGGTAAGTGCTTCCTCGTGTTCGGGGAATAGCTCCAACATCTCATCATAAGTTTTGAGATAAAACTCGTCATTAGCAAATCTTAAACGCTTTTCTTCATCGACATAACTTGCCGTTTGGATACATAAAAGTACGTCGTGACTCTCCGCATCCTCTTTTTTAACATAATGGGCGTCGTTGGTTGCAACAAGTTTCAAACCGAGTTCCCTTGCAATCTTGATCAGCCCGATATTGGATATTTGCTCAAGGTTTCTTCCGTCCTCGATAAAACGGTGATTTTGTATCTCGATATAAAAATCATCGCCGAACATATCCTTAAGTCGCTTAGCGTAGGCAAGTGCAGAAGGATAATCGTCCTCTAATAAAAAGCGAGGTATTCTACCCGCAATACATGCAGACAGACATATCAACCCTTCCTTGTATTTTTCTAACAATTCAAGATCTATTCTCGGTTTACCGCCAAAATAGCCCTCTTTCCAAGCAAGAGTGTTGAGTTTCATAAGATTATGATATCCCACATCGTCTTTTGCTAAAATGATAAGGTGGTCGTTTTTACCGCGCTCCATCTTATGCATATCGGTCACCGTATAAAACTCACAGCCGATAATCGGTTTAATATATAAATCTTTATAGATTTCGGCATCTTCCTTGGCAAAAACTATGTCGTCTTTCTCGGGCATGTTTCCGTCAAAATCAGGATCAGTCGCCTTTTTAAGATTATAATCGGCAACCGCCTTTTCATACTTTATCTTCTTGACAAGGTCTTGCCACTCGTCTCTTGCGGCGTGGAAATAATCCAAGGCTCCGTACATGTTGCCGTGGTCGGTAATGGCTATAGCAGGCATATTATGCTTTCTGGCAAAAGCAAAAATATCCTTTATTCTGGACATTCCATCTAATAGTGAATATTGGGTGTGAACATGTAAATGTACAAACTGCTTTTCAAGCGTAGCGTTATCCATTAGCGTTTACTTCCTTTGCAAAATCTATAATTCTTTCCATTCTATGGTATGCGGTGCTTTTACTTATACCGACTGCCTCTGCTATCGTTTGAATAGATGCTTCGGGGTTTTGTTCTCGTGCTTCGGCAAGAACTCTAAGTTCCGGTGGCATGAGATTGAATTTCCCTGACGAACGTATATTCATTATCGCAACAAGCTGAGATGCCGCAGCAGTCAAAGTTTTATCTAAATTGGCAATTTTGAAATTCTCCTTACGAGCTATATTGCCGTTTAGCGACTTGTTGAAATAATAATTGCTCAAATTAAGTGCCACTTTGTCCGCTCTACAGAGAGCAAAAAATTCACTTATCGAATTATTCCTAAATATTATTTTTTGTTGCTCTTCCAAGTGTCCGCTGTTGAGATTATTATCGGTTAGTGAGAGGAATAATTCCTCGGACTGCTCTACATTTTCAAACTGTATCTCGAGTTTATAATCATCGTATGACGTTAACTTACCTGCCTCTAAATACAGCATAGTAAAGAATCCGCTGTTAAAATCAACCTTATTGGAATCTTCAACCCTATCCTCTCTTAGAACTTTTCCGAAGTCAAATTTAGGTAGATGATTATTGATATTAGTTATTTTACCGCTTTGGGCGTTGACCGTAATTATTCCAAGTCTTTCCAACAAGAATAACGTAATCTTTTCGGGCAATTCTACCACAAATTTCCTCGATTTTCTCTTATCGTGCGGACTCGAAAAGGCAAGTTCATAACTGTTCCCGGTAAGGAGTTTGACCGCCTCCGAAAATTTTAATGCCACTAAAACATTACGGAAATTGTAAACGGAATTGAGCCCTTTTTGATTCTTTTCAAGTTCGCCTAAAAGATAGAAACTTGCGTGAATAAAGCCTAACGCTTTCTGCTCGTTAAAAGTGTATTCTTCTAAAATACCCTCTTTAATTTCCTTATCTTCGTAACGTTTACCGTTAACCTTGTCATAGTCCTCTTGTTCGAGAGAGGTTGTTATAATGTCGTCTATGTCCATTATCGTCAATCCTTTATGTATTTTATTTCGGGTTCCAATGTTATTCCGAAGTTGTCTTTTACCTTTTTAGATGCAATCGTCATTAACTGTAAATAATCGTTCGAAGTCGCCGACGAAATGTTTACTATAAAATTCGCATGCACCGCGCTGATTTCGGCACCGCCTACACGACAGCCTTTCAGTCCCGCTCTATCTATGTATAGCCCTGCACTTATTCCGTCTACTTTGCGAAAAACACTACCAAGCGACGATTGCCGTGGTTGCGACGATAACCTAAGAAGCCGAAAACGCTCAATCAACGCTAAACACGTATCGCTATCGGCACGATTCAGTGAAAACGTGCAACCCGTAACTATACCTCCGTCAAGGGCACAGTTCCTATAAGTCATGGATAATTCGCTCCGATGTAATTGCACGATTTTACCGTTTCTATAAACCGTAACCGATTTTATAATATTACCGATTTCTTCGCCGAATGCCCCGGCATTCATGGCTACCGCTCCACCTATACTACCCGGTATTCCCGATGCAAATTCAAGTCCGCAAAATCCTAATTTTGCCGTACGTATCGCCCATTCACTTAAGGATTCGCCTGCGCTAAGCGTGAGTAGATTATCATCGAAACAAACGCCTTTAAGCCTTTTTAGACAAACTACAAAACCGACTCCGTTATCGTCGATAAGCGTGTTAGTTCCTGCGCCTATTAAATGGTAATTTACTTCGGATAGAAGGTCTATCGTCTTTACCAACTCTGCGTTCGTTTTAGGATAAACTACCAAGCGAACAGTTCCACCCGACTTGAACGAGGATAATTTAGTTCCGCTTTTGTCGATGTCTATACTTATGCCTTCTTTGACAAGGCATTCGATTATTTTATTAATAATTCCGTTCATATAAAATTATATGACGAAAATATTTTTATCACACCTCGTCGGCTATTATCTTATCTATTATTTCACTCGCTCCGCCTACATCGACGCTGTTATACACAATATCGGCTATCGCTTTTGCTTTATCCGCACCGTTAGCGGGAACGCATGCCAATCCTGCAATTTCAAGCATTGTCAAATCGTTAGTTTCGTCACCGAATACCGCTATTTCGTCTAACGAAATGCCTAAATGTTCGGCGAATCTCTTAACGCCGTTACCCTTGCCTCCCGCTTTATCGACAAGTTCGATAAAATACGGATTACTCTTAGATACGTCAAGATCGGGGAACGCCTCTTTTATTAAAGCCATTTTTCCTAAATCGGCATCGGGTTCGGTCATTACAACTATTTTATGGGTTGAGAAGGATTCCTTGGATAACATTTCGCTAACCTTTACATCGGTATAAGTTGCCTTAATATCGGTGAGCGCCTCGTACATATCGGTATATTTATTAGACTCTTTGGTAAACATTCTCACATCCTTATATACTTGGAAAACCCAACCTTGTTCTTCTAAGAAACGCGCGATACGCAACGTTTCTTCTGCTGAAATGTCTGTCGCAAAGAGTTCTTCACAAGTACTAAGCGAATAACAAGCCGAACCCTGCAAGCATAATATTTCGTCCGATATTCCGGGAAGCGTCAACGCATGCTCCCTTATCGATAAAAACATTCTACCCGTACAAAGTGCGAATTTACCGCCTAATCGTGTATATCTATCTATGGATGCTATGACGTTTGACGGAATGGACATGGAGTTGTGCGAAAATATCGTACCGTCAAAATCACTTATTATCATTTTATACTTCATTTGTTTGCTCCGTATTTTTAAACTATTCTACCATACTTTCAAAAATATTTCAACGCCTATTGGCTAAGAGTGTACTGTATTTTTCTTATACCTATTCACTTTTATGAAAATATTCGTACAATCTCACGGCTACATTTTGAGAAAGCACCTTTTCCAATTCGTTGATATCGGCTTTCGCTATGTTATCGAAAGACTTGAAGTGCGCAAATAGTTTTTTTACCGTTTGATCGCCGATACCGTTGACTTCTTTGAGTTTGCTCTCAAGTGTGCGTTTATCCCTCAGCCTTCTGTGATAGGTGATTGCAAATCTATGCGCCTCGTCTCTTATTCGCTGTATAAGCCTTAACGCAAAAGAATCATGACTGAGGTTTATTTCTCTACCGTCGGGCATTACTATCGTTTCTTCTCGTTTGGCTAAGCCGATAACGTTGATCCCCTCGATGCCCGATTCTCGAATCGCTTCACACGCATATTCGACCTGACCGATACCGCCATCGATAATCATTAAATCTGGTTTTTGTGAAAACGACAAATCTTTACCTTCGATCAATCTATTCAAACGACGTACAAGCGTTTCTTTCATACATGCAAAGTCGTTGGATCCCTCTACCGTCTTGATTTTGAATCGACGGTACATGTCTCCGTCCTTCTCTCCTGCGGTAAAAACAACCATAGACGAAACTTTATCCGTTCCGCTGATGTGGCTAATATCGTAACACTCGATTCTATTAAGATCACCTTTTACACCAATAACCGATGCAAGTTGCTTGGTAGCACCTACCGTCATTTTCTCCTTTCTCGACACGATTTCATTAGATCTTGTGAGATATTCGCGAGCGTTCACATCCGCCATTTCGGTTAATTGCTTTCGAATACCCATTTTAGGCACAATAAGGCGTGCTTTACCGAAAGCAGACAACGCCTCGAGAAGCGCTTCACTAACGTTTTCGGAACAAATGATTTCTTTACAAAGCATGGGGTGCGTGGTGTAGTATTGATAAATAAAGTCGGTCACGCAGTCCTCTCGGTCCATTAAGGGAAGTGCGAATTTCTCCACCGCGATCACCTTGCCGGCTCGTACCGTCATAACCGCAGACGAATGAGATAAATCACCGAATGCGAACCCGAATACATCCAATTCGAGATCTCGAGGAATTGCTACTATTTGAGAACGCACCATTTTATCAAGCGTTTCTATGCGTTTTTTGTATTCGAGCGCGGATTCAAAATCAAGGTTTTCCGACGCCGACATCATTTTCGTCTGTAATATCCCACGAATTTCCTTGTCATCGCCCTGTAAAAATGCAATTACCTTTTCTATCATCTTGGGATATTCAACTCTCGCCGACTCTAAACAACATGGAGCTAAACATTTACCTAATTGATGATACAAACAAGGTCTTGTATTTTTGGAAAAAGTCAATTCCTTGTCGCACCACCTTAAAGGAAATGCCGAATGCAATAAATCGAGCATATCGCTCGTGGTTATGCCTATCATATACGGTCCAAAATACTTGGCGCCGTCTGCTTTGAGCCTTCTAATAATCCTTACCGACGGAAAGTTCTCCTTGACGCCTATACGTAAAAACGGATAAAGTTTATCGTCCTTGAGCAAAATGTTATAATGAGGTTTGTATTTCTTAATCAGGGTGTTCTCGAGAACCAATGCATCCACTTCGCTTTTGGCTATGATATAGTCAAAATCCTCTATTTTTTCCACCAATGCGTAGGTCTTTTCGGTCTTGACGCTCGAATTAAAATAACTGCGCACCCTATTTTTGAGGTTGCGAGCCTTACCGACATAAATTACCGTTCCGTCGGCATCCCTCATTATATATACACCGGGGTCTTGAGGTAATTCTTTAATTTTTAACTGTATTTTGTCGTTCATCTTCCGATAATATCTTTGATTACTTCCTTAACTATAAGCATGCCCGCAATGCATGGAGAATACACCACGGTACCGGGAACTCTTTTACCTGATTCGTCTTGACTTAGTGCCTTATTCGCTTCGGATGAATAGACGACTTTGAGTTTTTCCACTCCCTCATTTCTTAAATTTTTACGCAATTTACGAGCAAGCGGATCATACGTAACGGAGAATATATCGGAAACAACAAAGTTTGCGTCTATTTTACTGCCCGTTCCCATGGAACTAATTATCTTAATGCCCTTATGATAACATTCCGATATTAACTTCGTTTTTGCAGGAACCGTATCTATTGCATCGACTACATAATCACAATCGCTAAAATCCATGGGTTTTTCCGGTGTATACATAGCAAATCGTACATCAATCTCGCATTCGGGATTAATGTCAAGAACTCGCTCACCCCATAACTCCGCCTTGGATTTACCTATCGTGGAGTGAAGGGCTATTATTTGTCTATTAATGTTACTCTCAGAAACTACATCACCGTCAACCAAAACAAGAGAGCCGACTCCGCTTCGAGCCAATCCTTCGACAACGTATCCGCCGACTCCGCCTAAACCAACGATAGCAATCTTACTACTCTTGAGCTTACCGAAGTTTTCTTCGCCTAACAACGCAATCAATCTAACAAATTCTTTCATACAGTTCTCCTACCTTTATATTATAACACCTATTCTGCATTTTTGGCAAGATGACTACATATTATTTTCGACATCATAAGTCATTAAAACACAATAAATCCTATTATATAACTGCATATGTAGATTATACTGTTAAATGACTAATCTAAGGAGGAGTAACTATGAAAAAATCGGTGCTGAAACAACTTGCAGCTAACGCTAAGTATCGAATGAAAAACGGCTATTCTCAAGAAGAGGAACACGACAAATCGATACTGCCGAGCATGGAAAACGAAGAAAAGCGTGTCTACAATAAAATGCTCGAAATGAGTGAGGACGAGTCAAGTATTTTCAATCCGTTAGGTCGATTGGTGGAGCATGAAATATTCGACAAACTTACCGCCATTCAAAAAGAACGGTATATTTTGGAATTATCCAATACATACCTAAAACTCTTATCACGAGAAAGCTGTAAAGGTAGATCTTAAATCAAATTTTAAATATTTTTTTTGAAAAATTAATAAAAAAATTCCAATCAATATTGACACATTTAGTTTTTTTTGTTAATATAATATTATCTTAATAATATTAATGGAGGAATATATGTTGAGTTTAGACGTTTTACGTATTTTGGTAGCGTCCTTAACACTCAATTCCCTTGCCTCGATATCAGACTTTTTTGTGCAAAAAATCAAGGTCGGAGCGCTGGAGTTCAAGGTTTGGATGCTCTTGGTAATAGCTGTGGCTACAGTTGTTCTCATTATTCTATGCATTATGCTTGCAGTATTAAATGCTAAGGATAGAAAACTAAAAGAAGCCGAAAAGAATGCTGTTAAAGAAGAGTCGGAGAATGTTAGTAATGCCCGCCCGATTGAAAATAACGAGGAACCAATAGAAGAGATTGTCGCTGAAGAACCTATATCCGAAGGAATCGTCAACGAAGAAGTGGTTCAATCGGAGAATATAGAAGAACAAAACGATGAGGAAGTTGCCCCTGTAGAAGAGGTTGTTCCCGAAGAAGAAGTTATCGCCGAAGAAGAGGTTCTTGCTGAAGAAATTGCTGAAGAAGAAAGTCCCGAAGTTGTCGAAGAAAATAACAATGCAGAATCCGAAATTCAACAAGAAAGCGACGTTGATGAACAACCCGAACCCGAAGAAGTTACATCCGATAACATCGAAAACGATAAAATACCAGAGAATAATTTAAAGGAGGCTAAAGATAAACATATGAACGATATTATTACAAAAACTGTCGTTGGTAAACTTAATTACTACCTTACCCAAAGCGGATACTATTTCTCATTAGACGCTAACAACGGTCAGGAATTATTCGTTAGCTATAGTTACACCTCTCTCGACGGTGCTATGAAGGGATTCGAAACCTTCGCTAAAGCCGTAAAAGAAGGTAAGTTTATAGTTATTCAAGATAAGAACGGCCGCTTTAAGTACATTCTTAATAAGAAATATCAAGGACCTAACTACAAAAACAGAATTGCTTGTGAAAATTCAATCGCTTCTGTTAAAAAGTTCGCTCAAAGCTATAAGGTTAACGTAATCGAGCCCGACGAGGAAACTAAGAAAGCATTCGCAGAGTACCTTGAAGAGCTGAAGAAGGCTAAAGACGTAGATTGGGATCAAATCGCTAAAGAAGAGGCTGCTACACCGAAATCGGGTTCCTTCGAAATCGAAGAAGGCGAGGACGGATATCGCTTCTATCTCTACGCTAACAATAGACAAATCCTTTATAGCAGTAATATCTATACTCAAGCTAATACTTGTAGAAATGGTATCGACGCATTCAAAAAAGCTGTTTATAGCGGTGTAGTGGTCATTGAAAAAGATAAGTTCGGTAACTATCGTTACATACTTAGAAATTCTACTACAGTCACCTATGCAGGCGAATCCTTCAATAATGAAGCAAGCGCAAGATCTTCTTACGAATCAGTTAAGCGTTTTGTGAAGAGCGCTACAATCGTTCCTTTCAAAAAGAAAGTTGATGAAGAAGAATAATTAAAGAATCATAAAAAAAGCGACCCATCGAATTGATGGGTTCTTTTTTTATTGAAGAGTGAAAAATTTAGATTTTTTTTATAAGGAATCAGATACTGCAAGGCAAGCCTTGCACTGCTACGCAGTTCGACTCCGCTTTCGCTACGCTCAGTATGACGGGACGGAAATTAGCATGACAGCGGACGAATAACCTTCGCTTAGACTGACAATAATGCATAATGGTAAGTGCAAAATAAAAAGCAAGTGTGATGACTTGCTTTCGGCGGGAGATTACTAATCCCCCCTACATATTTGTCATATATTATTGTCTTTCTTATTATGAAGTGTATACCATGAGAAACTTTTTTAATAAGGAATTAGATTCCGATGCTATGCATCGCCCTACGGGTTCGACTGCGGTCTGTCGACCTTCGCTCAGAATGACATATTTATATTTATCCATAATTTTGCGATAGCAAAACTTCATTTGCCGAAGGCAAACTTCATTCATCATTATGTATAGCATAACATCATTCGCTTTAGTGGTTTTATTTACTGCCGGTGGAACCAAATCCGTCCTCTCCGCGAATTGTATCGCTTAATTCGTCGACAAGTGCAAAGTTGGCTTGATAGTAAGGCATAAATATTATTTGTGCAATACGGTCGCCCGAGTTAACGGTAAACGATTCTTCAGATTGATTGTATAGAGCTACAATTATTTCTCCGCGATAATCGCTATCTATTACTCCGACTTTGTTCCTTGGTGCAATGCCTTTTTTACATGCCAATCCGCTACGAGCAAAAACTAAACCTACAAGCGTTTCGGGAATGGCTAAAGATATACCCGTGCCTATCATAGCAGAAGTATGCGGTTTAATTTCCACGCTTTTATCAATACATGCGAAAAGATCCGCTCCGGCGGAACCGACCGTCGAATATACCGGAAGGATTGCTCGTGAATCAAGTTTTTTTATCTCTATATCTATCTTATTTACCATAATAATACTCCTAATAATTATATAGCTAATTATATCATATCTTTTGATACATAATCAATATTATTACGGCATTTGACAAAAATGTTTTTCTCTTACAATAATTAATCGGTCAATATATCAACTATCTTACTATCTCGACAAACAAACTCAAAAAGTCTTCTATTATCGGTAAATTCTACAATAAATATATTCTCTCGATATTCAAGCGGAATAAAACCCGTCATTCCCTCAAATAACGGCAAAATACCCCCAATATCGTCTACTAATTCATCAAACAAGTATTCTCTCTCAATTCGGCTAAAATCGCCCGAAATCGCGCCTTCCAAGAACAAAACGGGGATGAGTGCATCGGTGCACACATGTACATCCGTGCATTCGAACGAATCGGATATTTTATTACATTTTTCGTTTCTTATTTCATATACAAGTGTCGATTTTCTCAAAAGAATATCTTTACGCTCGATTGTAAGTGTTATCGTGTTATCGTCTATTTCTATGACATCGCCTGCAAAGGTTTGAATATGGGTAAAAGAACGAAGCGAATAGACCGACATTCTTTTACAGCCATCGACAAAATAGGTTAGATACATAACATCACCGTAATTATTTGTCGAAATAGAAAAAGTATTCGATTTAAAGGGCAATGCTAACACATTACAACCACCATTAGAATCAAATGTTATATAAATATTACTGTCCCTATAAACGGTCGCTACACCGCTTGTCATATCGAAGGCAAAGGTGTGCTGTAAATATATTCGAAAGTCAATATTGTGTTTTTTTACGAATAAGAATGTTTCGGAATCATCAATAAGAATGTCAAAATCGATAGAGATAAGATGTGAGTCGTTATATGCTATATATGATTCAAATGGGTTGAATCCGTTGGATAAACATAAAAAATCAATTCTTTCGCCCTCTTCTATAGCATATCGGTCGAGATAACAACCGTTGATAAGTATTTTGCAGTCGACAAAGTGTAACTCCATAACATAATTGTATGAAAATGAGAGGAAATTAATAACGATAAGTTTATGTTATTGGATTCATTTTAATAATTTGAATTAAGATACTGCAAGGCAAGCCTTGCACTGCTTCGCAGTTCGACTACAGGGCGTTGCCCTTTCGCTGTAGGGGCCGATTAGTAATCGCCCTATCCTTATTAAGGTAAGCGATAGCGCCCCATATAGTCATCCTGAGTGTAGCGATAGCGGAATCGAAGGATCTTATTCCTTGCTAATATGGATTTTAGATTCCGACTTGCGTCGCCCTATCGGGTTCGACTACGGTTTTCAACCTTCGCTCAGAATGACATTTGATGGTGTTGTGCTTTTTATAGTTGGCACAGTATGACAACGGACGAGCTACTTAGAATAAAAAAGGAAGCAGACCATTATGATCTGCTTCGATTATTATTGATTTTTCTTATTATCTGTTCCAAGGATTGGAACCGTTACCCTTAACGAGTTTAGTCTTAATCAAGCCTTGTGCCTTAAGTTCTTCGTCACTAAGTGCTTCGGGTACGTAATTATTGTTCTCAACTTCACGTTGTTTCAACTCGTAGTTAGATGCGATCATAGCAATCAATTCCTTAGCGTACTTGACTGAACGTCCGCTTCTTACCTTGAGTTTGGTAGGAGTTTGAGCATACTTACTTACGTCGTTAACACTCTTGTGGTGATACTTCTCTGGCAACTCATACGGATTCAATGCGAGATACATTATCAAGGACTTACCCTTAATTATTATCTTACATATCTTCTTTCTACCTCTGTTGATTGAATCATAAGACCAACTGATACGAGAAGTTACATTCTTGAAGGACAATGCGAAGTTCTTGATTTCGTTGTAGTTTG
Organism: uncultured Christensenellaceae bacterium; assembly: GCA_964391805.1. Taxonomy (GTDB): domain Bacteria; phylum Bacillota; class Clostridia; order Christensenellales; family CAG-1252; genus RUG14300. Next base: position 21,802 of record CAYMNK010000009.1, on the reverse strand, counting down.
CTTTCAAAGAATCGTCTGCTTGTGCTAAACGAGCGGAGAAGCTTCTATCAAGCACCTCTACCATTTGAGGTTCTGCGTTAGATTCAATGTCGGCTTCGACAACGATGTCAATATTTACGTCAACATTTTCGGGTTCGCTCGAGTCATCGCTTACAACAGGTTCGGATTCTTCGACAACCTCTTCAACGACTTCTTCCGATTCTTCGGGAACCGCCTCTTCTACAGGTTCTTCTTCAACAACTTCTTCTACAGGCTCTACAGACTCTTCAACGATTTCTTCGACAGGCTCTGCGGGTTCTTCTTCTACAAGTTCTTCAACAGGTTCAGTAGGTTCTTCCGCATTTTCGTCTTCGTTAGATTCTTCTACAAGAACTTCTTCGGATTCGTCAACATTATCAGCTGTAACCTCTTCGGAATTTTCAACCGACTCTTCCTCGACAGGTGCTTCTTCGGCAGGTTCGCCGTTTTCGTCCTCAGGTTTGTTATCGGTAGGTTTCTTCTTCTTACGGAGTACAAGTATTACGATAACTATTACACATACTACTAAGAGAACTGAAAGTACGATAATTACAATAATCAATGCCCAGTTGGTACCGTCAACATCCTTCAATTCAAGAGTGGAGAATATTGAGAATCCGGTGGTCGTAAATTCAACGTTTCCGTCTACGATAGATGCATTGATGATTTCGATAGAACCGTCGTCCTTAATGTGAGCAATTGCAATACTTTCTTCGCTTAATCCTTTATATTCTTCGGGAAGAGGTAATGTCACTTTGAAGGTACCGTCAACATTCTTCTCAACCTTAGCAGAATCCTCGAAGTGGATATCATAAGCAGATATGATACTTACTTCTTTCTTGGGGAATAACTCCTTAATCTTAGCAATTTGCTCTTCGGTAAGTTCAACCGACTTAGATGATAATACATAACCTGAAGGTATAGAACCGCCAATAATCTCAATCTTGATTCCATCTTGACCGTCAAGCTTCGTTCCTTCGCCTTGTTGTGAAGGAGCCTTAGCAACGATTGTCCAACTTAATTCAGCCTTGTTTTCGCCTTCAATCTTATAGTTATTGTTGTTTAACTTAACTTCTACAACTGCCTTATAGGAACCAACTTCGGTTGCCTTGAATGTTCCGCTGTTGCTTACGGTATAATCTTCTGCATTTAACTCAGCACCATTGAAAAGCACTTTAACTGTGGCATTAACAGATTGTTCGCTTCCTGTATATGCTAACGCAGATTTATAATCCCAATTAACTACTACATTTACAGGGGCTTGTACGATTTCATACTCAAAAGCAGATATATTCTTCAAGTTGTAGTTATTGTTACCAAATGTTACGGAAATGGTATACTTGCCAACTTCGGTCAATTCGATGGGCAAATTAACGTCCTTACCATTTACAGCGTAAGATAGGTTACTGAGTACGATATTCCTTTCAGTTTGACTTAACTCTGTTCCGGATAAATCAAGATTGATTATCTTCTTAGAACCGTCATATACATCTTTTGATCTATTTAGTTTAACACCGTTAAGATCTAATTCCTTACTTATAATGTTAATTGTCTTTTCTAATGACCAGTCTCTAACATCGCTGTTTTTAACAACATAGTTCTTACTATTCAATGAGAATATAGCACAAACCTTATATTCGCCTACATCGAGATTCGAAAGATTATTAATCTTCTCATCGCCCTTGTTGTAGTAACTATATTGAACAGCGGTGAAATAATCACTATTTACAGAGTATTCAACGCTAATTTTTTCACCGTATACGAATTCGTATTTAGCATCCCATTTAGAAGGAGCGTCGATTTCTTTAGGAGAAATCTTCCAATCAAGAGTTGCAACAGGAGAACCGCTTAATTGATAATTCGAATTATTAAGGGTTACAACAACAATTGCTTTATAATCACCACTATCCTTAGCGGATTTAATACCATTAATACTGCAAGAATAATCTTTATCTTTGGTTAAAACAATTTCGCCACTCTTAACATTTACTTCTATATTTAACTCGTGGTCTTTACCGTCATACTCGATTGCGCTCGAATAATTCCACTCAACATCAACCTTAGCTTCAGCCTTTTGAATTGTCAATACTTGAATAAGTGTAGGCGGAACAATGTTATAATTACTACTTGTACTTTCGATTGAAGCCTCTATTCTATAAGTACCTGCATTAACAAACGACAACGATTCACAATCCTCACTATTGACTTTATAAGAGATTTTTACACAAGCTTTTTCAGCGTCGCTTAATTTAACACCGTCAAGGGATAGTTCCACTATTTTAGCCTGACCGTCATAAACAACAGGTGCTTCGGGAATATTCCACTTAGCGTTACTCAATACAAGTGTCTTAGGAGATACTACGATATCTACTGTATATTCCCAACTACGTTGACCATCTGCGGTTGCATAATTCTCGCTGTTTAAACCGAATGATGCGGTTACAGTATAGCTACCTGCATTCCATACAAAGTCATCTGCAGAAATGTCAATTTCATTTTCATTTTGCTTATAGATATACTCGATATTAGTGTATGCATATTTAACAGAAGCAGGAATTCCTCTGTATTCGACATTTATTTCATTACCGAAGATTGCTTTATATTGAGCAGTCCACTCGTTAGGAGCGCTTACGATCTTTGAAGTAATGGCAATATTAGCGGAAACAGTCCAACTACGTTGATTATCAGTGGAAGCATAGTTAACATTATTCAATTCAAATGATGCACTAACCGTGTAGTTACCTACATTCCACTCATATTCTTCGATATCAATAACATTTTCGCCTTGCATATATGTATACACAACATCGGTATATGCATATTTATTTTCTTTTGCAATTCCATCATAAGCGACAGATACATTCTTACCGTATACGAATGAATAATCACTGTCCCATGCAAAAGGAGCTTCAAACATCTTAGGATCGATAGAAACGGTTACATTGTCACAAATTCTGGATACACCGCTATTGATATCGGTTACGACTAAGCCGTAAACACCGGAATCGGCAACTACGCTTACAGATATGCTATCCAATGAACTATCTAATAGCTCGCCGTCCTTATACCAAGCATAAGAATATTCGGAGCCTTCGAAGCCGTCTACTACAGCATATAAAGCATGCTCTGTATTGTCTTCATAAACAACATCAATATCACCGCTGATACTTGCAGAGAAGTCATATACCGGTACAAGTACGATATTTTCGTTAGGCATAGCAACGATTTCGTCCTTTTCGTTTCTAATTGTCCAATAAAGGATGTCATAGCCGTCTACAGAATCTAATCTTGCTAAATTGGTAATAACTTCGGCATTAACGCCTTCGGGAAGTAATCCGCTCGAAACGATTTCGCCCTTAACTTCATAATCGACTCTATTGAGAGCGGGTACGTTTACCTTGGCATACAATCCGATATTCAATTCGGTTCTGTCAAGAAGAACGGATGCATTCTCAACATAATTAGCAATACTTTCGAAACCGTGTCTTCTAATGAAGTTAGCAACTCTCGAGAAAAGGTTAGCAAAATCAACGGTATAGTTACAATCGAGAACAAATTCTTCACCATTGTATAAGTCTAAAACAGATTTGTTAGTTGCACCGTTGGGGAGCAACTCAATTATTCTCTCATAATATGCTACAGCAGTATCATAAAATCTTTCGGAGTTTTCGAAACGATCCAAGTAAGAAACAATCTTACCGTTAACATCAACATAATCGCTTAGGATTGCTTCACGAATATATTCGGCATCATATTTAGCCCAATCGATTCTATTGATGATATCGAGCAATCTTTCTGCAAGATTATTAAGGGTTGCGGATTCGGTTACTCTACTTGCACCGGGAACATTGTCAACCAACCAATCTTTTACGGAATCAAGAGAGATACTCTCAACTCTTTCAATCTTGGGAAGAACGAAATTGTAAATCTTGGTGATAAGATTATCAATGGTCGTTTCGGTAAATTCGCGTCCTAATAGTTTGGAAGCATATGAACCGAAGTAATAGTTCATATATTCGGCATTGTAAATATTGGAGAGCCAATACTTATAATCAACATCTTTTAAGAAATCAATGGCATCTTGAATCTCTACTTCACTCAAAGAATCATCGAAAAGATCGAAGATGATTTCTTTTTGAGAATCGGTGAAGTTAGCAGAGTTGTAGAACTTTTTCAAAGCCTTAGAGAAGATTTCTGGAACGTTCATTTCAACTTCTACATTAGAACCGTCAACCGATACCGAAAGATTATTAGCAATCTTACGAGCCCATGATTGAACAGCGGAAGCATCACCGAATAGACCGAACTTAACATCAAAGTCCACTGCACCGAAGGAAGTATCTACAACAATGGTCCAATCGATCAAAGATTCGAGTTCGGCACTCGACATTGCGCCAAATTCGCCGGGTAAGGGAAGTTCGGCAAGAATAGCTTTAATTCCGCCAAGACACAAACCGTCAATTGACGAATATAATGCATTACCGTTGATGGAGATTTCTTTTACAGCACCGATAAGTTGTTTAATAGAAATGGAAGCAGTACCACCGTTGGCTTGAACGTTTTCAACACGCTCAACAACTTTGTTACTTGCTTGATCTTTCTTTGCTTCCCATTCGGTTTCGTCAAAGTAATCGCCCAACTCAGCCTTAGCATCTTCTACCGCAGATTCATATGCTTCGTCTACTACGTCTTGGATAGCAGATTGAATTCTATCGTACTCGGCTTGAAGGTCGTCTATTTCGTCCTTCTTGGACTCGATATAACTACCGATTGCGTAATCAATAAGGATATCATATTCGCCGTCAATGTACTTTTGGAATTCATCGGCTGAACCTAAACGATCGGTAACATAGTCTTTGAATTGACTCAACAATTCGGAACTATTCCAATCAAAGGTAGACGGATCTACACTACCCGGATCAAACCCTTCAGAAATATCGGAAGCTAAAGATATACCACCATAGGAATCCAAAATACCATTGGCGATAATATCACGAATAGCCGATACTATCTTAGAACCGAATTGTTTAACATCGGATGTAGAAATGCTCTTATAATCGTTAAAGTTGCCGTTAATCAAAAGTTCGACACCCTGAGTCGAGTATGTAATCTTATAAAAACTACTCGAAATCTGAGTTTCGGCAGAGGCAACAGGCATATCGGAGTTATTACCGACCGTAGCAACACAGCATACGGCAACAGTAACAAAAACGAGAGCCATTACGATCAATGTCAATTTTTTGCCAAACTGTTTCATAAAACTATCTCCTAAATAAATTTATGCTGCAAATTATGCAAATACATATAGTTCGAGCATAGTTTCGCACTATATGTTAATATTATATATTTATATTTTAAAGTTGTCAATACTAATTTTGTATTAAATTTACAAAAAAACGGCAAATTGTCGAACAATTTACCATTTTTATAAATAATTGTCTATAAAGTGATAAGTTTTTTAGATGGAATACTTCGTCCGCAAGATACAATTATGTTATTGTATTTATTTATTTTAATATGTAATAAGATTCCGATGCCTATGGCATCGCGACTACGCCGTTCGACTACGGTCTATCCCTCAGAATGACATAATTGGGCGCTAAAGCTTACCTTGATTAAGGATTTTAGATACCGACACTCCGTGTCGCCCTACGGGTTCGACTACGCTTTCGCTCCGCTCAGTATGACATTTGATGGTGTTCGTTATCGTCCAAGATACCGCAAGGTAAACCTTGCACTGCTTCGCAGTTCGATTACAAACTTTGTCTTCCGCTCAGTATGACGGGACGGGAATCAGTATGATATTATAAAATTGTCGTTCAACCAATTAATCATTGTTATTACGGTCAGTCGAATCGTTATCAATATCGATGTCATCATTGATAATGTTTGAGTCGTTAGAACCATTATTTTCATCATCGGGAGCAACATCACCGTTATCGGTAGCGATACTTTCATCACCATTTACAATGTTCAAATCATCCGTAGCAACATCTTCGTCGTTTTCGCCGATATTCGATGATTGTGCCAATTTTTTGCGTTTTTTACGTACCACTAAAATGGGAATCAATACTGCAAGCACAACAATAATTCCTATAGCAACATAAAATAAGATTACCAATATTTTAACCAACGAATCAAGGGAGCCTTCGTCCGGAACATTATCGATTGCAGTATCGTCCTCTATCCTTTCAAAAACCGCATTGTATACCATGTCTTGATATGCATCAAGAACCTCTTCGTCCCAGCCGATAAATCGATATATGTACCCTTCATCCGCCGAAATATCGGGGACCGTGGGTGCATCAATCTTTTCACCGTAACGATATGTTTGAGTGGATAAAATCTTGCCATTGGCTTCGAATGTTATGCTGTACTTATAATAGTCGACAATTACGCCTACACGCACATCGCTATCGGGCATAACAAAAGATTTATTGCTAATGGTTACTTTATCACCATTTGAATCAATAAAGTAAATATCACTAATAAAGGCACCGTCTTCGAGTTCTGATATAGAAACATCAACAGTATCCCCACTCTCCGCTTTCAGTTTATCGACAGTAACAGTAGCGCCTTCAATACTGCCAATAGATATACCATAGTAGTACCTAATCGCATATTCGCCTTCGGTTTCACCATTGGTAGAAGCGGAAAAACTCACCTTACCGTCATTCGATATAGTAAATAGATCGTTATCATACACATTCGAGTCATCATAGTCAATGCCACTCAATGTAAATGTTATATAGGCATTCGATGATACCTCTACGCCATCCGAGTCATAATACTTTAAATCGAATCTATACGAACCGTTAGTATAATTCCGTATGATTTCAAATTTAATAGACGCCACGCCATCATTCAATAGGGCACTAACGCTATCTTTAGATATTGTAATGAAAGATTCGCCACAATCGATAACTACGGACAAGTTCTTTTCATTGGCTATTTGAAGTGCATTGGAAAGTGTGTACCGATCGTTAACATTGACGCCGTCAAGTCTCAATACATCGTCCTCAAATGTAGCACTCATCATACTCCCATTATTTAGGGCATAGTTTTCGCTCTTAAACATAGCATTGTACGTGGTGTCGCTATGTATTTGCTCTATTTCCTTATCCCAACCGATAAAGGTATAATAAGTGTATCGAGTATTCTTTTTAGTTATTTCGGTAGGCAACTGCGGTATTTCGCCATCCCATACCGCCATACTCGTACCGTAACCGTCCACTTTATATGTAACAATCCAACTCGATTCAAATACCGCTACATATTCTTTTTCGGTCATGTCGACTTTAGGCAATTCATCACCGTCTTTATAGGTAATACCATCCGACTCCCAACCTATGAAGCGGTATTCCCTTACACCTGATTCAGTCTTAGTAATTTCGCCAAGCACAGAATAGTCTGGAATGGAATCATAGGGATAGTATTTCTCATATCTAATGCCGTTCGCCACCCATATTACAGGGAAATTACGAGGCGTTTTGCTAAAACAAGGGTACAAATCAAGATCGCTTTTATCGGTAATGAGTTTGTTACAATCGATTATATTACCATCTTCATCTTGCCATCCCGAGAAAGTATAGTCATAACCGTCCGAAGTTTTAGTCGGAAGTTTACCGCTATATGTAACCGAACTTCCTATTTCGATATTATCGACTACGCACACCGGTGTTTCGTTTTTTCCGTCAAAAAATCTTACCGTTACGATTTTTGCATTACGAAAATACTTAGTCAAGGCGCATTCGATGACAATTGTTTGAGCACCTTTCAGCAATTCTCTTTGGTGGAGTTCTCCGCTGAGAAGTGCATTCTCATATTTTATTTCGTTGTCGCTCGGTTTATATTCTATCGGTGCTTCGGGTTCGATAACCTCATCGGGTTTAATCGGTTCCGCGACCTTAGTCGGCTCTACTCCCGGGTTTTCTACCTTGGTAGGTTCTACAGGTTTGTTGACCACGGCGGGTGCTGTAGGCTTAGCTACAGCTTCGGGCGCAACAGGTTCTTTTGGCAACCCGGGATAGCCATTTTCAAGAGGCGTCGATATAGGTTTATCCTCAAGATAATCATCGCCTAATATTTGCTTAGGGGTTCGAGATGTATCTACGCCTATGGTGTAATCTGCATCGAAAAAGCCTGCATACTTTTTATTTGCGCCTTTATATTTTGTTACATAGTTAGGTAAATCATTTTCGGTCAAAGCATTCGAAATGCAGTAAAGCTGTGCTAAAAGTATCTCATACTTTTCTACACCGTTTTGTTTAGCCATTATTCGCCTTACTAAGTTATAATCGGGGTATTGATAAATAAAATCCAGTGCGACCAATAAATCGATAAAATTGGTTTCCAATTCGTTCTTGTAAAAAATGTAGAAAGTGTATCTTTCGGCATCACTGTTACATTGCATCAGTCGTGTGATCAGTACACGTAATTTTTCCGTTGCTGATGCCGCAAGATCGACAGCCCTACTTTCGACTCCACCTATGGTCACTAACGATTCTTTCTCAGCAAGTACCCTCGTAACGGAATCGCCCAATATCGCGCCCGATAACGTTCTGTTTAAGTCGGTCATAGGATCGGTAATGAAATCGAGTATCTTCAAGTGATATATAGCGGTTTGTTTTTCTTGAGAGGCGGTGGCTTGATTATATTCGTCGAGTTCTTTTTGGTATGCTTCGTATTTTGAAAGGTACTCAAGATATATTTGAAGTTCTGCACTGTATTTATCTTTAGCTATCAAATACGCTTCATATTTTTCGGTATCGCTCTTATACTTATCCAATGCCGATAAATATGCGTTGTATGCATTTTTTGCCAAAGTCCATTCGGAATATGCCTTGATATATGCGTCATAATCGGCTTTATCCGATTCGTATTTTGCTAAATCGGTCAAATACTTTTCATATATTGAATAGGCTTCATTGTACTCTTGAAGTTCGGTATCATATCGATTCCGCTCCGATTCAAGCTTTGTGTGAATTTCTAAAGCATAATCGTAGGTTGCATTAATATAATCATTAATTTCGTCTCCTCTTACCGAAACATTTGCACGATAAACAACATCTAAACAATCATAATCGACATCGTCAATGTTCGAGAGTTTGTACAAGTACTCACCATTTGTAGATTTAAGTAAATCGTCACCAACAGAATACGGAATCCAAGATACCGTCATTCCGTTTTGAGCAATATATTCAAACGGCTTGATAGTCATCAAAAGATTTCCATCGTTTATTTCGGCAATTACGTTAGACATGTTTACTGCCGTACTATAAGATAGTTTCAACTTGTTATCGGAGAGAAAATCGCGCTCGATATCAGTTACTATATCTCCTGTCGCTTGCGATATAATGTCGGCGGTACCCAATTCGGAAGGCATCAAGTCATCCTTACGGGCATAATTATAGTTTGTCCCTTCAGAAGCAAAAGCGGTCGTGGTCGACAACACAAACGATAATACTATTATCAAAACTATTAAAATGGTTACAATTCTTTTATTCAAAATATTCACCTGTACAATATGTTTTATATTATTATACCACACATCTTCTATAAATTGCAACGGCTATATTTGACTTTATTCGATTAACAAAAAAGGCGCAGTCAAATAGACCACGCCGTATATCGATTAAATATTATTTATTGCCAAAATATCTGTCAAGTAATCCCTTGAACGCTCTTCCGTGACGAGCTTCGTCACGTGCCATTTCGTGAACGGTATCGTGTATAGCGTCTAAGTTTTGAGCCTTAGCAAGTTTAGCAAGTTCTGTCTTGCCTAATGTTGCACCATTCTCGGCATCTACTCTCAACTCAAGATTTTTCTTAGTACTATTGGTGATAACTTCGCCCAAAAGTTCAGCAAACTTAGCAGCGTGTTCGGCTTCTTCCATAGCTGCTTTTTCGTAATACATGCCGATTTCGGGATATCCTTCACGATGAGCAACTCTCGCCATAGCAAGATACATACCTACTTCGGTACATTCGCCTTGGAAGTTTTCTCTAAGTCCCTTGATGATTTCGGGATCTACGTCCTTAGCAACACCAACTACATGCTCGGCTGCCCAAGTCAATTCGCCTTCTTGAACCTTAAACTTACTACCGGGTACTCCACAAAGAGGACACTTGAAATCTGCAGGCATTTCATCGCCTTCGTATACATAACCACAAACCGGACAAATAAATTTTTTCATTATAAAATTCTCCTTAATAGTATTTTTATATTAATCACGGCATTTGTTACAAACACCGTATATTACACATTTAACCTCATCAATAGTTCCAATGGATTCGATCGCATCGGGCATAGCAGGCATATCAAAGATATCATAAATGGTAGCGCAACGAGTGCATACATAGTGACAGTGAGGTTCGGTATTGCCATCATAATGAAGACGGGTATCGGTGGTCTCTATAGAGGTTATTTGATTACCCTTCTCTAAAACCTTCAAATCACGATATACCGTACCTATACTTATGGTAGGATCTTCACGCCTGGCGGTCTCATACACCATATCTGCAGTCGGATGATCGGTACGTCCTTTAACTATTCGCAATATGTGTTCACGTTGTCTCGAATATCTCATAAAACTCCTAAATGATAATGATTACTATTATTATACATAGCATAATGACATTTGTCAATAGTTTTTTGAAAATTTTTTGTATTTTTTTATAGGATTTTTAATCTATAATGCGGAATAAGATTCCGACACCTAGGGTGTCGCTCTGCGGGTTCGACTACAGACTTCGTCTTTCGCTCAGAATGACATTTTATAATACTGTGCTGTTCTTAGTTCGATACTCAATATAACAGCGGACGGACGCTGACGCGAATGATATTATGCAATGCATAACATCATATATTTTGGCGGGTAATTACTAATCGCCATACATACCCATCATACATTATTGTCTTTTTTTAGAGAATAAAAAAGCATGCACAGTGGCACGCTTTCTTTAATATGGATATTATTATATATAAAATTTAATAATATATAATAAAACTATGTTTATCGTTAGATGTAATTAATCCGAAATATTGGTTGAAGTTTGAATTTTACGAATCAAATTCTTTTCCAACATTTCCTCTTCACTCATCTCGGGCGGTATGTAGTCAACATATTCTTTTTCAATATAATTCAATCCGAGTTCATCCATAACCATCGATATAAGCCTTTTGGCTTGTTTAAAGGTACGCTCGCCTTGAATATACAACCCCGATTTTAAGCCTTTATACTTCTTATCGTTAATTTCAATACAGTTAATACCTTGAGGAACATCTTGTATATCAATAGGTAGGTATATCCATAAGGACTTACCTCTAACTGCCATTCTTCCAAGCAAAGTCTTGGTTTTATAAAACGACTCGTATTGCCAACTGATTCTTGTACGCGTTCCTTCAAAGCTAAGAATATAATTTTTCAATTCCGAATAATACCGCTTAGCGTCGTCACTAATCATAGTAACCTTGGCTATAAAACTTCTAATGGTCGTAGCGCTAACGGTTACATTGATATTTTTTGATGCAACAAATTCTTGCTGAGGAGTTAAATCGTCAACACTCGGGCTTACGGTACTATTGTCTAAATCGTTATCAGATTCGACATTAGAAACCTCGCTTTCGGCATTATCCTCAACTTCAATCTCTTCGTCAACTTTTACTTCGCACGCTTTAGGTTGCTCCGTTTCAATTACGACAGACTCTTGCTCGAGAATAACATCATCTTGTTTCGACGGTGAATCGTCTCTTTTGTTTTTCCTTGAAAAAAATGCTTTTATACCGGCAAGGATTTTGCCTAAGCCTTTTTTCTCGTTTTGTCCTTCCATTTACCCTTTCCCTCACACTTTATACTTTTTTATCCTTAGAATATGATCATAAACTAAATAATAGAAAATCCATATTACAAGAATATCTTATATATTAACACATAAAAACTATATTTGACAATATTTTTCTAATAAATTTTCAAAATATTTTATTATAAATTAATAAAAATATATGAATGAGAAAAAATTATGTAAATTATTTACAACAAAAATGATAAACCATTATCGTACACGCCATACATGACTAAATTCATTTTTATCCATATAGATCAATGGTCAAATGCTTCTTAGTTTTTATATATCGATACCGCATATATCGTTTTATTAATAAATCGATACGCTATTCACGCTATCATCATCCGCTATTTCAAAGGTTACGTCGTCTTCTATTGAAGAAAAGTCGAGTTTAACTCTAAATGCACCTGCTTGTTCGTATTTAAAACGTTTAACAGCCAACGGTCGCCCGCGATGAATAACCTTGAGCATGAAATTTTTCTTATACGAGTTAAGTTTAAAGTAACAAACCACCGAATTATGGGGTTTAGTCAAATCAATTCTTTGAGGAACTAAATACGATATGCCTTCCCCTGCCTTGATCTTTATTTCGTTTCTATCTTGCGGACTATAAAGAGCGGAATTTCTTCCTGCTATTTCTCCCATTTCGACGGCATAATCTGCCCAATCGTTATTATTTAACGAGTTACCGCAAACAAAAAGCCCGTTAAGTGTCGTCATAAGTGCTTGATTTACCTCGAAACTGCCCGTATGATCGTCCTTAGCAAGTGAAAAATTGTCAAGAAGTCGAATATGGGGTATTAATCCGACGGCAACTATCAAAGAATCGCATTCCACAATGCGCTTAGAAGACTCATCGATTACGCCATCCTTAACTGTCGCAACTTCTACACCTTCCACCCGTCCATCACCTATTATCTTGGTGATCGCATGACAAGGAAATATCGGGATATCCTTCAAAAAGACTTTAAAGAACTGTTTCGAATCCAAATAAGGAATCGATTCACAAATATCGTAAACGCCTACAACCTCGGCACCTTCAGAGTGTAATAGATCTGCAATAATCATACCACTATCGCCTGCGCCCAAAATTGCACACTTTTTGGCGGGCATCTTACCGAGTATATTGACATAATGCAATACTTCGCCCACGGTAAAAACTCCTGCCGGTCTCGAGCCATGTAAAAAAGCTTGACGAGAGGTACGCTCATCCGCACCGGTCGCTAAAATCACAGCATTTGCCTTGACATTATGGATGCCTTCACAATCCACATATCTAACGATAAATTGAGAGGTTTTATCAACAGATCTGACGAATGCTTCGGTACGTATCACCACACCCAATCGTTCACAAGCATCTTTAAGTTTTTTGACATATTCGGGTCCTGTAAGATTTTCTCTATACTTAATGGCGCCGAAACTTTGACTCATACATTTAGCCACAACGCCACCCACGTATTTTTGTTTTTCAAGCAATAATACGCGTTTATTAAGTCTTTTAATTTCCAACGAGGCGGATAAACCGCAAACGCCTCCGCCTATAACAACTACATCATATTCCATTAGCGTTTCCCCCTCGTATTACCAAACAATATGGGGCTATTCTCTTCCGATTTATTGACATGTTCCAAAGGAATGCCCGCTGTTTTTGAGATTATTTCCGCGACAAGAGGAGAACATGCACCGCCTTGACATCTACCGGCACCTGCACGAACACGTCTTTTGACTGCGTCTATAGTCAATGCCGGAATGATTCCGTTAACAGCTTCGACAATCTCACCTTTACTTATCTCCTCACATCCGCAAATTATTACACCGTAATCGGGATTATTGCGAATAAACTTATTACGTACGTCATCTTCCATCTCTCTAACCTTGGTTATCCCCTTACGATAGGGGCGGAAGGAGAAGTTTTCTTTGGCGCCGTCAAGCATCTCTATCGACCACTCACACACCTCTTCGGCAATCGCCGGGGAAGCTGTGAGCCCGGGTGATTGTGTAGCTCCTATTTCGATAATATTCTTGGTAAAAATACCACGTCTAACAACGAAGTCTTCCTCATAACTTGCCGATCTAATTCCTGAAAAATAGGTGATAATCTCATCATTATTAAGTGCGCTTACAAGTTGCTTTTGAGTTAACAACAATTCGTCAACCGTTTTTTTGTCGGTGGTATAATCTTCTCGATACGGAGTTTCCTCAAGCGACTGACCGATCAATGTATTTCCATATATAGTGTGGAACACTCCGCTTCCGTTGGAATGTGCAGAACGCTCAGCCTTTTTTTCTAAGAAAGACGCCCTATGCATCGATGTGGTGACAGGTTTATGCTTTTTCCTATCAAAAACCGCTATAGTGCCCTTTTTTGGATGGATGGTGAAGGTGCGATCACCTGCCATTTCGGCAATTTTATCGCTAAATACACCCGCAGCATTGATAACTAACTTGGGATACACTTTACCGCGATTGGTTTGAACGCTATCGATGTACCCATCCTTTATATACATTCCCTCGACTATGGTATTAAGGGATAATTCTACTCCGTTTTCCACCGCATTTTCAGCTAATGCGATAACATATTGATAAGGACATATTTCTCCGCCTGTTTTCAGCAAAAAACCGCCCTTGTTCCATTTGGGTGCAAAGGGGTAATTGCGAAGCACACGCTTTCTGGATAGGTATTCGACTTCGTTATTGGATTTTTTGGCGTACTTTTTGAGTTTCGGAAGCGATGATCGTTGTTTATTATTTTCAAACAAAACAAGTCGACTGGTATGTTTATAATCAATCGACAATTCCTCTGCGATACGATCAAACATATCACGACCCTTGACGCTATACTTATACTTGAGTTGTTTAGGATCGAGATAGAAATTAACTCTGATATCTCCGTCATTCCTCGAAGATTGTCCCATCCCTACATCGTTTTCCTTATCGACCATTAGCACCGAAATATCATATCTCGATAATTCTCTCGCAACGGCACATCCAAATGCTCCGGCCCCGATAATCATTACGTCGTAATGTCTTCCGTCTAAATGGAAGTCCTTCAGCCTTGGAGTATGGGGCTTCTCCTCGAATCCCTTGAGTTTAACATCGTTGAGAACGCCAAGAGAATGGTCGGTAACTGCCATTTTACCTACCTTGACTATTTCGTCCCAGCTGTCTAACTCACCCGATATTCGAATACAATTACAGTATTCCTCCACCGTCAGCATGGGGTATCCCTTTTTGATCGTCTTGATTACAGACTTAACCGATCTACCCATTTTTTTACTCCAATGAATTAATTATAATACCTTTTCACCGTTAAGTCAATAAACACTTGAACTCTTAGTGCGAGTAATTAACAGTTTTTTTGCACGTAATACTTGATTTATATGTATAAAATTAATTATAATATATTGTACTATACTATTTTTAAGGATACAATATGAGCCTTGTCGAAGTAAAAACACATAACGGATATAACGTAATCATCGAAAACGGTCTTTTGAAAAAGATTCCCGCACTTGTTCCGGAATTGGCGAACGTCTCTACCGTTTGTATCATTTCCGATTCAAACGTAGCACCGCTTTATCTCGAAAAACTACAAAAGGGATTCGAAGATAAGAAAAAGAAAGTGTTGAATTTTGTTTTCCCGGCGGGAGAAAGAAGTAAATGCCTATCGGTATATGCCGATATCGTTTCATTCTTAGCAAAAAACGGATTCAAGCGCAACGACCTATTGGTTGCGTTAGGTGGCGGTGTTGTAGGCGACATGTGCGGATTCGTGGCAAGCACCTACCATAGAGGAGTAAAGTATATTCAAGTACCGACATCTCTCCTTGCAGGCATCGACAGTTCGGTTGGCGGTAAAACCGCACTCGATATTCCCGAAGGTAAAAATTTGATAGGTTCATTCTATCAGCCTATCGGCGTATATTTCGATATCGATACAATTAGAACGCTTCCTAAAAACGAATTCGAAAACGGACTCGGCGAACTTATCAAGTACGGTGTTCTAATGGGCGGAGATTTGTGGTACGAACTCAATAAACCGATCGTGGACTTCGCAAAATGCATACTTTTAAGCATTCAATATAAAGCAATGGTGGTGGAAAAAGACGAATTCGACCTTGGGTTGCGCACTTTGCTAAATCTCGGTCACACATTAGGACATTCATTGGAAAAATTGTCCGATTTTACATTTCCTCACGGCTTGGCGGTAGCATATGGGTTACGCCAAATGGCTAAAGCAAGTTACATGTCTAAGTATTGTTCTGAAAAGGTTTATCGCGATATATCCAATGTTTTGGATAAATTCGGACTACCGAGCAAGGCGCCTTTTCCTAATAGAGCGCTTATTCAAGAGGTCGGTAAGGATAAAAAAGCTCAATCCGATTTCATTAACCTCATTATAATCAGAGGAATAGGTAATTGCACGGTGGAAAAAGTCAAATTATGTTACCTGGAGGCATTACTAAATGTTTAAGGTCTCCCCATCCACAATTTACGGAAAAGTTGATGCGATTTCGTCAAAATCATATGCACATAGAGCGCTTATATTATCTGCACTTGCCGATCGCCCGACAACTTTGGTCGGGAATGTTCCCGGTATAGACACATTAGTGACGATTAATGTGCTAAAAGAACTCGGCGCGACCATAGAAAACGATGGCTCAATTTATCGCATAACACCAATAACCGAGTTCTGTCAAAACAAGGTTATCAATGTAAAGGAAAGCGGTAGTACATTGAGGTTTTTATTGCCTTTAGTCGCTGTACTCGGTGTAAAATGCACGCTAACGGGAGAGGGAAGACTTCCCCTTAGACCGAACGAGGCTCTTATCGATGCACTTCAAAATGCTGGCGCCGTTATTGAAGGAAACGGATTACCTATCAATGTATCGGGCTCTGCAAGGGCTAACGAAATTACCGTCAGAGCCGATATAAGTTCTCAATATGTTTCGGGACTTTTGATGGCAATGCAAAATCTACCCTACCCGTCCTTTTTAACCCTTGACGGTGAGTTGAAAAGTAAAAAATACGTAGATATAACATTGGATTGCATGCGTCAATTCGGAGTCGATGTCAAACAAATGCCCGACGGATATCATTTACCGGGAGGCGGTTATCATTCACCCCGAAAATTTTTCATTGAAGGCGACTGGTCCAATGCGTCGTTTTGGCTCGTTGCGGGCGCAATTAACGGAAGGGTTCGCATTTCGAATTTATGCGTTGATTCATTCCAAGGCGATAGAGAAATAATTAACATCCTCAAAAAGGCAAACACCCTCGTTTTAGTTGGCGATAATTCGGTAGAAGTAATAAGTTCCAATCTAACCGCATTCGAGTATGACATGGAAGACTATCCCGACCTTGTGCCTATTGTTTCTGTTCTCGCATCAAAATGCAGGGGAGTATCGGTGCTCCATTCGGTAGATAGACTCAGACTCAAGGAAAGCGATAGAATCGAAAGTACCCTCAATATGCTTCACGCTTTCGGAATCAATGCCGAATATCGCGATTCCGATTTAATAATCGAGGGCGGTAAACCTATAGGCGATAATGTGGTAGATGGCGCCAACGACCATAGAATAGTGATGAGCGCTACAATTTTGGCTTCCTGTTCCGAAAAAGGTGCATTGATTACCGACGAAGATGCCGTAAACAAAAGTTATCGGGATTTCTATAATGATTTTTGCGACTTAGGAGGTAAAATCGATGCCTAAATTCGGAAACAATTTGATTATGGACGTATATGGAGAATCGCATGGCGATAAAGTCGGCGTTACTATTCTTGGGCTCCCCTTGGGGACAGTAATCAACCTCGAAGAACTTCAAAAACACGTCGATAGACGTAAAGCGACCAACTCGCTATATTCGACGTCACGCACCGAGCCGGATTTGATGAATATCGAGCAAGGTATCGATTCAACGGGCGTGGTTACCGAGAAAATTGTGGAAATATCGGTCAAGAATACTTCCTTTCGCAAAAACGATTATTCGGAGTTGCAATATAAACCGCGTCCTTCTCACGCAGACTACCCCGCGATGGTGAAATACGGCGAAAAAGTCAGTCTTTCGGGTGGCGGTAAGTACTCGGGAAGACTTACCCTGCCTATATGCATTGCAGGCGGTATTTGCGAACAACTGCTGTCACAAAAAGGAATAATAATTGCTTCTTACTTAAGTGAAATAGGTGGTATCAAAGGTTTCAGCTATAAGGATAGAATTCCCACGATAGAAGAATTAATCGAAGCAAAAAATAATCCGTTTTACTTTTTAGAGAAGGTTCGCGACAAAATCGATAACTTACTGTCGGAAACAAAAAGCGACCTCGATAGCGTGGGCGGTATTGTCGAAACCGTTATTTACGGATTACCGGTGGGAGTTGGTGACAGTTTGTTCGACGGATTAGAGAGCAGTATTGCATCTGCAATATTTGCAATTCCCGCAGTCAAGGGGGTAGAATTCGGATTAGGATTCGAAATTGCGTCCCTTAAAGGCTCACAAGCTAACGACTGCTATTATTACGACCGAGATAAAGTCAAACTTTACAGCAACAATAACGGCGGAATAGTCGGCGGTATGACGAACGGGGCTCCGATTACCATTCGCACCGCCATAAAGCCTACACCAAGCATTGGTAAGGAACAAAAAACTATAGATATAATTTCAAAAACGAATACAACAATATCGATCAAGGGCAGACACGACGTTTGTATCGCTCCGCGCGCTACCGCACCGATAGAATCGGCTGTTGCCTTTGCATTATTAGACAATTTACTAAGGAGTCAAGATGAATAAGCTTGAAGAATACAGAAATAAATTAGACGTCATCGACGATCAAATCGCTCTGCTTTATGCCAACCGCATGGAGTTGGTCGGTAAAATCGCCGATGCAAAAAAAGAACTGAACGTACCGACGTCAGTTCCGGATAGAGAAAAGAAAATCGTCAATAGGGTTACCGCTTTGGTAGACAATGATTTGAAAATATACACAAAAAGGGTGTTTGAAACGGTTTTTGAAACAAGTAAATCATATCAATCCGCGTTATCCGAGCAATCGGGTGAACTATTCGATATGCTTACCGAATTAACCTCAAGAGATCGTGAATATTTACCGTCATCGGCTACCGTTGCATGTCAAGGCGTCTTGGGTAGTTACAGTTCGATCGCCACATCAAAAATGTTCGAAATTTCCGATATCACCTATGTAAAAACCTTTGAAAGTGTATTCAAAGCGGTGGAATGCGGTCAATGTCAATTCGGAATCTTGCCTCTCGAAAACAGTACTGCAGGTTCGGTTAACGCCGTATACGACCTACTCAAAAAATACAAAGCGTATATCGTGGCGAGTACCAAAATAAGCGTTAGGCACTGTCTATTGGGTAACTACGGCGCTACTACCGACAAAATAAAGGAGATTTATTCGCACGAACAAGCCATCAATCAATGTTCGGAATACCTTAAGCGATTCCCTAACGCAAATATCATTCCTTGTGAAAACACAGCTATCGCCGCTAAAAAAGTTGCGGAAAGCGGTAGAACGGATGTGGCAAGCATTTCATCGAAAGAATGTAGCGAGTTGTACGGATTGCATATCGTCGACGGCGATATTGCCGATAATTCTAACAACTATACCCGCTTCATTTGCATCACCAATCGCCCAACGCTATACGCTAACAGCACAAAAATCAGTTTGATGGCAAACCTTCCCAACGAGGCAGGCAGTCTTTCTAAGGTGCTCGGTAGATTCTATGCAGAGGGCATAAGTCTTACTAAATTGGAGTCACGTCCCGTCACAAATTCGGTATTCGAATTCGTTTTCTATTTCGACCTCGAAGCCGATATTCACAAATCCAACGTCATCAACCTTTTGTGCGAGTTGGATAAAAATTACAACCTGACATTTTTGGGTTCTTATTCGGAAATATGATAAAAGCATGCTTAATCGGTAAGAATCTCGGGCATAGCTATTCGCCCTTGATACATAGTCACTTCGGCTACAGTTACGAGAATGTCGAAATTGCCGAAAGCAAAATCGAGTCCCTCTTAAAAAACGGTCCGTACAACTGCTTCAACATAACCGTTCCTTATAAGAAAACGGTTATGCAATATCTCGAGCTATCCGAAAATGCACGTAAAATCGGTGCTGTCAATACCGTTGTTAGAAAAAACGGCGTTTTATACGGCTACAATACCGATTATTATGGTTTTAAACACCTTATAGAGGACAATTCAGTTGAGGTTAAGGGTAAAAAGGTTATAGTTTTGGGTACAGGCGGTGCAAGTGCTGTAGTTCAAGCTTATATGCGCGACGAGGGTGCATTAGTCACCGTAATTGGCAGAAAGGAAGAAAATAACTACAACAATCTTCACCTCCATTATGATGCCGAAATCATCATTAACACTACCCCCGTGGGTATGTATCCCAACAACCTAACCGCACCTATAGACCTTACGCCGTTCACTAAATGCCAATTCGTAGGCGATGTCATCTACAACCCTTATAAAACCGCTCTATTGCTTCAAGCCGACGAACTCGGTATTCCAAATGCTAACGGACTCGGAATGCTTATTCACCAAGCCATCAAGGCATCGGAATTGTTTACCGGAGAGAATCACCGTGACAAATATGAAGCAATCTATAAAGAATTGTCGCTGAACGAAAGGAATATAATGCTTATAGGTATGCCGTCTTCGGGTAAATCGACCATTGGACGATGCCTATCAATCAAATTCAATAGAAAATTCATTGATCTCGATAAGGAAATTATTCGCAAGGAAAGACGAGATATCCCCGATATTTTCAGGCAAAGTGGCGAAAAGTACTTCCGCAAGATAGAAAACGCCATGCTCGAGGACGTTTCGAAACTTAGCGGAGCCGTGATCGCTTTGGGTGGCGGTACGATAATGGGCAACGATGCTTATAGAATGATTAAACAAAACTCGATAGTCATATACCTCACGAGATCGGAAGTTTCATTCAAAGGTCGACCTATCCTCATGAAAGGAGGAAACGAGGCGTATCAAAGATTATTAACGGAACGCACCCCCGTCTATCAGTCATTAGCTGATATTACGATAAATAACAATTCGTCAATAGACGATACTATAAAGGAACTTGTAGGAGTGATTTATGAAAATTACGGTAATTAACGGACCTAACCTTAATATGGTAGGTATAAGAGAAAAACATCTGTATGGCGATAAAGATTTTGTGGCGCTAAAAGCGTTTATTAAACAGTGGGCAAGTGAACTGAATGTAGAAGTCGAACTGTACCAAAGTAATCACGAAGGCGATATAATCGATAAAATCCAATCGTGCTATTTTGACGAAACAAACGCTATAGTCATCAATGCAGGCGGATATACTCATACGAGTATTGCCATTCTCGATGCGTTAAAGGCCGTCAGTCTACCGACGGTAGAAGTTCACCTAACCGATATCGCCGAAAGAGAAGATTTTCGAAAGTTGAGTTACATTTCAATGTACGCCGAAAAGGTTATCAAAGGCAAGGGTTTTGACGGTTATAAAGAAGCCCTTGAGTATTTAGAAAAGAAATATAATTGATAAAATAAGTAATCGATATATTACCACTTTGAATGTTTTCGATACATTCCAAGGTGGTTTTTTTGTATGTGGAATCAGATACCGACGCGATGCGTCGCCCTGTCGGGTTCGACTACAGGACTGTGTCCGCTCAGTATGACATTGATTGGGCGCTTATGCTTGCATTGATATGGATATGTCGATTACTAAACGCCTCGCGAATCTTGTAATATATATTTTCGTGGTTTACGATTTAGTAAATCATAAATTAGTAAATCATACCAAGTAATTTGTCGATGTTGTATAATAAAATAAACACAAATAAACGAGTAAAATCACACATTGGTGGAAAAATGATACTTTGACACCAACATGCGATGTCACCTCGTACCCTGC
>CAYMNK010000008.1:0-100973 GCA_964391805.1 uncultured Christensenellaceae bacterium | reverse complement strand
TGCTAAGCACCCAGACTAGTAAACAAGGGCTATGCCCGAAAATGAAGAACCACCAGCTATGCTGGTGGGTTCCTTTTTTATTTGATATCATCAATGTCATGCAGATCTCTCGTCCGCCGTCATACTGAGCGGAGCGTAGGCGAAGTCGAAATTCGAACGGAGTGAGGAATCAAATTGTATAACAATTTGGTATCTTGCGGACGATACGATAAGTTTGGGTTATTGTATCCGCTTCAATAACAAGGAATAAGATTCCACCTCACTATGTTCGGTGCTGCTACGCCGTTCGACTCCATACTTCGTATTCCGCTCAGAATGACATTTGATACTGTAGTGCGACACATAGTATAGTCATACTGATACCCATATATGTCATACTGAGCGAAAGGGCACCGCCCTGAAGTCGAACGGCGTAGCAGCGATGCCTAAGGCATCGGTATCTGATTCCGCAAAATAAAGAATAAACTTTGTACATAACTTCGTTGGTTTGGATTATATATTTATAAAGCAAACAAACATAAAGGTTAACCAAAATTAATGATTAATAAGGGTATTTCACCGTTTTTTCACAGGTCTTACATTGATTTTTACACATTAGAATGCTAAAATATTAGCGTAAATATTTATATATATTTACATTGACGTTTCGTGGTGATAAAAAATCGAACTCACTAACATATTTATGTATCGAGTTTGATTAACTGCGTAATAACGGCTTCATTTACGAGGTATATATGGCAAGAATGTATAAAGAAAGCATTTCGAATAAAAACGAAGCGTTGGAAGAAAACGTTACTTTTGCTATAAATAATCATAAATCTAAAAATAATCCAACTAAGTCGGGACGTAATAAGGGTAGATTCTTTAACTCTCTCCGTAGCGTTGCGACTTTTTTAATTTTGATTCTTGTATTCGCTTTTGCTATTTCTGCTATTCAAGGATTAATTCCAACTAACAGTAACGCAAACACCCTCGAAGTCGCCTATGCTCGTAACGGTCCCGGATCTTGGTCGGCGCCGTCGTTAGGTACAGCCTACACTCTAAGTGACGTTTCCGATTCGGATATTTCGAATGGTAAAAACGGACTTCCTTACGGCGTATATCAGGGTACGGAATCGGCTTTTAATGAAAATGGACGCCAATATTTTTCACTTGGCTCGGATGCTAAGAAACAGCCAAGCATAGACAAGTTACAATATAGTGCTGGGAATGGTGGTTCAATAGGTTTTGTTGATTATGACGGGGATGACTGGTGGAACGGAAGATCGGATTACTCGTTTGTATGGTGGATCGATATTATCTTTGACGGAAATATGCTTCAAGCGGTCCGTAACGGTAACGTTAATTTATATTTTAGTACAAATTCACATTTCTCGGATGGAGAACCCGATCAAAACGCTCCTGCTATGCAGTGGATAATCGAATCCAGAACAAATATTAATAGTGACCCTATAGACAGTTCGAGAGGCGAGGATGATGCCTATTGGACGAGTAATTTTAAAAACAGTTGTTTTTATGCAGGTGATTTTAAAAACGGCGATGGTTCGTGGTCTACGAGTAGCGATGTAAATAGTAATGCTATTGGCGTTCGTTTAATATTCGGCGCAATATCGGATTATGCTCTTGATGGCGGATTTTATAACATTAACCTAACTTTTTCGTTTAAAACCGATGGAATCGCTATTTATGCAAATAATAATTCATTAGGCCGTCTCACATCGGGCAACTGGGGCGGGGTTGTTAAGTTTAATAATAACACACTCACAGCAACGGCTAATGCGAACGTAGGTTACTATATTGACGAGTCTACATCTAACAATAATTATTCCATTAAGGGTTGGAAACTTGTGGATTTTGTATCGGCACCCACTTCTACTTATAATCAATCGGCAGGTACGAGCAGTATAACCATATCGAAGGGTAATATTAAGCCATATTCTTATGTAGAAGTTATTTTCACCGAGATCGAATATACGGTTAAATACGATAATAACGGTAAAGACGGAGCAAGATTATTTGATTCCGACGATAACGAAATAAATTTCGGCGGTGTATCTGTAAGTGGTACGACATATTTAAGTCTTGGCTATGCATCATATGACGGATACACCTTCGACGGATGGCTTGTAGAACACACATCCACCGATTCTGGTAACCCTGATTATAGAGAAGATTCGCATTTTTATCCCTATCAGGTTAACCCTAATAATCATACCAAATCACAAACTGTAACGTTATACGCATATTGGAAATCGGTACAAGCAGCTAATGGCGGTGAAAATGACGGTATTACCAAAATAACTAAGGTAAGCGGTGAATATTCGATGTACAGCGACGTAGAATTCCAAATCGAAACGT
Source organism: uncultured Christensenellaceae bacterium (assembly GCA_964391805.1). Lineage (GTDB taxonomy): Bacteria > Bacillota > Clostridia > Christensenellales > CAG-1252 > RUG14300. Next base: position 98,615 of record CAYMNK010000008.1, on the reverse strand, counting down.
CGAAAGTAGGCTATGATTTAATAGGCATATATGCGCTGTATACCGACGGCGATATTGCCGGCGTATCTGTCGACCTTGAAAAGCAATCTAACGGAAATTGGAAACTCTATGCTCTTTGCGGTAACTGTACCTTATATCCGAGGTGGAAAGCTCATAAATATAGTATCACATATAGTATCGATACCACCAAAGGTACAAGTCGCGGCGATGGCAAAACATCTTTTTATTACGGCGTCGGTATAGGTGATGAAGATTTCCGCACCGTAACCAATAAAAGTGCATATGTATTTAGAGGTTGGTCGAGAACGAGCGGCGGTACCGTTTGTTCGGGATCTGACGTTTATTTTGCCGATGTTGCAGAGAATATAACGCTATATGCGATATTCGATACTGCGACTTCTCGATTGAATATTAGCAGTACAACTAACATTTCTAAAAAATCATTGGAAAACTGGGCGACTGTCGGAAATTATGTTACTACCGATAGTAATGGTTCTATGAATTATAACGATGATGCTAATCGAACGCTGATTGGAACATATGTAGGTTGGAGTGGAATATTGCTTACAAACAAGCAAGTGAGTTGGACTCCAGGTTCTGGCCTGTATTGGTGTTATTGGAGTAATTGTTCTACTTCGCCTGGCAAGCAAGGATTTTCTGATTCAAATAGTAGCGAGCCAAGTGGAAACAACAAGGCATTAGATAACTATGCTCATTTTTATGTTGCTTTATCTAATGACGCTCAAAGAGCACTACAAGCAGGGTTGACTGTCAAGGTGACGGTATATGTTGATTATGTTTGTGGTGCATTTACCGGTGGAGGGGCTTCGCAAAACGCAACGGCAAGAATTGGGATAGGTGTTTCACAAGGGTATGCTTCGGGATCTTTTGTAACGGAAACGTATGGAAATGAAGCTCAAGCGGGTGATGATTATAAAAAAGAAAAATGGGTAACACAATCCGGAACAATAGAACAAATGCTTACTCTTGGCGCAGGTGCTGAGTCGGGCTTTTCTATTAGCATTCACGGAGACTTATCTTGTACTAAAGCAAGTACTAGTGAATATATTTCTTACGCAAGTGTAACGGGTATACAGTACAAAGTTGAATTTAGCGGAACTACAACAATAACTAATTTTAATTTAGAAGATGAAGACGTAACCGAGACCTTAAAAATAAGGGGCAATGTTCCAAAAGTGCAAAACTTCCCGCTGTCTACTAAAGACGGTTATCATTTTAACGGATGGGAATCTACCACCAATGGTTATAAAGCGACCTGGACTGAAAACAACTACCCTTTGATTAGCTATGACGTTTATACCGACGGAACTAATTACGCTACTGAAATTCATAAGGTGAGTTATTATGTTTATGGTCAAAACATTACCTTGAACGAAAACGGCGAAAGCTCGGCTAATACGCTGTCGCGATTAGACGGTAATAATAATTATACGGGATTTACCGCGAATGGTAAGTACACTATCGGTAAGTATACCTCGGGTACACTTTCCTGGAATTATAGTGCGGGTTCATCCTATTCGTCGTCCTTTATTTGTAAAGAATTAGGCGGTTACCATGTCTATTACCAATGGAGTATGAATAACCATACTGTTACCGTATCGGATGCCAATGCGTTATACGGTAACTCGATAATACTCGATGACTATGTGTCCTATTCACACGATGCCGACGGAATTAGAGAAATTAACTATGTTTGGGGTGATTGGTGGGAGTCTTCCTCGGGGCAAGCACAAAAATATGTGTTTTATTTGGATGGCGAGCATGCCATTTACCTTGTAAGCGAATCGGGAAAATATACAATAGAGATAACGGCAAATTTATCCATTAAAAATGTAGACGGAAGCACCTCTACACTGAAAAGGGAAATTTCCGATACGGGTGAATTCACTATCAAGCCTATATCGGTTAAACTTAATAATGTTGCCAATGAAACATTCTATTATAACGGTTCCGTTCAATTGCCGTTATATGATATAATCGCTAACGATGCAGTAATTATCGACGCAACAGACCTTGCCAAGGCGGATGCAACGATTGCCTTAGAGCGTAGTGGTAAACCATGGTTCTATGACGATAACGGTAAGTCCGAGTGGAATTACGGAATAGACGTAAGCATAGTTGCACTTAACTATAAGTGTAGTGTAGGTCAAGATGTCAACGGATATAACTATTCTAACGGTAGGATAGGCTATGAAAGTGTTGCGCCTTTCCGTGATGCGGGTACCTATACGCCGAGCGATATTAGACTTTTACAATCAAACAGTACCACTACAAAAAATACAAACTATATTTGGTACGATACCGACGAGCAATTCTATAGCAAAGCGGACGATGCTGTGAGTTTGCCGTCCTCTACAATATACCCCTATTCGGGTGTTAACGGAGAGGGCGTGGTTTTGTACTTCACGCCGTCTTATAAGATGTTCGGTGTAATTAGCGATCCTTCTTTGTTGGTGATAGAAGGGTCTTATTCGTTGCTCAATCAAGGTAATACCGAATATGAATTCGGTAGTTCGACTTTTGCTTTGCATCCCTATATCTGCGTAGACGGATTGGTTGAGGGCGATTTTGAATACTTCGAGACTATTTTCAAGTATTTATGGACTCGTGAAGATGGCAATAAGGCTGGATTATATAATGTGTTTGCCGATTTTAACAGTTCAAGTTTTAACAGTTCGAACTTGGAGATTTTATATAGACTTTACAATAACTACGGCATTCAACTTGACACAAGTAGGAACATTGTCATCAACGGAAACGAAATTTGGAGCGGAGACGATGTCGGAGAAGGCGAATTCGTTTCAAGAACGGGTGGAATCGGTGTATATTATGTGGGCGTAAACGATTGGTATAATCTATTCAATAGCGACGGCTCGTTGAACGGTTGGAGTGTGGAATTGGCGGATTATTCACTTGCGCAGTCGCATCCCATATTCAAAATTCAAGCAAGAACCATAGACATAGTCGGTAAACCCGAAACGGATAGCGCAACGTTCGTATACGACGGTAAAGGTCACGGCTTCGATTTGACCTTTGCGGGATTTTCTTCCACTCAGGACATTGTCGATCTTTCATTTAAGGCATCTCTTTTGGGTATTAGAATATCCGATCTTCCCCCTGATTGGGATAGTTTAACCGATAACGCAAAAGCACAGTGGTTGAGCGACAATGCTGATAAGGCTATTGCGGTCGGCGTCAACGGCGGAGATAACAAGCTTTATTACGACGAGCAAAACAATATCAACTATAATACGCTAAGTTTCGCCGAAATAAATGCAGGTTCTTACGGTATCGTTTTGTGCGGATTCGACGGCGGTAACTATGAACTGAATATCGACGGAAAGCCCTTCTATGAATATCGATGGGAAATAGAACAACTTACCGTCACTTTCGTGCATACTTCCGTGGGTAATAACACATTGGGAGACTCCATGTATGGCGGATATTCGTTTAGCTTTAACGGACTTTTATCGGGCGACGGCATCAAAATTGAAACCGATATAGCGACACCTTCGTCTTGCGGATTTAGATTTACAGGTATTTTATCGGGTAATTCTCAATCTAAGTCGAGTTATTCCGCTCTTAGCGATATTTCAGAGCACTTGGCGAATAACTTTATTGAGAATGATACCACATTTGCGTTGTTTGCTAAATATGCAGGCAACTATTCTGTTGCCTTTACCTTGACCGAAGATAATTCCACCAAGGAGCATAGCGGTAAATACGGCGATGCTTATACAACCAATTATAAATTCAGTTCAAAATACAAAATAGAATGGACGGTTAACTCCAGAGAATTATCGGGCCCCGAATACACGTCTACTGCTACCGATTGGGTGTACGAATATAATGTATCCAAGGGTAAGACGGTTTCCTATTCGGGATTTTGGTCTACCGATTTTAGAGATAACGATATTGCTCCGACCGTGTTGACAGATTTAGTAGAAAATAAACTTATTAGAGTTACGTACGAATTGAACGGTTCTGTTAGTGAAGGCGTAAACATTTCTTCCGACGGTATTGGCGGATTTTCCGTTACCTTTAAGGGAATTAATCAAGGCACTTATTCTCCTATCGTTAATAGCATTTCTTCGGGTGATATACAAGCCTGGACAATCAAACAAAGTAGCGCAAGTACCGCCACCGACGGGCAATTCGTGATATTGCCAAAGACGGTTTTACTTGTATGGCGTTTAGATGACAATGTTAATAATTCGATTATTTATGACGCTCTTTCTCATACGGTTACCGCAGATTTTTACGGCGTGGACGGAAGTTCTACAAGCGATAACAAGATTTATTCGGGCGATAGTGCTACCATTAAACTATCGGGCGATGTGTCGCAAACCAATGCGGGTACGTATAGAGCGGTTGCTTCTCTATCTTCGACAAATTATACGCTTAAACCTTATTCGGAGAGTTCGTTCGGCACGGCGGAGTATTCGTGGCAAATTCTTAGACGTAATTTGACGGTGGTATACCCCGATGTCGTTGCAAAATATACATATGACGGCGTTAGTAAATCCGCTTCGATTGCGGTATCGAATTTCCCCTCGGGCGGAACTATTGACGAATTGAATTCGCTTAATACCCTATATGATACGCTTGCTACTGTTACGTCGTCGAGCGTGGGCATTAAGTTAGAGGCAAAAAATGCCAATACATATACGGTCAAGGCAAAAAATGCAGGCACATATGATGTAGGAACTAACTATACAATAACCATTTCCGAAGATGAACTCATTGAAAAGACAATATTTATCATCGAACCGAGAGTCGTAAAGATTACTTGGAACACCGAGGGATTTAAGTATAACGGCGATATGCTCGAGATAGAATACGATGCTACTCCCAAAGCGCTTACCGCATTTGTAAATAATAAGGTCAATAATGACGATGTTGAATTAACCTATCATTTTGATACCATAATCGGCGGTGACGATAATCGAATCAAGGTAGGTACCTATCGCACAACCGTTAATGGTTTGACGGGTGATTCCTGTGGTAACTATACTCTTGACGGTACTACAGATATCGAGAGAGAATGGAGCATTGTCAAACGCGTTTTGACCGTTGTATGGTATCCTTATGCGGATAACTATTATAATTCACAATCGGCAACATCTAACGGATTCTTTACCGTTAAGGGCGGTGAACCTGAATCGGGTTCGGGTAAAACAACCGATCCGTATGTTTACTATTATAACGGAAACAATTCGATCGGTGTGTACTGCGTCGTATCAGGACTTGTAGGTTCAGACTCTATAACGGTCACCCTTAACGGCTCGGGCAAGTTTTACTATATTTATGAAGGTAACCAAGTAAGTATGCCCGATGGCGGTTTGAGCATATCATCTTCTAATCAATCCGATTATCGTTTTGCCTCGACAGCAACTGCCGTCAGCGATGCTATATATACGGTTTCGTTCTCGGCAAATAACGACAACTACGATATATCTTATCGTCATTCGGACGGATCTCAAGATATAGAAAGTGCATCTTACAAAATTACCAAGCGTGAGTTAAGAATATCCGCTTGGGGTATGAGCGATGCCGATAACTCTTTTACCAAGGTTTATGATGGTGTGTCATCTACAGTAACCGCAATGTTAGACGGCGTAATTCCCGAAAGCGATGTAAGTTTATTATATTCCGACAACGTTAAGAAAGATGTCGGTAACTATATTGCTAAGATAGTAGGTATTAACGGTGCGGATAAAGATAACTATTCACTTCCTACCGATACCCATAAATTACAGCAATCCTTTGCTATCACCGCTCGAACCGTTGAAATACAATGGTCTTTTGTTGACGGCGGAGATTTTACCAAAATTTATAGAGGTTCTAATTACACTCTCAACGCGGAATTAAACAATGTGGTAGACGGTGACAGTGTAGCGGTATCACGCTATAGAACCGATTATAGAGACGGTACCAATTTGAATTCACTTTCGAGTGCAATGAGAGTGGGCGAATATACCACCTTTGCACTTGAATTGAACAACGGCAACTATAGTTTGCCCGATAATAATTCGATAGAGTGGGAGATCACTCCGTTTGAACTTACCCTTACTTGGATAATGTCGGACGGAAACGGTGCCTTTACTAAGGTATATGACGGTAAAGAATCGGTCATTACCGCAACGGTAAATAAAATAGGTTCGGACGATATTTCGTTAGTTTATAATACGGTTGGCGGTATCGATCCTATAAGCGGAATAGCGTTTAGCTCGGACAACAACAGAGGTGTAAATGTCAATACTTATACCACATCGATAACGCTTGATGGTACCAATAAGTCGGACTACGTATTGCCTAACGAAAATAGCGTTTTGTGGAGCATTACACCGCGTACCGTGGAACTATCCTGGAACCTTGACGGCAGTAACGAATTTGAAATCGTATACGACGGCAATTATCATAAAATCGGTTGTGACATCGCTAATAGATGCTCATCCGACAATGTTTCGGTAGAATTAGCCGGTGATTTTGAAAAGTGCATAGTCGGTAATTATACCGCCAATGCGGTGGAATTGATTGGCACGCATAGTGGCAATTATACACTTGACGGATTGACGGACTTAAACGGCGTATTGAAGCGCACTTGGAACATTACTCCGAGATCCTTGGATGTTACTTTTGACGGTGTCGGCGGTGTATATAAGAAAGATAATTACACAGTTACAGTTACCATTAGTAATATCGTTAACGCTGATTACTCCAATAATTTGACTATTTCTATATCCAATCTTTCTAATAAGTCTACCGCCAATATCGGTATAGGAAGTTGTAGCGACGGAATTTATACGTCGTCCGTAACTTCGATAAATGTAGGCTTGTACGGAATAGAAGTGACTATAAGCGGAGAAAGAGCCGATTGTTACACCCTTCCCGATACTCAATGGACATGGGAAATAACCGCTTTAGGTATAAGCATTTCTTGGTCACTGAATGCCCCTGTCGGTGGAAATGTAAGCGACTTTGTCGGTACCTATGCAAAAGGTTCATACATAATGACCGCTAAACCTAATGGCGTATTGGACGGTGATAATGTCAATTTAACGTTGTCGGGCGATACTGCCGTTGTTAAGGGCAACTATACGGCAACGGTCGATACCATCGATAATCCTAACTATACAATTGCTAACGGTAAATCTCAAGATTGGGAGATCATACCTAAGACGATAACCGAAATATATTGGCTCGGTGAAAATTCGAGCGGAAGCGACTTTTCGTGGATTTATGACGGTACTGCGAAAGCACCTACGGCACACGCTTATACGATTAAGGCAGGCGAAGGCAATGTAGAGGACGGAATGGTATATGAAGGCGATACCGTATTGTTTACATATTCATATTCGGGAGATAGAATCGTTAAAGGTAACTATACTGCAACGGTAACAGGACTTATCGATAACGTAAATTACATACTTGGCGGTAGTGTGGAAAATGCTACTCAAGAAATGGAAATTACACCGAGAACGCTATCCGCAGTATGGTCGGGCGACGGCGGTGTATACAACAAACAAAATTATGTATTCACCATTTCTATATCTAATTTAATACCGTCCGATTATGAAAACGAATTAATAGATTTCACTTCTCATAGCGTTGAAGGTAAATTGTCGGCAATTGATGGCGGTAAAGTATTATCGGGTAATAGCGTAATATGGTCCTTCTCGGCAATCAATGCAGGTAGTTATGCTGTATCTGTTGATATTTCGGGGGAGAGATCCTCTTGTTATACATTTGTTACTGCAACCAAGGAATTCGATATCGAAAAGAGCGAAATAGGAATAAAGTGGGATATGTCTGACGATACAGACGGATCTTTCGCTAAGATATATGACGGCAAAACATCTCAAATAACCGCCGAGCCCACAGGCGTTTATGAGGGTGATATTGTAAATATCGTGCTTTCGGGCGATGTGAGTGGCGTAAACGCATCTAATTATGTTGCTCGTGTAGAGACACTTGACGGAGAAAACGCCGATAATTATAAACTTCCGAATGATATCTCACGTTCATGGCAAATAGAAAAATTAGCGGTTGAATTGAATTGGACGCTTAATGCTCCTATTAACGGTAATGTTGACGGATTGACTGGAATTTATGCCAAAAACGACTACACCTTGTCGGCAACAGTAACTAACCGTATCGGTGAAGATTTTGTTACCGTCAATTTATACCTAACAACAGGAACGGGATATAATTCTTCATCCAATACCGCACTAAATGCAGGAACATATACCACTCGTGCGGTAACTCTCGACAACGATAACTACACCCTTGTGGGTTCGATTAATGTCGAATGCAGTTGGGAAATTATACCTAAGACGATAACCGAAATTTATTGGACCGGTGAGAATTCGAGCGAAAGCGACTTCTCTTGGGTTTATGACGGCACCCTAAAGGCACCTAAAGCACATGCGGTTTCTGTCGGTGTCGACGAAGGTCAATTTAATGACGGCAAGATCTATATGGGTGATAACGTGTCGTTCGAATACAGTAATTCGGGCGAAAGCGTGGTCGGTACCCATTCTTTATCGGTAACGGCGGTTATCGGTAATTCTAACTATGTTTTAGGCGATACCGTTGATAACGGTAATAAAGAATACAACATCACCGCAAAGATTCTCGATGCGACTTGGACAGGTACTGCGGGTACATATAACGGCACCGATTATTTATTTAGATTAACCGTTTCGGGTATATTGTCCGAGGATTATGATGCAAATTATATAGGATTATCTGCTACTTCAACGAATGCAGGCGATTATTCGGTTTCCTTTGATTCGGGCGTATATACACAATTGTTTAGCGGTAAAAATGCAGGCGATTATTTAGTTTCTGTAACCCTTGTCGGTTCAAGAGCCGATTGTTACACCTTCGCTAACGGTACACAATCTATTAGCAAGAATTGGACAATAGCGAAAAAAGCGCTTACCGTTGAATTCACCGCATCCGGTGAAGGCTTGGTAAACGGTTTCGTCGTTTACGATGCACAAAACCACGGTTATTCGTTTGCACTTGTCGGATTGGTTGAGGGAGAGAACCTAAATGTAGGCTATAACGAGTCCGTAAACAGCGTCAAAACGGCTAAAATAGTTTCATCGTTCGGTATCGATTCGACCGCTTCGTTTGTTGCTAAAGATGTAGCAAACTATGTACTTGACGATATCACGGTTTCTTCCGCGTCGAGCGATGTCAATAACTATTCGTTCACTCCGCGTTCAATATCTTGGGAAATAACTCCGAGAGCGGTAAAGTTGAATTGGAGTATGGACGGTTTTACTAATTACTATTATCGTGCATCCGACTACAAGCCTGTCGCTACCGTTACAAACATTCAAGGCAATGACACCGTGACCGTTAATGGATATTCCACCTCGGGTAACAAGTCTTCTTACGGTGTAAGCGGAGTAGACGGTGTCGGTAATATCGCTAAGAATGCCGATAATTATAGAACTAAGGCGCTAAGCATCGATAATACCAATTATACCCTTGACGGTGCTACAAATATAGAACTTAGCTGGTCGATTCTACCTAAGACTATTGAGTTTGAGTGGATAGGCGACAGCGGTAGTAAAACCGATTTCTCGTGGGATTATGACGGTACTGCTAAGAGCATAAGCACCGAAGTCAAATATGTTTCCATTTTGAGCGGAAGCGAAACCGATGGTAAGGTGTACGATGGCGACAGTGTAACTATTATATTATCGAATGAAACGAATATTTTGGCAGGTTCTTATGTAGCAACCGCTACCGGAACTAATAACGGTAATTATGTCATCGATTCTAATTTGTCTCGTGCATATTCTATAGAAAAACGTAAAGTAACCCTTGATTGGTCGTTGGATAGCGGTTCTAACGATTATAGCGGTACTAAATACGGATATACTTTAACAGCTACGGGCTTTGTGCCGTCCGATTATTCGTCCAATATCACTATTGCGATAGATAGTACAAACGCCAATGTGGGTACGCCGTCCTTTACCGACAGTTATTCTATTTACCTTTCGGGAATAAATGCAGGCGATTATTCGGCAAGCGTAACGCTTAGCGGAGAAAGAGAGGACTGCTATTATATCGACGGTGATGTTTCGAGAACTTGGAATATCAATAAGAAAGAAATAACCGCAACCATAGGCAAGAACACCTTCGATTATAAGGCGGAAATAATAGAAAAAGACGAGCTTAATATATTCTTCTCGGGACTTGTTTCTAACGAGTCCTTGAGACTTGACACCGATTATACGTTAACTTTCGATCGAGATCCTATTTATGCAGGTGATTATGTAGTTACGCTCGGTGTGTTATCGAGTGAAGTGACCTCAAATTATACTTTGGTCGGACAATTGTCCTTCGATGTGACTATTACTAAGCATAGTATCGATATGTCCGATCTATTGTGGAACTTGAACGGAACTGAAATAGATCTCGATAATCTTGTATTTGCGTCGCAAGAGTATAAGTCTTTCACCGTTTATATTACCGATTCGATATTCAACAAAATAAGCGGTAAGCAATTTACAATTCGTTACTTCGGATTCTGTACGTGCGGTTTGTCTGCCGAATCCTCTACAGCGGAAGGCTTGAATATCGAACATCAATGGTTTGACGTTAACGGTGAGTGGCAAGCCATCGGCCCGGAGCATGCAGGTAGTTATTGGGCTGTCGTATCGTTCGATTCTACGAATGCCGACGACAGAGATAGTTTTGTATTCGAGAACTTCGATAACTACACAGATTCCGCATATTTCAGGGTTGAAGGAGATAACACTTATCTTAGATGGAATAACGGAGATAAGGTTAGCGATGCTCCGCTACCTGCCCTTGGTGACAACGTCGCGGCGGTTGCTTTCGGAATACAAAGAGCGGAAAACGGTGCAACGTTTGCACAAACACCTAAGAACCTACCCTTTAGCGGAAGTTATTATACCGTTGAAAACGGCTTGCCCTTTGTAACGGCTATAGGTGAAGGGGCCGATATGCGTGTAACGGTTAACGGTAAAGATTATAGTTATGCCGATTACGCGACCGCTCAATTGGTGCGTAACGCAGGTACATACAGTATAAGAATCTATGACCAAAATGCAACGACATCTACCATTGTCGGATGTGACCTATTTAGCACCGATGCAACACTCGAAAGTGATGTTATTTTAACCATTGACAAACAAATAGTAACCATAAACAACACGGCGATCAATGCCTGGAGTAAGGTGTATAATAGAACATCTGAATATGTCGACTTCTCTTATGAAAGCGGAGTAAAATTCTCTTCTTTGGATAATGAAGGCGTTGTTTCGTCGGCGATCGATGGCGTGATAGCGGGTACTTCTCTTACCATATCCGCGGTATTCGATTCATTTAACGCGGGCAGTAGAAGTTTGACATTTACCCTTAACGGAGCGGATAAAGACAATTATACACTTAAATTCAGCGTTGGCGGAGAAGCGTTTACAAATTATAGTGAGATAAACGGCACTTTCGTAATTGCCCAAGGTACTGCAAAAGATAATACGGCTTTGGGCGACGGCGGTTATATTACTAAGAAAGAGATCAAGGCAGATGGTGTAGCCGAAAAGGAATTCGACGGTACCGATGAAGTCAAGAACTTTACTTGGAATACCTCCGACATCATTTCGGGAGATACCGTAAGCGTAAGCGGTCATTATGCACAAGTTGCTGTAGGTGATAACATCGGTATAATCTTAAGTTCGGGTAACGATAACTATATTATCGCATCGAGTCTTGCTACCGGTAAGATATTACCTAAGCAATTGATGGTATCGTATTTGTCGGACGGTTCCATCATCTATGACGGAAATCTGCACGGAGTAACTGTTACTGTTGGCGGAATGATTGACGGCTTTATCGAAACGATAACTGTTTCGGGAGATTGTAGCGGTGAATTGGAAGGAAATGATAACGGTACATTTACTGCCGCTAATGCAGGCGATTATACAATAAGCCTATCGTTACCGAGTAACACCAACTATTACATATCCAATAACAGCGCAAGTTGGCATATTACCAAGCGTGTATTGGGCATAACTTGGTCAACCGACAATCTTGCCGATGAAGAAAACGCTATATACACATGGAACACCGAAAGCGATAGGTGGACGGTTAAATTCTCCAATATTCAAAGATCAATATTTGCGACCTTTACCAATGTAGTTGATGGCGAAAGCTTGACTTCCGAACTCAAAGATAACTCGGCGGTGTCGGTTGGCGAATACACGGCAACCGTTATAGGCATTTCGGGAAAAACCGCCTCCAATTATACACTTTCTACCGATACTACCAAGAATTGGGCAATTCTTAAAGCAGAGGTTAAGACAGATATTACCGGTATTATTCTTGCAAATAAGACGGTGACCTATAATAGCGTGAAGCAAACTATAACGGTCAATAAAACCACCACACAGCACGGAATAGCCGTTACTGTATCGTACTCGGGCGGTGAAGACGGCTCTAACGGTGCAACCAATGTGGGTAAATATGAAGTTACCGCCACTATAGCCGAGAGTGAAAGCTACTATGAGTGGAAGATGACAGCAACGATTACCATCGAAAAGGCAAATATCGAGGGTATTAGTATGGATTCGTTGACCTTGACTTATGACGGTAACGACCATTGTTTGTCTGTTGACAAATTGATTACTCAATACGGTGAAACGGTATATGTAACCTATAGTATTACCAAAGATTCGACTGCGGTGGATAAAGCAATTAATGTAGGTGTGTATACCGTTACAGCTACACTTACTGCCGGTAATAACTACAATAGCGCCACCTTGACAAATACACTTGAAATAACCCATGCCGAAATCAAATTGTCTTGGGCTAATACTTCGAACTTTACAGGCACCTATTCCGCCACCATGCAAGGTGTGTTACTTTCGGTCAGCGGTATAGTCGAAGGCGATACGAACGGTGAGTTGGTATTGGAGTTTACCCATAATACCTCATCGACCTATACGAGCGGTAAAGATAATGCCAAATATGATTTCTGTGCTATAGATGCAGGGACTTATACGATAACCGTTAGTCTTAGTGGTGATACCAAAGATAACTATATCATTACCAACACGAGTGCTGGGTTTACTATCAATAAAAAGACGGTTACTATAAGCGGAAGCGGTTGGAAGTATCAAAACAATGGTATTTCGGGTGAATATACCGATACTGCACTTGTTTATAATAAGTCGGAATACATCTTGACACCTACCATTGACGGAATAATCAATGGCGATGAGGTAAACGCCGATATTAGCGGTAATAAGGGAACCAATGCATATACTTATCATGCAACGGTAAGTCTTAGTCATTCCAATTATACAATGGATACCGTCAATAAGACATGGATTATATCGCCCAAGCTTTTGAGCGTATCTTGGGATTACACGGATGCATTTGTGTACGATGCCACATCACACGAAGTGAAAGCCGTTCTTGGCGGTGTTTGTTCGGGCGATATAGTAAACATTACGTATATAAATTCAGCAAACGACGTAAATAAGGCAATTAATGCAGGTACATATACCGCTATAATCGATTCAATAGACAACTCTAACTATATATTACCGAATGAGGGCTTAGAACGCGCTTGGTCAATAGTAAAAGCGGAAATAGAGGGAGTTATTTTGAATTCTGCGGTATTTGAGTATGACGGTAATATTCATTATGTGGCTATCAATAAGACTACCACTCAACACGGAGTAGCCGTTAGTGTATCGTACACGGGCGGTGAAGACGGCTCTAACGGTGCAACTAATGTAGGTACATATACCGTTACCGCTACAATCTCTGCAGGGGATAACTACAACGATAAGGAATTACCGAGTAGCAATCTCGAAATAACTCCCGTACTGCTTGGCTTGAATTGGAGTAATAGCGATAATTACACTGGAATATATTCTGCATCCGATCAAGGCGTATTACTTACGGTCGGCGGTATTGTCGAAAGCGATCAAAATGGTAAATTGAAACTTGTATTTGCACATAATACCCTTTCCGAATTGTCGGAATGTGAGCGCAACGGTACTTATGGATTCTTAGCCAAGAATGCAGGTAATTATTCGGTATCGGTAACGCTTGACGGAGATAACAAAAATAACTATAGATTGCCGGTTAATAGTTCATATTCCTTTACTATTAAGCGTAAAGTGTTGACTATTACCAAGTGGATGCTTGAAGAAGACGACTACACCGCACCCGTTGTCTATAATAAGACTGAAAGAGTGTTAAGCGCATATACCGAAGACACTATCTACGAGGGCGACACCGTTAATTTTGATTATAACGAAAATGCCAAAACAAACGTTGGAAATTACACCGCAGTCGTAACAATAAGCGGTAACGACAATTATGAATTATCGGGTGAAATGACTAAAGCATGGTCAATCCTTCCTAAACAGTTGACCGTTGTATGGTCTACCGATATCGATAAGACCTATAATCATTCAGAGCAAAGCGTAACCGCTACCCTTGACGGAATAATCGAGGGCGATATGGTAAATATTATATATGATACGACGAGTGATAAAGTGTATAAGGCAACCGATGTAGGTAATTATACTTCCGCGATATCTTCTATCGATAATAACAATTATAGTTTGCCTTTATCAGGATTATCTCAAGACTGGTCTATTAAACAAGCCAAGATAACAACGATTACCTTTACCGATGCTAAATATACCTATGACGGAAGTATCAAGTCGTTGGCTGTCAAAGGTGATAAGACGCAATACGGCGAAAATGTAACCGTTGTGTATTCTAACAATTCTAAGACCGACGCAGGCGAGTATACGGTTACTGCTACCGTAGACGGCGGAAAGAATTATGAGGTTCTTACATTGACTGCTGTTCTCACGATAGACAAAGCGAAACTCGAAATAACGGTAAACGGTGATAACATAGTTTATGACGGAGAAGAGCATACTTTAGTGCCTACCTTTGCGTCAAGCGAAGATTATCCTAAGTACACGCTGTCGGGTGATACGCTTAATGTTGTGTTGAGTGCTACCCATAATGACGGTAACGGTGACGTATTTGTCATATCTACAACTATTAATTCTTCCACGTCCATAACGGCGAAGAATGCCGGTATATACAATTTCGCTTTTACCGTTGTACCTTCCGAAACTGTTAATGCCGACAATTACGTAGAGGTTAGCACCCTTGTGGCTGTACTTGTTATCGAAAAAGCCGAAATGTTGGCTAAAGACCTTACGAAACTCGAACAAGACAAAAATATCTTCTTTAACAATGATACTGTCGATTACTGCGAAGAATATATTGGCATTAAGATATCGGAAAATGCGGGCGAGAGTACATGGGTAAAAGCGGACGAATTATTAAAAGAGCTATCAATATATACATCTAAGAATATTAAGGATACTGCAACCGTATCATATAGCTATTCATATACCGCTCATCAAAAATCAAGGATTAAGAGAGCATCCGCTAATGCGGACGGCGTAATCAATGCAGGTATTTATACAATAATCGTAAATATCGTCAACGATAACTACAATACGCTGACTTTAAGTGCAACTTTAACCATTAATAGGGTAGAACGCACCGTTAATTGGGTGGGTACATCCCAAGAATACACATATTCGCGTTTAGATCAAGCGAACGCAATAAGCGCATCGTTTACATCCGTTAAGGGCGAAATAAAGCAAATGACTGTTGCTGTTAGCGGTGTGGATAGCGAGAATTATGAAGTTAGCGAGTTTATTAACGCAGGTACGTATGCATTTACCGCGTCTTACAACGGTTGGGATAGCGATAACTACATATTAAACGATACTGTTAAGAAAGATATTATAATGAATAAATATAGTTATAACGCTTCTCTTAACGACGTTTCTATGACCTATGATGGTAACACCTATTACTTATTGCTTAACGCCGGTAAATCTATGGTAAACAGCGAAACTATTACCGTACTCGGAGTATCCGAAAAGGTATATTATACCTATAAACTCGGAGAAGATATATTGACAACTAATGCAATAAGAAATGTCGGTGTATATACCGTAATCGCTCGTTATAATGCCGTTGACGATGCGGACTATAACCCCAATATCGAATCGTTCGTAAGTAGAGAGGCAACCTTTACCGTAAACGTAAAAGATATTGCTGTGGAAATAGAGAGCCCTAATAAGGTTTATGACGGTAATGCGAATATAGAGGGCAATGTTACAGTTAGCGGAATTGTTGAAAGCGATGTCGGTTATATCTTTGCATCGGTTGCATATTCGGATAAGAACGTTGCGATAACCAAGAGAATTATCGTTACATTGACTTCGAACAACGAAAACTTCCCGATAACCAACTATAAAGTGCCGACCAACCTTAACGGAACGATAACTGCTCGTACCCTCGATGTTGATAGTAGAACACTTCAATCTTGGCAAAAAGATTATGACGGAACTACGCAGTCCGCGAAGTCTCCTATAACATTGTTTGCCGACGGATTTGAACCGATAGAAGGTGACGATATTACAATTAAAGCGTACTATAATTCTAAGAATGTGCTCGAAGCAAACAGCATCGTTTTCACTTTCGACGGAGAAGATGCAAATAACTATTTATTAGAGACCATAGTATTTAGCGAAGTTGACCACGAAAACATATTCTTAATTAATGCGCTTAACGTCGGTATCGAATGGAACGGCGTAGGCTTCGTTAATAAGGGCGATTATTATTCATTGACTTATGACGGATATTCCCACGAGGCAACCGCGCTTATTAGACTTAAGGGCGATGATATTACCACCGCCAATAACGGTACGCTAAATCTAACGGTATTATCGTATTATGTCAAAACTGCCGACGGAGAAGCTCTTCGTGAACCTTTGGTAGCGGATTTACGTAATGCGGGTACATACAACGCGGTCGCATCCATACCGGGTGTGATGGACGAGAATATGCGCGCAAACTACGGTATCACCGCAACTGCAAGGAATTACGTTATCGAACAAGCGAGCGTAGCAGTTCAATGGAATTTGGCGGATATTTATACTTATAACGGAACCGACCAAAGCGGTGCAGTTTCGGCAACTGCGATCCTTTTGGGAGAAGATAAAAGTTCATATACAGACTTTATCGTAATCGACTATAACGGTAAGGAATTCAAAGACGCCGGTACGTATAATGTCAAAGCGGTATTTAATTCGAAAGAATTAACTAACAACTATAAATTGATTAACGACGATAAGACTATAAAAATCGAAAAAGCGAATGTAACCAATTTGAAATTCTGCGGAATTGTGGAATGGACTTATCATCGCGGTGAACCTAAATATTTCTTCGTTACCGCAAACGGAGCCGATTATAGCGAAGATTATAGTGCGGTTTACTATGAGTTCGATTCCGGCTTGCCGATAACGGTTAATTACTCGGGCGGTGAATTCGGTTATGACGATATAGGTAAGTGCGGTATAAAGAATGCGGGCACATATACGATAACAGCAAGTGTTTCCAATACTTCAAACTATAATGACTGGTCGTCGTCTATAACCGTTACCGTCAATAAGGGTACCATCGATAATGTCTTTATCGGCGAGCGTGCATATGTATTTGACGGTAATAAGCATTATATTTACGCGTCAAATAATGAAGGCGGAGCGGTTGCTTACGAAAACGTGGTGCTTCCGGACGGTACTAACGTATCCGTTAATTACAGCACATTATCGACAAGTTACTATAACAGCGCATTCTATGACGGCGACACCATAAAAGACAGTTATATATGCGACGAAGCTATTAACTATGCGGAACACGCAGGTCTGTATCAAGTGGGTGCAAGCATCCGCGGACAATCGAACTACAATGATTGGTCTGACGAGGTTTCGTTGACGATAACTCAAAAGGAATCTGCAATAAGTTGGTATTATAACGGTCTTATCGATGCTAAGTATGTTTATAATGCAACAGACCAATCGAATTCGGTAAAAGCATCCATTGTCGGACAGGGAATAAGCGGTAACGATAAGAATATTTATCTATCCATAGCGTTTAATCTTAGCGGTGACTTGGGTGGCTTCGAAGAACTCGCCAATCGCTTCGTATTGGCAGGCGATTATACACTAACTGCAAGATTTTCCCCCGAACAAGATTGGGAAGCAAATGATTATAAATTAAACGATAGTGACGTTACGAGAAATGCTACCATTCAAAAGTTCGTAGTCGAATTGAAGTGGTATTTCGGTTGTTGCGATCATTCGGGCGAAGAGTACAGCGATGGAGATGTTTGTGTATATAACAAGCGCGAACATATCATTATCGCCAGCGGTTTAGGTTTAGGCGGTGTCGAAATGGACCTTGAAACGAGCGGAAACTTCAAGGGTATTAACGCGGGTACGTATACCGCAACGGTATCCAAAGTTAAGGACGGAACGGATAACGTAGTCGTTGACGGTAAAACCTACGAAATACCTTATAACCTTAACTATGTAACTCCGACCGATGTTGTCAAAACCTGGACCATCGATAAGCGACCTATCACGATTGCATTGGATATAGTTGAAAGCTATGTAAGTAAAAAGTATGACGGATCGAAACTCTTTACCTTTGCCGACACTATTAATATCGCAAAGTCCACTACCGACGGAATCGTATTCAAAACTTACACCTATACTTTGACTAATGAAAACTATGACGGAATAGCGAACAAAGTCATTTATAAGATAGGTAATATTGTAGAAGGTGATGGCGACGTTCTCGATCTATATATCGAAAGCATTACGGCAAATGAGGCAAGCACAAAAGCAACCGGCGTGCATGTTATATTCAAGGAACTGACCTTTAATCACGTGACTACTGTCGATGTGACCGAGAATTATTGGTTTGCGGGCGATACCTCTGGTTTGGCAATGGAAAGAAATGATGGTAACCTCATTCAGCCGAGACGATTATCCGCATCTGTTAGCAGTAATGCAGGACATATTTATAACGGACTGACTTTCGATAAAACTTTTGTTTATGCCGACGGATGTTCAAGTACTGAAGAACTCTATTGTGTCAGCGTAAAGAGTGTGGAAACTTATCTCGAACTAACAACGCTTATCGAAGGCAACTGCTATGTAGGTAACTTGAATATAGGCGGAGGTAAGGATATAGGCATCTATGCTGTCAACGCTTTTATCGAAATAGTTGACGGAAACGGCGTTCACAATTACGTGTTTGTCGATTCTAACGGAAACATTGTCGATAGCGGAGCGGAATTCAATATAGATTGCATAAACAAGTATTCCATAACTGCAAGAAAATTAGATCTTACCTATGATAATCTGTTGCAAAGTTATCGCGAACCTGAGGATGTAACTGCCGTTATCAATCTCGAAAAGTGTGATTTGACCGACCTTGAATGGGGTATTGTGGGATTCGAAGAGCTCGACGCCGATGCTCAACACAATGCATTGATAGAAAGATTAAAAACTATTCTTGTAGAAAACGGTATGGCTACTAACGGTGATTCGGGCTGGACTTCGAATGTAGTAATCAATAATAGATGGAATAACTCCGATTATCTTGATACGTTGACCGCGTACACAAGCATTATAATGAATCAGAATATGATAGGTGACGAGCTGTTGTTATCGTTCGGCAATTTGTCCGACAACTTCGTTGTTCCCACCAATCCGACTCTAAAACTAACTTACATTAAGTATAATAAGTCGGATAACATATTCGATGTATACGATGCTACCGATATTCAAAATCTTGCCAATGACGCTACCAATTTACAAAAGGCAGGCATTACACCCGACTACCGTCAACATAATAATATTTCCATGGTGGTGAACGGTTCTCTAAGTATCGTTTGGATACAATCGTCGTTTGTGTTTAGCGGAACTTATGACGGAGGCGGATATACCATAAGCGATTTGATGATTTTATCTACGACTAACGGTGGTTTGTTCGGACAACTCGACGGAGCGACGATTAAGAGCCTTAATATAGAGAGGGTAAACGCCATAACCGAATCGGAAAAAGGCGGAATAATTGCAAGCAAAGCCGTTAATTCGACAATAGAGGACGTTACCATTTCGGGTATTTATACCGTTAATACTCCCGATAATGATGTTAAAGTTGGCTTCGTTGTGGGTGAAACGAGCAATACCGTAATTAATGGTGTTGTAGCGGTTGGATATTTGAATGTATATGCCAAGAACGCTATCGTAGGCGGAATAGTAGGCGAATACAGTGGTAATAACGCCGAGAATAATGTAGCCTTCGTTGATACTAAGGTTGTATTGAGCGGTTCTAACTATAATGTAGGACCTTTGTACGGAACTAAGGACGGATCATTCGGTGGTACCTATCTTAACAATAGCGTGGCGGTTTATTTGTCAAACGGTGACACTCAATTCGTTAATGGAACTGATAAGAGTGGTCTTGATTATGACGGATTTAAAGAATCGAGCGACAAATATGTTGAGAAAGCTTATATATTAGTCAAGAGCGAGCTTATGAGGAATTTCTCATTATTGCCTAACGCAGAAGATAATCTAAGCATCGGCAATTATCGTCAACTGGCATTATTATCCGCATACGGATGGCTCGATGCTACACTGATAAGTGACATCTATATTCCTTATGAAACAACTACGGCGTATATGCTTGTGGATAGTTATTATGGTAACTTCGATGCAAACGGTAAGCAAATAACATCCATGAGACCGACTACATATAGGCTGTTTATTCTACAGTCTTCGAACGATTATATTATCGTTCATTCCGAAAAGACTCAAACCGAGACCGACAACTAAAGGAGTAACATGAAAAGAACTCGTGTATCTAACAAATTAATAGCAGTATTTGCACTTGTCGCTATTATGACGATAGCGGGGGCTTTTCTGTGCTCTGTCCGAGTTACATATGCGGATAGCGGAATAATATATTCCGATCCTATAACCATAACTTATGACGGAGCAGTGTATTCATACGGTAATAACGGATCATCCCTTACAAGCGATTCATTGCAAACCGCTCTCGATTCTATTGCTCAAAATGCGTCGTCTAATATAATAGTTAATTTCAAAAAGGTATCAACTGACGAACAACTATTTTTCGATTATGATTATCCTGTGGTTATGCAGGGCGAATTGAATTACTTAGGAAGTTTCTCACCGTTTATAACCGTTAATCGTAACGAACTAAGATTGCAGGGCGTTGATATCTTATCTTCGGTAACAGCCATAACCGTGAACGAAGGTGCAATACTAAACTCATATTCGGGGACTGTTAAAACTGTACCCGATAAGGCGATATTGACGTCTACGCTTATCAATTATGGCACGGTAACCGTTGACGGCGGTGCGATTGTCTATGATAATTCGGTAGCACAAGGCACCGGACTCGGTGTACGTCAATACGGAGAAAATTCTTCATTTACGCTTACAAACGGGTGCATAGAAGGCAATAGCGGTATTCAAGTAAATCAAGGTATGGTAAGCTTATCGGGCGGTACGGTGAGTGCGACTCATTCTTATAGCGAAAATATCGCTAACGGTTATGCCGTAATGATTTCTAATAACGGAAATGTAACAATTGACGGTGCTAATATAAACAGCGTAACGCCCACAAGAGCCGTATTAATAGACGGCGGAAATAATTCGTCATTTGTTTATTTTTCGGGGCGTATCGAAGGCAATATCGTGCTGAATCTGGGCGGAACCGATTTTACTTCCGTCAAGGTCCTCGATAAACGCATCTATCCCGACCAAAACGGCAGTGTTTATTTATATTCTCCGTCCAATGTTTTGGAAGAAACATCCGATTTTTATTTGGATGTTGAGTGTAATCGTGGATTTTATGTAAAAGCGTGGAGCGAAAATATTGAAGCAAGTTCACCTAAACTTTCCGATTTTACCGATGAAACGGTCAAGGTAACGCTTGATAATAGCTATAAGATAACTCTTACATTAGGAAACAAAAGCGAAACGCTATCGTTTGATTATAATTCTACCGTCTATCCACAAGTTTTGGGATTTATCCCTACCGATGGTCAAACTGTCCTTTATTGGCGTGATTCGTCGGGAAATCATGTGGATATACCTATACAAGTTACGAAAAACGAATCATACACGGCGGTGCTTGAAATCGCCGACACGGTTATAGATAATATAGCAGATATATCGCGTGTTTACGGTGATGATATAAGTATTGTACCTCTGTTTGTCGAGGTTGAAGACCTTGATTACTACTATGAATGGCAAAGACTTGAAAAGGTGTCAACATCGGACGGACAAGGCGGAATAATAATTTCGACAGAGTTTGTAAAAGTATTTGATAGTAAATACTGCACACTTAAAAATGTTGCCGATTCGGGTACATATCGTTTGAAGTTGATTACCGCTTTTGGCGATAACGAAAAAGTAAATTACAGTAACGAATTCGATGTGCAAATATCTAAAGCCGATTATAGTGATATATCGCATGAAGCGTTATCAGGTATATACTCTCCCGATAAGAGCTTGTCCGACTACTTGCTTTCTGATGGATTCTCTTGGCAAGATCCAGAAACCGTTCCAACGGTTGATTTGACGAAATATGTCGCATATTACTGCGGTGACAGCGAAAATTATAATACGTATTCGCTTTTTGTGACCATTACCCTTCAAAAACACGAAGCGGTAAGACAAACTTATTTATATAAATATTATCAAAACAAGAGTTTTGTATACAATGCAAATAAAACTTTAAGCGACTATCCGCTCGAAAACAATTGGCGTTGGGCAGACGATACCATTATTCCTACTGTTGATAACGAGGGCTATATTGCCTACTATAATCCCGACAGTATTAATTATGAGGATTATGAGTTCTTGATAAAAATGCAGGTTACCAAGGCGGGGGCGATAGAAGCCGATCCTTTATCTTATGAAATTGTTTTTAAAAACGGTTTGACTGTAAAAGATGCTTTAGAGTTGCATAAATTACCCTACGGTTATCGATTTAAAATCGAAGACGATATCGATAAGGTAATCGCAAATTACGGAAGCGTAACCTTCGATATATATTATAATATCGATATTGTTAATTATGAGGATTATGCTACAACGCTCACTATCAATGCGATTCGTGAAAAAGAAAATCAAATAGATTATCCCGTAATTATTTATATACCCTTCGTAGAAGGCTTGAAACTATCCGATATCGAACTACTTAACGGCTGGAAATGGGTAAATGACGAAGAATCGGTAAAAGCGGATAAAAATGTTTATTCTGTGATGTATAGTTCCGATTATGCCTTGCTCGAACCGTTTGCTACAACTGTAATGATAATAGCGTACGATAAGTCGCTTTGCCTCGATAAGATAGATACTCGATATGTTAGCGGATTGAAATTGAGTGAAATTGCACTTCCAGATAAATATTCTTGGGTTGATGAAAACGTTTTGTTAAGCGTAGGTGAATACACTTATAAAGCGGTTTATTCAGCGCAATCATATGAAATAGTGATAAATGTTACCGTCATAGTAAATAAGGGTGTATATGATATCAGTTCCATAATTTTTGAGGATAAAGATATACCGTATGACGGAAATCCTCACTCATTAACCTATAGCGGAGCTTTACCGGACGGCTTGATCGCTAAGGTCTATTTTGAAGATTATCCGCAAAACAGTGAGTTTATTGATGCGGGAGAGTATCGCTTTGTACTTGAATTTATTTCGAATGACTCAAACTATGAAGATATTGACTCACAATACGCTTTGTTGACTATAACTCCCATAGAATACGATTTAACAAATATATGGGATGATGTAACTGTCGTTTATGACAGTAAAGAGCATAGTTTAACGTGTAAAGAAGACGAACTGCCCGAAGGTGTAACGGTTAAGTCTTACATGGGCGATAATTCTTTCGTCAATTCGGGTAAATATACCATAGGAATCGAGTTTAGTCAGGTAGATACACTCAATCATGTGGTTTTAGGCATTGTTTATAGAATCTTGACCATAGAAAAAGCTGACGGCTCCATTGTCGGGAATTCTCGTCAAACTGTGGTGTATGACGGACAACCACATTCGCCTGTCGTTATGTCTGCAAACAAGGAGCAAACGCCTATATGTAATGAGTCTGACGAGTTCACCAACCCGGGTAGATATGAAGTGGTTTATTATGTCGACGAAAGCGTTAATTATAAGGCATTCAGCAAGACTATCGAATTTGTTATATTGCCCAAAGTGCTACAAAGTGTATCTGATTCAATCGTAGTTTCGGGTAGTGTATTTTCGGAAAACGGTATAGACGGTACAGAGTTAACAATTGAAGTTATAAACAATGACGAAGATGCTATAGATGTAGCTATTTTGATAGATGATTCTCCGCTAAGTGAAGGCTATACCGTTACATTGAATTTATCCGAAATCGCAAACAATCGAGATGTAATCGTTTACGCATTGATTGACGGGGAAATACAAGAAATTTCTTATCAACTTAGCGATAATTCTATAACGTTTGACTCGATCGGCGCAAATTATAGACTGTGCTTTACCGATCGAATTACCCCTATATGGGTATGGGTTGTTGTGTCAATTGCATGCGTTGTAGCGATAATCGGTATACTTTTTGTGGTTAGAGCTGTTATAATGAACAAAAGCGGAGTCGATATATTGAAAAGAAAAAGGAAGGAAGTATAAATGAAGAAAAAGACGATTGTTTTGATTATAGTTATAGCGATCATTCTTGTAGCGTCATTAGTCGGCGTAAGTTTGGCGGTGTGGTTACCTCGTCCGAATGATGATGAGGATATTCCTTTTCCCACCGAAAAAGTCAATCCGTCTTTGAAACACATTGTATTCCAGGGACTTGACTCGAACGGAGCTTTTACCGATATCGATGCCGATATTATATCTTATTCCGCGGTCGGATATAGCGGACTTGTCGAAGAATTGGAAATACCGTCAACCTACAATAATAAACCCGTCGAACAAATCTTGATAGGAAATGATGCCGACAGTAGATTTTCGGGTAACCCCATAATATCGTCAATCGTCATTCCCGATTCGGTAACATATATTGCTTCGGGCGTTTTTGCCAATATTCCGAACTTAAAAAGCGTTGTCATTAAAGGTGAATCATCTACCATTAAAATAGGAGACGGTGCTTTTGCCGGCTGTGTAGCATTGAGCAAGTTTGAATGCGAAAAAGACATTGACGGTGACAGAAGTAGTTATTTATTCGGCACAAAATTGGCATAAACGGTGTTGCTATTTTAACTGCTCGTTATCGTCCGCAAGATACCAAACGCCTGCGTCGTTTGATCCTCGTTATACTCGGATTTCGACTGCGCTCAGTATGACGGCGGACGAAATTCACTTAGAATGACATTTGATGTTGCTGTGCGATACACAGTCTTGTCGTAACTGATTTCCGTCCCGTCATACTGAGCGAAGCGTAAGCGAAGTCGAACTGCGAAGCAGTGCAAGGCTTACCTTGCAGTATCTTGGACGGTAACGATTACCATCAATTCTTCATTTCCAACTTAACATGCAAAGACTTCATTGCTCATCAACGCTTGAAGCTGACTATTATTATTTGCAACTTTCTTCATAATGTTATAAAAAATGCATAATTATGCAAAATTTTATGCGCATATTTATTTTTATTAACAACTTTCACACTATTTTCACAAAAAAACAGCTTTTTCTCTGCGATTGACCTCTATTGCGTTTGACACCATATTTTTAAAAATGTTATAATTTTAAGGTATGATGGAATTTTTATTCTGGTTTTCTTTCGCATCGATATGAATGAAAATGAATAAAATTCAACCGTTTTTGTATAATAACTACGTTCCTTACCTATATGGAAAGGCAGGAGTAACATGGATAATTTTAAAAGGCTAAAGAAAAAATACACTATCGAGGCAATCGTCAAGAGTGCTGTAATGGGACTTGGCGTAACTCTTTTAGTGCTTGGCGTTCTTTTGTTGTCTATAAAACTAAGCGCCAAAAATCTTGCTTGGTATTTTTATTTAATCATCGGCATCGTATTATTCGGTGCTTCGTCTTGTGCGACCTATTTCTTTATTAGACCACTTGATAAAAGGGTAGCCAAGAGGCTGGATAACGATTACGATCTTCACGAAAAGGTCCAAACCATGGTTGAGTTTGACGGAGAAGATAGTGAAATGCTTCTTCTTCAGCGCAATGATGCCGAGGCACATCTAGAGAACTTGCCCAAAAAGAAGTTCTCTCTTGCTACATTGAAGCGCATTTGGCAATATATCGTAGTATGTGTAGTCGGATTGTCACTATTCATAGCGGGCACTGTTGTTCCTTCGAGATATGTTCCGCCTTACGACGATAGTTTTAATATGTCCGCTTGGGATATCGTTGCTTTTCAACAAATGATAGATAATATCAAAAACGATGATAATCTTGAAGACAAAGTCAAGGTACCTATGGTTGAAAATCTCGAGTTGTTGTTCGAAGAACTTAAGGAAACGACAACGTCTTCTTCGATGCGTAAAAAAGTAAAAGCGTCTGCTGATGCAATCGACCAAGCGGTAATACTTGCCAACACTTATAGAGAGATCCTTCTCGCAATGAATAGCGATAAGGCGTTGGATGATTTTAAAACTTCCATACTGAAAAGTACGACATTTTATACGAACGATAAGGTCGATTCATATGACAAAGTTAAGAGTTTATATTCGGAGCGTGACGGTGAGATAAGAGAGGCATTGAAGACATTTACCGATGCGCTCGAAAAGACAGTCGAAGACCTTAGTATCGATATCGAGATTAAGGATGCGGTTGAGACATTCCTTACACCGCTTAACGACAGCGTGGGTAGCGATGAAATGCAAGAAAAGTTCAACGATTCCGAAAATCCCGATTCTATTTACACTGCGCTATCTGATTGGTCTACTAAATTAGGCGTTGTGGTAGAAAAATACATGTTCATTCCTATTGCAGAGTTAAGGAACAAAGTTTCGGATGCCGACGCGGACTATCTATCGGATATGACCAAGGCATTAGGTCCGCAAGTTTATAACAAAATAGTTAACGAGTATGTTTTCAACACGCTTTCCTCAATGTTTAAAGTCAACATATCCCCCGAAGAATTAGTGTTACCGGGCATTTCGGACGGTACCGGAAGTAGCGGTAATAATACGTCTCACGGTGGTTCTATAGGAGATGAAAATGCGAAGTACGGTGGAGATGACGAAATATACGATCCGGACTTAGACAAGCATGTAAAATATGGAGAAGTATGGAATAACTACATGGCTAAGTTGTATGCAAGGCTCAACGATCCCGATAACGAAATGAGCGAGGAAATGAAAAATTATATCATACAGTACATTAAAGCCCTTAACGGTGACAATACCGAAACAGGCGAAGAACAATAAAAAATACGGAGAGGAGATCCGAAAAATGGAAAATGAAGAAAGAGTACAGAAATTTAGTAAATTTATCACGCTGATCAAAAACGAACTTCATAAGGACGTCGTAGGTCAAGACGAGATTATCGACAACGTTATCATCGCAATCATTGCCGGCGGTAACGTACTATTAGAAGGTGTTCCCGGTGTAGGAAAAACGCGTTTGGTTAGATCGCTCGGTAAGACATTGGGCTTGCCCTTCTCGAGAATACAGTTCACCCCCGACCTTATGCCTTCGGATGTTACGGGTACCAATGTTATCCAAAAGGATGAAATGGGTAGATTGACACAAGTATTCCAACGCGGTCCTATATTTGCAAACCTTGTTCTTGCGGACGAAATTAACCGTGCTACACCTAAGACACAGGCGGCTATGCTTGAGGTTATGCAGGAGCATAAGATCACGGTAGCCAAGCAAACATATCACCTCGAAGAGCCCTTCTTTGTATTAGCAACCGAAAACCCCATCGAGCAAGACGGTACCTATCCGTTACCCGAAGCGCAGATGGACCGTTTTATGCTTAAACTTATCATGAAGTTCCCGTCCATTTATGAATTGGTGGATATCGTCAATATGACTCAGATTACCATGGACGAAAACGCCGAAGCAATCATTGACGGTGCAACCGTTTTGGAAATGCGTGAATTGGCTAAGAATATGCCCATAATCGACGATGTAATGTATTATGCTGCTAACCTTGTAGCAAGCACCCATCCCGAACTTGAAAAGACATCGGAAACTGCAAAGAAGTATTTGAAGTACGGTGCATCCCCAAGAGCAGCCCAAGCGCTTGTAACCTGTGCTAAGGTTCGTGCCTTGATGAACGGTAACTACAATGTAAGCTACGAAGATATCGATGCATTGGCTCACTCGGTATTGAGACACAGAGTTAAGATCAACTACACGGCTATCAACGAAAAACTTTCGGTAGACGATGTTATCGACCGTTTAGTAGAGGAAAACAGAAAAGCAAATAGATAAACGACTAATGCATCGAATGATGCATTTTAGACTTGTCATGAGGCAGGTCACCAACATATCAGGATAACTTATATATGAGTAAATTAGCGATCACAGACGAGTTTCTTCAAGAGATAGAACTGTTGCAGATTCTCGTAAAAAACAACGTCGCGGGTATGTTTGGCGGTAATCACAAAAGTAAATCATTCGGTTCGTCGTGCGAATTTGCCGATTTTAGGGAATACGTACCCGGCGACGACGTAACCAAAATAGATTGGAATGCTTATGCGAGGTTTGATACCTTATACACCAAGTTGTATTTGGATGAACGCCGTTTGACTACACGTATATATATTGACGCCAGTCGATCGATGGATTTCGGCAAGGGCAAGAAGGCGGAACAGGCGCTCAAAGTGGCGGCTATTTTGGCTTATCTTTCCATTTGCGCTATGGACAAGGTTTCCATTTACGCAATTCACGGAACGGCGATAGATGATATTATCACCAATATGTCGGGTAAGGAAAGCTATCTCAACATGATAGGCAAACTTAACGATATAGAATTCGACGGCGACAGCAATATATCAGACGCCATATTACCCGTTAACGTAGGTTACGGTGACGGACTTTCGGTAATCATTTCGGACTTTTTGACCGACAACGATTACGAACAAGCGATAGACTATATGACATCCAAAAAGAGAGATGTTTTTTGCTTGCAAATATTATCCGAAGAGGAACTTAATCCTAAGATTCGCGGTAAGATGCATTTATTCGATTCGGAAAATGTCAATAATACCTATCGTAAGAACATCAATAGAGAGATTATTTTAGCGTACAGAAAGGCGTTAGCGTATGTTAAAGAAAGAATATCGGGATACTGTTTAGCAAGAAATGCCGATTATTTATTGGTATCCGATACCGATACTCCTACTAAGATATTCTTTGAGAGACTAACAAATATGGGGGTAGTGAAATGAGCTTTTTATACCCGTTAGGATTGTTAGGATTGATAGGTATACCTATTCTTATTATCATCTATATTATCAAGAATAAGTACACAGAGCAAACGGTAACTTCGACATATATTTGGCGTCTTAGTGAAAAGTTTTTGAAGCGTAGGAATCCTATAAACAAGTTATACAATTTGATTAGTCTTATACTTCAATGCGTAGCCGTTCTTTGTATTTCGCTTTCAATTGCTCATCCCGTATTCTCCTTGCCGGGACGTGCTAACGATTACTGTTTTATCCTTGACGGATCGGGCAGTATGGCGATACAAAACGATGGTGTTACGAGATTTGACCGTAGCAAAACTAAGATAGAGGAAATTATTCGTGATTCGAGTAACGGTAGTACGTATACCCTTATTTGTGCTCGTGAATCCTCTGTAATGGTTTATCAAGGTATACAAGATAGTGATAGAGCGATAGAGTTATTAAGGGATGCCGAGATATCGGACGGAAGTGCCGACATTGTTAATTCGCTTGCCGATGCTCAAAAGTTGTTTGATGAAAATCCGTCTTTGAAAACATATTTCTTTACCGATAAGGATTATACCGATTCTTCCAATGTAGAAATAGTCAACGTGGCTTTATCCGAATCGAACTTTGCGATATTGTCGGCTGAATGCGAATATAGCGGAGACGACCTTGTGGTATCGGGTAAGTTGATATCTTACGGTTCAGACGGAACAATTTCGTTATCGGTATATTCGGATAGCGGTGAACTGATAGGTACGGTTAACGTATCCGTTAAGGGCATTTCCAATTCTTTAGATCTTTCGTTAGAGGAAGAAGATTTGATTGAGAATATCGAGGAACTTGCCACCGATTACAGTATTGTATGTGAGGGTGTTATCGAGTATCAATCGGTCAGAGTTGTTATCGACAATGAGGATGCTTTGGCTAAAGATAACGAGTATGTCGTATATAACATCAAACACGATACATCGTTTACCACTCTTGTCGTAAGTGATACTCCCTTTTTTGTAAAATCTGCGTTGAATGCATTGGGACACCGTCAAATAACGGTAATGACGATCGAGGAATACGAAAAGCAAAGCACTTTGAGCTTCGGTCTATATATCTTCGATTGCTATTCACCCGCAAGAATGCCCGAGAACGGCGCCGTATGGTTTATATCGCCTAACAACGTTCCTGACTCCGGATTTACCGTTCAAAGCGATTCTGGTGATGATGGTAAATATCAACTCGGCTACAGTTCATCGTCTTCAAGTACCGTTAAAAAACTTCTTAGCGGACTCGATCAAAACGATGAAATGTGGATATCGAAATATAATAAATATAGTACAAACCGTGATTTTACCACCGTTTTAACTTGTGAGGGTGTTCCTGTATTATTCGTAGGTTCGAATGTGTATGGTAATAGAGAAGTTGTTATCGGTTTTAATATACACGATGCGAATTTGTCTTTGACCTATAACTACTTACCTCTACTTAACAATTTGCTAACGTATACATTCCCGTCTATTTTGGATGAGGCAACATACTTTAGCGGTGAAAACGCCAAGATTAACGTAATCTCGGGTTGTACGAGTATATGCGTAACCACCCCTTCGGGCGTGGACGAATATTTAAACACTGAAACATCGGAAGTTGAATATACTTTATCCGATGTCGGTCTATACCGCGTCACCGTCAAAATGGGTGGAGCGGGTGCAGAAAGAACTCTATATATGTATTCACAAAGTCCGTATTCGGAAAGTGTAGTACATGCTACCGACTCAGAATTTTCGATTATCGGTACGGCTGAAAACAACAACCGTGACGGTATATACGAAGATTTGATTGTCATAATCATAATACTTGCCGTTGTATTTATAGCGGATTGGATGGTGTATTGTTATGAGCAGTATCAGCTTCGATAATATTTATATGTTAATAATTGCGATACCGCTTGCAATACTTTTATGTGTACCGTTCTTTATCGCAATAAGGAAAGAAAATGCCAATAAGCATAATATAGCGTCGGGTATTATACATCTTTTGCTTGCTATCATTATCGCATTTGCCGCGGCGGGTACTACTATCGAAACATCCGTTACCGAAACCGATGTGTATGTACTTGCAGACTTATCCTATTCGTCGAGTAGAAATTATGACTTAATAGACGAATACATTGAAGAATTGAAGGACAATTTACCTCGTAATTCTAAGTTGGGCGTAGTGTGTTTTGCAGGTGAGCAGCAACTTCTCGTTCCCTTAGGTAAGAATCTTAAGAGCGTACAGGGCGTTGATACCGATTTGATTAACGACAGCGAAACCGACATAGAGAGCGCTTTGGATTATGCAAGTACGCTATTCCGCGATAACGTCATCAAGCGTGTAGTTGTTATTACCGACGGTAAGCAAACCCACGTTAGCGACTCCAACGCCCTCAAGAGAGCGGTAGATTCTCTAAGAGCCGAAGAAATATACGTAGATGCGGTATTCCTTGATAATAACATTACTGACGATTCGAACGAAGTTCAACTCGTGTCGGCAGATGTTACTAATAATACCTACTCGGGCAAAAGTGAGACGGCGACTATAAGTGTTAGAAGTACTTTTAATACCAATGCGAGTATTACGTTATCCAAAAACGGAGTTATCATCGCAACGAGAGCAATCACCCTTGCTAAGGGATACAATAACGTCGATTTTTACCTAAGCACATCAGAGCAAGGAACCTTCGATTACGAAGTGAGAATCGAAGCCGAAGGAGATGAAAACCAAAACAACAATGTTTTGAATTTCACTCAGTCCGTGTCCGAAAAAATAAACGTATTACTGATAACCGAAAGCGATGTGGATTCCATCGAATTCGAGAGACTTTATAGAAACAAGGGAAACGTTACGGTCTATGATCCTTCTGTAAAACTTCCTTGCAGTATTGCCGAGTTATGTAAGTACGATGAAATAATTTTGTCAAATGCGGACATAACTAAATCGAGCGATTATCGTATGTTTATGGATAACCTCGACACGGCGGTATCGCTATTCGGTAAAAGTTTCTTGGTGTATGGTAATAACCACATTCACGAAAAGGAAGAATTGAAGCCTTTAGCCGACATGCTCCCCATTCGCTATGGTAACGTAGATAGAGACGCTAAGTTGTATACCATAGTTATAGACGCGTCGAGATCGTTAGAATCTGCTAGTAGGTTTGCTTTAGCAAAAAGCGCCGCTAAACAGTTGGTCGATACTCTAAACGAAGGCGACAACGTTTGTGTAGTTGCTTTTAACGGTAATTATCATACAGTATTTTCTCCCGACGCTATATCGGATACGCCGGCTGCCGGCGAATCGTTATCCACGCGAGAAAAGGTTTGCCGTGCTATTGATTCAGTCGGCGCCGAACACGGTACCGTTATCAGTTTCGGCTTAGAACAAGCACTTGCACTTATCAAGGAACTTCCTTTTGGTCAAAAACAAATTATGTTGATATCGGACGGATTGACCGTTACCGGCGGAAGTGCTACCGGAGACGAATCTCAAAGAATCGACAACGTATTGGCTGAAATGGCGAAAAATCGTATTCAAGTATCGGTTATAGACGTTGGCAGACTCGGAGATGAGTCCATTACTGCACAAAATGCCGAAGCATTATTGAAAAATATTACGGTAAAGACTTCGGGTAAATATTTCTATGCGTCTACCGAAGCAATGTTGAGAGATGTAATGTTCGGTGAAGGTTTGTTAGATGATATGAACGACATCGTCATAGATGAAGAAGCATTTGTGACTACACTCAAACCAAGCGATCCTTCTATGGTCGGCGTTGATTTTACGAGCGAGGATTATATTACCGGATTTATCTACAATAAAGCCAAGTCGGGTTCGATAATACCGTTAGGCGTCAAGTACGAAGGTGCCAAGGATTCATATGTTCCCCTGTATTCGTATTGGAGTTACGGTAATGGTCGCGTATCGGCTTTTGCAAGTTCTTACGAAGATACCTATGCGTGGGACTATATCAATATCGAATCGTTCTTTACCAACGTCCTAACATCCAATATTCCCGATGAAAAGGTGGACTACCCCTTCTTGGTAGAATTGCTCGAAGAAGACGGATACTTGAAGGTGAACGTAACACCTGCTAAAATTGATCCTTTAGCAACCGCTAAAATAAGTGTAACATATCCCTCAACCGATGACGAACTTGTCACCGTTGAGAACAATATGACCTTTGCATCGAGTATATATACCTATAAGATTGCTACCTACGATATCGGTAAGTATTCGATTAAAATAGATTATGTCAGCGAAGGTAGCGATTCGTATACTGCGGAATTCGGTTATAATATTTCATACCTACCCGAATATGATTCGTTTGCAGTATACGATGTTTCTGTCGTTTACAAAATGATCGGTTCGGACGGAAAAGTTATGAAGGGTGACGATAACATTAAGGTTGAAAACGAGGAAGGTACGGTCGGTACCTATGTAGTCAATTTGATGATGCCGTTACTCATTGTAGCCGTTGTATTATATGTAATCGATATTATAATACGTAAACTCAAGTGGGAAGACATTTTGAGTTTATTCGGTAAGAGAAAGAAATAGGAGGCGAAGCGAACAATGAAAAGAAAACTATTGACAATTTTATTCGTTTTGCTTTGTGTATGTGTGTTGGCGATCGTTAGCGGTTGCGGCACCTTTGTAGAGGCAAACAAGCCTACGGGCGGTGTTTCTGGCGATAAAAATAATAATATCTCCAATCCTTCGGAAGATGATGAAGAAAATGCTGATACATTCTCGGTTACTCTTGACTACGAGGGATCTATCTCTTTTGTCAGCCTAAACCTCATGCAAGCCAATTGGACCGATGTAGAGAGCAGTAACGGTGCAACCTATACCGCATCGTTTAACGGAGAGGGCGTAGCAACTATTACCGGTTTGGACGGTGACTATAGAGTTACCCTTTCCAACGTGCCCGACGGATATACCTATAATCCTAATATTTATACTGCAGATAATGACGAGAGGAATATAACCGTTAAGTTATATGAAATTACACCTATCGGGGGCGGTAAAACTGGTACTAACTGGTACCAAGACGTTTGTGTGATTTCTTCGATGGGTGCATATAGGGCTGTGCTTACCAAGGATAATTATGAAGACGGTATTCGCTTTCAATATGAACCTCAATACGCCGGCGATTATACAATCGAATCAATAATAGATATTACCGCTAATAAAATCAATCCGTATATCGATATGCATAACGGAACATCGCATTACGTTAACGAATCGACTTGGTCTACTATGGATGGCGGTGGTGAAGAAAATACCTATACCAAGAATTTCAAGTGGGAAGTTCAAATAGACGCTAACCATGTTGGTAACGTATTTAATTTTAGAATATACGCAACCTGTATCGATGAGGACTACTTCCCCATTAATGTTGACTTTATACTCGATAGAGATGGCGAGTTCAGCGGTGAAAGGGAAAAATATGATCGTACTACAGTATATGCAGAATTCGATTTCGACACAGCATCGTCTATAGCCTTCTCGGGAATAACGAACAATTATAAGTATTTCGGTGTAGAAGACGATGACGGTTTGTTGGATGTTAATAGAGTTGCATATTTCGAGGATGACGGTTTCTATTATTTGATAGATAGCGAAGGTAATAAAAGTAAGAGACTGTATGCGTTGTTGGAAACCGATAATAAGTACTTTATGCAAACAAACGGCGGTAAAGGAATAAGTGAGATACCTGTAACCTGGATATCGGAATACGACGCCGAAAAGGGCAAAACAGTATATTTTAATTACACGCCTTTTGTCGAATCGTACTGTTCCCATACCCAAATGGGCGTATATCCTGTGACTAAGGAGTTGCAACAATTCTTACAGTGTTTCTGTGTAACAAATAGGTACTTTAGAGACGGTGGCGGATTAGCAGAATTTAGTTATGACGAAGCAACAGGTATATCTACGCCTTTGTATCAATCCGCCGACGCTAATCAATGGTTGTGTCTCTGTGTATATTTCTATTAAAAGGAGAAACGGAGGATGAATAAAGATATATTGAAAAAAATAATAGCAATTGCGACCGTTTTAATCCTTGCGCTTGCATGTATGGTCATAACGAGCGCTTGCTCTCATCAACATACAATCAATAAGTGGAAAACCATTAAGGAGCCTACTTGCGCCACCGAAGGACTTAGACGAGGTGTATGCGTAGAGTGCGGAGAGGTAGTCGAGGAATCGGTTCCCGTGGTTGCCGAAAATCACGTTTACGGTACTTGGGTAATAGAGGTCGATCCGACCTATTCCCGTGAGGGTGCAGGAAAGGCTGTAAAATATTGTGGGGATAATCCCGAACACAAAATTGAGGTTACCTTGCCGAGATTAACTACCGACGGAAGACAATATAGTTCTTATGAAATAACAAAGGAAGCTACCGTTCTTGAAGAAGGCGAAATTACTGCGGTTTATAGTAGCGCATATGGCGATATAGCGTTCACCGTTAAAACAGCAAAAAAGGAGTTTGATCCCGATAATTGCACCGTTGAGGACGCAGTGTTGATAGGTTCGAGTAACAGAGACCTTATTCGTAGAGGTACCGGACAAAAAGATATGGGCGACTATACAGGCGGTGGGAACGTCAACCCTGTGCCCTTTAGTTACGAATACGGTGAAAATTATGTTCACACTTATGATGCCGACGATAATGAGGATTTGTGGTTCTCGTTGACATCCACCGGAGAAGTTTTCGGTGTCATTAGGCAAATCGGATTGGATGGCTATGAAGTCGTTGGAAAATACGCTAAAGCTACCAAATCGAATTTAGAAGGTTTTGACTATACTATCACTAAGGTTGGTCGTACCTTCTACGGAGCTGAGGGCTTGGTAAAGTATGCATATGAGTGGGGAAGTCGTGATGATAATGACGATTTCTTGGAAGGTATAACGACTAATGAAGACGGAGAAAAAGTTTACTTCTTCTCTTTTGGACATTATACCGTTCCGCATTATTTTGCTAAGATAGTGTGCCAATTCACTTTAACCGATAATTATGCTATAAGATATGTCAAATTAACGGCTAATACCTACGTTTGGTATGATGGCGAACCGGAAGGAGACTTGAACCAATTCGATGTAAATATCGATCCTAACGGTCGTACTACCGTAACTCTTAAAGACGGCGTGGGTAATCCTTGGTATAAGGAATTTGTTGAATATAATCAAATTACTAAAGAGGAAGAACCCGATGAACCTGAACACGAATATACAGAGGACGCCTTCAAAATATCGAGTTTTGACCTTCAATATTCTGGAAGATATATCGACGAAACGACTAAATTGGAGTTTACTTGTGCCGATAACAATAAACCGTTGACGATTAGAATTAAGAATATTCTTCCCACGACGTCTAACTTTAAGTATGATCCATTGTATATATATCGTATAACCGATAAAGGCTTGAGAGTTAAATTGGGATATGATAATTCTACTCTTGTTTGGTATTCGATGAGTGATAATAATGTTCTTAAGATATTTAGCAAGTTAGCCGGCGATATTACATTGCTTTTAGTAACCGAAAGCGGTTATGAAAAGACAATAGTGATTACGGCAAACCCCGCCAATCCCGGGAATCTATATCCGTCTATTTACGAATATAACGATTCTGGTTATGTGTGGAAGACCACTTCCGAAAGTAATATCGACACCACCGTATATGTCGGCCAGTCACTTATTCTCACGGCGAATGTTGCCGATATTGAAAAGGCATATACCGACGCAAGTTTCACTCCGAGTATAGTTGATGACCTCCAAGGTGCAAGTGTAAGTGTAATCGAAGACAGCACCAACGTAACGTTTGTTGCTTCTAAAGCTGGCACGTATGTTGTCAAAATGGCATCAACCAAAGCGCCCGACATCTATGCAACCGTTACCGTAACGGTTGAGAATCCGCCTCTAATATCCGAACTCTTAACAGGTGATTATAGCGGTAAATTGAAGAAGGGCGATGCAACCGTGTCCTTCGGTAATCCCGATGTGGATGGTAAGGTTACTGCGACAATAACGACAAATAAGGGTACAGAGATCATTACGATATATTATGACACAGAATATGGTGTGCTTGTATGTGAGCACTCTGACGGTGTTGAGCTTGGTATAACGCTTGAACTTAACGAAGCCTATAAATTGGTAATTGCCAATCCCACCGGTTTTGGTAGCGGAAAAGAAAAATGCGTCATCTACCGTGTCACCGAAGAAGATAATTCTGATGGCACGGTGGGGGATACCACCGGTGAAAACTCGTCGGAAACCAATGATTAATCTGTCATATTGAATTCCGTATAAAAAAACAAGCCAAAACATATACTTTTTTACATAAAGAAAAACAATATATTCCAGTTTCGTAGGGGCGCTTAGTAAGCGCCCGCCAAAAGCAAGTCCCCGCACTTGCTTTTTATTTTGCACTTACTATATGTGTCCATCATGTTATATTGATCTTAGATTTCGTCCGCCGTCATACTGAGCGAAAGGGCACCGCCCTGAAGTCAAACGACGTAGTCGCGATGCGCAAGGCATCGGTATCTACTTCCTTGTTAATAAGGATATGGCGATTACTAATCGCCAGTACAATTATACACTAATTCTTTATATCCATAATTATATTATTCATTTAACATAATATTTCACTTTTTTCTCTTTACTCAAAAAAAGTTGCTCACCTAAATCTCGAAATATTGCTCACACAAACCTCAAAAAGTTGCTCACTTATATTGACAAATATTGCTCACTATGCTATAATATCAAAAAATAGGAGGCGTGACATGGCTATAATAGCGGATAAACGTAAATATAAGAGAAGAGTTATTGATACAATGATTGAAAGATATTTGGCAGTAAGTGGTGCTGTTTGTATCGAAGGACCTAAATGGTGCGGTAAGACCTGGACATCCGGATTCCACTCCAATAGTGAATTTTTGGTTGGAGATCCTGCAAACAACTTTTCAAATAGACAACTTGCCGAGTTGAATCCTGCGATGATACTTCAAGGCGAAACGCCTCGTATGATTGACGAATGGCAAGAAGTACCCTCTATTTGGGATGCAACTCGTGCGGAAGTAGATAGACGGCAAAAGAAAGGTCAAATCATATTGACCGGTTCATCAACTCCCAAAACAAAGGGTATTATGCATAGCGGTTCAGGTAGAATTGTTCGGTTAAGAATGAATACGATGTCACTATATGAATCGGGTGATTCTTCGGGAAAGGTAAGTTTAGAAGAGGTATGTAACGGTAAATTACAAATGCAGTTATTGGAAGAAGTTTCGCTTGATAGGTTAGCGACTTGTATCGTTCGCGGTGGGTGGCCTGAAAATATAACTGTAAAAGACAAAGACGTTCATTTGATGCCAAGGGCTTATATGGATAACATAATAAGCGAAGACCTGAATAGTCTTGACGACGGTGTAGAATATGATAGACATAAAACCGAATTATTACTTAGGTCTCTTGCAAGAAATGAATCGACTACCGTATCTGATTCATCGATTTTGAAAGATATTATTGCTCAAGATAATGAATCTATGAGTAGAAATACAATAGCAAAATACATTGAGGCATTGAATAGATTGTTTATTTTTAACAATCAAACTCCCTTTTCGCCCAATCTTCGTTCATCATTGAGGGTAAAACAATCGGAAAAAAGGCATTTTTCCGACCCGGCAATGGCATGCGCATTGTTGAATATCACGCCTGAGAAATTGCTCGGTGATCTAAACACCTTTGGCTTTATGTTTGAATCGCTTGTGGAGCGCGATTTGGCTATTTATGCTCAATCGTTTGGTGCTAAACTATTCCATTATCAAGATTACAAAAACAATGAAATTGATGCTGTAATAGAACTTGAAAATGGTGATTGG
Source organism: uncultured Christensenellaceae bacterium (assembly GCA_964391805.1). GTDB lineage: Bacteria > Bacillota > Clostridia > Christensenellales > CAG-1252 > RUG14300. The sequence goes on along the minus strand of CAYMNK010000008.1, from coordinate 59,312 downwards.
TGCGCTTTTGAGATAAAACTTGGAGCTAAAAAAATAGACGAAGGTGCAGAGAACCTAATCAAAGTATGTAAAGATATAGAAGAAAACGGCGGTAGATCTCCAATAATCAAATGTGTAATATGCGGATTGTCTAATGCCACATATCAACGAGCCGACGGTGTTTACGTTGTTCCTATCACCGCATTGAAGAATTAATTATTTTCGTCCGCAAGATACCAAACGATTACATCGCTTGATTCTCGTTATACTCGAATTTCGACTTCGCTTACGCAACGCTTAGTATGACGGGACGGATGATACTATCAAATGTCATTCTGAGCGAAGGTTGAAAACCGTAGTCGAACCCGATAGGGCGACGCAAAGCGTCGGAATCTTATTCCTTGTAAAAAAGAGCAAATCAAAGCACATAACTTTTTATAAGAACGACAACAATACGTTGCAGTTTTGTGGGGGCGCTTAGTAAGCGCCCGCTAAAAGCAAGTCCCCGCACTTGCTTTTTATTTTGCACTTACTATATGTGCCCATCAAATGTCATTCTGAGCTTAGAATTCGTCCGCAAGATACCAAATTGTTGCACAATTTGATTCTCGTTATACTCGAATTTCGACTCCGCTTACGTTACGCTCAGTATGACGGGACGGGAATCTATATGACGGCGGAGTTTATTATAATTATCCATATTAATTTAATGAAACTTAACATTTACGCTCACTTTGATGAATAAAAATGCAAATTATCGATAAATATTGAATAAAAATGCAAAAATGCTGATTTTTGATAAAAAAATCTGCATTTTTTTTGCAAATATAAGATTTTTTTTGATAATCGGTTGACTTAGGGTGTATGACGCGTAATATAATGAATTTATAATAGTTTAAAACCGTGAATAAAAATGCGCAACAAACTATTTAAAAATAATTATTTAGGAGAATGTTATTATGAAGAAATTTAGTATTGTAATTGCTATAGTTCTATGCGTAGTACTCTCTGCTTGTTTATTTGTGGCATGTCAATCCCACCAACACAATTTTGATAATTGGGGTAATGACGAATCTAACCACTGGACGGTATGCGAGTGCGGGGCGAAGAACGAAGACAGTGTAACCGCTCATAAAGATTCGGACAATGATCATAAATGTGATCTTTGTAAAGCAGTTATGAGCGAATGTGCCGACAATGACAGCGATCACAAATGTGATGTTTGCGGTAAAGTCATGAGTGCTTGCAACCAAGATGAAAACAACGACCATTATTGCGATATTTGTGGTGCTCAATTATCATTATGCGTAGACGAGGACAATGATCATAAATGTGATAAGTGCGCTAAAGTCTTAAGCGAATGTAAAGACGATAATAAAGATCACAAATGCGATATCTGTGGCGAAATCTTAAGCGAATGTAAGGATGAGAATAAGGACCACAAGTGTGATATTTGTGGTGCAGAGTCGGATTGTGCGGATAAAAACAAAGACCATAAGTGTGATGTTTGCGAAAAAGTAATGAGTGAATGCTCTGATGCTGACAAAGATCATAAGTGTGACGTTTGTGAAAAAGTAATGAGCGAATGTTCCGATGACAATAACGATCATAAGTGTGACTTGTGCGGTAAGGTTTTGAGTGAGTGCTCAGATTCTGACAACGATTATGTGTGTGACGTTTGCGGTAAAGAAATTGAAGCCGACCACGAGCATCAATTTGTATTTGATCCCATTTTCTCGAATGACAGGGTTCCTTCTTCAAATTCCGATGGATATTGCCATTTAACTTGTTCTGTAGATAATTGTGGATTTGAAAGAGATGTAGTGCTTAAGTATGTAAATATAGATGTCTCTGTAAGCGTTACTGCCGATTCAAACGAGTATGTATATTTCTTCATGATGAATAATTATATAGACGTAGAAGTTCCTGATAAAGCTGTTATTTCCGTTGAAGAAGGAACTACATTAGAGTATGTCTCTTATAGACATATTGCTTCAACAGGCGGATATGCGATTGAATCGATGAACGAAGAGCTTGTTAACGGAATTTATACTTTTGCAGAGAAACCGAGTGCAATTTTGCTTAGAGCATGTGCCTCCGATGGTAATATATCGTTCACTTTGAAGTCCGCTCCGGGTTCAAATCAAGAAAATCCTATCATTCTTGAAAAAAATAAAAATTATAATGGTTCTGTTGCGAAAGAAACTTGGTTCAAGTATACTGCAGCCGATGATGAAGAAATCGTTTTCTGTAATCCAAATGGCTATGATTTATATACAACAGACGGTACATTTTTGATTTATGCATATAATATTATCAATTTGAAGAAAGACCAATCATTCTACATTAATATGTACTATGGCAATTATGGATTTACGATAGTTGATAAAGAATCGGGAAAATCTTATGAAGGATATTCTCCATACAGTGCTATCGAAATGGAAAGTAGTCCGCTTGAGGTTAATTCGACAGACGGTACTATGTATTATAGGTACGTTGTTACCCAACCCGGTAGGCTTGTTATCAAGCTAAACGGTGAAGCCGTAGAAAGCATTTATGATAGTGAAAACGGAACCTTAGTAGGTGTACAGTATTATGATTCGGATTGGGAATACTTCTATAGTTATTATGATTTCCCATATTTGTCCGGTGGCGAAGAAATCTACATCGCTGTTTATGGCGCATATGAAAACGGATTCAAACTTGAAATAGAAGGTAAAGTTATAGAAGAGGTTGATAATACTTTTATCGTTCAGGATACCAATGGTAATCTTTTATCGGGTGTTACCGTAACACTTGTGGATTATGAAGAAAATGTAATTGAAAGTGCAGTTACCGATGAAAATGGTACCGTGGTTCTAAAATATTTACCGGGTAACTATGAAATCAAATTATCCGGTTATGATTCGAGTTTAATATATAATTCTCAGTCGACTGTATGGGATGTTGATGATGCAAGCACGGATAAAGGACAAACCTATACGATAGAATTGGTTGCTCCTGCTAAAAAGAATGTATTTGTTAAATGTGGTGACGAAGCAATTTCAGGCGCTGAGGTTGTTGTTTACACGTCCTATTATATGTATCAAGGTATCTTTTCAGGAGAAATTGCACGTGCAACCACAGATGCTGAAGGTAAAGCAGTGCTTGAGTATGCTATTCCAAATCAAGGTACGAATATTTTTATAAGAGTTGAAAATTTAGATTCTCAATATTCATCCGTTTATAAGAAAGTGTCAAAGACTAATTTGGATGATTTAACATTGTCCGTATCGTTAGCACCTAAATATACCGTTTCGGTTGTTATTCCAGATGGAATAAGTGCCGAATTATCCGAGTTATCTGTATCATGCTCTTATTGGGCTTTGACTGATTATGGAACTGAATCCGTTGTTGTCGGCTCAGGTAAATTAGATGCTAACGGAAAGTTTGAGTTCTATTGTACTCTTATCGGTTTTGATGATATTGACGTAGTTGTGAACGGCTTACCGTTTAACATTGAGGGTATTGGCGTTATTGAATATGGAAAATACGAATGTGTTGTAACGTTATCAGAAGCTTCATTGTCGTCATTGGTTCTTGGTGATAATACCGTTAGTCTTAGAATTGACAATGAAACAGATCAATGGCCCTCTGTTAAATATGAATTTGTGGTAGAGAAAGACGGCAAATATACAATATCTCTTGATGATAAACAAGGATTTGCCTATGTTAAGGATGGAGACGGCAATTTTGTTCTATCGCAAAACTATGGAATGCTTTCGTATTCGTTCGATGCTGATGCAGGAGATAAGGTGTATTTCCTTGCTTCATCCAATAATAGTGAAGAGAGCGCTGTAAGCTTTAAGCTTACAATTGCTGAATATGTAGCCCCCGTGCTACCAGAGTTGAATATTGGTGATAATGACATCTCAATAGAATCAAATGAGTCGATTGAGTATATTTTCAAATCCGAAAATGGTGGTGCATATACAATTACGATAGTTGATGAAAAAGGCAGTGCCATTGTCAGCTATGGTGATGGCTATTGGGACTTTATAATGAATGACCCGTATGAGGATGAGCCTATATTGTCATATTCGTTTACTTTATCGGCAGGAGAATATATTGTCTTAACCGTAGGCTCTGAAAACTATGATTTGGATACCCATAATTATGTGTTAAAAATCCAAGAGGCTCAGCCGGTTACATCCTTATCGGTAGGCGATAATTTGGTAAACGCAACATATATGGGTACGACACTTACATTTACAGCTCAAGAGTCGGGCAATTATATCATTTACTCTTTTGATGAAAACTATCGTTTAATCTATGGGGATGATGAAGAACTTATTGTCGATTCGATGAGATTTTCTCTTGAATCTGAAGAATCAATTGATTTTTGTTTTACAACTAATGATTATTCAAATAGTGATAAGTATGTTGTAATAATAGAGAAGTTATCGTAATATCAGGATGTAAAGTAAATGAGCAGAGGGTATTGTGCCCTCTGCTTTTTACTTTATGAGATAAGTAAATGCACACGTCTCCCACTCCGATATACTGAGCGTAGGGAATGTGGTGTGACCTTTGATGGTACAGTCCAATTCATATTTTGAAAATTGCTATAACAATTTGCAATATACTGTTGTCATAATTGGCGGTTTTGATGGAAATATTGTGAATGTTTCGCTTTTTTATTGAATTTTTGTCGAATTGATTGTATAATACTATATAGTGATATTTTAAACAATGAGGTTCGGTACAAAATGGAAAACAATAAGCATAATTCTGAAATCGAAAAGGACGGTTGGCACGAGAACGAAAACTTAACTACGCTCGATACAAACGAGGGTAATAATGAGCCTATCGTCGATACCCATAATGACGAGGGTTTAGTTGATGCTCGTCACCAAAAGGGTAAAAAGATTGCGTTGAAGATATGCGCTATTTTGCTGAGTGCCCTTCTTTATGCTGTTGGTATCGAGATATTCGTATCGGGTAACGAGTATATCCCCGGCGGTGCTTGGGGTATTGCCCTGATGATCGAAAAGGCTGTACCCGCTATTTCGGGTAGTTATTGGTTCGCGATTGTCAACGTGCCTTTGCTTATTTTATCCATTGTTTTTTTAGGTTGGAAATTTACAGGATATACATTTTTATTCGTTGGTGCTCAAGCGGGTTTTTCGGCGCTTATCGATTTATTCGAAATCCCTGTCTATAATGAGAATGTGTTGTTGGCAACCATTGCCGCTTCGGTAATTATGGGTGTCGGACAAGCGTGCTGTTTGAAAGTTGGTGGATGTACAGGTGGTACCGACATAATTAGTGTCATTTTACAAAAGAAGAAAATTCCTCTGAATGTACCGTATGTTATTTTTATAGTGAATGCTATCATTATTGCTTTTGCATTTTTCGTAATGAATGGTATTACCACGCTCATTTTATCTTTATTGCTTGAATTCCTTGCCGCCAAGGTTTCCGATACATTGCTTAGCGGATTATCGTCCGCCGTTCGTTTTGAAATCGTTACGTCTAAGGGTGAAGAAGTTCAGCATGCCATCGTCAATAAACTCGGTAGTGGTGCAACCATAGTTGAGGCAAGAGGTGGATATACAGACGAGTCTAAACAAGTATTGATTTGCTTGATTCATAAAAGACAAATGTCTGCATTTAAACGCACATTAAAAGAAGTGGACCCACATGCCTTTGCATACATTTCCATCGTCACTTCCGTCCTTGGTAAAGGCTTCACCGATATAAATAGTTTAGACTAACATTTTTTATCCAATTTGCCTGTTAAGGGGGTATTTGTTGAAGATTTTTCAATAAATGCCCCTTAACTGCCATTTTGGACAAAAACCGCATTAGTATATATGTCATTCTGAGCGAAGGTCGACAGATCGTAGTCGAACCCGAAGGGCGATGCAACGCTTCGGAATCTAAAATCCGCATCAAGGCAAGCGATAGCGTCCCATCATGTCATACTGAGCGGAGCGTTAGCGAAGTCGAACTGCCCAAGCAGTGCGAGGTACAACCGAGCAGTATCTTGGACGATAACGAGTATTTGATTAAGCGACATCCATATTAATAAGGAATAAGATTCTGACACTGCGTGTCACCCTTCGGGTTCGACTACAGACTTCGTCTTCCTCTTAGAATGACTATAATGGTTGCTCAGTATAACAGCGGACGAAATTGACTCAGTATGACGGGAGGAAAACAGTATAACGGCGGACTATCGTTGATGAGAATACGCCTATATGGCACATTCATTCATATATATTTGCGTTGCTTTTCACATATTATTCACTTTTTTCTTCTTTTTCCGTATATTTTCTTCAAACGCTTGCATTATTATTACATAAAATTGTATAATTATTAGAGACTAAAATAAGGAGTCTATGTATATACATGAAAAGTAAAATCAAAAACACTATAACTATTGTTTTATGTTTGATACTCGTTGTTGTAGCATCGGTCATTTTCGTATGCTGTAACAAGGGAAACGGTAGTGTTCAAACTATCGATCCACCTGATGACGGTATCGATAAAACACAATATGCTATTACGGTATTATCGCCCGATGGTAAGCCTGTAGTTAATACCGAGGTTAAGCTGCTTCTCGCCGAGGATAACGAGGTCTATGCGGCTGCAACCACCGGTAATGACGGTATTGCATACATCTCTGCGGGTATTGGCCTCGATTACATCATCATTCTCGAGAACATTCCCGAAGGATACCTCTACGAGGACGAAGTGGTTGTTTATTCCAACGAAACTGCTAAGACCGTATATTTATCATCCGCAAACGCAACAGATAGGTACAACCTCACAGTAATCACCGAAGGCGGTATGCCCATGGAAGATATAACCGTTACGTTGAAGGATGGCGACATTATCATCGGTACCAAAAAGACCAACGAAAACGGTGTAGCAAGTATCCGTGTAGCTGAAACTAAGGCTTATTCGATAGAAGTATCCGATCTTCCCACCGGATATAGATTGGTAGATTCTTCAATATCCACAGCCGAAGTCGGTGGTGATCAACAAATAAAGGTTGTATCATCGGTTATTACGGAGGAGCGCCCCAAGAATACGAGATATGAGATGGATGATATCATCCACGATTTCTCTGTAATCACCTCGGAAGGTAAGACTTTTACTTTAAGTAAGGCGCTTGAAGAGTACGACTTCGTAATGATTAACTTCTGGGCGACTTGGTGTGCTCCGTGTAAAAACGAATTTGACGATATACAACTTGCATACGAGCGTTATGAGGATAAAATGTGTGTAATCGCATTATCAACCGAAGATACCGATTCGTTGTCTGTTATTGCAAATTTCAAATCGAGTTATTCTCCCGTTTTGACCTTCGATATGGCACAAGATAGTGAGAATTTATATTCTTGTTTCTCTGCATATTTTGGCACAGCCATACCCGGAACTGTATTCGTAGACCGTTACGGCAAGATTTGTAACTTCCTTAAGGGTGGTGGTACCGAAGCGTTATTTAAACAAGAATTTGAACGTTATACTGCATCCGATTATGTTCAAACAAAATATGATCCCGATGCCGTGGAAATCCCTGTTGATGAACCCGATAAGCCAAATGTTGAAATGCCCGAATCGAGTGAGATTGTAGAAAAGATCAACCAAAACGGATTTGCAGGCGAATACAGCGGAAGCGATGACGAAAGCGTATGGCCGTGGATCCTTTCGGACGGTGCGTTGGTAGCAGGTAACATCAAACATAGAAATACCACCGCTATGGTAACATATAAGTTCAAACTCAATGACGGTGAATTTATCACCTTCGATTATATGACCAATACCGAGGATATAGTAAATGCAGACGTTCTAAGCGTTTATATCGATGGTAGCTGGGTATGTGATCTCGATAGAGTTACCGGTGATAGTTGGAAGACATGCTATCTTTATACTCCTATTTCTGCTACACTCGATGAGGAAGACGCCGGAAGAGAGCATACACTCATGCTTACCTACGTCAAGGATTCTTCCGACAGTTGGTTGAACGGAACCGAAGTCGTAGCAATTAAGAATATGAGAGCAGTATCTACCACCGAAATCAAGGGAGATGTTAATGTTCTTCGTCCTGCTTCTTGGAACTACGATATGGATATTGGTCAATGGACCAACTACATCACACCTGTATTAAACGAGGACGACGGTTATTATCACGTAGGAACAGCGGATGGTCCGTATCTATTGGCTAACTTGGATGGAGCAACTCATTACTCCAATGTATCCGTAACTGACTACTCTGTTAGCGGAATCATCGGATCTGTTGCCGGATTGAAGGGACTTGTTTCCTTCCTCAGCTCGGGTATCGATAATTCTCCCGAGAATAGCTATGTAGAATCCTACAAGGGCTATTGTTGGTTCTCAGGTAACTCGGATATGGTAGGATATACGCTCGTCGACGAAATGCTGATGAATGTGCTCAATTCGATTTGTTATCAATTCAGCATCAGTGAATATCAAGGTAGTAAGCTTGGTAGTTACTATACCGAGAATTCATGGCTTGAGTTCTGTAGTTACTATGACCATTACTCCGGTGAAACCTTCAAGAATCCGTTGAAGGGACTTGGCGAAAAGGAAGCACTTGAGGCTTTGGGCGATAACCAAGCAAACCATGTAGTTGTCGATAAGGTTCTTGTACCTCGTGGTGTAGTTTATAAGTATGTTGCTCCCAAGACCGGTGCATATAGAGTTTACTCTGTCCGTTCTGCAGAATCACAAAAGGATGGTTGTTATATCAATATCATAGGTAAGGGCGCAAACAACAGAGGCGACGATGCAAACGGAGATTTCGATGTATATGTAACAATGTATGAAGGCGAAACTTACTATATCAGCGTAGCACTTGACCTACCTTCAACGCTTGGCGAACTTGATTTCTATATCAAATATATCGACGAGTCTAAGGATGTATTGACCGATTGTTCCAACGGTACCTATACTTGGTTGGTGGATAGTAATGGTAATGCTGTTGTTGATGAAGATGGCGAGACTATTATTGTAATCAACAGAGTTAATAACCTTAAGTATGGTCTTGGTGAGGACGGTGTTTATCATCAATTGATTGATGGTGAGATCGATAATGGTGTTAAGGGCAAGCTTTACATCAATTTAAATTCCGAATCCATGTTATTCTCGACTTCACTTAAGTCTCTTGCAGAAGGTAATGCAATGATTGACGGACAATCAAGTAAATTCTTTAACTTTGCTTCGGATAATGATAAGGATTACAGCGATTATATCCTCAAACTTTGCGAAGAAGCCGAAAAGAACGAAGGCGAACTTAATGGCTTAGTAGAAGCAACCGAAGAACTTGTTGAAATCCTTTCCAAGGCGCTTGATAGAATCGGACACGACAGCGAAGATTCATGGCTCGGCTTTGCACTCTACTATGACCATGTAGGTTTATATGTTAACGAATAATTTAGGGAACAGTAAATAATTCCTTAAAATGCAAAAGGACAGTGGAGTTAGCCATTGTCCTTTTTTCTACACCATGCGATAGTGCTCGTCCGCTGTCATACTGATTTCCTTGAATTTATTATACCACATTCCTATAAATTGGTACCAATTTCAAATGCGAAGCACGAAGTCGAACCCGATAGGGCGACGCATAGCGTCGGTATCTGACTTCTTGTTAATAAGGATATGGCGATTACTAATCGCCGTTGCAACTTTTGTGACGTATAATTATTTTTCTATAAAAGAATGTATATTTTTTCATTCTTAGGCGCAAATTATTTGCGTTATTCGACTGAAATGTGCTAATATATATAAGATAACAAACACAAACTGAGTTTTGTGTTTATAACGGAGGTATATTTATGCATAAATTAACTAAAATATTGATCGCGACCTTGACTTTGGTATTATTAATCGGTTGCGTGTTTACATTTGTTGCCTGTGTAGAAGACGACAAACCCGTAGAGTACGGTGAGGGCTATAAGTTTATTGTAGTAAACGCTGACGGCGAAAAAATTGCCGGTGTAAGAGTTCAAATTTGTATAGGCGAGATGTGTTTAACACCTGTTATAACAGATGAAAACGGTATTGCATTCTTTAGTGCCGATACTACCGATGCCGGTGTTTATCAAGTACATTTACTAACCGTAGAAGACGGTAGTGTATCGATTAATGGTTCCGCAAGCAATTACACTTTTGATAACGATTCCGTCGTTACCGAAGCTAAGTATGGTGAATACACATTAACACTTGTAAGTAAATAAGAAATTAAAAAATTATTGCCCGACTCCCATTTAGTGAGGTCGGGCATTTTTTATTCGTCACAGCAAAATACCATCGAATGTCATACTGAGCGAAGGTTGAAAACCGTAGTCGAACCCGAAGGGTGACGCATAGCATCGGTATCTAAAATCCTTATTTAGAAAACATAAAAACGCTCATACTTTTTCACCATAAACGGCAATAATATATGACAAATGTGTAGGGGCGATTAGTAATCGCCCGCCAAAAACAAGTCCTCGCACTTGCTTTTTATTTTGCACTTTTTCTATTGACAGTATAAGTCAATTATCCATATTAAGGCAAGCGATAGCATCCAATCTTGTCATACTGAGCGGAATGAATGTTTGTCCGCTGTCATACTGAGCGAAGTCGAAATTCGAACGAAGTGAGAATCAAATTGTGTAACAATTTGGTATCTTGCGGACGCTAACGATAGGCTGATGTTTTGCATCCGCATTTATTAATGCGGAATTAGATACCAATGCTACGCATTGCCCTGCGGGTTCGACTACGGTTTTCAACCTTCGCTCAGTATGACATGATTTGAGTTGACGCAATGCGTCGGAATCTTATTCCTTGTTAAAAAAATTGCTTAGGCAACTACCTAAGCAATCAATTTATCTATTTCCGCTTTTAATTCTTCTTTGGACATCTTACCCTGTCTTGTGAATTGAATGATTCCGTCACCGTCCAATATTACCGTCATGGGGTAGGCGCTTTTACCGCCTAAATGTGTAAATACAGCGAAGGACGAAGTGTCTTGTCCAAAACTCATTTGGTAACCGCCGAATGTTTCATCTATAAATGCTTGTTTATCGATGTCGTTGTCTATCGTATATGAATGTAGTGCAATTACTCTAATCTTATCGCCGTATTCGATTTGAATTTCGTTAAATTCGGGCAATTCTTCAACACACGGTCCGCATGTCGTGTACCAGAAATTAAGCACTGTTACCTGTCCGCGCGAATCTTTAGGGGAATAATTACCGCCATCACATCCTGCGGTTTTATATAGGCTGATTTCGAAATTAGGGCAAGTTTCTCCGATTTTGTATACCTTGATTTCTTCTTCCTTACTGAAAACGTTGTAATATAATATGGCTACGACGAGTATTATGATTGCTACAACCCATGCTACTATTTCCAATACTTTTGCGAGTTTAGTTTTAGTCATTGTCTTTCACCTCGCTTTCAATTGTATCGTTTTCGTTACTTACGGTATTCACATTATTAGCCATTGCCATCAAATCCACTTTTTCGGTAGGTACGGGGGTGGATATATCGGCAACTGCATTTTGTTTGAGGAAGAACTGAGAGCCTTTCCAGGAAATTGCCTTAGAGGGGCATGCCTTGATACATTCGCCACATTGTATACATTCGTGATCACCGACTCTATGAATATCCATTTTACAAACCGATATACATAATCCGCAATCGGTACACTTATTCTTATCGAGTTTCACACCGAGAAGAGCTACCTTGGCGAAAAATCCGTAGATAGCACCGAGGGGGCAGAAGAAGCGACAGAAAAATCTATACATAAATACGCTTGCAACTACGAAAACCACCAATAATAGGAATTTCCATGTAAAGAGGGGACCGAGCATATCGTACATGCTTGCATTATTTGGATTGATGAGCAATCCTATACCGCCAAGTAAGGTGCCCGACGGACAGATGTATTTACAGAAAGCGGGTACGCCTGTTTGGTACATAATAGGTATACATATAACGAATATTGCAAGGATTACATACTTAAGATAGGATAAAACTCTCGTTGCTTTGCTTTTTTTGACCTTCGGCGTTTTGATTTTATGGAGCCATTCTTGTATAAGTCCCATAGGACACAAAAATCCGCAAATGGTTCTACCGAGCAATATACCGAACATTACCAATATGCCTAATATGTATGCAGGTGTTTTGGTTTTAGAGGAGGCAAGTGCATTTTGGAGTGAACCCAAAGGACAAGCACCTACGGCGCCCGGGCACGAATAGCAATTTAATCCGGGGACGCATAGGTTTTTAGTAGCACCCTTATAAATATTGCCCGATTTGAAGCCTTTGAAGTTACAGTTAAACAAAAGCATAGCATAGACCTGTATAAGTCTACGTTTAGTCGGTAAATGATTTTTGAACCAAGTACCTATAGATTTGAATACCTTTTTGAATGATTGCTTAACCTTACTCATGATACTAACCCAATCCTATGCATTCGGTACAAATATTGATAGCCTTTTCGAAGACTTCTTCGACACCGCCGTTAAAAAGTCCTATGATAAACAGCGTTACGCCTATCACGGGTAGTCCTATACGGAATCCAAGTGTCACGCCCTTTTTGAATTTTTCGGTTTTGAACTTTTCGGGAATTTGTATAAATGATTTTTTTTCTTTATTGCCAGTCAATGCAGGGGTAAATCCTTTATTTTCTTTATGGATGCGCTTGATTTCCTCAATTTCTTTTTTTGCGGATAGTTCGGAATAGATGCTCAAAGCGACCGCAAGAAGGAAAAATACGGCAACCCAAGGAAGGAACTGCGGAAGCATGGCGATAAAATCTTCCATTGGATGAAAATCCTTTCCCGGTTTAGAATAGTTGTCTCTATTAAACACGCAAATGCTAACCATAACCGTGGCGATTACGCCGAATAATACGGTAACGCCTCTTACGATCTTATTAATCAAGTCGATTTTTTGAAGTTTATTGCTGACCAATTCGGTAGGAAGGGGAGCACGCATTCTTTTAGCGATATCGGTTTTATAAATGGTTGCCTTTAATCTCTTTTCTTCAGGTGGAAATACTTGCCACAAAACATATCCGATGACGATTAAAGCTATCCATATATACAAAGCGGGTGCGATTTGACCTAAATATTCGGCGACTATCGCTCTCGAATACGGCGATTCGTGCCCAGAAAGCTCTCTATGGTATATTCTTTGTGATTGGACGATGAGCAAAATTCCCGCCACAGCGGTCATTACACTCAATACGATTCCGTATATTTGGCGTATCAGATTTTTGGTCTTATCGCTCATAGTCACTCCTAAAAATAACGCACATACGTACGCTTTTACTGTTAGTTTTTTAATTCTAACATATATTATGCGTTTCGTCAAGTATTCTTATTGTTTTCGCTATTCACAAAGCGTTGTCCATATATTGACAAAAGTGTCTGTATGTGCTAAAATTATCTCGATTTACGATTAAAAAAGGGCGAAAGCCCGAGAGGAGCTTATGGACCAACAATACTTTTTTTCGGTTTTAGAGGATGAATTACTACCTGCTATGGGGTGTACCGAACCTATTTCGGTGGCGTATGCATCGGCACTTGCCAAAGATGCGCTCGGCGAAGAACCTATAAGGGCGGAAATTTCGGTCAGCGGTAACATTCTCAAAAACGTGAAAAGTGTAGTGGTACCCAATACCGGCGGAATGCGCGGTATAGCGGCGGCAACAGCGGCAGGAATTGTGGCAGGACACGCTGATAAAAAACTCGAAGTTTTGTCGTCTGTAGGTGAAAATGACATCAAAGCGATAGAACAATGTCTATCCACATGTCAGTTTTCCGTCCTTAAATCGAATTCGGGCGAGATATTCGATATAGGCGTTCGTCTTTTCTCTGAACGCAATAAATCGTTTGCGAGAATCGTTGGATATCACACGAATGTGGTAAGGCTCGAAAAAAATGACGACGTATTGTATAATTCCGATAACAGTTGCGAAGAATTCACCGTTCACGGAGAAGAACGTAAGGAAATAGATAAGAGTAATTTGACGGTAGACGGTATCTATGATTTTGTCCAGAATGTGGATGCTAAACTATTGGAACCTACCGTAGGTAAGCAGATCGAATACAATATCGCCATAGCCGAGGAGGGTTTGAATAATGACTACGGCGCATCTATCGGTAAAGTGCTTTTATCGGCATATGGGGATAGCGTACATAGTCGTGCGAGAGCCTATGCTGCGGCGGGATCGGATGCGAGGATGAACGGTTGCAGTTTACCCGTTGTGATAGTTTCGGGTAGCGGTAATCAAGGTATGGTTGCGTCTCTTCCGGTCGTTGTTTACGCTAAGCATCTCGGCGTGAGTTATGACGTTATGCTGAGAGCGGTGGCGTTATCCGACCTTATAACCATACACCTCAAGAGCGGTATAGGTAGATTGTCTGCCTATTGCGGAGCGGTAAGCGCCGGTTGCGGAGCGGGTGCCGCGGTTCGTTATCTATACGGCGGTAACGTCGACGACGTAGCGCAAACGGTCACCAACGCACTTGCAATCGATTCGGGAATCATTTGTGACGGCGCGAAATCGAGCTGTGCCGCCAAAATAGCCGCTGCCGTAGATTCGGGGTTGCTCGGTATGGAAATGAGTCGGAACGGTAAAAAGTTCCGTAGCGGTGACGGTATTTTAGAGGATAACGTAGAAGCGACTATCGAAAATGTGGGTGATATTGCACGTAACGGTATGCGCGGAACGGACGAGGAAATCATTCGATTGATGATTAAAAATTGCAATTAGTAGGAATGCGACGAATTCGTTCGTCGTATTTTTTCTAAATGCATAGTTAGCTAAGATTATATTCTTAGTGTTATTTTTTTTGTGTGAATAATATGCAAAAAACTCATAAATATTGCATAATTATTCACGTCTGACATTTAATAGGCATAAAAAAAGAAAATTATGTAGAATCTAAATATATATTAAAGAAAGACGTTTGACATATGTCGCCTTCTTATGATAAAATTATAATTCAGGATAGAATGGATATTTTGCGTATGCGTGTAAATTCCTAATTTATGCAATTTTGTATGCAAATTATCGTCTTGAATAATAATCGGACAAAAACGAATGCGCCTTCGGGGCGTTCGTAGGAGGATTTTAGATTGAAAAGTATTTTATTGAAAGTAATGTGTTTTGCACTTATCGCAATGTTTGGCATTATGCCTTGCGTAACGAGTTTTAACGTTACCGAGACAGCTCCGAGCATTGATAGTAAGTTATTTACAGACGTTACCGGTGAGGTTGACCTTTCCGGTATTACCATGTCAAATCTCAGTCAGTCTGTACTTAGCGGAACCGTTACCTCGTCTTACAGTACACATACCGTTATAGTCGGTTTATCGGGTAAGAACCTCGTAGAAGAGGCCGACGGTAAGGATGTAAGCGAATATGCATTGACCAAGGAAGGTCAACGTAAGACTAAAGCATTGGAAAAAGCTCAGGATAAATTTTTATCCAGGCTTACGGATGCGGGCGTTGCTTATGAACTCAAAAATCGCTATACCGTAGTTGCTAATGCGGTGGCTATCGAGATCAATACTAAGTACGTTTCCGCTATCAAGAAAATGTCGGGCGTCGAGAGTGTAGTTTTATCCGAAAGATATAGCTATCCTGAATCTGTCGATATGGGTTCGTATGCCTCTGCAACCGAAGCCGAAATGGACGAAGCACTCCAAAGTGTAGTTGCGGTTGTTAATAAGACCAGTGTATATCAAACAGGTGTATATGATTCTTCTTCCGTTATGGATAATTACGGCTACAAGGGCGGTGGTTCGGTGGTTGCTATCATCGATACCGGTTTAGATTATACCCACAACGCATTTATCTGGGACGAAGAGCACGAAAGTAAATATACGCTTGCTAATTCCGAAATGAATAAGGACAAGGTTGAGAGCATTATGTCCGAAAAGAATCTTCTTGCCGAACAAAGAAGCGCTCTTAACGGCGATAAGATTTCCGCTAACGATGTTTATGTTTCCCAAAAGGTACCTTTCGCATACGACTATGCAGATAACGATACCGACGTATACCCTTCTTACTCTAACCACGGTACACACGTTGCAGGTATCGTAGCAGGTTACGATCCTGACGGTTATACCGATAAGAATGGTAATCACGTAGACGAAGCGTTCGTAGGCGTAGCACCCGAAGCGCAACTCGTAATTTGCAAGGTATTCTCCGACGATATGGATGACGCCGATGTAGGCGGAGCCGATTCCGAAGATATTCTTGCCGCATTGGAAGACTGTGTTTTGTTGGGCGTGGACGTTATCAATATGAGTCTTGGTACCTCTTGTGGTTTCTCCACCACCGCCGACGGTGACGAAGAGGGTGAGGAACTCAACAGAGTTTACAATATGGTAGGACAAGCAGGTATCAGCCTTGTTTGTGCTGCAAGTAACGATTACAGCGCCGCTTACGGCGGTACCTTCGGTACCAATAAGGCAGAAAACCCCGACTCGGGTACGGTAGGATCTCCTTCTGTATTTGCCGCTGCTTTGTCGGTAGCAAGTATCAGCGGTAAGACTTCTCCTTATATGATTGCTAACGCAGGTACCGACAGTCAGGTTACTGCGTATTACGAGGAGTCGAGCGACCAATATAACAAGTATTACGAGTTTTCCGAAATGATACTCGGTAATAAGGATAGCGAAACCTTTGAGTATGTGGTTGTTCCGGGTGTAGGCTTGGCTTCCGAATATGCAATGGTTGCCGATAAGCTTGATGGTAAGATTGCCCTTGTTAAGCGTGGTAACAGTACGTTTAAAGAAAAGGTCGAACTTGCTAAGTCTTACGGCGCTATCGGTATTATAGTTTACAACAATGTTGCCGGTACCATTAGAATGGCACTCGGTGAAGTTGAAGATCCCATTCCTTCTTGCTGTATTTCTATGGATGCAGGCGAAGCGATGGTTGCTTATGCTAAACAAAACGGCAGTGTCGGTAAGATTACCATAGACAAGTCGTTGATGGCAGGTCCGTTTATGAGCGAATTCTCCTCTTGGGGTGTCACTCCCGACCTTAAACTCAAACCCGAAATTACCGCTCACGGCGGTGAAATCACTTCCGCAGTTCCCGGCGGTTATGGCGAGCAAAGCGGTACGAGTATGGCTTCTCCTAATATGGCAGGTGTCGTATCCATCATCAGAAGCTATCTTAAAACCACTCAACCCGACTTGACCACTAATCAGCTTACCCAAAGAATTAACCAACTCATTATGAGTACCGCCAATATCGTTTATGATAAAGAGGGACTTCCCTATTCTCCTCGTAAACAAGGTGCGGGCTTAGGTAGTTTGGATAATGCGATAAGTACGAGAGCATATCTCTACACCGACGATGCATCTATCGACTATAGACCGCTTCGCAACCTTGGCGACGACGCGACAAAGATTGGTGTATATACGGTTAACTTCTCCATAGCAAACTTCGGTTCTGAAGATTTATCCTTCAAAGTCAATCCTATATTTATGACCGAAACGCTTGCTATAGATAATATAGCAGTTGCCGAAAAAGCGCACCTTCTGGACGATGAAAAATTCGTTTGGTATATAGGTACCGAAAAGCAACTCGGTGACACAGTCACCGTTAAGGCTAACGAGTCCTTGAATATATCGGTTACCTTGACGCTTTCGGCTGACGAAAAAGAATATATCGAAACATCCTTCAAAAACGGTATGTACGTAGAGGGTTTCATTAATCTTATCAGCGAGAGTGGAAATCAATGCAGTTTGACCCTTCCGTTTATGGGATTCTACGGCGATTGGACCGATGCTCCTATGCTCGATTATTCTGCGTATGAGGTTGATGATGCTAAACAAGATACTTCTATTGCGGACGAGGATAAACCTCAAGCAAGTATTTGGGCAACGCAACCCTTCACCACTTATTATAATGACGAATATTCCATGCCTATGGGTTCGTTTGCATATTTGCAAGATCCCGATGCGGACCAAATCTATACAACCATGGATCATAACGCAGTATCTTGTTATAACGAGTTCTATGGCGAAGACGATCCTCAAAACTACCTAACTGCATATCAATTTAGAGGCTTATACGTAGGTCTACAACGTGGTGCTCGTAAGGTTGAATATGAATTGATCAATTCCGAAACCGGCGAAGTATTATACCAAAATACCGCGTACCGTATCAATAAAGCCTATTCACAAGGCGGTAGCGGTGGCGTTCCGGGCTATATTAAGTTCGAAATACCTCCTCTCGAGTATGGTATGGTTTCTAACGGTAAGTATGAAATGAACTTCCGCTTTTATCTCGACTATGGTGATGAAGATAGAACAGAACCTGACGAAACATTTAACTTCTACTTCTATGCAGACTACGATGCTCCTGTTATAGAGGATGTAAGAGTAAGATATAACACTTATAAAGACGGTAATAAGGAAAAACAACGTATCTACCTCGATTTAGATGTATACGATAACCATTATCCTCAAGCAGCGCTCCTTTGTTACTATGATTCTGTTGCAAACGAGCTTAAGCAAGTTACCGATTATGTAGTTCCTATCCGTAGCACTACAAGAAACAGTACTACCACCGTATCGATAGAGATCACCGATATTTATGATCAATATAAGCAATCGGGATTATATGTTCAAGTAGATGACTATGCCTTGAATCATAGTGTATACGCACTCGACTTAACTCAAGCAAGCGTAAGCGTTACCCCCGATAAATTCGAATTGGCTGACGGCGAAAAAGATATCACCTTAGATATCTTCGAAACTCATAAGGTATCTTTAAAAGAATATGATGGTTCTGCTAACATTTCCAACTTCTCTTGGAGCTCCGATAAAATGAGCGTAGCTCAAGTTAAGAACGGCGAAATCGTCGGTATCGGAGAGGGCGAAGCTGTAATAACGGTAAGAAGCAGTTCGGGCTTTGAACAAAAAATTAATGTTAAGGTAACGAGCAACGAAAAGAAATTAAATATACCGACGTTGTCCTTTGGTACTATATCGGACTACGACGATAATATCGTTCTTGCCGACTCGAGTGGTGTAAGTCTATATCCCGATCAAGATGTTACGTTGACAATTAAGACAGACCCGTGGTACTACCCCACCGATAGACTAAATGTAGTATGGTCTTCCACCGATGATAGCATCGTATCGGTAAATAACGGTAAACTTACCTTTGGTAAGAAAGGAACCGCCAGCGTAATTGCACAATTACTTGATTCAAAAGGTAACATAACGGCATATTCGGCAGTTGTCAAAATTACCGTACTCGATCCCTTTGTGGTTTCGGGTTACACCTTAACTCATTATAGAGGAACCGATAAAAATGTAGAGATTCCCGATGATGAAATGATCATGTACATCGGAGAAGACTGCTTCGAATATAACAATTATATAGAAACGGTTATCATTCCTAAGACGGTACTCAACATCGGCGAACATGCCTTTGTCGGATGTACCAATCTTAAAGAAGTTTACTTCGTAAGTAAGGAAAAACAAGAAATAGCAGATGCCGACCTTAACCTTGTATATCGTTATGCATTCCAAGGCTGTACATCGCTTGAACTTGTAGACTTAAGTAACGTAAAAGTTATTACGCTCGGTCATGGGGCATTTGCAGGTTGTACTTCTTTGAAAGAAATTCGTAAGATGTCCGCTATCGGTACCGCTTTTAACGGTGTATTTAGCGGTTGTACGTCTTTGACGAGCGTAGACATTACAGGTATGCACGTTTCGGGAACCTACGTTTTCTCGGGATGTACCAAATTGTCGGATGTTACTACAGGTAAATTCACGGCTATAGGAGACGGAATGTTTAGCGGTTGTACGTCGCTAAAGAAAATCACTCTGAATAATGCGATAGTCGGTAGCTATGCATTCCAAGGTTGTACTAAATTAACAACTGTGGAATTTGCCAATACCGAAGATAACTGTGTAATCGGTGTAGGTGCCTTCAAGGATAGCGGTCTTAATAAAGTAACCTTTAATGAGAATGTTCACGTTCGCTATATCGGTAGTCAAGCATTTGCTAATACAAAACTTAAGAATATAACTCTTCCGGAGGGCTTGACCGAGATTGGTTCCAATCTATTCGCCGGTTGTCTGTCATTGAAAGAAATTGTATTACCTGCATCCTTTGACTTCGAACAAATCAAGTTGAGTGGCTCGCTATTCAATTCTGCTACCGTTAAGTTGAGTGATGAATCGGCTTATACTATCGATGACGGCCTGCTATACAATAAGGATAAGACAGTTTTATATGCTCTCATGGAAGAAAAGAATAGCGTTAGCATTCCTGACAGTGTAGAAACCATTAGCGATTATGCTTTCGCGGATTCGAGTATTGTCAAGATAACCATTCCCGAAAGCGTAAGATACATCGGAGTAGGTGCTTTCAAGGGATCTTCCTTAACGAATATTACTTTCAACGGTTCGACCATTGAGCAAATATCGAATGAAGCGTTCCGCGATACGCAGATCTTATCGATAGTTTTACCCGACAGCGTTAAATCTATCGGTCAATATGCTTTCGCCGAGTCTAAGATAGAGAGTATCGTGTTTGGC
Organism: uncultured Christensenellaceae bacterium; assembly: GCA_964391805.1. Taxonomy (GTDB): domain Bacteria; phylum Bacillota; class Clostridia; order Christensenellales; family CAG-1252; genus RUG14300. The sequence goes on along the minus strand of CAYMNK010000008.1, from coordinate 38,741 downwards.
AATAACGTTGAATCAATCGGCGCATATGCATTTATGAACTGCGAAAAGTTAGCCGAAGTAACCATTTCAGAAGGCGTTGAGAGTGTTGGCGACTATGCATTCTATGGCTGTACGGCTCTTGAAGAAATCGCATTCCCCGCAGTGAAAGAAATGGGTGAATGTGTGCTTGTAGGTGCTAATTCACTGAAAAAACTTGAGTTCGGTGCAAAATCCACTACTATCGGCGAATATACCTTAGTTAACAAGAATGTCCTTGTGATGTATACCCTCGTTGAGATCGTAGAACCCGAACTCGGTAAGGGCGAAGAAACCTTGAGAGATTATGAAATTCTCAAGGCTTACGAACAGTTGAGTTCCGTTATTAATTGGCAATCTTATGTAGGATTACCTGCTCTTGAAGAAGTGAAGATCGCTTGCGATATCGATACAATAAGCGACTACTACTTTATGGGTTGTAGCTCATTGAAAAAGGTTGATATAGGCCGTGCAACGGTAATAGGTAATTACGCATTTACAGGATGTAGCGCACTTAGCGAGATTAATCTTGCTAACGTGGTTACTGTAGGTAATATGGCATTCAATAACTGTAATGCTTTGACCACAGTAGAGTTACCCAACGTGAAGACTATCGGAACGGGCGCATTTGCTATGGATAACGGTAAGGGCGGTATCAAATCTATATCCGCTCCCGTAGTAGAAACCATTTCGACCTCTGCATTCGAGAGTACCGAAATTCAATCTTTCTACATTGGCGAAAGCGTCAAAGAAATCGGATTCGGTGCATTCGCATATATCGAGTCGCTTAAGGGTTTAGAAATTAGCGAAAAGAACGAAGTGTTCTTCCTCGACAACGGTGTGTTATATAGAAATCTTCCCATCGGTGGATATGAACTAATTTCCTATCCTTTGGCAAGAGAAAATACATCAGACACCTTTACGATATTAGAAGGTACGGTAAGAATTTCCGCATATGCATTTGTAGGCTTAGAGCGTGACGTTAAAGTTGCCGAGGCTGATGACGAAATTATCCTCACCAAGGTGATTTTACCGCACACCGTCGCTTATATCGGCGACAGCGCATTTTATCAAAGCGGAATTATTGAATACACATTCGAAAGTGTCAACGCTCCCGTCCTTGAGTCGGTATATAAAGAAGCTGTTAACGATATACTTCTCGATTATCAAGTCGACTATTCCGATCCCGCTATCAATTCCTATTATTATAGTAACTTTAATACTTTATTTGTTTACTATATCAATATGATAGGACAAGAGAGCGAACTTGTCATGAATTACCCATCTAACGGTGTAGGTTACGACAACTTCGTATATAGTAGATACTTCGGCGTTAAGAATAAGGCAAACGTTGTTATGGACGATACCACTCGTGACTTCTTGAATAAGATGGACGAGTTCGTTAGTGATGACGTATTGAATGCTTGGATAAATGCAGCTCAATCGGGTGACCAAGAGACATATAAAGAGGCAGTTGAAGAATTCTCTAACCTTGTTCAAGAAGCAAGAAGATTGTATGCAAGTATCCGTGACGACGCTCAACTCGAATATATCGACACATCGTTTATAGAAAAACTTGAACAAGCCGAAATTAAGCTTCGTGAACAAGTAAAACCTGCATATGGTATCGCTGTTAAGATCACTAACTTCTCATATACTGAGGGTAGTTATAAGAAAGATTATATCGAGGGCGAATACTTCGATATGACGGGATTAGAAGTTATTATTCATTATAGCGACGGTTCAACGGCTATAGCCGATTCGAGTAAACTTACTCTGATAACCACCGGTGAATTGAAAAATTACAATCTCGATGTTACCGTTAAGTATGCGGATGGCGATATAGAAGAAGAATTCTGGGTTGTAGTAAACGTTAAAACCGCTGATAGTAATAGTTCTTCCGGCTCGTCAGGCGATTCACCTAATGGCGGTAATAATGGCGTTAACAGCGGAAGTAACGAGGGTAACGGTAATAATAACGGTGGTGAAAATAATGGTAATAACGATGGCGATAATGAAGGATTATCCGTCGGTGCTATCGTTGGAATCGCTGTATCCGCGGTTGCAGTTGTTGCAGGTGCCGTAGTTGCCGTCCTTATGGTACTCAAAAAGAAAAAGGCAAACGGCGTTATTGTCGATAACGAGGAGCCTGAATTAAAATCGGAAGAGCCCGAAACGGAAGAAACAATAGAAACTGTAGACGATTCCGAACAAAATAATGAAGATGGAGAAGAAAACTAATGAGTTCTAACATTAAAAAGATCATATTAGTTGTGTGTATTGCGATTTGCGGGCTGTTTATATTATCTGCCTGCGAATCACATACCCTCGAATCCGAGAAGGATAGATACAACTTGACCGTTGATGTTACCTATCACGCCAACGGTGGTGAGTTTAATAACAACGACAATAAAGCGCTCGTGTGCTTTAAAGACGGAAGTTATGCCCTAAACTTAGGTACCGATAATATCAAGTATGGTGATCTCATTCTCAAGTATGATAAGCATTCCCTTATCGGTTGGTATTATGCCGAAACCGATTCAGAAGGAAATGTAATCTATGAGGACGAGAAAAAGGGATTAATAAAACTAACCGATCAAAAATTTGATTTTACTAAGCCTCTCGAGGCGGGTGACGTTATCCATATTGGTGCTAAATGGTTAGCAGATACTAAGTTGGAAATATTGCTTGCCAACGAGTCGGTTATTTCTAACGAATTGACCTATAACGGTACAACCTATAAGAGCGGAGACGTGATTTCTTCCTATCAATTTGAAGCTTCAGGCAAAGTAAATAAGCCTTCGTTGGATCCTATGACGCAAAAAAGGAAAGGTCCCGAAGGGTATGTGTTGGCAGAATACTACTATGATATTGATTGTACTAAGGTTGTCGAGTGGCCTGTAGAAAGCAGTTCGGAAGACGAAAATGTCCGGATTTACGCTAAATACCTTAGCGATGAATGGACTGTTGTTGAAAAACAAACCGATCTATATCAAATGTTCACGGTTGCCAATAACATCGGTAAGTTCTTTATCAAAAATGACATAAATGCGTCGAGTGAATCGGTAAAGAGTGTGGATAATATAGTATTCAGCGGTGAAATTAGAGGTAACGGACATACTATAACAGGATTGACTGTTAGAAACGTGTCTGTCGGTGAAGGCGGTTATGCGTCGCTCTTCGGAACGATTACAGCCGATGCTAATATTGCTGACATTACGTTTAAAGATTTTAAAGTTGAATTTAATAATACCACAAATCCCGATTACGCATCTATCAATGCAAGTTTCTTTGCTAAGGAAATTCAAGAGGGTGCAACCATCGAAAACCTAAAAATCGATGGCGGTGAAATGAAAGTGAGAATATATGGAGGCGCAACCCTTAACGGCAGTGTCGCCGGTGACGATAGTTCACTTTCGTTAATATTGATTGATTCATTATCCGATGGAATAGAAATAATCAACGAAGTAAATTTTAAGGTTATCGTTCCTAAGGATTAAATAAACAAAACCTAATAAGGAGAATATAAATGAAAAACATTTTAAAGAAGTTATTAATAGGCACAATCGCAGTTATGCTGTTATTGTCCACCGTATTAGTAGCCGTAGGATGTGTTGAGGATGATACTCCGGGTGGTACTACTACACAAAAGTATGATCCCGAAACTCGTCCTATTACTTTTGCTATAAGTGCTTTAGACGGTACTTTTAACCCGTTCTTCACGACGAGCGCAACCGACTCTTCTGTTGCCGGCTTTACCCAAGTCGGTATGCTCGGTACCACCAACGACGGACAAGTTGCTTGCGGAGAAGATGAGCCAGTTGTTACCTTAGATTATAAGATCACCTCTTATGATAAGTTTAATAACGAAACCGAAAGCGGAGAGATCGACCATACCACATATGAATTCGTTATTAAGAACGGTATGAAGTTCTCTGATGGTGTAGACCTCACAATCGACGACGTTTTGTTCAATATGTATGTTTATCTCGATCCTATGTACAGCGGTTCTTCCACTATGTACTCTGTAGATATTCAAGGGTTGAAGGCTTACCGTAATAATGACCCGACTTTGTCGGATGACACCGAGACAGAAATTGAGAAAACATTCCGTGCTCAAGCTGAACAACGCTTTAACAATCTTATGGAATGGTCGGACGGAGAGAGAGAGTTAGACGAGGATATTAAAAAGGATATCGAAGCGTTACGCGAACAATTCAAGAAAGATCTACAAAGCGACTGGACTTCTAACGAAGGTACCACCGAATCTTCTTATAAGGATTATAGATTCACCGAAGATTGGGAATCGTTCTACTATATCGAGGGTTTGGTAACAATTAAAACTGAAAAGAATAGTGCAGGTAACGATGTATATAAGAAGGATGAACAGGGTAGATATTATACCAATTTAGACGATAATAAAGATTATGCCGATAATATCAATGCCGTAGCAAGTAACGAAGAAACAATTGCTCAGTATATGGCTAAGTACGATTGCGATAAAGATACAGCCATTTCTTATATCAAGAAAGACTATGCTATCAATTTTGTATACGAAGCATATGCTGGTGAAAAGTCTATAAAAAATAATATTTCCACCCTTTTATACGGAATGAGCACCGGAACGACACTGCTTGATAATTGGACATTGGAAGAGCAATCCAATTACTATAAAGGAAACACCGATTCTGTTAAGAGTATCAGCGGTATCACAACTAAGAAGGTTACCACTTTCGACGGTGTTAATAAAGTTGATTTGAAAGGTGAAGAACATGACGTATTGTGTATCACCATAAACGGAATCGACCCAAAGGCTATCTGGAACTTTGCTTTCACCGTAAGTCCTATGCACTACTACTCCGACGCAGAGACTCTTGCCGATAAAGATAATTATCCTTATGGTGTAAGAGCTCGTGATAAGGACTTCTTTGACAACGTATTAAATTCGCCCGAAAAGAATGCACTTCCCGTAGGTGCAGGCGCATATAGAGCTTCTAACGAACAAGGTAATGCAAGCAGTAATCCTGCCGAAGTAAAATCTTCCGATTTTTGGAAGAATAAAAAGGTTTATTTCGAGCGTAACGATTACTTTTACACCATGGGTGAGGGTATCACCAATGCTAAGATTAGAAGATTTATTTACGAAGAAGTAAGTGAAAATAATATTCTTAATCGTTTGACTACCGGTGAAATAGATTACGGCACTCCCTCCGCTACCCCCGATAATAAAGCTTCTGCTCTTGAGTATTCGCATCTTGCCGTTAAGGAGTATAAGACCAACGGTTACGGTTATGTAGGTATCAATCCTAAGTTCGTTAAGGATTTAGAGGTTCGTCAAGCTATCATGATGGCGCTCGATACCTCCTCCGTTATTGGTGAATATTACGGCGGTACAATGGCTGAAGTTATTAACGTTCCTATGACTAAGTTATCTTGGGCATATCCTACAGATGCCGAACGTAAGTACGCTTACGATTCCACCGGTCTCAAGATCGAGGCTTTGGTAGAATCTGCAGGATATTATAAGGGTTCTGACGGTATCTACGTTAACTCTAAAGGTGACAAGCTTAAATTTAAGTTCACTATTGCCGGTGATACGACAGACCACCCCTCCTATAAGATGTTCGAGAAAGCAAGACAACTTCTCAATAAGCACGGATTCGATATTACTGTAGGTACCGATGTTTCCGCTCTTAAGAAACTTGCTACCGGTAACCTTGCCGTATGGGCAGCTGCTTGGACTTCCACTATTGACCCCGACCTATTCCAGATCTACCACAAGGACAGTAAGACTACTAACGTTAAGAACTGGAATTATGATGGAATTCTCAATACAGACGATTATCCTAGAGAAAAGGCTATCGTATACGAACTAAGCGATTTGATCGACGAAGCAAGAGAAACAAATAACATTGAAGATAGAGCGGCTATCTATGCGGACGCACTCGACCTTATCATGGATCTCGCTATCGAATTCCCTTGCTATCAACGTAAGGATTTAGCTGTATACAACAAGGACGTTATCGATGTATCGACAATGAATCAAGAGAAAGATCTCAAGTATTCGAGTCCTACCGAAAGAATTTGGGAGTTGAACTACAACTAAACATGATTTGAGTTTAGCCGATAGATATCGGTGAATAAAAGTATAACAAAAACGACTTTGTCGCAGAATTTTCATTCTGCGACAAAATGCCGTTTAAAAACTAACCCCTTAAAAGGAAAAAAAATAATGGTAAAATACGTAACGAAAAGAATTTTATTAGCGCTTTTGATGTTGTTCGGCGTATCGGTAATACTGTATACGTTAGTAAGACTGATGCCTGTTAACTATGTGGAGAATCAATATTATTCCACACATACCAACGTCGAGGTTAATTCCGATGAATTAAAACAAATCATGCTTGACAGCAACCTCGAAGATATCGAAAAAGCGCAAGAGCAAGGCTACAGCGACCTTTGGAACAAGGTTTTCAGAAACGGTGAGCCTAAGCTCGACGAAAACGGTAATATCAAAACCACCTCTAAAGCCGGTGTTGCAGTCCAAAGTATTGTAGCCGGTTACTGTAATTGGCTCGGTAACTTTGTCAAGGGTGATTTAGGTACTTCGTTTAAACATAACCGTCCCGTTGCCGAGGTTATAATGCAGAATATGGGTTTATCTTTTACGATATCACTCGTATCTCTTATCTTAGAGTTGGTAATAGCTATTCCCTTAGGTATCAAGGCTGCATGCAACCAATACGGTAAATTGGATTATATAACCACAATACTGACTATGATCGGTATTTCCTTCCCGTCCTTCTTCTTCGGAAGTCTTGTTATCAAGATTTTCGCGGTAGACCTTGGTTGGCTCCCTGCCGGTGGTATCGGTTCATCTAACTTCTTCGATAGAGTTTATCACTGTATACTTCCCGTTGCGGTGCTTACTATCTTGTCGATAGGCTCCATGATGCGTTATACACGTACCAACACGTTAGAGGTGTTGAACGCAGACTATATTCGCACAGCAAGAGCAAAGGGTTTATCGGAAAATACCGTTGTATATAAACACGTTTTTAGAAACACCCTCATTCCTTTGGTAACTACCTTAGCAGGTATCATCCCCAGCCTTTTCGGCGGTGCAATGATTACCGAGACTGTGTTTGACTTACCCGGAATAGGTAATGTAGCGTATCAATGTTTGTTAGCAGGCGATGTGCCATTTATTATGGCGTATAATATGTTCCTTGCCGTGCTAACGGTTATTGGTATACTTTTGACCGATTTGATGTATGCGGTAGTTGACCCGCGTGTCAAACTCGGTAAATAACTAAGGGAGGCTGAATATGGACGAAAATAAAAAAGATTGTCAAGAAATAAATATGCCCGAAGCCGATCTTGGCGAATTGGAAAATAAAGAACTTAATCAAGACAACGTTATACTTGACGAAGTTATATCGGAGCATGACGTTGGACATGATCTCACCGCTAAGGAAAGTTCGGATGAACTACACGGTGAAAATTTAACCGATAGAGTCAAGGTGTTGTCTCCCGGAATGACCGTTCTTAAGCGTTTCTTCCGTTCGAGATTGTCTGTTTTCGGTTTAGTTACTTTGATAGTGCTATTCCTATTCTCTTTCGTAGGACCGTTGTTCTCGCCGTGGAATGAAGACTCTATTGACGAAAGTCAAGGTAATGATATCATAGTCACCACACCTATCACCTATGAAGTAGAGACCGAAGACGGTGTTCAAGAGATAACAGGTTATTTCATTACCGTTACGCCTACGACAAACAATATTAAAGGCGATATATCTGGGAATCACTTGTTAGGTACCGATGAAATGGGTAGAGACTTGCTTACTCGTCTTATGTACGGCGGTAGAATATCTTTGACCATCGGTTTGGTAGTCGTCATATTAGAGACCATTATCGGTGTTATTCTCGGCGGTTTAGCAGGCTACTTCGGCGGTTGGGTAGATCAAGTTATCATGCGTATAGTAGATATTCTTTACTGTATACCGACCATACCTATAATGCTTATCATTTCTGCGATGTTTACCTCGTTAGGTATAGAGGATATATCAAGGTTGTACTATATGATGGGTATACTTACCCTAATAGGTTGGGCAGGTACCGCTCGTCTCGTTCGCGGTCAAATCTTGTCGCTTAGAGAACAAGAATTTATGCTTGCCGCTAAATGCGCAGGTTTGTCTACACGTAGAAAGATATTCTCACACCTTATCCCCAACGTACTTCCTCAGTTGATAGTTTCCATGACTCTCGGCTTAGGTAGCATCATTCTTACCGAAGCAACCTTAGGTTTCTTAGGACTCGGTGCTCCTTTGAATTCCGCAACGTGGGGATCGTTGATAAACTATGCGACTAAATCGGAATATCTCAATGGTTATCCGAATTTCTGGGTTCCTGCCGGTATTTGTATCACACTTGCGATACTTGCGTTTAACTTCGTAGGCGACGGGTTGCGTGACGCTTTCGATCCAAAGAGTAAGAGGTAGAGCTATGGCAAATAATACAGAGAAAAATAAGCATTATATATCCGCTAAGGAATCGAGAGCGATAGCGAAATCTAATCGTGAGAGAATGAGATACTACGAAAAGCTCAAAAAGCGTAAAGTCGTAGAATCGGAATTCATCACCGAAATGAAGGATCCCAACAACCTCGTAGAATTCGATAACCTTCAAACCTACTTCTACACCGATGCAGGCGTTGTCAAGGCTGTCAACGGCGTTACCTTCTCGGTACCCGAAGGAAGCACAGTAGGCGTAGTCGGTGAATCGGGTTGTGGTAAGAGCGTTACGTCGCTATCATTGATGCAACTTGTACAAGGACCGAGCGGACAAATAGTTGACGGTTCCATTAGATTTAGATCCAATTCTTTCAAATACGATGCTAACGGTAAGAAAATACCCGTATATGAAATGGAAGGCGATCAAGTTAAACTTGACGAAAAGGGTAAGCCTGTAAAGGCTAAAAACGCTTTGGGCGGTACCTTATTCGAAATGGAAGAAAAGGTTCTCGATATAGCTAAAATGCCCACCGACGCCATGAGAACGGTAAGAGGTAGAGAAATTGCTATGATATTCCAAGAGCCGATGACCTCTCTAAATCCTGTATTTACCATAGGTAATCAGCTTGATGAAGTTTCCAAACTTCACATAGCCGATCTCTCTAAGGATAAGATCAAGGCTCGCAGTATAGAGATGCTCAACCGTGTAGGTATTGCCGATGCGGAAGCAGTTTATAAGAAATATCCTCACGAGCTTTCGGGCGGTATGAGACAGAGAGTAATGATTGCGATGGCACTAATTTGCGATCCTAAGCTTATCGTTGCAGACGAACCGACTACCGCATTGGACGTTACCATTCAAGCGCAAATTCTCGACCTTTTGAGAGACATTAAGGAAAAGAATAAGTCGAGTATTTTGATAATCACCCACGACTTAGGCGTTGTTGCCGAAATGGCTGATTACGTAGTAGTAATGTATGCGGGTAAAATTATCGAGATGGGTACGACAGAGGATATATTCGATCGTCCTATGCATCCCTATACTATCGGATTACAAAAGAGTAAACCGACAGTTGCAGACGAAACGGACGAGTTGTACTGTATACCGGGATTCGTTCCTAACCCTGTAGATATGCCCGATTACTGTTATTTCCGTGATCGTTGCGAGCGTTGTATGAAAAAGTGCGCAGGCGAATACCCCTCACTTATCAGCGTAAGCGATACCCACAAGGTAGCATGTTATTTGTACGAAGATGCCAAGGAGACCGAAAATGACTGATGATATTTTATTAAACAACACGGAAGAGTTAGAGCCCGAAACCGAAGTAACAGAGGTTGAAACCGAGGCTCCGTTACTCGAGGTTAAAAATCTAAAAAAATATTTCGTTATCGATACCGATTTCTTTGGTCGTCCTACTAAATATTTGAGAGCGGTTGACGACGTTTCGTTCACTCTCGAAAAAGGTAAGACCTTAGGTATCGTAGGCGAATCGGGTTGCGGTAAGACAACTATGGGACGTACCCTTTTACGCTTGTACGACGTAACCGGCGGGGAAATATGGTTCAAGGGCAAAGAGGTTTCTAAGATATCCAATAGAGCCTTCGATAAACTTCGTCCTCAAATGCAAATGATATTCCAAGATCCCTATGCAAGTCTTTCTCCGAGAATGAGAGTAGGTGAAATCATAGGCGAAGCTGCCCTCGAACACAAAATAGTAGATAAAGCGCATTACCGTGAATACGTATTGAAGGTTATGGAAATGTGCGGATTACAACCCCATTATTTTGAGCGTTATCCTCACGAATTCTCGGGCGGTCAGCGTCAAAGAATTTGTATAGCGAGAGCGTTGGCATTGAAACCCGACCTCGTTATTTGTGACGAACCTGTTTCTGCATTGGACGTTTCCATTCAAGCACAGGTCATCAACATGCTTAAGGACTTACAACGCGAATTGGGCTTGGCATACGTATTCATTACCCACGATTTGTCGGTAGTTAAACATATTTCGGACAATATTGGCGTAATGTATCTCGGTAAAATGGTTGAGTACGCTACCAAGGAGCAAATATTCGAAAATACATTGCATCCTTACACTAAAGCGTTGTTCTCGGCTGTTCCTGTGCCCGATCCACACGTCAAGATGAATAGAATCATCTTACAAGGCGATATACCGTCCCCCGTTAATCCCCCGTCAGGTTGTCGTTTCCACACACGTTGCGGTAGCTGTATGGAAATATGTAAGCACTTCGATCCCGAATATAGAGAGGTAGAGAGCGGACATTTCTGTGCATGTCACCTTTACAATTCTGACGAAAAGAATGCCGAATACGAGGAAGCGTTGGCTCAAAAGTTATTGGAAGAAGCAGAAGCCAATTCCGAACAAGAGACAGCGCCCGAATCGGAAAATATCGATACTAATTTAGACTAATAAGGTAATCATATGGCAAAAAAGAAACACGACGATCTCGATACCGAAACTACAATAGTCGATATGAATGTTGACGGTTTTAGCTGGTATAACCCCGCCAAAAAAAAAGCGGATGCCGAAAATAAACCACAACAGAATATTCGATTGACAAGGAAGGAAAAACGTGCCATGTATAAAGGTGCGTTTCTTGCCGTATTGCCATTCGTGCTATGTATAATTTTGGTGTTCGGTGCGTTATTCTTACTTGCGTACCTATGGTTGCAATAACATAAGGAGAATTTTATGAAAAGCAAAAACCTTTTATTAATTGCGTGTATTGTTATAATTTTATCGCTCTCGATTGCCTTCGTTGCATGTCAAGACGATCCTATACCTACACCGCAAGAACCTAAAACATATTCGATAACTTACGAAGAAACGGAAGGAGTTGTTTATTCCGAAGGTAATCCTACCTCTATTACGACCGGTGAACCCGCAGTATTTACGTTTGAAGTAAATGTATTTTACACAGGAACACCCGTTGTTAAAATTTACGATAAAGAAAAAACAATTTCTTATGACGAAGATAGCCATCTTTATTCTTGTACTATAAATAATGCTTATAAGGATGTTACCGTAACGGTTGAGGGTATTTCTAAGGCTGAATCCTCGCTATTAAGTTCGGGTACGGGTGCATTGGAATCCCCTTTCCTTATCAAAGAACCCATTGACCTCATCAAAATGGCAGAGGTTATCAACTCGGGCGGCGAGGATAGACCTATGAGCGTACTCGGTTATTATTCGTTGGAAAACGATCTCGATTTCCGTGGTGAACAAATCAAGATTATCGGTGACGGTAGTACACAGTATTCCTTCTTTGGCGGATATTTTAATGGAAACGGTCACACCATATCAAACTTCGTTATCGAGTCTGATAGTGAATATGTAGGATTGTTCGGTATTGTTCAAGCGTATGAATTATTGGGATTTACCGGTGGTACCATTCATAATCTTAAAATATCTGATTTTACCGTTGTAGCAAATAATACTGGAAGTATGGTTATTGCCGGTTCCATGGTTGGACAAGGTTTCGGCGCTTCTATGGTACTTTGCGAAGCAAGTAATGGTGTAGTCGAAATTTTCGGTGATGCCAACCACTTCTCTTATGTAGGCGGACTTATCGGATTACAACAAGCATATGAGTATCCGTATTTCTCTAAGGTATGCTATTGTTCCACCACCGATGTCGACGTTCTTTGCCGTGCAGGTACAACCTTTGTAGCAGGCGGTTTGGTAGGATATACCTATTCTCAAGACGAATCGGTAGTTTCGACCATTACTAACTGTTATACGACAGGTGACGTTACCGGTTCCTTCTATGCGGGCGGTATCGTAGGTTGGTTAGGTCAATATACATCCATTGTTAACTGCTATGCTTTGGGTGACATCAGTGCACAAACGACCATTACCGATACCAATGCTTCCGAAGAGTATTGTCACGCTTATGCAGGCGGTTTGGCAGGTATTGCTCAAGTAGATACCGCTATAGTCGATTCCTTCGCTTCGGGTAAAATGAGCGCAGCAGCATCTCTCGGAGTTAACTATGCGCATACAGGCAACCTCGTAGGTCGTATAGAAGAAGTCGAAGAAACGGCATTAGACTCTCGTATTGCAACCATATTCAATTGTTATTATATTCCTGATGGCGAGTTAGATCCGGCCAATACCGATCAAGTGACTTCCAAATTATATTGGCACGACATCGACTGGATCTTCGAAAACGGTAAGTACCCTGTAATCAACAGTGTAAACAGTTCGTCTTCTGACGGCGAAATCAAACACTACACCTATGAAGTCACCCTCGATTTCGGTGAGCAGAAAGTTGAAGTTGCCGACGGCGGTGAATCGAGCACTATTTCGATTTCGATTACAGACCAATACGAATCTATGAGTTTCTGGTATATTGTTAATCTTGCAGATTCTTCAGAGGGTATGCCCGAAACGGTTATCGCAAAAAACGGATATACTTCGTACGGATTCTTCTTCGATAAGGAATGCACCCTTGCAGTTCCTTACGGATATGTTCCCACCAGAAACATCACATTATATGGCGGATTTGCCGATTATAATGAGGTTGCCGGCACCTATTACATTATTCCTCAAACAGACGATAACACCGAGAATAATGCAATTTCAGTGACGCTTTCTACCGATTTATCCTATGTAATCGAGGATGCATACGGTCAATATACCGGTGTATATACCTATGACGGCGAGGCTTTGTTATTCTACAGTGCGCGTTTTGCAAAGTATTACGGTACGAGTTCTTTGGAAAATCAACAAAGTTTCACCTTTAAGGCATTAATTACAGATAACGGCTTGAAGATTTTCGGCGGTTCATATGTCGATGAAGAAACATCCGAAGAGGTCTATTTGATTCCTTATGACGCGCCTTTATATGCTTGTTCTGCCGATAAAGCGATCATAGGTTCTTTCTATGGCGTCGACAACGAGGAAACTTATATCTTTACCTTTTATGCTAACGGTACAGGTTTACTTGAACTTGTCGAAAGTCTTGAGGAGCTTGAATTCGAATACTCCATTCATGACGGCGAATTGTCTCTCGATATCGAAGGCGATTCCGCGAACGGTACTTTGGTAAACGGAACTCCTACAATAATAAACGGCATTTCTCTATCGGCTACCGATAAGTTTAAAGGAACTTGGACCGTTTCGTCATTATCTAATAAATATTACACCTTTGACGGTGCCGGTAACTGGAGTTATCTTTATTATGGCTACACCTATGATAACGGTTCCTCCTTTATGAAACTTCTTGATAGTAAAGAAGGTAAATATGAGGTTAGCGAAGATAAATTGCTTTTAGATAACGGTAGTGAAGCTTATATCGGTTTAGACGGCTTATTGGTTATCGCTAAAGACGGTTCCAATCTTATCTACGGTAAGGGAAATAGTTATGTCGGTGTTTGGTCGGATAAGGATGCTTCCGCTAAACTCGAACTTAACGGTTTGACCATCGACGGAAACGGCACCGGTAGACTCTTATTCAAAATTGAGAGAAAAAACGGTAGAATAAGCTATGAAATCTTCGAAATAACCTATTCAACCGACACACTTAACGAATCACAAATCTGCATTTATTATCAAAATGAGATTTACGGTATCTTATCCTTTAACTCAAATAGAAGTACACTCAACGGAACTTTCTATAATCCCAATTCAGGTGAATTGACGACCTATGCATTGTATCGTTTGGACGAATACAACGGTAACTGGGTAACCGATGATATCGATCCTCAATTTGCTATCATTAACTTCAATGGATACGGTTCATATTCGAATATTTCCAATTTTGCACTCAAGGGCGTTGTTATTATTAACGGCACGAGTGTAGAATATAGCCTTGAAAACGGCACTTTGAATGGTTATTTTAACTATAACGGTGAGAGATATTCCATTGTTTACGACGAATCGGCTAAGACCGTTACAATCTCGCATGACAATGATGAAATAACCTATTCAGGTAAGGATATACTTGGCGATAAGGTATTCATCGACGAAAATAATAACGAGTATGTATTCAACGGATGCGGTCACCTCTCGACAGGCGAACTTGTAATCGGTGAAAAGACTTATAAGTATGCACTCGGAAACGGTGAAAACGTTGCTGTTATCTACGACGGCGAAACTCAAGTCGGCACGCTTACAATAGTTAGTTCCGATGACGGTAGAAACTACAGTCTAACCATCAACGGCGAGAGTGTAATTCTCGGTGAAAAACTCGTTTACACCGGTAGTTGGGCAATAAGCGGTTATTACGAGGACCTTGCCATTATCGGTTCGATGAATCTCGATAATCACGTCAAGGCTTATTTACCGCTCAATATCAACAACGAAGAAAAGGTTCATGAGGCAGATTTCGTAGTATATGACGGATACCTTGCTTGGGAAGTTGACGAGGATAACATCCTCTATATCGTTCAAGTTTCCGATGATACGTTTGTATTGTCATTGCGTTTGAATTGGTTCAATTATGATTCAACTTCGACCGATGACACCACCGGAGATGAAACTTGGAATTATAGCTTCCTTATGACTCCCGACGATTTGATCGGTACTTGGACAAACAAAAAGGATACTTTCCAAATATACACCTTCGACGGAATGGGTAACAATATCGAGGCACTTGGTATTTATACCGTTAACGGTATTTATGATCTCGATGAGGATGGCGAAACTTTCTACTACGGTTACTTCACCACTAAAGACGAAACAAGCACCGATTACGTAGTTATAACCAGTTATGGTGCTGCATTCAAAGTCGTATTTTGTGATTATGATTCGACTGAATTCGGTGTATATAGAAATGAAGAAACCCATAAGGCATTCTACCTCAAATCTGTAGAACTTGATTCTTACACCTTAGTTAGAACCGCTGAAAACCTTATTTCCTAAATAAATGAGGAATAGGCAATTCAAAACGAATTCTACTAATAGAAAAAAATATAAAAAAGTTCTATCAAGAATTAAATAAGGTCAAAACAAGTTTTTGTTAAGACATATAAGACATAGATATAGTATAAAATAAAAATAATACTATAATGGAGTAAATATAGAAATAGTAGAAATACTAACAGTTTAAAAGCAGGTCTTTGCACCTGCTTTTTTAATTGCATCAAACATCGCTTAACTTTCCGTCCCTGATCTTTTTAATCTTTTATGTTGACATTCCAGAGCCATGTAGACTATTATAAAATTAACAATAAAAAAATACGGAGGATATAATTATGGCTACAATTACACCCATTATCGGAATGTGCTCTACAGCCAAAAGAGAAGTAGGCTTTCAGTTTGTTCAAGAAGGAACAAAACTGGTTGCAAGGGGATCTTTTCGTGCTTATGGTGGCGGGGATGAAACGGTAATAAACGTTTCAGGCGAATTCTATACAGGCTCCACATTCAAATGCACTTGCGGAAAAAGTCATCTATATCAATGCCGTACGTGCGGTAAATTTGTATGCTATAATGGTTCTGCTCAGTCTAATGTTGCATGCCCGAAATGCGGTAAAAAGGATAGCGTTCCCGAGTCTCCTACACAAGGACGTATAATGTGCAGTGGCGATTCGGGTGGTGTTACCGATATTATTCTTGCCATAGATGTCTCCGGTAGTATGTACGGAAAGCGTATCCGTACAGTAAAACAATCGGCGATAGAGGAATTTGTTCATAAATACAGCCAGCGTTGTCGCATGGCGCTAATTTCATTTGAATCTCGTGTCCGCGTTCAGTCACCGCTTACGAGTGATTTGAGAAAAATTGAAAAACTTATAGATAAACTATCTGCCGATGGTGGAACCATTTCCCCGCTTGATACTGTATTAGAAAGTCAACATTTCTTCGATTTTTTGAAGGCGTCAAACAACCGTTATCTCGTAATACTTACCGATGGAGAATGGTTTGGAGATGTGAACGAACATATCAAAAAAGCGAACGAAATCAAAGCCAAGGGCGTGAATATTCTCTCCATTGGATGTGACGGAGCGGATAAAGATTTTCTCGAGAAAATATCTTCTCCTAACGGCTCGATAATCACAAATGATTCGGGTATAAGGAGTGCTTTTGCGACCATTGCCAAAAAATCATCACAATAACAATATCCAAATTGTGAACGTAATATATATCATCATATGTCATACTGGCGCTAATGCGAATGATGTTATGCTCGCATAATGATGAATGATGTTTGCCTTACGGCAAATGATGTATTGCTTCGCAATGTTGCGGATAAATATATGTTATACTGAACGCAATTCCGTTCTGTCATACTGAGCGAAAGACGAAGTCTGTAGTCGAACCCGATAGGGCGACGCATAGCGTCGGTATCTAAAAAATCCATATAAACAAGGAATAAGATCCTTCGATTTCGCTGTCGCTACACTCAGGATGACTAATTGTGGTATGACGGCGGACGAACACCAACGAATGTCATATTGAGAATCAAAAATCGGACATGGTGCATTGTTTTCGGCATCCGGTAGGCAATATAGAGTTTCCAAAGAGGTTAAATCTGTAATTGACGACATGAAAAAAGTCGGAAAGCTATTGACCGAAGGTGAAATTTATAGTAAAATAGCATTGTATTACTTCTCGAAGGCGAACAATCTTTTTAATTCAACTCCGTTGATTGAAAACCTTAACTATCGCGAAGTGCTTCTACATAGATTCTATGGTGCATTCCATCATCATAATATCAATGTTATCGATACACCGCATAGTTTGGATGGTTATGAAGTGGTGATTTCGCCCGTCCTTGTTCATATTGACAGCGACCTTAAGTCTCGTATAATCGAATGGATAAACGAAGGCGATACCTGGATAGTTGGACCATTTTCCAATATATTGGATGAAGATGTTACAAGATAGGGTGTTATCAGGAAAAAATAAACTGAAGCCATACGAGGTTTTGGTATTAAAATAAAAATAAAGGATATTTTATATGGAACAAATTGTTTTAGATAGTATCAGAGTGCAGTTATTGAGTGACGATATCGTCAGGGTCGAACGCGCTCACAAAAAGGCGTTTTGTAATGAAAACACTTTTTTTGTTCCCGAAAGAGAGCAATATGACAACAACAAAATAGAGTATACCGTAGACGGAAATATCATTCGTTTCGGCTCATACGAATTACATATTCCCGAAAATCAACGCTCGTTATCCGACATGGTTTTATATAAGGATGGTAAAAAGGTGTACTCCTATAAGAAACTTGTCAATACCGGCGAACTGCCCCCACTTAACAAAACTCCCGAGGTATTTGCGTTAGCGGACACACCTCGAATTTTAATTCCCGAGGGAGGTTATTCCAAAGATAGAAACGGACAATATAAAGTAACAGAAAATGTGCAAGATGTATATCTTTTGTTGTGCCAAAAGGACGCAAAAAAACTAAGACGGTTGTACGTCGAATTGACAGGTCGTCCCGAACTTATTCGACTTTCCACTTTGGGCGGATGGAACAGTAAATATTATGCTTATTCCGAAGAAGAGGCTAAACAACTCATTCTCGATTACGAAGCACATAACGTTCCTCTTGACGTGATGGTAATCGATACCGACTGGCGTAGTTGCGAGAACGGTTGGGGATACGATATCAATAAGAAGTTATTCCCCGATATGAAGCGTTTTATCGATTTTGCACATGCTCATAATGTTGAAATCATATTTAACGACCATCCCGAACCTGTCGAAAAAACCAATGTTTTCAGATCGAATGAAATTGCATATCGCGAGAAAAACTTGCAAGCCTTGATGGACTTGGGACTCGATATGTGGTGGTATGACCGTAATTGGAGTACGTCTCTTATCAGTCCTACCGAAAATGTCAGACACGAGACTTTCGGGTTGTACCTTTTCTACGATATAACCAAGCATTTTTATCAAAAACAAGCCTCTAACAACGATATTTACCGTCGTCCGGTATTAATGGGCAACGTTGTCAATATTGCTAACGGCATCTATCAAGGTATCACCGACTCCGCATCTCACCGTTATAGTATTCAATGGACGGGCGATATCGGTAGCGGACTCGATACTTTGGGAGTGGAGGTTCGAAATCTTGTTAAAGCAGGGGCGAATGGTGTTGTTTATACTAACTCGGACTGTGGCGGACACATCGGCAATCCCGGCAAAGAAGACTTTGTTCGTTGGATGCAATTCGGTACGCTATCACCAATATATCGTCCTCATTGCACTAATACAGTTATTCGTACAAGAGAACCGTGGGTATTCGATCAAGAGGCTCTCGATATTGTAAGAGAATATAATAATTTAAGATACCGCTTATTGCCTGTAATTTATAAGAACGCATACAATGCTTATGAAACGGGCGAGCCTATTTTTAAGGCGATAGGCTTCGAATATCCTAACGATAAAAAGGCGTTGTCGAATATGGAGGAATATATGCTCGGTAATGACATCTTAGTTAGACCTTTATCACGCACTCCTGCCGAATTCCTCGAGAAAAAGCATTACAGCGCTAAGGTTAAGGCAACCTATTTCGACGGAATGGAGTGGAAGGGCGAACCTATAGCGCATGCCGAATACGACGAACTCAATATTCAACTCTACGGCGTAGGTCCCGAAGAAAGCGTACCCCCATATTATTTTTCCGCTCATTTCGAAACCGAAGTATGTTTCGATAAAGATGTCGAATTGTTGGTACTAAGCGACGACGGATGTACCGTTTGGGTGGATGGCGAAAAGGTTCTTGATGATAAGACACTACATGCAGCCACAAGCTTCCCTCTTAAACTCATTAAAGGCGGAGTATCGCATAAAGTTGTGATTGATTACTTCCAAGCGGGTGGCGCGGCGGTTATCAGTCTAATGTACCAAACTCCCGAAAAATTCGAATTGAACGATGTTTATTTGCCCGAGGGTAAGTGGTTATTCCCATTTAGCGGTAAGTGTTACCAAGGAGGTAAGAGCCTTAATAGAAGCTATGAATTGAGAGAAATGCCCTTGTTTATTCGTTGCGGTGCTTTGATTCCGCTTGCGTATGAGGCAAAGAATACCAAAGAACAACGCTGGGACAAGCTCGTGCTCGATTATTATCCTTGGGAAGATGCTAAGGACAGCGGATATATCTACGAAGACGACACCGAAACTACTGCATATATACTCGGTGAATTCCGTAAGACCGCTTATGAGTCCTATTATTCCGAAGATGAATGTGCTTATGTTGTCAAACTCGGCAAGTCGGAAGGCTCCTTCAATGGAGACAGGTGCTTTGATAGCCGGTCGATAGCGGTTAAGTGTCACCTTCTCAACGGAATTGTCGTTCGTAGGGTTACCGTAAACGATGAAGACGTTAGATTTAGACTTGCATCAAAAAACCCTGAAGCGTTCCCCTTGAATACAGGTAGAAATTCAGCCGATTCTAAGACGGTTTGGGCTGAATTTGAAGCTAACGTAAATAACGAATACATTATAAAGCTTTATTTATAAGGAGTAATTTATGGTTTATAAAAAGATAGACTTATACGAATATTTCAATATTGATAGATGTGGTGCAACAGGCGGAACGCTTACAGTGTTCCAAAGGATGCAATCTATCGAAATGAAGCACAAACTTCGCCCAGCAATGCTTATTCTCCCGGGTGGCGGTTATGGTTTTTTATCCGAAAGAGAGGGTGAACCTATAGCCTTGGCTTACTTGGATAAAGGTTACACCACTTTTGTCTTGGAGTACTCCATCTTTACGGCATATCCTACTCCTTTGAACGAGGCGTTGATGGCTATGGCGTATATTAAGGAAAATGCCGAAGAGTATCATGTGGACAAAAACCATGTAGGTATCATCGGGTTTTCGGCAGGCGGACACTTGTCGGGCTTAACCATTACCGCAACCGATGAGGAAAAAGCGTTCTTAAATGGTAGACCGTGTACACCCGACGCTGCTATTTTGTCATATCCGGTAGTTACCTTGGGTGTGCTTACACATGGTGGATCGAGGGACGTAATTACCGACAATGGAAGAATTGCTTATGATAAGCTCTCCGTTGAAAAAAGAGTTACAGTTAATACTACACCTGCTTTCATTTGGGCAACCCTTGAAGATGACTGTGTTCCGGTGGAAAACTCGCTGATGCTTGCCAATGCGTATAAAAAAGTCGGTGTTCCGTTTAGTATCCATATTTTCGAGAAGGGTTGGCACGGATTAAGCCTATCCAACATTGAGGTTAATGATGATAATCCTTGGGATAGGGATCTTTCTTGTGTAGGTAAATGGTTGGATTTATCCCTTGATTGGTTGAAATCACGAGGATTTATGATTAAAATAGAAGAAAAACAAGGAGAATAATATGATTAAATATATCGAAGGAAGCCGTGCGTTTTTATTGAACGGAAGTAATTATAGTTACATAATGTATGTCAATCGAGATGGTTCTCTTCAACAGGCTTATTATGGCAAAAAAGTTGAAGAGTCCGATATTGATTTTATTATAAAAACTCATTGCGAGTGTGTAACTTCGTGGCCCAATGATATGCTTAACGAGTGCGGAACTTTCGGTAGAATGGATTTCCGTGCGCCAACCGTACTGCTTAAACGTAAAGACGGTGGAAGAATGAGCCATTTTAGTTATGTCTCGCATAGCATAATCGGTGGTGCCATCAAAATCGATGGAATGCCTTGTGTAAGAACTGCCGACCAAACTTTGACGGTTACCCTCAAAGACGATTTTTCGTCTGCCGAGATAGATTTGAATTACTCGTTATATGACGATAATGCGGTGCTTGTCAGAAACTTGGTTATAAGAAATGTCGGTGAAGAGGCTATCGATATTGCTAAAGCGTTCTCTTTTTGTGTGGATTTTCCCGATATGGGGAACTATTCGGCGCTACGTCTTGTGGGTAAATGGGCCAAGGAGCGTACACCTCTTATCACGCCTATTTCCAACGGTACCTTGCGTATCGAATCGGCGGTGGGATATTCTTCTCACGAAATGAATCCCTTTTTGGGTATACTAATCGGTGATTGTTCCGAAACTCACGGCGTTTGTTTCGGCTTCAATTTGATTTATAGCGGTTCGCATGCGTTTACCGCAGAGGTCAATATGAATAACCGTTTGCGTGTTCAAGGCGGTATCAGTGACGTTGCGTTCGGATGGCGTTTGGAGGGCGGAGATAGTTTCGTCACGCCTCAGGTTGCATGTGCATATTCCGATAACGGCTTAGGTGATATGTCTATCAGTTATCATGACTTTTTCCGCAAGAGCATAATTAATCCCAAGTATGTTAACAAACATCGTCCCGTTGTAGTTAATAACTGGGAAGGTACTTATTTCGATTTCGATAACGAAAAACTTTTTGCCATTATCGATTCCGCTAAGGATACCGGAATTGATACATTCGTGCTCGACGACGGTTGGTTCGGTAATAGATGCGATGATCGTAGAGGTTTGGGCGACTGGTTCGTTAACGAAGATAAACTCAAAGGCGGACTGAAAGCGGTAATCGACCGGTGTAAACAAAACGGATTAAAATTTGGACTTTGGTTCGAGCCCGAAATGATTAGCGAGGATAGCGATTTATATCGTGCTCATCCCGATTGGGCTATCAAAAAGGAAGGGGTGCAACCTTGTTACGGAAGAAATCAACTCGTTCTCGATTTTACTAAACACGATGTGGTGAACTACGTCTATGACGCTGTTTCTAAGATATTGTCAGAAAATGACATATCATATGTTAAGTGGGATAAAAATAGAGAATTATCCGAGTTTTTCACTACGTCTCTCCCTGCCGATAGACAAGGCGAATTTACTCATCGCTATACACTTGGTTTCTATGAACTTGCCGATAGATTGACGTCCGATTTCCCCGATATCTTCTTTGAGGGGTGTGCAGGCGGTGGCGGTCGTTTTGACGGCGGTGCACTTTATTACTTCCCGCAAATTTGGACTAGCGACGATACCGACGGACTGGAACGTACCAAAATACAATGGGGTACCTCTATATGTTATCCGGTATCGAGTATGAGTTGTCATGTTTCTGCTTGTCCCAACCATCAAACTCAGAGAATTACACCGTTTGCGACGCGCGGAGCTATTGCTTCCTTAGGTGCTACCGGTTACGAACTCGATCTTGCTAAACTTGCTGACGACGAAAAACGTCAAGTCAAAGAGCAAATAAATAACTATATGCAAATACAAGATTTAGTTCTCGAGGGCGACTTGTATCGTATTTCCGATCCGTTTGTAAATAACTATTTTGCCGAAATGCTCGTAGCTAAGGATAAGTCCAAAGCATATGTCGTCGGCGAAAGATTTAGAGGGGATCCTTGCGACAGTGATAGAATAATTAAGTTGCGCGGACTCGATGCAAATAAATGCTATCATATCAAGGAGTTGGATGTTACCGCAAGCGGTCGCTCTTTGATGAACGCAGGACTTCTCTATCCTCGACTTCCCGACTGCGGAAGTTGGACTTGGATATTAGTCGAAGCTAAATAAAATGA
Organism: uncultured Christensenellaceae bacterium; assembly: GCA_964391805.1. Classification (GTDB taxonomy): domain Bacteria; phylum Bacillota; class Clostridia; order Christensenellales; family CAG-1252; genus RUG14300. The sequence continues at coordinate 15,767 of CAYMNK010000008.1, read as the reverse complement.
ATTAAATCCGCAACTTAACATTACGGAGAAAAAGAGGTTTCTTTTTAGAAAGTGGGTTATCGGCAATCCCCTTTTAAATAATAGACACCTCTTTTTTTTTGTATAAAATCTCACAGTTTCAATGCACTGCATTATATGCAAAAATATGCAAAAATACGCAAAAATACGCAAAAAAGCGAAAAAGTGACGCAATTATCTATTGATTTTTTCAAACATATAGTGGTATAATATACACAAGACCAAGTGAATTTGATAATAATGCGAACGAAAAACGCATATCGTCAGATGATAAATTGATGTAGAGGTGAGTGGTATGACTTTGAAAGAATTACGTATTTCTAAAGGGTTAACACAAAGCGAGTGCGCCAAATATCTTGGCGTTTCTTTGCGTACTTACCAAAACTATGAATGTGATAAAAACAAGGTTAATACAGCAAAATATACTGCTTTTTTAAAAAAGCTCGAAGTATATTCTGCTCAAGAAATAAAAGTTTCGGTTTCCCGACCTGACGTTGTCGAATTTAAGACAAAAGTGGTTATCGGAGAGGGGTTAAACGGCTTTTGTAACAGTGTAGCAAAATATAAAAAAAGAGATTGTTTTTACCTATTGAAAAAATTTGTAGAAGGCAATTATGATGGTAAAATCTGTATTCTTTACGGACTTAGACGGACGGGGAAGACTACATTGCTTTTCCAGATGCTTAGTGAATTGCCGATTAACAAAACCGCATATATTAAAGTCCAGGTTACAGATACGATGTCTAACCTCACCAAGGATCTAAATGCACTTTACAGTCAAGGTTACAGATATGTTTTTATTGATGAAATCACGCTTTTAGACGACTTTATCAATACGGCGGCTGTTTTATCCGATATATTCAGTATGATGGGTATGAAAATAGTTGTTTCGGGAACGGATTCTCTTGGATTTGCCATGGCAAACAGAGACGAGTTGTATGACAGAAACGTAATGATTCATACTTTGTTCATACCGTTTAGGGAATACGAGAGATTGTTACAAATTCATTCTATAGATAAATATATCGAGTATGGTGGCACGTTGAAAATGGAGAATATGGACTTTGACGATCCCGATTCCGTATTCGACGACGTTTCGTTTAGAGATGACGAAAGCACTCGCAAATATATCGATACGGCAATTAGTAGAAATATTCAACACACATTGAAAAATGATAATAACGGTGAATATTTTAATCAATTAAGAGAACTTTTTGACAAAGGTGAGCTTACTAATGTAATAAACCGAATTGTTGAAAGTATGAATCACTACTTCCTTTTAAGTGTTATCGAAGAAAAGTTCAAATCTCACGATTTCGGTTCTGCTAAAAATCATCTTATGAAAGAACAGCGTCCCACGACGGCACATGTGTTGGACGATGTGGATTATGAGAAGATTCTTGAAAGATTAAAAGCAATTATTCAAGTCAAAGAAAAAAGCGAATTAACTGTTGAAATCACACAAGAACATGTCGATAAGGTCAAAAAGTATCTTATTTTGCTTGATTTGATCGTCAAATGCTCCCTTGTTTTTGAGAGCGGTAGCCGGAAAGATTATTTTGTTTTCGCGCAACCCGGAATGAGGTATTCTATTGCAAAAGCGTTAGTATATTCTTTAATGCAAGATGCTTATTTCAAATCTATTTCGGAGATAGACAAGACGTATATCATAGATAAGATCTTATTCAACGTTAAAGGCAAAATGTTGGAAGATATTGTTCTGCTCGAAGTACAAAAATCACTTTCCAAAGGGAAAGAAGTATTTCAATTTAGATTCGATTTAGGCGGGGAATTTGATATGGTTATTTATGATATTAACAGTCATACATGTTCCGTTTATGAGATTAAACATAGCGATAAGATGGTTGCCGAACAAGCCAAGCACTTATTGAATAAAGACAAATGCGATATTGTTGAGAGCAAGTATGGCAGAATTACCGACAAGTGCGTTTTGTATCGAGGAGAAAACGGTGCTTTAGGCGAAATCAAGTATCTTAACGTCGAGCAGTTTTTAACTCATTTAGAGTAAATCGGTTGTTAGTCGATTGTAACACTTGCATTCGGCAACCTTGTTAAGGAAGAAATCAACTCATTCTTGACTTTACAATGCTTGATGTGGTAAACTATATATATGAGTCGTTTCTAAGATTCTGTCCAAAAAGACAAGCCTTAAAGACCGCGGACGTCGGACTTGGATATTTGTTAAATAAAAAGTAAATCCGTAATCGAAGTTACGGAAAAATATAATTAAAGAGGTTGACTATGATTGAGAGAATAATGCCAGCATATCCGCTTTTTGTTAAAGATCCTAATTACTCGATTTGGTGTATGGATGAAGCGCTTAATAGCGGTAAAATCGCTACTTGGTATGGTGAATTAAAGAAGATATTCGGTTTTATCCGCGTAAACGGTGAAGCATATTGCTTTTTAGGCGATAGCGAATTTTTCCGTTCCGCCGGCGTAAAACCCGCAAAACAAGTTTCGCTGAATGTAACCGCATATACCACCGATTATGAATTCGAGGCAGGGGATGCTAAATTGAAACTTAGCTTTGTTTCACCGCTACCCCTTGACGATTTATCGTTGTTATCGTTGCCTGTTTGTTATGTTAACTACCGTGTAAGCGGAGTTGATAGTGCAGAGGTATCATTCTTTATTAACCGTAATATCGCTTATAACGACATCCCTTCTAACTCCAATAAGGACGTTAAGGGTGGTGTGTATAAATTTAGAGGAATCGAATCGGCATATCTTGGACTAAGTAGACAAATGCCGTTATCGGTGTCTGCCGACGAAGTCGGAGCCGATTGGGGGTATTGGTATTTAGCCGGTGACTCGGCATATCTTGCAGACGATAAGGCAATAAGCGCATATCTTGCTTCGGGTAATAGAACGCTCGGTTGTAATTCCGAAGATGTATATATGGGTTGTGTGGCTAACGCTAAAAGCGGTATTGTTTTGTTAGGTTACGACGATAGAGTCTCCATCGATTATTTCGGAGATTATCGTAAAGGTTATTATCTCGAGAATAATTCCATATTCGATGCTCTTGCATACATCAAGGCTAATTCTCGCATAATCGATAAGAAGCTTGCCGATTGTGATAAGCAACTCAAAGAATCTGTCAAATATTTGGGCAGAAAGAGCGCTAAATCCTACTACGATATTCTTGTAGCATCGTTGAGACAAAGTATAGGTGCTCATAAGCTTATCACCGATGGCGACGGAAATATTTTGTTCTTGTCTAAGGAATGTCAATCTAACGGTTGTATAGGTACGGTAGACGTAAGTTATCCGTCTATGCCCCTATACTTGTTGGAAAATACCGAACTTGTCAAAGGTATGATGAGACCTATATTCAAATTCTCGAAAATGCCCGTATGGCCCTTCGATTTTGCGCCTCATGACGTTGGAACATATCCGCTTTGTTTAGGTCAAGTATACGGCTTAAAAAACAGGAGTGATACTTTTGATTTGTCCTTCGATTCTAATAAAACACCGCTTAGAGCAAATTTGCCTATCTACTTCTTGCCGAGTAGCCTCGATTTATATGATTTTAACAGTCAGATGCCTGTCGAAGAAAGTGCAAACATTTTGATAATGATGTATTCTTGTTATCTTAAAGACCGCGATATTTCGATGTTCAAGGCGGAAAAGACTTTACTCGATAAATGGGTTAACTATTTGACGGAATACGGCTTATATCCCGAAAATCAGCTTTGTACGGACGACTTCGCAGGTCATCTCAAAAACAATATCAACCTTGCAATTAAGGCAACTTGCGGTATTGCTTGTTATTCTCGTCTTTGTGACGTTATCGGCGAAAAGAGAGCAGGTAAGAAATATATGACCATTGCTAAGGACTATGCTAACAAGATTGTTGAATTTGGCGCTAAATACGATCATATTCCGCTTACATGGGATTCCGACGATTCGACTTTCTCGTTGAAGTATAATATGGCTATCGATAAACTTCTTGGTTTAGGATTGTTCCCTCAAGATGTTCTCGAGAAAGAAGTGGATTATTATATTGCTAAAGCAAACGAATACGGTGTACCCCTTGACAGTCGTGCCGAATACACCAAGAGCGATTGGCTAATGTGGGCTACGGCTTTGAGTGATGATATCGAAAAGCAAAAATCGTTGATTGCACTTCTCGACGTGTTCCTTAAAAAGTCGGTAAACCGCGTTCCCTTCGGTGACTGGTACGAAACGGTTAGCGGTAAGACGATATTCTTCAAGAACCGCACCGTTCAAGGCGGATGCTTCATTTTATTGATGAATAAAAAAGAACAATAATCAAATATCTTTCATCTTTGCGAGCGCATAAGTTATCTAACAGGATGCTTATGCGTTCCTTTATATAGGAGAGCAAAAATGCTAACATATACATATATTTCTAAAGGTAAACTCGATTTTGTAGTAAAAGATAAACCGGTAGTTCAAAATCCCCAAGATGCTATTGTTAGGGTGACGCTTGCGAGTATTTGCTCGAGCGACTTGCATATCAAACACGGTAGCGTACCGCGTGCAGTAAAGGGAATTACGCTCGGGCACGAAATGGTTGGCGTGGTCGAAGAAGTCGGAGCCGATGTTACTAATGTAAAAGTCGGTGACAGAGTTACGGTTAATGTGGAAACTTTTTGCGGAGAGTGCTTTTTCTGTAAAAACGGATTTGTTAATAACTGTACCGACATAAACGGCGGTTGGGCATTAGGGTGCCGTATAGACGGCGGTCAAGCCGAATATGTGCGAGTTCCGTTTGCTAATCAAGGCTTGGATAAAATCCCCGACTCCGTCAGCGACAGACAAGCACTTTTTGTCGGTGATGTTTTATCTACGGGTTTTTGGGCAAGCAAAATAACGGAAATTACCGAAGATGATACCGTACTTATAATAGGTGCAGGACCTACCGGTATTTGTACTTTACTGTGTGTAATGCTTCGTCATCCTAAGCAGATTATCGTATGCGAAAAAGATAGGACTCGTATAGCGTTTATTAACGAGCATTACCCAGACGTGTTGACGGTTTTACCAGAAAAATGCGAAAACTTCATAAAGGAATGCACCGATCGTGGCGGTGCGGATAGAGTTATAGAGGTAGCTGGCAGTGAATCTACGTTTGAACTATCTTGGCGTTGTGCTCGCCCTAATGCTATCGTTACCATAGTTGCATTGTACGATAAACCGCAAATATTACCGTTACCCGATATGTACGGTAAAAATCTTACATTTAAAACAGGCGGTGTAGACGGATGTGATATACCCACCATTCTCGACCTTATCGAAAAGGGCGAAATCGATACCGAACCGCTTATCACACATACACTTCCTTTGACTCGAATAGACGAAGGCTACGAAATATTTGAAAAGCACCTTGACGGAGTCATCAAAGTCGCCGTTGAGTGTTAGTGTTAATGATGTTTGTTATATACTGAGCGAAAGAAACCCAAATATAATAAAAATCAGTTAAGATTATGCTAAAAAAACTTTTCTTGACATATCTCTTATTATAGTATATCATTATTAATGACTCATTTTGTATAAGTGGGTTGCTAAATTAACAAAAGATTTTAATGTTAGGAGATTGTAACTATATGTTGCGTTTAGAAAACATCGTAAAAGATTACGGCACTAAAGAACAAGCCGTTCATGTTTTGAAAGGGCTTTCCGTTCAATTCCGTAGATCTGAGTTTGTCAGTATTTTAGGTCACTCCGGTTGTGGTAAGACCACGTTACTTAACCTTATAGGCGGGTTGGATTCTTGCACCGAAGGCATTGTATATCTTGACGGAAAAAGCACTAATTCTTACACCGATTCCGATTGGAATTTGTATCGAAATAAACAAATCGGTTTTGTATTTCAAAGCTATAATTTGATTCCTCACCTTAGCGTAGAGAAAAATGTTGAGTTGCCCTTGGCTCTATCCGATGTATCCAAACGTGAACGTAGAGAGCGTGCTTTGGCTGCTCTCGAAATAGTTGGTTTGAGAGATCAAGCGAGAAAACGTCCCAATCAATTGAGTGGTGGTCAAATGCAAAGGGTTGCTATTGCGCGTGCCCTCGTCAATAATCCGTCTATTATATTAGCAGATGAACCGACAGGTGCGTTAGACAGCGAATCGGGCGTACAAGTTATGAACATTCTCAAAGAGGTTGCCAAGGATAAACTCGTTATCATGGTTACCCACAATGATTCGCTCGCCGATGAATACAGTACTCGTATCATTAAGATGAGCGACGGCGAAATTATCGACGATACCGATCCGTATTCATTAGAGGACTGCTTGCAAGCTGAAATGGAAGATGCCAAGCGTAAGTCGGATGAAAGAGAAAGCATTATCTCGTCTAACACCAAAAACGAAAAAGAGCGTAAGAGTTTTCTTCGTAAACTTAGAAAGCAAGAGTATAAGAAGAGGATGAAGACTTCTATGAGTCTCGGTACGGCTATGTCTATGAGTTTAACTAACCTTAGATGTAAACTCGGTAGATCGTTACTGACGTCTATAGCAGGTAGTATAGGTATTATCGGTATTATGATGGTACTTGCTTTATCCACCGGTGTTAACGGCTATATATCGACTATAGAGCAAAATGCATTGAGCCAGTATCCTATCACCATTAACGATACTAATATGGACTTAATGGGTGCAATGGGTTTATTATCGGGTATGAATGCCGATGATAGACCATCACATCCCGATAGCGATAAGGTTTACATTCAACCTATGGTCGGTAATTTGATGAAAGATATCCAAGGTATTTTCTCAACTAACGACTTGGGCTCATTAAAAACTTATATAAATGAGAATCATGAAGAGCTTGAAAAACTCGGCTATGTCAAGTATAACTACGGCGTATCGATGGACATTTATCGTAAGATAGACGGAGATACCGATTATACATGGATGTATCCGTTTACCGATAGTATTAAGGACGTAATTCCCGAACAATTCGGAGATTTAATGGATACTTTGCAACAATACGGCGCTGCGGTTAATTCGTGGGATGAACTTATCGATAACCAAACATTGCTCGATAGTCAATACGAGTTGTTAGGCGATTCGAGATGGCCTACCAAATATAACGAACTTGTATTAGTCGTTGACGAAAAGAATCAAATATCCGACTATATGCTCTTCATTCTCGGTTTGCTTTCGCCCAATACGTTAGGTGATATGCTTACCAACGGAACCAATAGTGATATTTTTACCGAAGAATACGAACTTGAGGACCTACTTAACCTCACCTATATGGCGATGACAGGTAATGATTATTATCATATGGATGACTCGGGTAAATGGGTTCAAACATCTAAAACGGATAGACTTAAGAGCGATTTTGTTGAGAATAATGCAGTAGAACTAAAGGTTGTCGGTGTCGTTCGTCCTAAAGAGGGTGCCACGGTTACCTGTATTAACGGTTGTATTGCTTACACATCTGAACTTGTAGAGTATATGTCCAATAGAACAGCTACTAAGGAAGGATCCTTATATAAGAATTATCTTGAAACCGGACTTGATTATAATGGTAAGATGTTACTCGGTGACAAGGAAATCAATGCCTTTAAACGCGAAATGGGTGTATGTACATATGAGATTCCCACCTCAATAAGCATATACGCAAACTCATTTGAGGATAAAGATAAAATAATCGCATTCTTAGACGAATATAATAATATTCAAGAAGCTCAAAATGGTAACAAGATTAAATATTCGGATAATCTATCTATGATAATGACCTTCGTCAATACTCTAACCGATACTATGACGAGAGTTTTAGTCGGATTTGCGGCAATATCTTTGGTTGTATCGAGTATCATGATAGCGATTATCATCTACACATCTGTATTAGAACGCCGTAAGGAAATCGGTATCTTGAGAAGCGTCGGTGCTCGTAAGATAGATATCTCAAGCATCTTCATAAGTGAATCCAGCCTATTAGGTGTAACATCGGGACTTATCGGTATATTTATCACATGGCTGTTGACGTTGTTTGCGAACTATATACTCAAACTACTATTAGGCATCAGCGATCTTGCCATAATAGTATGGTGGAGCCCCCTCGTAATGCTCTTTATCAGCGTAGTACTTTCCTTTATCGCAGGCGTGCTTCCCGCGCGTATCGCAGCCAACAAGGACCCCGTCGAGTGTCTACGCTCCGAATAATAACCATAAAATCAATTATGCCAATTCGGCATATTATCAAAAAATGCATCTCTCGCGAGAGATGCATTTTTTGTTTGGCCATACAAAATGAGTAGTATGCGGAGTCAAACTTTGTAGGGCGACACCAAAAGTATTGGTATCTTAATCCTCGTAAGAACTATCAATAAAAGAATCTGCAACTCTTTTAGCATCACTTAACTTTTGCGAAGCGAAAACTTCATTGTATTTAGCATGTTATCCAATATCGATTAAATCGGAAATGGTATTATTGTCAAATTGTGAATGATACAATTCGGCGTAGATGCCGTTATTATCAAGGAGTTCTTGGTGTGTTCCTTCTTCGCAAATTTTACCTTTGTTTATGATTATAATCTTATCTGCTGTACGGACGGTGGATAGGCGGTGTGCAATGATTATTGTTGTACGGCCTTTGCATAATTCGAATAGCGACTGCTGAATCAAAGCCTCTGTGGTATTATCGAGAGCGGATGTAGCTTCATCGAGGATAAGTATAGAAGGATTCTTGATGAAAACACGAGCAATGCTGAGACGTTGCTTTTGACCACCGCTGATTTTAACTCCGCGTTCGCCGATTTCCGTTTCGAATCTGTCGGGAAGGCTCATAATATAGTCGTAAAGGTTGGCTTTTTTAGCCGCTTCGAATATTTCCTCATCTGTAGCGTCGGGTTTACCATAAGCAATATTCTCTTTAAATGTTCCTGTAAATAGGAATACATCCTGTTGAACAATTCCTATGTTTCGTCTAAGCGAATCATTTGTGATTTCTTTGATAGATACGCCGTCTATTAATATTTCGCCCTTATCGATTTCGTAGAAACGAGGAATTAGATGTGCAATGGTAGTTTTACCGCCACCGCTTGCACCGACCAATGCATATGTTTTACCTGTCGGAATGGATAGACAAATATCCGATAGTATCTCTCTATCGTCCGAATATGAGAACGATACGTCCTTAAATTCGATTTCGCCGTTGAATCTCTCTATTTCGAGGGCATCGAGTTTGTCTTGTTCGATAGGTGCATCCATTATTTCGAAGTATCTTTCAAGTCCTGTTACGCCGTCTTGGAGTTGTTCAAAGAATGCTATCAACGTAGTGATAGGTTGCGTAAATAGGTTAATGGAAATCATAAATGTTACAAGATCACCATAAGCGAAATTGTCGCTATCATAAATACAGAATAGAGCACCCGCAAAAAGTACGATTACGTTATACAATAATGTAACGAAACCCATCGATGCGGAATAGGTTGAGAAGTATTTATAAGACTTAGAACGTGCCTTGACGAACATTTTATTGTTTTTTTCAAACTTATTTTGTTCATATTCGGCGTTAGCGTAAGCCTTGGTAACACGAATACCGGCTATACTGTTTTCAAGCGTTGCATTGATTTCGCCGACTGCTTGACGACTTTCCCTAAACGCCTCGTTCATTCTTCTGCGGATAGCAAAAGTTATGATGAAAAGGATAGGAAGGAACGCGAATACGATAAGTGACAACTTCCAATTGATAGTGCATAGGTATGCGAAAGAACTCAGCACCATGAATGTGGTTATGAATAAGTTTTCGGGGCCATGGTGTGCCAATTCGGCAACGTTGAATAGGTCGTTACTCATACGAGTCATCAATTGACCTGTTTCGTTGTTGTCATAGAACGAGTAGGGCAGTTTTTCAAGGTGCGTGAATAGATCGCTACGCATTTGAGCTTGAATTTTGACGCCCATTACGTGACCGAAATAGCTAATATAGTAATTAAAAAGTTGTCTTAAAATATAAGCGCCCAATAGACATGCGGAAAGTATACAAACCATTTTGATATTTCCGTCGGGAATATACTTATTGAGAATGGGCGACGAGAGTAGGGGGTACGCCAATCCCAATACCGAAAATCCCAAAGAGCAGAGCATATCGGTAAAGAATACTTTTTTATGTGGTTTATAGTATTTAATAAATCTTTTAAATAAATTCTTCATAGTTTAAATGATACTCTTTTTTTTGACAAAAATCAAACGTTTCCGCCGTAGTGCATGGACCGAAACCAGTTTTAAATTAAGCGATAGCGCTCTACAATGTCTACTGATTCCTGTGAATGTGGTATAATAAATTCTAAAAGAGTTCAAATGATAAAATGACAGTCGAAATAGAGTAGTACAGCTTAAAGAAGAGTATACATATCATATATATGGTCATACTGAGCGGAGCGTAAGCGTAGTCGAACCCGATAGGGCGACGCATAGCGTCGGTATTTAAATCCTTATAAAAAAACGGACAATGGATATCTTCCACTGTCCCGCATTTAATAATATCGATAAATTAATCTAAATAGTTTTCTTTAAGAACTCTTGCCAATTGGTCGGGGCAACTCGTACCTTTCATTCCGCAATTGATGCCTTGTAATAGGTTGACGACTTCTTCTACAGGTCTACCTTCGCACAGTTTTGCAACACCTTGTGTGTTACCCATACATCCTCCTGTAAATTTTACCGATTGGATGATTCCGTTTTGAACTTCGACATCCACGAATCTCGAACATACACCTTTAACTTGATATTTCATAATATACTCCTTGTTTTTATGTTTGTAAAAAAATTTTACCATAAACGCAAAAAAATGTCAATAACCTCTTTATTTTTGTAAATATTAGTGCTATAATTAAAAATATGATGTGAATTATCTTCAACAATGATGGTATTTGTGGGAGATGAATTGCACGTTCATAGGGAGGATTTATGAGGAAACATAGACATGGCAAATTAACAGAGATCGATTCACCGGAAGTTGAGGAGTTGCTTAGGAGTCACGGGGAAGACGAAAACGGAGATATTCGTTTTGACTTAGTTGACGAAAATGAACCTTCACACGAAGACGAATCGGTTGGTGATTTTACACTTCCTTTCGATGGTTTTTCATTCGATTCCGATGAGCCGGAAGAAAAACACGAGGACAACTTTATTATTTCCGATGAGAGAGCAAGTTCGTTTACCGATGAGGGCTTTGCCGATAAGGAAACAATTTCGCCGTTTGATTCGGTAGAACCTACTTTGGACGATGACGGTTCAAGAGCCGGTGTAAGTGATGGTGTAGAAGAACATCCGCATTTCGAGAGCACATCACTTCCCGATCCGAATTCCGTTAAAGTTGAAAAAACGGTTGTAGATACCCTTATAGTTAATAATGTAATTGGCGGTAAGGGATTCGGCGGTCAACCCGTTAACGTTAACGTCAATACGAGCGAAGGTAAGAGAAACGTTTACAGCTTAGAGGAGTTATCCGTTCCCGAATCTCAAAAGGGTAAGGTCGTTTCTGCAAAGGACGAGCAGGTTGTCAAAGAGTACGCCATTATCAAGAAAGGTAAAGCCGTAGTTACTACACGTCGTTTGATTATCGATGCCGATTATAGACTTGACGTTCCCATTGATCACGTAAGCGGAATATCCAGTTCGAGCGTTAACGAACTTAAGGTCGGTAAGTTGATATTTGGTGCACTGTTTGTGATCATTATGGCAATCAGTTTGCTATGCGATTTTAGCGAAATGATTGGTGATTTGACTTGGCTTGGATATGTTATTGTCGGAGTAGGCATCGTGTTTGGTATAATCGGAATCATACTTTTAGCGACATGCTTTAGACGTAGATTTGCCATTAATATATATACAGACAGCTTGATGCCTATAGCATCTTTGCAAAACGAAGCGCATAAGAAAGATGCTGCACTAATCCGTTCGGTAATTACCGCTAAGAAGGGTAAGGAGTTTGATAAGTTTACCGGAGAATTCGGCGCATTACTCCTTCAAATCAAGGATGCATTGAGTAATAGACTGTAAAAAGCGAAATATAATTAAAATATACTAATAAAATCAAAAAAATTAGTTGACACCCCGCCTTAGATGTGTTATAGTAGATTAGCACCCTAAGGGATATGGGGTGTAATTTTTTATCGAAGGAGTTTCATTTTATGGCAGCTAAAGAAGCGCGCGCGAGAATCACACTTTCTTGCACTGAATGCAAACAACGCAATTACAATACCAAGAAGAATAAGAAAAACTCTCCGGACCGTATCGAATTGAGCAAATACTGTCGTTTCTGCAGAAAACACACCATTCACAAAGAGACGAAATAGTTATCGGAGGATATTATGGCAAAAGACGCATCTAAAAGAGCGAAGAAAAATATCGTTAACGATAAACCTGCTAACGGTAAGAATAAAAAGTCCGGTAATGGATTTAAGAACTTTTTTAAGAAGATTGGCGAAGGTTTCCGTAAATTAAAGTCCGAACTTAAAAAGGTTACATGGCCTAACTTTAAGGATGTTTTGAAACAAACAGGCGTAGTTCTATTTGTTACATTATGCTTCCTTATTGTTATAGGTTGTTTTGACCTTGGCTTGAGTGCATTATTAGAATTGTTGGTTCCTTCAACGGCCGCATAGACAATAGGTGGGGTTATTTATGGATAATGAAGTTCAAGACAAGAGCAGTTTAGCGCATTGGTATATCATTCACACCTACTCTACGTTTGAGCGTAAAGTTCGTGATGATATTCTCCAAATGGTTGAAAATAACGGATTACAAGACCGTATTTTCGATGTTGTCGTACCCGAGAAGGACGAGGTTATCGAGAAGAACGGTAAACGCAAAACTGTACGTCGTTGTAAATTTCCATCCTATGCTTTTATCAAGATGATATATAGCGACCACGTTTATTTCATGGTTACTCGTATCCACGGAGTTACCCACTTCGTTGGTTTAGGCGGTAAGCCCGAGCCACTTCCTCCCGAGGAAGTGCGTAGAATGGGACTCGAGAAGATCAAGGCTTCCGATCTCGGCTTAGAAATCGGTGACCAAGTTCAAATCATCTCGGGCGCATTCGAAAACCTCGACGGTACTGTAAGAAAGATAGACGAGGATGCTGGACTAGTGGAAATCGAGATATCGATTTTTGGTAAAACCACTCCTATTAAGTTGGAATTCAACCAAGTACAGAAAAAGTTCGTCGATTAATCGACTTATATTATAAGGAATAAATATTTATAAGATATTTCCGAGCGTATAGCTCGATAAATATTTTGGGAGAAGGGTAAATTTTTTATGCCTTTCGTTACACCACGTTTGCATAGGGAGGTAAAACTATGGCAAAAAAGATTAAGGCTGTTGTAAAGTTACAACTTCCGGCCGGTAAGGCTACTGCGGGTCCACCCGTAGGTTCAACTCTTGGTCCTCATGGTATCAATATACCCGGATTCGTTAAAGAATTCAATGAGAAGACCTCTAAACAAGCAGGATTAGTAATACCTGTAATCATGACGATTTATGCTGACCGTACTTTCAGTTTCATTCTGAAGACGCCACCCGCACCCGTACTTATCAAGAAGGCTTGCGGTATCGATACAGCTTCCGGCACACCTAACAAAGTTAAGGTTGCTAAGCTCACCAAGGCTCAGGTTGAAGAAATCGCTAATATCAAAATGCCCGATCTTAACGCAGGTTCATTAGAAGCAGCTTGTAGTATGATTAAAGGCACCGCTCGTTCTATGGGCATCACCGTTGAAGAGTAATTAGGAGGTATATTATGGCAAAATTTAAAGGTAGCAAGAGATATACCAAGGTATTAGCTAATGTAGAAAAAGGCAAAATTTACGATTACCAAGAAGCTATCAAACTATCCGTTGCTAACGCTAACGCTAAGTTTGATGAATCCATGGAAGTTCATATTCGTTTGGGTGTAGACCCTCGTCAAGCAGACCAACAGGTTCGTGGCGTATGCGTACTTCCTAACGGAACAGGTAAGAAAGTTAGAGTTTTAGTTATCGCTAAGGGCGCTAAGGCTGACGAAGCAGTTGCTGCTGGTGCAGATTATGTAGGTGCTGAAGAGATTATCGCTAAGATTCAAAACGAGGGATGGTTCGAATTCGATGCATGTATCACCACTCCCGATATGATGGGTCAAGTTGGCCGTATCGCAAGAATTTTGGGACCTAAGGGCTTGATGCCTAACCCCAAGAGCGGTACAGTTACCATGGACATCAATAAGGCTGTTCACGATGTTAAAGCCGGTAAGGTTGAGTACAGACTTGACAAGACCGGTATCATCCACGTATGCTTCGGTAAGGCAAGCTTTGATATCGAAAAGTTGATTGAGAACTTCTCCACACTTCTCGATGCAATCGTTAAAGCTAAGCCCGCTGCATCTAAGGGAACATATCTTAGAAGCGTAGTTATCGCAAGCACAATGGGCCCCGGAATCAAAGTTTCCTACAATAAGGCTCAAGCGTAGTGATCAATTGTATCTTTCTTCCGAAAATAATCGGAAGAAAGATATTAAAAATCGTTGACAGAATATGTCAATTGTTATAAAATGTAATAGTTCAATCTAAGACAGTAAGTGGTCACTGACCTTAAAGTTGCTTACCGAGATGGCGACTAAACAAATATAGTGTTTACGGTTATCTCTTGTCTTGTTGAACAAGAGTATTTTTTTGTAATAAACCACACAGTGGAATATATGGAGGTAAGATAATGGCTTCTAAAGCGATCATGACAATGAAACAAGAAGTTGTCGAAGAGATTAAGCAATTGATCCAAAATTCTTCTTCCGTTGTTATCGTTGGTTATCAAGGTATAACCGCTGAGCAAGATACCGAATTACGTGCCGAATTACGTAAGGGCGAAGTTACCTATAAGGTATTGAAGAATCGTCTTGTACGTATTGCTCTTAACGAGTTAGGTTACACCGAGTTCGACGCATTGCTCGAAGGACCTAATGCAGTTGCATTTTCACCTGCTAAGGATCCCGTTATTGCTGCTAAAGTTTTATGCGATACCGCTGCTAAGAATAAGAACTTAGTTATCAAAGCAGGTATCGTTGACGGAACAGCTATCGACGTTAACGGCGTTAAGGAATTGGCATCCTTGCCCTCAAAAGAAATTCTTGTTGCAAAAGTACTTGGAACACTCCAAGCACCCATCACAGGTTTTGTACGTGTATTAAACGGTACAATAGGCGGTCTTGCTATAGCACTCAAGGCTATCGCAGACAATAAAAACTAATTTAAAATAAAAAATAATCGGAGGATAATAAAATGGATATTCAAAATTTGATTGAAGAAATTAAGGCTATGACAGTTCTCGAGTTAAACAACCTTGTTAAAGCTCTCGAGGAAGAATTTGGTGTAAGCGCTGCTGCTCCCGTTGCTGTTGCTGCTGCTCCTGCTGGTGCTCCCGCTGCTCAAGCAGAAGAGAAGACAGAGTTCACCGTAGTATTAAAGGGCTACGATGCAGCTGCTAAATTGAAGATCGTTAAGGCTGTTAAGGAAGCTACCGGTCTTGCTCTTGGCGAAGCTAAGGCTCTTGTTGATGCTGCTCCTAAGGCAATCAAAGAGAATATTTCCAAAGAAGAGTGCGATAAGCTCGTTGCTGCTCTTAAGGAAGTTGGCGCTGAAATCGAAATCAAATAGTTTATATTTGATAACTAAATCAGTACAAAGGAACCGTTCCGTTTTTGGAGCGGTTTTTTTGTATAGCGAAAACCACCAGATAGTCTGGTGGTTCAATAATAGGCTTTTG
>CAYMNK010000007.1:0-107933 GCA_964391805.1 uncultured Christensenellaceae bacterium | reverse complement strand
CAGAAAGTACTTGGCTGGACACGGCCCGGGAGGATATGTTGTTGCCGGATACCAAAATAGTCTTCAGGTAAAACTGAGGACTTTTTTTATTAATAGTTTTTTTGTATTAAAAACCAAATTTATCTAAAACTAATCATTAAGTTGATAACATTGCATTCATAGATTTTACATTGCTTATTTTGTGATTAATGACAACACAATATTGCACGATTACTTGAAATGTAGTATACATATTGCTACACAAATCGCTATTTTCCTCAAATTATTGACATACATATTGCTATATGGTAAAATAGTCATATAACAAAGGAATGTACATGGCTTAGTTAATTGTAACTTTGTAAGTAATTACATAGTTACTCTAATTAATTCTATGGAGAAAAATATGTCGGATAAAATAATTGATAATCAAGTCGGTATATCTGAATCACAGGGGGATAGTTCACTAAATTGCTTAACTCCCTATGTTTTAGTTATCAACCACTTTTCTAAAAAATACTCGGGTGCAGATAATTATTCTGCAATCGATATAAATATCACCTTGGAGGCCGGCAAGGTTTTAGGTTTAGTCGGTAGTAACGGTGCAGGTAAATCGACAACTATTAAGTCTATTACCGGTATTTTACCTTTTTCCGAAGGTGAGATCTTAGTTAACGGATACGATATTAAGTTAGATCCCGTTCATGCCAAGAATTGCATCGGTTATGTCCCCGACGATCACTCTGTATACGAGGTTTTGACAGGACGCGAATATGCCGATTATATGGGTAGTCTATGGAGTGTACCCAAAGATATTAAAAAGCAACGTATCGAATACTATGCCAAGTTGTTTAATATCGACTATGCTTTAGATAAACAAATTGCAGGTTATTCGCACGGTATGAAACAAAAGATATGTCTTATCGGTTCTCTTGTTCATAATCCCAAGTTGTGGATTCTTGACGAGCCTATGATGGGTTTGGATCCACAAACTATGAACGATGTATTGTCTTGTATTCGTAATTATGCTAATGACGGTAATTCGGTGGTATTCTCATCGCATAACTTGGATGTTGTTCGCAAGGTTTGTGATATTGTTGCTATAATCAAAGATGGCCGTCTCGTGAAACTAATCGATTTAAAAGAAGCGTCAAAAGACTCTTCGTTTAATTTAGAACGCTTATTTATGCAGATAAACGAGGTTCAAAATGGATAAGATCAATGCTTACGTTCGCCTTCACTTGAGGTTGATGCGTACAAAGAGCAGTGCCAATCGTAAGAGTAGAATAGCATCGACACTACTAATGATTGTTACCGTTGTTGTAATGCTTTTCTTGTTCTACTATTTTTTGGTAATGGTTAACGACCAATTCGGTAAGCACATAGATATTGCCGACTTTTCGACGCTATTACTTACGATAATCGAAATAGTACTTACAATAGCGTGCATTTCGTACGAAATTAAAGGACTATTGAAACCGTCAGATTTAAAAATTGTGGCGCGTTTTCCTATGTCGTCTTTTCAAACCTTCGTTGCTGAGCTAATAATTGTATTTACGCGTATGCTGATAATGTCTGTTACCTTATTTGTACCCATTATGTTGGTTTTTGGTTTTGCAATAGAACAATTATCGGTAATATATGTACTTCGTGTATTGCTTGCATCCTTGTTTGCCGTATTCTTACCTTTTGGCTTGGGAACACTTTTGACCGTTCCTGTGATGTATGCAAAATCAGCCATACAAAACAAGAATATTTTAAAATTAATTCTTTTCGTACTGCTCCTTTCGGGTGCATTATTTTTATATGATTATATTTTAAATCTACTTGCCGAATATTTTATACATCAACGTATTTCGAGTGAAACGATTTCGGTAATGAGTAAATTTGTTACCGTGCTAAATGTATGGGCTAATCCGTCTGTTTTACTTAAAAATATTGCAGTAAAAGGTAATTGGTGGCTATCGGCAATTATACTCTTAGGATTGGGCATAGGCTTTTTTGCCTTTGGTTTACTGCTTGCCAAACCGGTATATAATAAGGTTCGCTTGTATGAATTGGAAGGTAAAGCAAAACTTTTCGGTCTAAAAACAAAGTACACTTCTAACGGACCGTTTATGGCGATTTTCAAAAAGGAGTTCAAAGATATTATTAGAACGGGTACATTTGCATACTATTATCTCGGTGTCGCTATAACGACCCCTGTAATGGTATTTTTCTGTAATAGACTTGTTAATAAGGTAGGCGAAGCACAAGTCGGCGGAAACGTAGCGTACGGAGTATCCGTTTTGGTTTTGCTTTCATTTATGGCGATGATTAACTCCTTCTCGGCGCAAGCGATTTCGCGCGAAAAGGAGACTTTCTATATTACCAAAATGACGCCGTATACCTTCAAGGCACAACTTGTCGCTAAGGCTGTAATTAATTTTATAGTTGCACTTGGCGCGTTATCAATAAGTATCTTCGTCATTGCAAGATTAGATTTTTTGTCGATAGGAAAGAGTTTTTTAGTGTTCGGTATATCTTTTGTATCGGCAATAGGAATGATTATAAATGGCTTTAATCTCAATTTAGCCAACCCAGATCTTGCGTCGTCAACCAATCGCGATGCAGGACAAACCAATATGAATTTGCTTATGCTTATAGGCTTGCTATATGCCATTTTACAGGGTGGCTTGGCAATCATTTTGGACTATTTGGGAGACTCTTCGACGGTTTATATCATCAATATCGCATTAACAGTAGTTTATAGTGCTGTAAATATTGTGGTATTTTTACTTACCGCCGAGAAGAGATACACCAATATAGAGTTCAAATAAAAGCAATAAGCAAACAGAATTACTTTACTGAAGTGTCAATTAATCGTAGGTAATGTCTTTTTAGTTGTTATATTCGATTGTTTGACATTTGACTTAAGAAAAGGTGATTGAACATGAAAAAAGTAATGATTTGTGCTATAACGTTACTTCCGTTGATACTTTTGTTGACGTTATTTATAAGCACTGCCGTAATAGGCTTTTCAACTTATGTATATGTATCGAGCATAGAATTTGTCGAAGAGGAAATCTATCTTAAAAAGGTAGACGATAACGATGTTACGGAACAACTCAAAGTAAACGTTTTCCCTCTACAAGCCGACAATAAAGAAGTTGAGTTTTGGAGCGACGATACTAATATTGTAACTATAGACGCCGACGGTAAGGTCACGAGCGTTAATTTCGGTACGACCTATGTACGCGTGCGTAGTAAAGAGAAACCTTCTCTTCAATCTGCATGTAAGGTTGTCGTAACCGATGATAATATTCACAATTTAACCATTGTTGAAGCGCCGAAATCGCTTTTCTTCGGCGAAAGCACAATTCTTCAATGCTCATATGAGCCGACCGATGCAATTAATGTTGATTTATTGTACAAGTCGTCCGATGAAGAGTTAGCTACCGTTGCTGCCGACGGTACGGTAATTGCAAATCGGGATAAAGGCGGTTATGTGACTATAACGGCATATAGTAAAGCAAATCCTAATGCGAGTGCTGAGGTAAAGATAAAAATTTATGGAAAGATTCAATCCGTTGACTTTTTAGATGAAGCGGACATTTTTGACGCACAAAAATCTTTCTCTTTACCCGAAGTTTCTATTTATCCCGAAAATTCTATCTGGGGAAATGATATCACTTATTCTATAAGCGACGAATCTATAGCAAAAATTGAAAACGAACAAATTGTATTCTTGAAAGGTGGTAAAATTACCCTTACCGTAAAAGACGAATACGGTCATGAGATTAGTAAGATATACGAGTCGACTTGGGGACATTACGACTCTATCTCTTTTACCGAAAATTCAACTGAAATAATTAAAAATTTTGAGGATTATTCCAATGATCCCCAAATTGAATTTGCGTATACATCTTCACCGTCTAATGCCACAGAAAAAATAATATTGAGTAGCGACAATCACGCGGTAATTAGTATTGAGGACGGAAAATTCTTCGTACGTGGTGGAGGAAAAGCGACCATTAGTATGCAAATTACCACCTATAACGGTGAAAAAGTTACTACAACGCTTACCGTCACCATAAAACGCAAAGCAAGCTCTGTTGATTTTAAAGATAACAACGGTAATGGCGGTATTAGGTATGCCGTTACTTTAAATCGAGAACTTCAAATTAATACCATTATTTTACCTTCCGACTCATCCGATAATGTTAAATACGAGGTTTTGGGGGGTGATTCCGTAAGTGTTAGCGAAAGAGGAATAGTGACATTTAAGTCCGAATCGGGTTATCCTCAAACTGCCGTTATTCGTGCAACCGCCGATAGCGGGGTATATTGTGACCTTCACATAACCTATATCCCCGAAGAAGCTAATCCTCAAGAACTTGTCGATAAGTCGACAATAACCTTTGTGATACCGTCAAGTCATCTCGAACAGAAAATAACTTTTGCGCCTTATTATGAGCTATTCTCAGATAAAGAATTAACATTCGAAATCGAGGGGACGGGTGCAACCATAAACGAATCGCTTGTTACATTTGTTAAGGCGGGTACTTTTGATTTGAAGGTCAAAAAAGATGGAGTCGTTGTTGCAACTGCTAAAATAAACGTCATAAGAAAAGCGGAAGGAGTTACGGCCGATCTTTATGCTACATGGCTTGGACAAGACAATATAAAATGGAGTGGAGAATCGAATTTCTACACCTCTTCAAAGGAAATATTGATCAAGAATATATCCGTTACTCCCGAAGAAACAACCAAGAAAACACCCGATAGCGTTAAGGTTAATAACGACGAAATAGCTTCCGTTGTTAAAAACAGTGACGGAACATATTTGTTAAGGTTTATCAAAGCGGGTACGGTTGAACTCACCATAACTGTTGACGAAGCTATTTTTAAGGCAACCGTTGAAAGTACTAATGGATTACTTGACGATAAATCTACCATAGAAACCAATAACAAAGAAGTGTCGGCAGGCACTACTCTTGCTATAGCCGATTTAATTACCGTTAAAAATTATTCGCCCGTTAACGGAATTCTCGTAAATACAGCTATATCCGTAGTTACCGGTAAAGCTACGCTTTCGGACGACAAACAAGAAGTAACATTTGTCGAGGGCGGAACCGTTGAATTGCAAATCTCTTACGATACCGTAAGCGGAAGAAAAACTACAGGTAAAATAACTGTTTATGTTACCGAGAAGCCTACAAGTATTGTACTCAAAAAGGGCGCATTTATTGTAGCGGAAAATAACAGTATTGTTCTATCCGGTCTATTCGATATTGCACCCTCTACGGCAAATTATAAGACCGAAGTAAGCTATTCGTTAAAGAGCGATTATTCCTATGCTTCTTTGAATGGCGATAAATTAGAGTTTACCGATGCCGGAATAGTGACGGTAGCCGTTACTTTAGCTAACGGAGTAAATAAGGATATTACATTCGCATATTACGATGATTATAATTTCGATGCAGTAGAAGTAATAAATGGAACAAAATATGTAGAAGTCGGGAATACTTTTGTAATAAAACTGACCGAAGAAGATCGGAATATATTAACAGCTGAAAGCCGTTTTATAAGTACCTATAGTAATGTAACAATAACTAACGGTCTTATTATCACGGTAAAGCAGGCTGGATTGTTTAGTGTTACTATAGGAAACCTGTCATTTGTATATGAAGGTATAGTTAAAGCAATCGGTGTAAGTATTTCGCTTAGAGATGACACTCAAGCAAATGTAAAGTCGGACGGAAGCTTTATAACGGGATTATCTTCTATTAACCTTTCGTCATCGGTAATCGGAAATAATGTATCTTATCAAGATATAACCTATTCCGTTGATAGCGATATTGCAACCGTATCGAATGACGGCACTCTTGTTTTTAATCAAAAAGGAGCGGTAACAGTAACTGCGACTGAAAGATTCGGAAGAAATGCAAGTATAACCATAGAATCGACCTGCGGTAACTTTACTTCAATTACCGCCTCCACACAGTCATTAACATTGGATTATGATGACGATAATCTATCTACGGGGTATGACTTTTCGGCGCTCTTTAGCGGATATCCTACACAATTATCTTTAACCGACAAAGCAGTTATCGAAGTGTCCGTGAGCACCGCAATGGTTGACGGGTTTAGCGTTAAACTAAGCGAAAGAACAAACTTTACGGTAACTTGTAGACAAGGTGACGTAAGTGCAATAATTACGATTACGGTAAACAGAAAGGCTACATCTATATCAATAAACGGAACGGATATCGACGACTATGACTTGGATTCGACGATTGATATTGCAAGGTCGTTCATTGACTTTAAATTTGCTCTTATTCCTTCGGATGCAAATCAAAATGCGGACATTAGCGTAAGTATTGACGGAGATGTTGATTATGCTTCCGTAACAAAGCGCAACGCAAATGTTTGGCGTCTTACTATCGATGCGCAAGATGAGATTATTTTTGTAAAATTTACGTATGCAGACGGAAAAACAAAGATAATTAAATACACTACGTCACGACTTTCGGAAATTGTCGATTTCGATTCCGATCCTATTATAGTAGTGAAGGGCGGATACTTCACCTTCGACAAAGAGGGACTGAATCTTTCTAATCTTTCTCTATCGAGCGGTAATTTAGAAATATCGGGAACGACTTATCGCATAATGACGAGTGGTAGTTATATATTGTCGGGTACTAATAACGGTACCGCTTTTACAAAAAATATTATAGTAACTTCTGCTTTTGATGGCTTTAAGGACGTTACCATAGATGATGTTGACCATAGTGGTGAAAATGTAACTCTTGATATTGCCGAAAACGGTACACACTCTACCGCATCATCTAAGTTGTTGGTAACTTTTGACGGTGTAGGCGATGCCTTTAACGTGAACGGTAGTGAACCCATTCCTCAATATTTATCTAATGACGATTCTATCGCAACGATAGATTCGAATGGGTTTATTACTTTCCATCGTTCGGGTACGGTCACTATAACCATAAAGGTTAGCGGTGAGGTATACGGCACCGATTCGGGAGAATATTCCGATTCCTATTCCTTTAAGGTCTATTCGTCATTTGGCTATGTTGACGAATTTACCCTTGAAAATGCCAATACAATTCAAAAAATCATAATTGACGAAACACCGACATATACGTTAGTTCATGCACCGACGTTGCCCGTAACATACGGAATCTTTACTCAAAAATTCGAATACAGTTCTTCAAACGAAGATATCGCCACCGTCAAAAACGGTATCGTTTCCTTCCATAACACAGGGACGGTAGCCGTATCGGTTGTTGCGGTTAAAGGTGACGGTACGAGCAATACAAAATCGATTACGTTTAATATCGACAAATTGGTTGATAGTTTAAGTGTTGTTGACAACAATAACAAACAGCGCAGTCAAATCATACTAAATACGAATTCTTATCAGCTGATGACTAATATTAGCGCGATAACGAGCGGTACTCGTAGAAGAATATCTTCTTCGGGCACTATTGAGCCTACACTAACCTCATTGACCTATTCTGTTAAAGATAATAAGACAGGATGTACTATCGACGAGAACGGGTTGATAACGTTTACCGACGGTGTAGTGGGTAAGTTCGTGATTATAATAAAAGCACCCGGTAGCGATAAATTCGAGGGTGTACAATATGAAATTTCGATAATAAAGGTTGATAAATCTGTCACAATCGTTACCGTAGACATTACCGAAGACAGCGTATTGCCTGCATTCGAATCGGGTAAATCCTATATTATAGATGCCGGATTCGGTCAAAGCATACCTACAGTTGTTATTCCCGAAGATATAGGTGCAACCGACGAATTGGGCGTTTTCATACCGAGAAACGGCGTATCGTCTAATATCGAAATCAAATATGAGAGTAATAATAAAAGGGTGACGGCGTTTGTCGAGCAAGGCGTGCAAGAGATCTTGATAAAAGAAGGTGCACTATTATCTATTTATGGTGGTGCAATCACCTTCAATTTAACCGAATTATTCGATGCAAGCGTATATCCGACCACTGCAGGTAGAGTAGTTGACGGAAAATTCGAAAATTATTCGGTTCAATATGATGTAAGTGATTCGACTATTGCTAAAGTTGACAATGACATCAACGGTGACGTTCTTCTTGTATTTCTAAAGGAAGGCAAGGTGACAGTTACTTTCTCGGCGGGTGGCGTATCCAAGCAAATTACCGTACAAAGCACTTACGGCTATGCCGATGAAATCAAATTGAAGGTAAACCATTTTGATTTTGATTTTACCGATGTATCCTATACCTTTACCGATGCCGATTATACCGTTTCTCCGTCCGATTCCGATGCTAAGAAATATAATTTAACCATTACGAGTTCGGACGCGGGTGTTATATCGGTTGACGGATTGAAAGTTATCTTTGTGGGCGGTGGCGAAGCAACGTTAACTTTGGAATATAGCATAAGCAGTAGTTCCAAGCGAACAGAAACGGTAACGGTTAAGGTGGTTAAGCATGCGGACGGTATTTCCGTATCGTATAAAGGAAATGAAACACAAAATATTTTAACTTCCGAGAATGATTTCTCCTTGGTAACTGCAGTTTTAGGTTCTAATATATCGAATCACACTATAGAATATGTTTCTTCTGATTCGTCTATTGCAAGCGTCGATGCGAACGGCAGAGTAGTTCTTCTCCGGAATGGCGTTCCTGTCACAATCACAATTAATTTGATAAGTCAATATGATTCGGTTACTGTAGCAAGCAAGACTATAACGGTAAGACAGGCTCCGTACGCTATAAAGGAAATAGACAATAGTAATGACGTATACGAATTTAGCTATAATAAACAACTAAACTATTCTTTGTATTATGTCGATTCCTCATTACCTACAACCTTTGCCATAACCGATAAAAACGGTAATATGGCGACTTCTACGGTGCTCTCGATGAATGAGTATGGTGATATTACATTAAAATCTTCGGGATCGGTATTTATTACTGCAACCGCCGACGATGGTCAACGTAAAACATTTGAGGTTCGCGTTTACAAGAAGGCTGAAAATATAGTATTTAACAGCGCTCTCGACGTTTATTTGTCCAATGGCGAATATGTAATGGCGGGAGTCACAACCCGATTATTTGACGGAAATCCGATCGATGCTATTCTTCCTTTGGATGCTGTGTTCGGTAAAACAATTGAATTTGTTTACGACACCTCGATTGCTGATATAGATGACAACGGAAATGTAACATTCAAAACAAAAGATACTCTTGTAGTAACTGTTTTGATTAAGTGCGGTGACGAAACCGATTTTTACAAAGAAATCAAACTCCGTTCGACTCTCGGCACGGCTATAACGGCAAACGTTTATAAGGACGGCGCTAATATCGAATCGAGTTATAGTATCGATGTCGGTAACAGCATAGTGTTTACTGTTGCCGATATTAAGCCAATAGACCTTCAGTTGACAACTTCCAACTTCACAGTAACGGCAAGCACGACCAATGTCGTTTCTATAGCTGTTGATGTGGAATCTAAGACTATTACCGTTACCGGCGTAGGTAAGGGCACTTGTTCGTTGAACATAAATGTAGCAGGCAAAGTCTTTACTGTCAATATAAATTCGATATTAAAGGTAAGTTCGGTTCAAATACTTTATAATAATGAAGCCGTTACCAACCTAAAAACAATTAATTCGAAATTCAAGCTAACGGCAATCGCGTTCCCGACAACTGCCAACGATACAAGTATAGAGTGGATTTTGCCCGACGGAATCACAATGGATGCGGATAATAACTTTACCGTTAACGGTGGTTATGGCAAGTACTCCATTATCGCAAAAGCCAAGGACGGTAGCGGTTGTAGCGCAACGATAGAAATCGATTATGAAGATTTGAGTGGGTTCGGTTTACAACTTAACGGCAACGATATTCAAAATGACGATACTGCTTATTTGAAATATAACGAAAACAGTATGACATTTACCGTGATACCGTACCCTGCTGGATTACAAGGTGTTCTCATTGACGATTTCGGAATAAAATCGGGAAAGGGATATGACTATAGTATCATTCGTGATCAAGTATCCTTTAAGATAACTCTTACAACACCTATATCCGAAAACGAGTTGCACTTCGAGGATAAAATAGAAATCACATATAAGGGACTCTATGCGTTTTCTCTTAATATATACCGTTCGGGCGTGCAGTCCGTCACCTTTAAGTATTATAATCCTTTGGCAACGTCGCCAACAAATGCGGATTTGAATAATGACTTAGATATAGCCTTTGGATATCAGCAAATGAGAGTGTTCGGCAACCAATCGTATTATGATGGAATACAGGGCTATTACAAAATGTACGTTGAGGTTAAACCGCAACAAGATTATTTGCAATACGTCAATTTTACTGCAGAAAAAGGTCTTACTGTAACCAAGGATACAAATAGCAATGAGTTTGTCTATGTTAATTTCAATAGTTACGTTGGAAGTTCGCTAAATTCGATTCTTGCAGATTTGAATTACGATTTCAGCGACGGAGCGGCTAAGGTCTCGGCTACAGACGTAGGTGCGAAATTGGGCACATCGGCTTATTCGTATGACTTCCATGTGGTAAGCGGTGTGAACGTTTTCGATAAGGCAGGCTACCTAAACGGGGGCAGTAACGTAGTTTTGCACGTCAACTTAACACATGATGACGAAGAGACGAGCGGATTATCTAACCGTAGTAGATTCGATGACTATGCGACAAGCACCAATACCGGTGTCATTAATAAAACGACGATATACGGTAATGGTTATTTGATAAACTTCGCCAATAAGAATAACTATAATACCAAGACGTCAGGTGGTAAAACAGTTCCAGAAGCTGAAACCTCATACGGTTATACTGCGATTACCATAACGAATGCAATCAACGTAAGCATTAAGGGCACTAATGATATTGTATCAGGTAATACCGATAGATCGTATTATTTTATTGAACTAGCAGGCGCGTCTAATATCTATTACTGTGAAGCGTATAATATGTTGCGTGTAATAGAAAACTATAATAAGGTTACCAATATCAAGAGATGTCTTTTCCGCACCTGTGCCGAAAGTGGAGCGATAAGCAGTTATAAAGATGGCTTCGTTGACTCGAATTCGATGAACTTCACCGACGTAATAATGTTCGACACCGGTAGCCGTGCTATCGAAACCCACTCTAATCCTATAAGAGTTTACGGATTTTTGGATGTGTATAACTTCCAAAATAAAGAGGCTTTAAATAAAGCACTTATCGGCGTTAATATTGGTAGTGGTGCTTTTGGTAAAATTAGCGAATATTCTGAGTTTATTGAAAATAAAAACGGCGAAGATTGGTTCAATATGGTGGCACTTTCCGCCAAGGGTAAAGATAAAAATATGTACTATAATGATGTGCTTGTACCTACAACGACAATATCAAGTAACGGATTAAAGAAAATTGAAATAACTTATCTTGTAATTAACAAGTTCTCTATATGGGGTTATCCTACAGAGACTGCATCTATTAAGTGGAGTGACCAATTTAATGATGACGGAACCCTCAATAATGGTAAAATGATGAGTACGACGTGGAAAATCACTCGTACTCAAACCCAATAATAAACGATGTTATGCTACGCATAGTGATGAATGAAGTTCGCCTACAGTAAATGATGTATTGCTATCGCAAAATTATGGATAAATATATGTCATACTGAGCGAACTGTGGAAAGTTTCTTCCATCTTGTCATTCTGAGCGAAAGACGAAGTCTGTAGTCGAACCGTAGGGCAATGCGTAGCATCGGAATCTTATTCCATATTAACAAGGATGTCGTTAAATCATCTGCACATTATCGTCCGCAAGATACCAAACGATTACATCGTTTGATTCTCGTTATACTCGAATTTCGACTCTGCTTACGCTCCGCTCAGTATGACGGCGGCCGATACATTCTTGTCATACTGAGCGTAGGTCGACAGACCACAGTCGAACTGCGTAGCAGTGCAAGGCTTGCCTTGCAGTATCTTAATCCATATAAACAAGGAATTAGATTCTTCGATTCCGCTATTGCTACACTCAGGATGACCAATTGATGGTTTGAATCTTATCGTCGTTTTCTACGCTTGGAATGACATATATGGGGATGTTATCGCTTGTCTTAACAAGGATAGGTCGATTACTAATCGGCCCCCTACAGCGAAGGTTGAAAACCGTAGTCGAACCCGTAGGGCAATGCGTAGCATTGGAATCTTATTCCATATTAACGCTTATTCTTTATAAAAAAAGCAATTGCTATGTGATAATATCAATATATAAAAATCGACAGTTTTGCGCTGTCGATTTTTATATTGAAATCTATAGTGATTTACTATGCCTTTATTTTTGAGTAGCGTTCGGTATTGACTGCGTTCATCATAAACGAATAAGGATCGATGTCACCCGACGCAACCATAGAGAATAGGCGCGGTGTACATCCCGATACCAATATAGCGCCTTGTTCATTGGCTGTAACCTGCATATTGTTACCGCGAGCATTAACATTCCAAAATACTAAAGTCGGAAGTTTATAGCCATGGTCCTCGAATAATCTTTTAGCATTCTCAAAATTTGTTTTAGATGAATCGGTCGAACACATATCAAATTCCATATCGCTAACTATATAGATTGTTTCGGGCAATTCCGCCTGGGGCGTATGGTTTTTGATGGCGGTAAACAGTATGAGCTTAAATACTTTTTCGATATTGGTGTTAGCGACTTCGTTGAATGTTTTACAGAAGTTAAGTTTATCGACGATATCATTGCCTTTTATTTTTACAAGACGAGGAGAGTTGGAGAAGGTGATGAAATGATCTTTGAATTCACCCTTATTGCGCTCGGCGAAATAAATTCCCAACGACATGGCTACGTCTATGGGTTTTGCGCCTCCGCCATAGGAATACATGGAACCCGAACCGTCTACTACGACCAATGCGTTTTTCCCGCATGTGTAATCGGGCAAATTATTCCACGTAGTGTTAAGAGACAATCTTTCTTCTTTGGACATTTCAGCGCCACGTCTTGTTAAAAAACCATCGGTAACGGGTGCGATTATTTGATAAGGTTCGATGGCTTTTGTGTTCATTTTTTCGGTGCCGTTAGCCACTTTGTTGAGGTACTCGAGGTAGCGATCGTTGTCGTTTCTTATAAAAGCTTTGCGATGTTTAAAAGAGGCAAGAGACGGCAACTTCGAATAATCAAAACTATAATCCGAAGTGCGTAAACTGTTCTCGAGTATATTGATAGAGTGACGCAAAGCGGATAGAGCCTTACGATATTTTTCCCAAGATAAGTTGAGCGCCTTTGCAATATATCGAGCGTCACTCCTTGTTTGTGCATTGCTTGTATTGATAGAAGGGAGCCATTTGGCGAGCAACGAGATCGGCTTGTTGTTTTTTAATGCATTCATATCGCGCTCGAATTGTTCTTTGATGAGCGAAAGTACCGCACCCTCTATAGGTGTCGACAATAGACACAAAAGGTCGTCATAACGGCCGAATTCGGCTATATATTCGAGGTTTTTGATTACCGAGTCGGAATAATTGAATGCCATGAAACGAATTATGGCTCTAAAGGTATCACGCTCACCCAACCCGCCTATTATGTCACGAGCGTAGAATAGTATTTTCATGGCGATATCCCTATCTTCTATATACGCACGCTCAAACAATGTTACCGCTTCTACCGGGCTTTCAAATCTCAATGCGCCTATGCTTGCAAAAAGGTCAACGCAACAGGAGAGTGTGGACTTAAACGTTACCGCACCGTTTTCGGTAAGAGTACGATTACTTTCATCTAAAAGGTTATCTAAAAATTTTGCCATAATTACCTCCTATTGCCAAAATATAACAATTAATAAATTACGACCTCATGAAGAAGCCGTAATTGTAACAAGACGCAAAATAAAGCCTATATCGCTGTTTCTAAATTATTGCTGTACGCGTCTTTACATTAGTATTATAGCGTATGATTTTCGTTTTGTAAACACCCAAAAGAAATTATTTCGAATAATTAATATTATATTCCTTCTCGTCATACCGAGCCTATAGAGTCCGCCGGCATAGTGAGAATGATGTTATGCTTCGCATAATGATGAACGATGTTTGCCTATGGCAAATGATGCATTGCTACGCAATATTGTGGATATATATGTCATACTGAGTACTGCTTCCCGTCCCGTCATACTGAGCAAGGAATTCGTCCGCCGTCGACAGACCGAAGTCGAACCCGCAGGGCGACACACAGTGTCGGAATCTTATTCCTTATAAAAAACTTGGAAACATACAATACCGTTTATATAAAAGGACAACGAACCATTATCTATTGTCCCCTTATCTCTTTTGTTTTTTGCCATTTTCACAGTATGTTACAGTTTATACCAATAGAAATCCTTATAAATATCTTTAAAATCTGTTGCGTTTGTGGTTGAATCTGTTACGTCTGTCTGTGTTCCGTCGATCTTATTTTCCCAATTTGAAATGTTTGTTGTTCTATACCAAGTTGCCGTATTTGTAAATATTATATTGCTGAGCTTTTTGCAACCAGAAAAAGCATTATATCCTATACTTGTAACACTGTCAGGTATGGTTATATTGGTAATGCTACTGCAGTTATTAAAGGCATAAGAACCGATGCTTATAACACTATCGGGTAACACAACGGTTTGAATGGAGTTATTATTAGAGAAGGCATCACTTAAAATGTGTGTTATGTTATCTGAAATTATTATTTCCTTAATACTGGTCGTTGAAACTTTTTCAATTTTCTTTACAGGTAATCCCTTGTGTGTTGAAGGAATTGTTAGTGAGTCTTTACAGAACCAACCGCCTCTATATGTATTTTTGATATCGGTTACTATATAATAACTGCCAAACTCGTCTTCGCTAAGTTTATACTCAAGTCTATTTTCATCAGAGACACTTGCGACAATTGAAACAAATATGATAAATAGGATTATGACTGCAACACATATAAGTGATATGTATTTTATTTTCATCCAACT
Source organism: uncultured Christensenellaceae bacterium (assembly GCA_964391805.1). Taxonomy (GTDB): domain Bacteria; phylum Bacillota; class Clostridia; order Christensenellales; family CAG-1252; genus RUG14300. The sequence continues at coordinate 92,936 of CAYMNK010000007.1, read as the reverse complement.
TTCACTGTTTTTCATTTTTATAAATTACCTCCAACTATCAGTTTAATTTCGATTTATAGGTTATCCATAAATACACACTTATTATAGTCACTTTTATGACTATTGTCAAGATATTAACTATAAATTATAATTAAATAATGATAGTTTATACTCCATTTTGGAAAACCTTAAAAGAAAAAGGTGAAACAACATATACATTGATTGAAAAGCATGGCATTAGCAGTGCAACCATTGACCGACTACGCAACAACAAAGGCATAAGCACAGCTAAAATTGATGATTTGTGTAAAATTCTTTCGTGTACTGTATCTGATATCGTAGAATATATCCCGGACGAAAACTAACAATATATTCCGTTGTTAGTTTTTTTGCGTTCATAGATTTGTATTGTTTTATCTCATAATCACATATTAAACTATCATGTCATACTGAGCAGGAATTCGTCCGCCGTCATACTGAGCGTAGTCGAAATTCGAGCGAAGTGAGAATCAAATTATGCAACAATTTGGTATCTTGCGGACGATAACGAACACGCATGTCATACTGAGCGAAGGTCGAAGACCGTAGTCGAACCCGTAGGGCGATGCGTAGCATCGGTATCTGTATCCACATAAAAAGCAAGTCAAAACACATACTTCTTTTTGCAAAACTGACAATAATACCTTGCGGTTTCGTAGGGGCGCTTAGCAAGCGCCCGCCAAAAAAAGTCATCGCTCTTGCTTTTGCTTTGTACGCATTGTATTTGCACGTCTTATGATTCTGAGGGCTAAAGTATGAATAGCGCATCACCATCTATGTCATTCTGAGCAACGCCCGAAGTCGAACCCGTAGAGCGATGCGTAGCGTCGGTATCTAAATCCTTGCAAAAAAAACAAAGAAAAAAGGGCCCATTACGTGCTTGAGTCCTTTTTTTATTAATTGCTTTTTATTAACCTTGGTATCTGAAATTCGGTACTTCGATATTTACAACCAATCCGTTTTGTGCAACGAATGAGTGATTTTTAACTTCTTCGTACCAATAACCGATTTCAACTCTTTCCCAAGTCATTTTTTCCAAAATCTTAAAGGAAACGGTTTCGCCTACGTTGAACAACTTAACTATTTCGAAATGGTTTTCCTTTTTGTGAAGCTCTTTAGCGTTTACGGGATTCCATTCTCCTAAGTTTTTGGTATTACCGCAGATGTAAAGCTTACGAACAGCATGCGGTGTGGTTACTACAAATTTAACTCTACATTTTTTATTTTCTTCCATGTTTTACTCCTTAAAATTAAGTATTAAAAATTTCGTTTTTGTCGGGCATATTATATGTAAAAGAAGCAAAAATGTCAAGTATACAATAAAAATCTGCAAATTTTTTTTGATAAATTTAATTTTTTTTGACATATGATATGCTTTTCGGGGTATTCGTCTAAATTACTACTTGACAATTCGTTATTTTTTTATTAATATAATAATAAATACGCATGCTCGCTATGCATGCCCTTTTGGGCACTGTCGGCAGAGCTTTGGAGGATTATTAATGTATTGGGCAGATGAAATTGCCGATAAGATTATCGCAGCAAGACCAAATAAGGAAGAATATGTGTGCGCCGCAGGTATCAGTCCGTCGGGTTCGGTACACATCGGTAACTTTAGAGATATCGCAACGAGCTACTTTGTAGTTAAAGCATTGCGTTCCAAGGGTAAGAAAGCAAGATTGCTATTTTCGTGGGATGAGTTCGATAGATTGAGAAAGGTTCCTGTCAATGTTTCCAAAGTGGTAGACGGCTTCGAAGAAAATATCGGTAAGCCTTATGTAGACGTAGTCGATCCGTTCGGTGAAAAGGCTTCTTATGCCGAGAGATTCGAGGAGGAATTCGAAAACTCGGTTAAGCCGTTTGGAATCGATCTCGATTATCGTCATCAAGCCGAGATGTATAGATCGGGTAAATACGCTAAATACGTTCTTCTTTCCTTGCAAAAGAGAAAGGAAATCTTTGATATACTTGCAAGCCACCGTACACAGGCTGTAGAAGAGGGAGAAAGAGATAACTATTATCCCGTAACAATTTATTGTTCTTGTTGCGGTAAGGATACCACCAAGATCACGTCTCTTAGCGACGATTGCGAAAGGGCAACCTATCAATGTGCTTGCGGTCATACCGACAGTTTCGACTTTACCAAGGAATTCAATTGTAAACTTGCTTGGAAGGTTGACTGGCCCATGCGTTGGTGCTACGAAAACGTAGACTTTGAGCCGGGTGGCAAGGATCACGCAAGTCCTAACGGCAGTTATGATACCAGTAAGGATATCGCTAAAGAAATTTTCGGTTATCTACCCCCTATGTTTAAGGGTTACGAATTCATCGGAATTAAAGGTACGACCGGTAAAATGTCGGGTTCATCGGGACTCAATCTCACCCCCGAAACATTGTTAAAAATATACCAACCCGAAGTTATTCTTTGGTTGTATGCTAAGACCGAACCGACTAAGGCTTTCGATTTCTGCTTCGACGACGGTATCTTGAGACAATATTTTGAGTTTGATAAGATGCTCAACGATGTTCGTTCGGGTAAAGCTACCGATATAGTAGAACGTATTATGGATATGTGCACTATAGAGGGTAGAGATCTTAAGACCGTGCCAATGAGTTTATTAGTTCAACTCGGTAGTGTAGTTGATTTTAACGTCGAAATGCTCGAATTGGTATTCAAGAATATCGAACAACCTTATACCTATGCAGACTTCGAAGATAGATTATCGAGAGCTAAGTATTGGTTATCCGAGTGTTCGCCCGAAAACGTAAATAAATTGCGTGAAACACGTAATTGGGAATTCTTCTCCACCTTAGACGAGTCAAGTCAAAAGGATATTGCCGAGTTATATGCATATATTTCCAAGGGCGGTTATACGTTGGAGGAATTACAATCCGAAATATATGCCATTCCTCTAAGAGTTCGCGGACTCGAAAGAGATACTAAGGAAGCCAAGGCAGTACAAGGTGCATTCTTCAAAAACGTATATACGATACTTATCGATAAAGAAAAAGGACCGAGACTTTATTTATTCCTATTTGCTATCGATCCTAATAAGTATATGGGATTGCTCGACTTTTCCTATCCCGAAACCGAAGAAGAAAAGGCTAAAAATGCCGTTCTTAACGCTCCGGTCGAGGAAGTTAAACCCGTAGAAGAGGATATCAAGGAAGCCGATCCCGTACAAGAGATTAGACCTCGTATAGTGCTTGACGATTTTATCAAGATCGATCTTAGAGTATGTAAGATAGTCAAGGCTCAAGAAATCAGAAAATCTCAATATTGTCTCAAACTTACCCTAAACGACGGCTTGGGCGAGAGAGTGATAGTATCGAGTATAAAATCCTATTACAGCTGTGAAGAGTTGGTAGGTAAGAAGATAATAGTAGTAGCTAATTTGGAGCCGAAGAGATTTTCGGGCGTTGAGAGTAACGGCATGCTTCTTGCGGGCACTAATAATGCTTGCGGTTGTAAAGTCGTATTTGTTGACGATTCCATTCCCGAGGGTACAAGAATTTGCTAATATAAATAAAAATTTTAAGGAGACATTTTAATATGGCACAAATTACCGGTAATATGTTGATATTAGACGCAGTTCAACAAGGAAACAGCGAAGCTATCGCCGACGTTTTGAGAGATATAGGTTTAGGTTGTTTACATTGCGCTTTTGCAAGCGGTGAAACAGTAGCACAAGCAGCTTTAACTCACGGAATAGACGTTGACGAACTTGTAGAAAAACTTAATATCGCCGCAAATTCCTAATAATTTACGGTCAAAAAGACAATGGAACGGGTCTTAAACAAAAGAAACGCTGTCGCACTTGCGATACTTGTGGTAGCTTTGATAATGGTTACAACTTTTGTTTGTGTAACCCGTTCTTTTTTGTATGCTTCGGCGGAAGAAGTGCAAAAGATAGATACCGAATATATTACAGGTAACTATTACGAATTCGGTGAAATTGTAGATATCGCGACTGATATCGATTCGAAATCTTTTTATACCGTCGAAATAATAGAAGAACAAGCGTGGTTAAGGATAATATATCCCGATGCAAATGACGAACTTGTTAAAATCGAGAACACATCTATTGATAATTATCGCAAAATCGAAATAGACGCAACAGCGGGTAAAGTGTTTGTCAAACAAGATGACGGCATTTACGAATACAATACGCGTAATCCTCAAGGATTGAAAAAATTTGTAGATTTAATCTACAAATATGAATCTGATGGTAAGGAAACAAGCGGTGATTATAAGTCATTCGGTTGTGCGCCGTTAGACGGCATACTTGTAGTTGACTATAACAACAGAATGGTATTTTTCGATGCATCCGTATCCGCAGATGCCGATGTCAGCGAAAAAAAAGAGACTTCGTTTCCACTCAATACGACCAACAGCTTTGATAGAATGGTTGTCGATAATACTCAAAAGGGTACTATCATTTTACATTTGTACGACTCGTCTAACGGTAACCGCTTTAAACAAGAATACATATATAACAAAGATTCTACCGAGTACGAGCCTAATGAAGATAAAACCCAAAATGCCCTCAACCTTATCGATGAATATAAGGGTTTAAATGTTGACTTGTTTGCGTGCTTTAATGGCGGCGAAGTGAAGGGTGAAGTGTATTTAGGTTCCGATGGTTTGTATAAAAGTGACGGCGAGCGTGTTATCAAAATAAGCACATCCTCCGAAAACGGAGCTTCCGACGATTACATCAAGGAATATTCGAAAATAGCTGTACTCGATGATTGTTTATACGTCGTAGATAACGGACAAAATGCCGTCAAGGTATATGATTCCGAATATAAATTAATTGCCTTATACGGTTCTTACGGACAAGGTATAGAAGATAATGCTAACGGCTTGACGAGATTTAGATCACCTAAACTTTTATGCGGTGATGACGAACATCTTGCATTATTCGACGAAGGCAATGCGAGAATCGTGGTACTTGATACCGAAGGCAATGTATTATCCACCCATTCTGCTACAAATGTTAGCGGTTTAATGCTGTTAAACGGAGTTTGGTATTCATCGGGTAAAGATTTAATTTGCCTCGATTATAATGGTGAGGAAATTGGCAGTTACTCGGTTGACGGTACCGTTCAATCTCTAACTACCGACGAAAAAAACGTTTTTGTAAAAACAAATAGTAAGATATTTACTATTAAGAACGGTAAACTCGTAGAGTACATCGACGGTTTCTCTCTTGACGGAACTATCATAGGCGGTAAGCATGACGGTGTTTTATATGTATCCAATAGCGGGAATGTATCGATGTATAAGGACGGACTCAAAATAATCGAATGCGAGAATGTGGGCGACGATACCGTTTACGGTGCCGATGTCAGAGGTAATCTGCTGAGCGGTAACGGTAGAGAGTTGCACGCATACTTTAGACAACTCGATGAGTTTGAAAAAAACGATTATACCGTCGATATCGACATATCGAATGTAGTGGTTACGTTGGATGGCAAAGTATTCGCAATAAGTAATAATGCACTTGTAAAGGTCAATTACAATGAACTTTTTTCGGGTGAGACCGACTATGAAACGCCGGCTATAGAAGATCCGGTTAAATCGATTTCAGTGAATGAGAAATGCTTAGGATATACTTATCCCGATAATTACGAGAGCGTAGTAGAGGTAGGCGAAACAAGTTACATTCTTTTTGCTAAAACAAACTTCGATGGTAATGATTATTACTACACCGAAGTGTTGAAAAACGGCAAATATGTAAAAGTATATATACCCACTAAGTATGCTACCGAACTTCCCGACGGTAACATCGATAATGAGTTTATTAAGTATGGCGGAGCCGATGCGGAGCCTATGGCATATAATTATCCTTCTTTGACGGCATCTCCTGTGGTTGCTATAGAGAAGGGGCGTAGCTACAAGGTACTGCGAGTTGTTTCAGACGAATGGAAGTGGTATCAAATAGATATAGACGGATTACAACTATATGTAAACGGAGTAAACTATATTTCTGCCGAACCGCTATATAAAACGGTTGACAGATATTATCTTAGAGCAAAAGCCGATTCGTTAGGAGAGCAAATTACGCTATATGCCGGGCCCGACGATACCTCGGCAGTAATAGCATTGGTTGGTGAAGGAACCACATTGGAATTGACCGAACCATATGACGAAAATCTCGAATTCCTGCAAGTTCGATATAATAATGGCATAGCCTATGTAAAAACCAACAATATTCAAAAGGACGGATTGACCGAAGCGCAACGCTTTGCACTGTATTTTGCAGGTGCGGTTGTAGGGTTAACTGCGATATTCGGCGTGCTGTCAATGTTAGTCAGGAGGAGAAAACCGGAATGAGCACAGTAATTGCAATTTTATACGACTTCGATAAAACGCTTGGGACCACAGATATGATGGATTATGAATTTATTCCGTCTATGGGGTTTAAACCAAACGACTTTTGGAAGGAAGCCAACGGCTTGGCGCGTGATAACAGTATGGACGGTGTACTTGCGTATATGTACTATATGAAACTGTTATCCGAAAAAACCAATAAACGTTTTACGCGTGACGACTTGGTAGAACTTGGTAAAGGCATTGAGTTTTTTAAGGGCGTTAAAAGATGGTTTAAACGTATCAACGAATACGGTAAGAGTTTGGGATTGACGGTAGAACATTACGTTATTTCATCAGGCTTGCGCGAGATGATAGAAGGAACCACCATAGCGAAAGAATTTAAGGAAATATTTGCGTCCGAATTTATGTATGATGAATCGGGTTACCCCGTATGGCCTAAATTGTCGGTTAATTACACCAATAAGACTCAATTTGTTTATCGTATAAACAAGGGCGTATTGGATATTAGTAACGATAGAGATCTCAACTCGTCGACGCCTGAGGAACTCAGACGCGTTAAATTTACCAATATGATCTACATCGGTGACGGACTTACCGACGTACCTTGTATGAAACTCGTTAGAAGTTCGGGCGGTACGTCTATCGCATTGTATAACAAAAATAAGTCGGAAGTGGCTAAGGATATGATCGAACACGAAAGAGTAGACTTTGCTTTCAAGGCGGATTATTCCGAGGGTAGCGACCTGGACGTTATAATGCATAGATTGCTTGATAAACTCGCGGCGGATAATGCACTCGAAGAAGAGAGACGTAACCACCGTTCGAGCGACTAATAAAGCTGTAAATTAAGCACACTGTTATTCGATATTGTAATAGCAGTGTGTTTTTGTCGTTAATAAATAAAATTAAGTATGATGGTCCGGCGGAAACGTCGCTTCTTGTCATACTGAGCGGTAAGAATTCGTCCGCCGTCATACTGAGCACAGTCGAAATTCGAACGAAGTGAGAATCAAATTGTGCAACAATTTGGTATCTTGCGGACGAGCATAACATCATTATTTAAAAGAATATTGGGGATTGACAAATGTCATTACCTATTTTATAATATTATTATTATGAATGATTACGAATTATCAAAACTTGCGGATTTATTGGATGAGGATGCACTTCGCCCCGATGAAATCCCCGAAAGATACGATGCTAAAAAGAATGATCCTAAGTCTTTCAAGGAAAAGTACCTTGAATTTTATGACGATATCAAGACTACACCACATGACGATTGGTGAGGTCTATTTATATACCTATTTAGGAGATTATTATGGAATTAAAAGAGATTTGTAAGGACATTAGATGTGAGATCATCAACTGTGTCGGTTCCTTGGGTAACGGTCACTTAGGTGGTTGTTTATCTGTTGCTGAACTATTGACGGTACTTTACTTTAAGCATATGAATGTTAATCCTAACGAGCCGAATATGATCGGTAGGGATAGGCTTGTCATGTCTAAAGGACATGCAGGTCCTGCAGTATATGCCACGCTTGCCGTAAAGGGTTATTTCCCGAGAAGCGAACTTTTGACTTTGAATAAGGGCGGTACCCATTTACCCAGCCACTGCGATATGAATAAGACTATAGGTGTCGATATGACTGCAGGTAGTTTAGGACAAGGTTTCAGTTGTGCGGTTGGTATTGCTATAGCAAGTAAGTTATCTCGCGATAATGCCAATGTATATGCAATCATCGGAGACGGTGAATCTCAAGAAGGACAAATATGGGAATCGGCAATGCTTGCAAGCCATAAGAAACTGGACAACCTTATTGCATTTACCGATTATAATAAGTACCAAATCGACGGATCGGTTGACGACGTATGTTCGCTTGGAGATATCGAAGCAAAATGGAATGCTTTCGGCTTCGATGTACAACGTATAGACGGACACGATTTAGATGCTATCGATAAGGCAATTGAACATGCCAAAAATACATCAGGTAAGCCTCATATGATTATACTCGATACCATCAAAGGTAAGGGCGTAGATTTTATCGAGGCTAAGAAAGCAGGCTGTCACAGTATGAACATTTCACCCGAAGAAGTCAAGATCGCCTTAGAGCAGATCAAAAGGAGTTAGTTATGGCAATGCGCGATGTTTTATGTGAAGAATTATCCAAATTGATGCAAGCTGACGAAAAGGTTGTCGTAATAGATGCCGACTTAGCCAAAGCGGACGGTACTTTTAAATTGCGTGAACGCTTTCCCGATAGGGCATTCGACGTAGGTATTGCCGAAGCCAATATGACGAGTGTTGCGGCAGGTATGTCCTCTTACGGATATAAGCCGTGGATTACATCGTTTAGCCCCTTCGTATCGAGAAGAAACGCCGATCAAATCGCTATTTCGGTAGCTTATGCTAAACAAAACGTAAAAATCGTAGGCACTGATCCTGGAATTACCGCTGAACTTAACGGCGGTACTCATATGGGTATAGAAGACGTAGGTATTTTACGTAGTATACCTAATACCGTTGTTGTCGAAATCGTTGACGAAGTCCAGCTAAGAAAAGCGATACCCGTTATTAACGATTATTACGGCTGTGTATATTTGAGAATGTTTAGAAAGGATTGTCCTATATGTACCGACGAAGACCGTCCGTTTGAATTATTTAAAGCGGATGTTTTGAGAGAGGGTAAGGATGTAACGCTATTTGCAACCGGTATTATGGTCGAAACCGCTTTAAAGGCTCGTGACGAGCTGAAATCACATGGTATCGATGCAGAAGTCATCAATGTACATACCATTAAGCCTATTGACCAAGAAACCATTATTTCAAGCGTTGCTAAAACAGGTTGTGCCGTAGTATGTGAAAACCACAATATTTTAGGCGGACTCTATAGTGCGGTAACCGAGATCGTATCGAGATATCATCCTGTCAAGGTTGTTCCTATAGGTATACAAGATCGTCCGGGTGAGGTCGGTAAGTTGCCTTATTTAAGGGAATGTATGCATATGACGGTAGCGGATGTAGTTAATGCAGCCCTTGAAGCAAAAAGAAAATAAATAAATATATACAATTGTTTTGACTTTTTGTTAGCATATTGCAATGGTCAAACTATAAAAAATTGAATAATTAAAAAAGCCTATTACTCTTATTGAATGCAATTAGGCAAATAAAAAAGCGATCGAATTTCAGATCGCTTTTTTAAAATTTTTTAGAGGAAGAATGTATATTATCAAAGCATAAATGCTTTGGAATTGATTATTATTCGATTTCGCTAACTTCGTTTTCTGCGTTTTCGTCCGCATTGCTTGCTTCAACTTCGGTTTTGTCGTACTTCTTATTGATGAAGTAAACAACAACGTTACAACTTACAACTACAATATTTACAATGTACATTGCAAATGTAAATGTAGCAGATGCACTTCCAAATGGTCCTTTAAGTATTTTAGCAGTAATACCCGCGATATATCCTAAGATAATCAATAAGGTGAAGTAAATATTCATACCCTTAGCGCTTTTCATTTTGATATTCTTGATCAATGAAATGGGCCAGGATAATCCGAAGCATATTAACATAATGGTTTCGAGTATATTAGCTATATCTTGTGTAGGCATCTTTTTTTATCTCCTTAACTTAATCCTTGATGATTATACTATTGACAATCAATAAAGTCTAATATATAATTATTATAAGAATGATAGGTTTTATCTATCGAAGAGAGGAATGTATGGATTTTGTTCAGATTAAATACTTTTTAGAGGTTGCCAAAAACGAGCATATTACCAAAAGTGCCGAGTCTTTGCATATATCTCAGCCGTCGCTTACTCAAGCAATCCACAATTTGGAGAACTCATTAGGCGTACCTTTATTTAGGCAAAAGGGTAGAAATATCGTATTGACCGAATACGGTAAATATCTTGAAAAGAGAGTTACCCCTATAATGGCGGAATTTGAAAAAGTGCCTTATGAATTGAAGGCAATGGCAAAAACTCATAATGAAACCATTCGTATAAACGTTTTAGCAGGTACGACGCTATTGGCGAACGCCATTATTGAATATAAACGCACTAATCAGGATGTTCACTTCCAATTGCTTCAAAACGATGATGGAGAGAACGCGGATATAGAGATTTCGACCAAGTTAACTATGGCGAATAGTTTTGATAATTCGCAAAGTGATTATATATACAAAAAGACGGAGGAAGTATTTTTAGCGGTACCTAATGTTTCGGAGTACGAAAACTTGAAATCTATTCGATTAAGCGAAGTCAAGGATGAGGGCTTTATATGTATATACGGATCGAGACTGTTTAGGGTTGTATGCGATAAACTTTGCAAGCATGCAAACTTTACACCTAATATCGTATTCGAGAGCGACAATCCTTCCGCCGTAATCAATATGATAGCATCCAATATCGGTGTAGGCTTTTTCCCCGAATTTTCTTGGGGCAAAGTCGACAATAAAAATATAAAGTTATTAGAGATAGAGGATTATTCCTTTAAACGTGACATAATCATCACCCTTAAACAAAAAAGTGAAAAGCACATTGCCGATTTTTATCGCTTTCTAATCGATTATATCAACAAAATCACCAAATAATCTATAACTTTGAGTAGCAAACTTCACCATCAAATGTCATACTGAGCAACGTACATATTTCTCATAAAAGACAATAATATGTTACGGTTTTATTAATTAACTAATTACCAATCCACCCAAGTCATTTTATTTTCAACATCATAAAACGATTTACCATCCCAAATTGGTGCATTTTCAAAAGCTATGATACAATCGGTAATTGAAGATCCTTCAAACTCATAAATATCTGATATATAATTACCATTGTCATCCACTTTAATAATAAAAAACGAATATGAACTATCTTCTTTAGTTGTAATACCATCTGAAAAATATTTTTCACCATTATACACAACTGCAACTGATTGGTAAGAAAAAGCATCTATAAAATCATTTACTCGTCCGCCTTCCATCTTAAATTACCTCCAAAATATTTTTTTATATTTTTCATATTCTTGTACTGTTAATAATCTATTAGGTCTATGACTTAGATTCCCTGGTGTATATTCGTGAATATGTAAAATCGGTTTTCTACTACTATCTAAATATTTTTCGGGATGGTATGCAATTTCCATAAATAGATAGTGATTTTTGTCGTAAAATCGCATCATACTAAATTCCCCATACCTTTTAAGATTTTGACACCTTCAATTTTTCCAACCGTTTGGTAAGTATATCCCACATTATTACCTACAGCATATGTTCCTTTACCTCCCATTGCGATTTATCCTCCTTGAAGAAATGTAATCAATGGATATAATATTTCCCTGCATTTCGGCAAGCGGCGAACCAAAGCAGATAATTGTACTTGGTTTTATTTTCCACTTACTATATTTGCTCATCATGTCATTCTGAGCAATTTCGTCCGCAAGATACCAAACGATTGCATCGTTTGATCCTCGTTACACTCGGATTTCGACTCCGCTTACGCTCCGCTCAATATGACGGCGGACCCTATCTTGTCATACTGAGCGGAAGACGAAGACTGTAGTCGAACTGCGTAGCAGTGCAAGGCTTGCCTTGCAGTATCTTAATCCATATAAACAAGGAATTAGATCCTTCGATTCCGCTATCGCTACACTCAGGATGACAGGACTGGAATCAGTATGACGGCGAACTATATATCATAATCTATTCAACTAAAAGAGGGACTATTTGGTAGCCCCTCTTTTAGTTAAATTTCTTTGTATTATTACTCAACAGGCTTTTCGTCAGTAGGTTTATCTTCTTTCTTTTCGCTGTTGAGTATCTCGGGGAGTTTTAACCCTGCCATATCGAATAAATCGGTCATAGGGGGCAAACTTTTCATTAATCCCGATAAGAAGTTAGCGGTAGAAGTTTTACCGTCGGCACTGGAGCCTGAATCCCAAACTGTAATCTTATCGATTTTGAGGTTCTTAATAGCTTCGACTTGAGCCTTGACTAAGTTCTCCATCTTGTCGGTGATCATCAAACGCATAGCGGCATCGGCATCTCCGCCTGCAGCTTTAACGATTTCGGCAAAACCTTGTGCTTGGTTGTCCAATAACGCCTTGACACCGCGAGCTTGTGCTTCGAGTTTAGCATAGATAGCATCCGCTTCACCTTTTGCTTTTCTACGGATTTGTTCGGCTTCTGCTTCCGCATCGATTTCCATACGTCTCTTTTCAATGTCTGTCTTGACGATGACGTCGGCTTCGAGGGTAGCTTTTTCACGCTCGGCTCTTGCGACTTCAGCCAATTTTTCGGCAGAATAGGATTCTTCCAAAGCTTCTGCACTCTTTGTTTTTTCGGCAACTGTAGCGATTTTGGTTGCTTCCGCTTCTTTTTCGCGGAGCATTGCTTGTGCTGCGGCAATTTCGGCTTTAGCGTCGTTTTCACCCTTGATCGCTTCTGCTTCCGCTTGACTAACCATAATTCTTTGTTCTCTCAATGCGTTAGCGGCACCGATAGAACCTTCCTTGTCAGCCTCTGCAACAGAGATTTTAGCAGCGTTGATAGCTTTAGCGGCAGCTTCCTTACCGAGAGCACTTATGTAGCCTGATTCATCGCTGATATCGGTTACGTTAACGTTGATAAGTCTAAGACCGATTTTCTTCAATTCGGTTTCAACGTTTCTCGAAACGGCTTCGAGGAATTTATCTCTGTCGTTATTGATTTCCTCGATTTCCATAGTAGCGATAACTAAACGGAGCTGACCGAGAATGATATCTTTAGCTAATTCTTGAATTTCGCTAAGTGACAAACCGAGCAATCTTTCGGCAGCATTTTGCATAATTCCGGGTTCTGTCGAAATACCTACGGTGAATCTCGAAGGAACGTCAACACGGATATTTTGCTTAGAAAGTGCATTTCTCAAGTCAACGCTGATCGAAATAGGTGTAAGGTCCAAGAATGCGTGTGCTTGAATTACGGGAACGATGAATGCTGCACCACCGTGAATACACTTAGCACTTCTTGCGGTACCGTCGGTATTCTTACCTATTTTACCGTAAATAACCATTATCTTATCCGAGGGGCACTTCTTGTATCTCGTAAGGAACATTAGAACGATAGAAGTGAGGATAAGTACCACTGCAATAACTATTCCGGCGATAGCTCCGCCCGAAATAGACATTAATAGATTAACCATTTATAATTCCTCCTAAAATTGTTATTCGATGTTAATTTTTTCGACGATCAATTCGCCATTGACGATATCGACGACTTTGACAATAGATCCGGTAGGCAATGCTTCTCCTTTGAGGGTACGAGCATTTACCTCTATGTATCTTTCTTGAACTTCCAAGTTAACCTTACCGACGCCTGCATTCGATGCAGGGATTGTGAGATACACTTCGGCATTCTTACCGATGGCATTATTCATATTGAGGGTGCCGTTTGACTGCAACTTGTTGAGTGCCTTATATAGAAATCCTACGCCGATTAACGCAACTATACCGACAAGTACCGAAATCCCGATAGTAAGTGCTTCATGACAGCCCGAAACGTCCATTGCGAATCCCGTCCAACTACCGAGCGAAAAGAATGCAACCAAACCTTTGACTGTAAATAAACCGACTCCCGAACCGCCTACGTCATCCATGTCGATATCGCCGTCACCGTCAACATCGAAATCGCCGTCACCGAAGGCATCTCCTGCGAAACCGATTATCAATAGGATAATCTGAATTAGCAATATAGCGGTTGTCGCTATACCTGTACAGAACAGTATTTTTGAAAGTAACGATAAACTTTCCCAAAACATTTTTTTACATCTCCTTAGATCAAATAGATCTTGTTTTCACTTATTATAATATATATTAATTTCGACAATGTCAACATTGGCCAATAAATTTTTATAAAAATATAGTATTTATTAATTGAGCATTAACGGATATGCTAAAGCATATGTTTTTATATGAAAAAATTATTGATAGCGTTAATGGTACTTTTGGTGTTTTGTTCTGCATTATGTTTTGTAAGTTGCGACAAAGCGACCACCAAAGAAATAGAATACAAACCTCAAATAACCTTAAACTATAATATAGATGATGAGTATGTGGAATGTACGGAAGAAATAGAATATGAGTCAATGATTACAAGCGAAAATATACTTCTTCAATTCAATCCGTTAGCGTTTAAAGATATAGTTGTAGATGAAACTTTAATCGAAGAATGTTATCCTAACGGAGTAAGTTATTGTGATGTCGAAATTGCGTATTTGGCTGTGAATGGTATAGAAAAAAGCTACCGTATATCAAAAAAAATGCCCGTTATCGAAATAGATTCGCCTATCTTATACGGAGAAGATACCGTTATTGAAATGGAATACAGCCTTAAACTCCCCAATATTATCCATAGATTCGGCTATAATGATAAACTATACAATCTCAGCGGTGGATATGCATATGTTTGCTCGATTGTCGACGGAGATTATTCGCCACGCAGTTACTCGACAGTGGGAGAAAACGAATTACTGTACATGACGGATTTTACCGCAACGGTCACCTTGTCCGATAAGTTGATAATGGTGAATAGCGGAGTAATTATCGACCTCAAAAAAGAAAACGGATATAATACATACACAATCGAATCGAACGATTCACGTGATTTTGCCTTGATGTACGGTTACGATCTTGTAACCAGACAGGTGGATTATGAAGATACTAAAATCACTTATTACTTTTTTAAAGATTCTTCCCCGTTTGTCGAATTAGAACAAGCAAAGTCCGCACTCGCTGTATATAGCGAATTGTTTGGCGAATATAAAAGAAAAAATTTAAAAATGTTATTAGCTCCGTTTCCTTGGGGCGGAATGGAATATACCGATGTTGTATTGATAAGTAGTTCGATTAACGAATCAAAAAGAGAAAGCGTTATCGCACACGAAATAGCTCATCAATGGTGGTTTATGCAAGTCGGTAATGACCAAGCTTACGCCCCATGGATAGATGAAAGTTTATCTGAGTTTTCGACAGCTCTTTATTATCTCAATACCGACCGTGGTACAATATTCGAGCAATATCGAACCAAAGGATTGACAACACTCGAAAATCGAATAATAGCAGGTAAACCGTATAATATTAATGGTACTGTCTACGATTACAATTCGGACGATTATGCCGACTGCGTATATACATTAGGTTGTTTAATGTGGATAAATCTATATTCAATAGAGGGACCTGAATTAATAACACGACTATCCGATTACGCAAAAACAATGACCAACTTAATTGCCACCGAAGACACCCTTTCCGAAATGGTTTTTAAAGGCTATGAAACACTTATACACACTTGGCTTAACGGCGACGCTCTCAACACATTCTTACCCAAATAAACGAAGTGCAAGCTCCCCATTATGTCAGTCTGAGCAAGAACTTTGATATCACTTCACCATCAAATGTCATACTGAGTCGAACCCGATAGGGCGACACCATAGGTGTCGGTATCTAATTCCTAAAAAAAGTAAAAAAGACCTACATTTAGAAAAAAAAGACAATGGGTTATTTCCACTGTCTATTTACATTTTCTATAGCAGATATTCCTCTTCAAATAAGCATTCAATTGGAACGCCTAATATTTTAGCCATACAATAGATTTCTTTATCGGTTGCAATCCTAAGTTGTCCTTCGAGCTCCGAATAACTTGTAGGATTCATATCTACACCTGCTAATTGAAGTTGTGCAATAAAGTCCTTCTGCTTGATCTTTTTTTCTTTTCGCAGTTCCTCGACTTTTCGTCCAACCATATTACAGTTGCCATACTCTTTGTGTCTGATTTTCATCTTGCTAACTCCAATCTTAGTATAACTTCATGAGTTTTTGAATAAATATATTGTATTACTTTATCAACCCGCAATTCTTGGCAAGGGTGCGGAATGCGGGAAGACTTCTTGATAGCATATCGGGATCGACGCAGTAGGCTATGCGGACCCAATTAGATACTCCGAATGATTCGGACGGGACGAGTAATAAGCCTAATTCCTTTGCTTTGTCTATGAATTGAGAATTATCTATGGGCGATTTTACGAAAAGATAAAATGCACCTTTCGGTTCTATAACGGTAAATCCTAATTCAACGAGTGCAGAGTAGAGTTTATCGCGATTGGATTTGTATATTTCTATGTCGGCTGTTTGACCTAAACAATCGGCAACTACGCGTTGAAATAGCGAACTTGCACATACATAACCTAACGAGCGACCTGTTCCGCAAATTGCGAGATAGAGATTGTGGCTATCTTCGATTCGAGGAGATACGGCTATATAACCTATGCGTTCTCCTGCAAGGGAAAGAGATTTAGACCAAGAATAACATACTATGCTATCGTCATACATATTGGGAATATACGGCACAACGGTATTATTGTATACGAGTTCTCTATATGGCTCGTCCGCAATTACGTAGATTGTGTGACCGTTATTTTTATATTTTTTCAAGAGTTCGAATAGAGTGGTCAGTTCTTTTTCTGAATAAATATTACCGGTAGGATTGACGGGAGAGTTTATAATAATGCCTGCGGTTTTATCGGTAATTAGATCATCGAGTCCGTCTAAATTTAAGCCGAAATTCTCGTTCGGTTTTTGAATTTTAAGCACACCGCCTGCGTTTTCCACGAAGACTTTATATTCGGGGAAATAGGGAGCGAACACTATAAACTCGTTTCTATTGTCGTCACAAATTGCTTTAAATACAATGCTCAAAGCCGCAGCGGCACCTGTAGTCATATAAATAAGTTCGGGGGGTACAACTCCATTATATTCGCTTTTGATGAAATCGGATATCTTTTTGCGAACGACTGTGTCGCCTTGAGCCGATGTATATAGATGTGCTGTCGGATCGTCGGCTAATTGTTTAATTTTCTCGCTTACCGATTGTGGTGCGGGAATATTCGGATTGCCGAGCGAAAAGTCGAATACGCTATTCTCACCGTACATATTTGCACGCATTCTACCATATTCGAATAGTTCACGAATTACCGATCTGTTACTGCCCAATTCAAGCATTTTTTTATTCATAGTCATTACCTATCTATATTACAAAATTGTAGTCAAAGTATTTATCGGGGGCAATATCGTCCGACGGTTCTACCGTTATCGGATAGTGCACACCGTCGTTCAAATAAGTCAAATAATTGCTGTTTACGTGTTCGTATAACTCCTTAGATACGCGAACGATAAGCCCTTTTATAACGCCCGCCGTATCGGGTGATGCAGTTATTTTATTTATCGCCGAGGCAACGTAAATAAGAGCGTATTTATACGAATACCTATTTATCACCGAAATGCCGTCATCGACGGTATCTATCCAAATTGAGTCTTGACGGCGAGATTTGCGTTCTCTAACCAATTCAGCCATACCTAACCTTGTCAATTCGCCATAGACTTTTACTTTGTTTTTGTCCTTTTTGCATTCGCTATCGAGCGTTTTGATAAGGGATGCATTGCATTCGGCGTTATCCATAGTTAGGAAGTCTATAATAATCGGTCCGCCTATGTTGCGTAGAGATATAAGTCTTGCAATCTCCTTAGCCGCCGCGGTATTGATTTTGAGAAGGGCGTCGTCCCTTTTATGGCGATAAGCGGAATTGCCCGAATTGACGTCTACAAAAGTGCAAGCTTCGGTATAATCGAATCTAATATTGAGATTTTTATCATTCAAAACTATTGTCTTGTCCGTAATATCCTTTATGGTATCCGTCAAATAATCGAGGGAAATAAGTTCTTCGTTTAGATAGGTTATATTGTCGATACCGAGCCTATCCGCTTTTTCCGTAAGTTCTCTATCGTTTGTGTATAACTTATCCATGGCAGGCAAATAGTCTTTATGGAAAAGTTCTTCAACGTTTTCGCCACGAGAAAGCAGTCCTACCGATTCTTTGTGTAAATAATCTTGTTTAATGGTGAGCCATTTATCAACGAGGTTGTTTAGGTCGTTGATAATGCAGTCGAAATCGACTTTTTTGGCAAACGAGCGGATAATGACGCGTCCCGAACCTAACTTGGAACGTAAAATATTAAGAAGTTCGTTTTCACTGTCTTTAAGTTCTTTTTTCTTGTTTGGAGAGAGTTTCGAGCTATAATTGATTTCCACTTTATCCTGTGGCACAAGTATAACGGTAGGGGAAGAGAGGTTTATTTTATCGGTAGCTTTATATTTTTTGCCGTCATGCTCGTCCGAAGAAACTTGTACGAGAATATAGTCCCCTTGCGAATAATTACCCGATATGAATAGATCGTTACCAAGTCCGACATCCACGAACGCAACGCTGTTTGAAACGCTGTTGACGACTTTCGCCTTATAGATATCGTTAAGGCGTATCGGTTCACCGTTGATAAACGAAAAATCACTCAAAACGACCCATGGTTTTCTATCGATAAGTAGTGCCATGAGTGTTCTGTGATTGTTTTTATCTATTATACCGACTGTGCCGGTGTGGATTGTCTTAATATTGAAACTCATCTATTAGTTTAAACTCTCTAAGTATGTATCGACGTCTACGAGTTTACCGCCGTCTTGAACGTATTGCTTTATTCTCGTTACGTCGTCGGGGAATGTCTCTATACCGAAGGCACGCGATAGCGAAACTGCTAAAACGTCTGCTCTCATGTTAACAGCATTGATGCATACGTCTATATAATCATCACCGCAACGAATTCCTTTGATATCGGGAATAATATCCCTCTTTTTATCGGGTTCTTTGCGAGTAGGGTAGTCCACTACGAAATTATCTTTTTGCATAATGCTTTCGATTTCTTTCGCTTTATCGGCGGGGATTGCCTTAATGCGGTAATCGGAATATACAACCTTACCGGCAAGGTTAGGATTCTTAGCTACAAAGAATGCCTTAATACCCTCCATTCCCTTGATACAAGCGGAGTTGTATTTAGCCAAAAACTGTTCGGGATTTTCGTTCGTTTGCACCGTTACGTATTCGCAGTTACTGTATGTTGCCAAAGGAAGAGGAATACCCAACTTAGTGAGCATATGCGGATTGAATCCTTGTGAAAACTGTACGTCTATACCTGCACGGCGGAAAGTTCTATTCATGTGGCGGAGTACGTCGATATGAGATAGAAAAACCGCTTTATCTTTTTTGAAATATTTTAGAGTAATCATTTGTCACCCCACTCGTTACAACTGCCCAATTTTTTGAAGCCACAGCCCTTACAACCTTTATTACAACTTTCGGTTGCGATGCCTTGTTCGGACAATTCTTTTTCACGTAAAAAGTATTTTTCGGTAACGCCCGAGTCGATAAAACTCCAAGGAAGTTTTTGTTCTACGTCCCACGCGCCTGTATATTGCGTAGCTTCTATACCGTTATCGGCAAGTGCTTTCATCCATACGTCGTATTTGAAATGCTCGGTCCAGCCATCCATTTTTGCGCCGTTAACGTAAGCCGTTTCTATGACGTCAGCTAATTTACGGTCGCCTCTTGCAAAGACGCCCTCTATCTGACTCGTGGTATTGTCGTGATATTTAAAGTTGACGCATTTGACTTTTTTAAGTTCACCGGCGAGGTAACGCTGTTTTTCGAGCATTTCCTCAGGGGTAATCTGTTTAGCCCATTGGAAGGGCGTAAACGGCTTCGGTACAAATACCGCACAGCTTATGGTGATATTAGGTGCGCCCTTACCGCCATGCATTTCTTTATATTTCCACTTGATACGCTTACATATTTGAACTATACCGTCGAGGTCCTCTTGAGTTTCGGTGGGAAGACCCAACATGAAGTATAATTTAATACTTTGGTAACCGCTTGAAAATGCATATTCGACCGATCTAATGATATCGTCGTCGCTGACGTTTTTATTGATAACGTCCCTAAGTCTTTGAGTACCTGCTTCGGGAGCGAATGTAAGCGAACTTTTTCTCGATTCGTCGCTTAATTCGCCTTTGAATGTATCTAAGCGAAGGGATGGCAATGCGAAATGTACGTGATATTGCTCTGTACACGGTTTAAGAGCAGGAATTAAGTCATATATGCCCATATAATCGCCTGTCGAAAGGCTGGATAGCGATATTTCCTCGAAACCTGTTTGTTTGACCGTTTCTTCGCATAATCTTACAACCGTGTCGACCTTTCTATAGCGGATAGGTCTATACCAAAAACCTGCTTGGCAAAATCTACAACCGTTAGAACACCCACGGTACAATTCAACCATGGTTCTATCATGTACTGCCTCTATATTGGGCACGATTTGTTTTGTAGGATAATAGCATTTGTCGAAATCTTTGACAAATGCCTTTTTTACGACTTTACGATTTTCGGGTGTATTCAATGACGGTACGTATACACCGGTGATATTTTGAGCATCTTCCAAAAATGCTTTTTTGTTGAAACCGATACTCTTATGCTTTTCATATAATTTGAGTATTTCGGGAATCATTTCCTCACCCTCTCCGACATTCACGAGATCGAAGAAATCGGCAAAAGGCTCGGGATTTACCGAACAAGGACCGCCTGCCATTAAGATGGGGTAGTCTTCGCCTCTATCATTGGATCTAAACGGAATTTGAGCAAGGTCGAGCATATATAGTATATTGCTATAAAGTAGCTCGTATTGTACCGAGAACCCGACTATATCGAAGTCCTTTAAGGGGGTAGACGTTTCGAGAGAGAAAAGCGGATAATTGTTTGCTTTTAGAATTTTGCCGAAGTCGTCTGCCGGAGCAAAACATCTTTCGCATTCGGCATAGTCGAGATCATTCATTCTATGGTATAGGATTTTTAAACCTAAATTAGACATACCGACCTCGTAAAGATCGGGCATACACATACAAACGCGTACACCTCTCCCTGTCATTTCTGGTTGGTTAGGCTCGCCACCTGTATAACGTGCGGGTTTTTCGGCTTGTAAAATCAATTCACGTAGTTTTTTATCCATAATTATCCTTTTATTGCTAACGCTGCGGCACCTATGATACCTGCATCGTTAAAGAAACGAGCGGTTTTGATATAAACATATGGGTTATTTTTACCGCCGTATGCCAATGCATTGACTTTTTCTTCTAACGGGCTTACTATTCTTTCACGCATACTTATGCCACCGCCTAAAACGATTACTTCGGGACGGAAAATATTGACATAGCTGACCAAACCTTCAACGATATCGTCGATATACTCGTCTATCATAGCCGATACTTGCTTATCGCCCGAATCCTCCGCTTCAAAAACGGTAAATCCGTTCAAACCCTTCTCGGCAATGATTTTTGCAATGATGCCGTCGGGATTTTGGTTAGCGATAGCTTCCGCTCTTCTTAGAAGCGAACTGGTGGATGCGTATAATTCCCAACAGTCGTGACGACCGCATGCACATTTCAATCCTCTTTCCTTAACTCTGATGTGTCCGCCTTCGGTACCTGCAGAGCCATTTCCTAAAAGCATTCTGCCGTCTGTTATTACCGCAAGACCGACGCCTGTGCCTATAGTTATTGCGACAACGTCCGAATATCCCTTAGCAACGCCGAAGTACCATTCGCCGAGTAGAGCGCAGTTAGCGTCATTGGCAACGAAACACGGTTTACCCGTCAATTGACTTAATCTTTGACAATAGGGCACATTGTACCAACCTATATTTGCAGCAAATGAAACGTTTCCGTTATGAGCGGTACCGGGTACACCGCTACCGATAGCTTTGATTTCCGAAAAATCGACATTGCCTTCCTTAGCCGTGTCGAAACATAATTGTGCGATGTCTTCGATGGTTTGTTCGGGGTTGCCGACATTAGTTTTGATGGATCTTTTAGCTAATATTTCGCCATTGTCGTTTACAAGTCCTGCTTTTATGGACATTCCGCCTATATCGATACCTAAATACATTGTTATTCTCCTTTATTCGCCTGCAACGGTAACGCCCTCGATCTTGACCGCCTTAGGTCCTTTATAAGTTCTCGAGGAATAATGATCCGTGCTGAAAGTCATATTGTTTTGTAGTTTTATAAGATTTCCGTTTATCGAACCGCCCGTTACAGGGGTAACCTTACCGTCTTTATATAGATATGCAAGTCTTATTTCTCCGCCGAACACGCCGGTAAATGCGTCGCATTGGAAATCGGAGAAAGCCACCACGTAAAGTGTGTTTTCACATAGCATTTCGGACATAGGTGTGGAACCTAACGGAACTTCGATTGACTCGTAAACACCGGTAGGCTCCATACCGAGATAACGGCAAAAACGAGTCGGACCGACTATAGACTTAACTTCGCCGTTGTCTATTAATGGTCTGTCTTGCATTTTTATACCGTCCGCACTGAACGGTGCGGTAGCTTTTAGATCGATGGTAAGCGGTTGCTTTCCTTTTTGAACGACGTCACCGACCTTATAATTGGAATATTTCATATATACGTAGTCGGCAGAAGCTCTGTCGAGATAGAATCCCAATAGTTGCCCTATGAATTGTCCGTCGAGCATTACGTCGTAAGTACCTGTACGCAGTTCTTTGACGGCTTTGGCTCTATCACGAGCGGAATTAAGGCTTTCGATAACCAAGTCTACGATAGCCTCTTCGTCGAACTCGTCATAATCGAAAGGAATATAGAGTTCTACGTCTTCAGGTTTCTTTGCTTGAGTTACGAATTCGCCCTTGATTCTATGCGAATTATAGCGGATATCCCCGCCTGTTGAAGTTAAGGTATGGACCGTTTCGCTTTCGGCAAATATTTCGGCAGAATTGATGAACGCCGAGTCCGATTTTGGAGTAAAAAGAGCGTTAGCGGTTTTTTGAGCCAATTTTAATATATTTTCGTTGTTCTTAGTGAGGTCACATACATGAGAAGAGGGCAATTCAAATGACGGATTTGGAGTGTTTTTTGCACTCTCTATACATCCGCAAAGTTTCTTTTCGATTTCTTCTCTCGTCAACAGCGGAGATATGGTTACCGTTGATTGACCTTTCTGGTTGTCGCCGACTTTAACAAGAACCGTTACGGTATATATTTTAACTTTTTTTGCTCTTGACAAATCGAGAGAGGAGCGAACATAGAATAGCTCTCTCGTTTCGGTGACTTTTTCGTTGATGTAGTATTCCTTGATTTGATGTTTTTCAAGCAATGATAATAAATATTCTAACATAGTCGACTCCTAACCTAAACGGATTTTAGCCTTAATATAAGGACCGCCGTCCGAAACCTTTACCCACTCCTTGTATCCTTTACCGCAAAAACCACTTCCGCAAAGCTCGGGCGTTTTGCTGACCATAGAAATAGATTTTAATAGATCGGGAACATAGCCTGTCATAACGATAGGGGAGAATACCTTACCGGTAAGAACGCCGTCCTTGATTTCTCTTGCCATATTCACCATGAGTTGAATGCCCCAATTCTTGGGATCTTCCATACCGCTGAATGGATTTTCGAGTAAAAATCCGTATTTAATGGAGCTAATCATATCTTCGAGATTGTCTTGACCGCCTTCGAAATATGTGTTAGTCATTCTGGTATAAGCTTTACGCTCGAAACTTTCTCTTCTGCCGTTACCGGTGAGCGGTACGCCGAGTCTTTTTGCACTTAACGCATCGTTGATACCCGAAACCAATATACCTTTATCGATTATTATTGTATCGGTAGCAGGTTGTCCCTCGTCGTCGAAGAAATAACTACCGCACTCATCCCAAGCCGCAGCACCGTCGTGCATTGTAACTAATGGAGATGCTACGCACTTACCGATAAAATCTTTTGCTAACGCTCTGTCTTTGACGAACATATCCTCTTCAACACCGTGGCCGAATGCCTCGTGCGCTATCATTCCTGTTACTTCGGGTGTACAAATGCATTCGTATTCACCGGGGACCATAGGTGAAGATTCCAATAAGTCTTCCATACCGCGAACCGTTTTAACCAATTCACTTTCCATTTTGTCCCACAGACCTATACCGCCTAAAGCGGAAATTCCGGAATAGTATTCCTTGATTTCGTCGTCTTTTTTGCCCATGGCCATTAAGGCACCGCAAGACCAAATTCCGGTTTGTTCGAGATCTTTTTTGGAAGACAAAAACAGTTTTGTGACTATTCTGTAATTAAACCTAACGGCAATATCTAAGACCTTATCGGATAACGAAAGTCCTCTTTCTCTCAGCATTTTTAGACGAGGAATGACATATTCGTTACCGAATTCTTCAATAGGCACCGATTCGGTTTCCTTGATATAGCACTCTTCCTCTTCGTCATAGAGAGTGATTTTAGTGCCGTCGTTATGTAGAAACAGTTCCTTTAACGCTCCGCTTATTTCACAAGAAACGCTATCGAAGTTATCTTCGGTAAGGTCGTTGAAAGAGTATTCGGCAAATCTGCCGTCTTTGTATACACGGATAGTGAAGCCTCTATTTGCAAGTAGAGCTTGTTCGTTAGCGGATATACCGCCTTTGGATAAGTTGTAATTCTTGCTTTCCGAGTCTACGGCAAGTACCGAAGCGTATTCGTATTCGCTATTAAGTTTATTGATAAGCCGTTTGAGTAGTGGCTTACTGTTCGATATGAATTGATTTTTCATGTATTAATCCTCTAATTTTTTCTTTATCATTCCGATTATCATATCGAGTGCGATTTTGTTATGTCCACCCTCGGGGATTATGACATCGGCAACCCTCTTACTGGGTTCAACGAACCTTTCGTGCATGGGTTTTACGGTGCCTATATATTGATCTACAACCGAGTCGAGATTTCTACCGCGTTCTTTGACGTCTCTTAGAATTCTACGAATAATTCTGACGTCGGCATCGGTGTCAACAAATAATTTGACGTCGAATAAATCAACCAACTCTCTATTTTCGAATAGCAAGATGCCCTCTACGATGATTATTTCTTTAGGATCGCAATGCTCAACGACATCGCTCCTACGGTGATTGGAAAAGTCGTAAGTCGGGTGGTCGACACTTTCGCCTCTTTTGAGTTTTTTGACATCCTCTATAAGAAGTTTGTTTTCGAATGCGTTGGGGTGGTCGTAGTTGATTTTAGCACGATCCGCGAAGGGAATGTCGGGATGATCTTTGTAGTAACAGTCCATACTGAGGTGGACCGATCTATCCTTAAAAATGGTTTGGATTTTTTCGGCAAGAGTGGTTTTACCGCTTCCTGTACCTCCGCAAATACCTATAACGATGCGTTCCATTGTAATTCTCCTTATTTTTTATGTTTAAGCCAACATTTTCTGCACATAGCTACATATCTTTCGTTACCGCCTAAGCACACTTGTTCACCTGAATAGAGTACGTTTCCGTTATCGTCAAGTCTTGCATTAACGGTAGCCTTTGCTCCGCACTTACATATGGACTTAATTTCGGTGATCGATTCGGCAATTTCGAATAATCGCTTACTTCCCGGGAATAAATTCGTCATAAAGTCGGTAGCTAATCCGAAACAAAGTACGGGAATATCGAAATCTATAACTATTTGTCCTAATTGATCCACTTGTTCGGCGGTTAAGAATTGACATTCGTCAACAATTATTACTTGACAATCGGTGTAATTGTTTTGATAAAGCTCATATATATTTTCATCGGAGCTTACGGCTAAAGCTTCTGCGGTAAGACCGATTCTCGATTTAACGATGGTTGCTCCGTCGCGAGTATCCATCGCAGGCTTCATAAGCATAACTTTCATGTTGCGTTCTTCGTAATTGAACTTAGTGATTAACGCTTGAGCACTTTTAGAACTACCCATTGCACCGAACTTAAAGTATAATTTAGCCATAGTATCTCCTTTTTATATCGAAAGTATTTTATTCCCAATTAATAGTTCATTGCTGATAATTCGTTTTTACCCCACAATACCCTATTATAATAATTGTATAACATTTAAATTCTAAGGTCAAGATATTTAAAAAATTAATACTAAATCTTTAGATTTTATACACTATTCAAAAAGTTGTTACTTTTCATAACGCTTATATCATAATTGAGCGAAAAAACGACCTATAGCGAACGATAGGGCGACGTATAGCCTTGCTAATTAAAATTATTGTTTTGAAAATAAGAAAAAAAGTACATACTATTTTCTATAAATCAAAGATAAAAAAAGAGGCGATTAATAATCGCCTGTCATGAATGTCAATTTTTGTTTTGATTGGAAGATGTCTTATATATATTTTTTCAAAAGTTTATAGGTATCCGGACGACGAAGTTGCCTTAGTGCTTTTGCCAAAAAAGCATCTACTGTTTCGAAGTCCGTATTTATCTCTTTTGCAATTATTTCAACGCTCTTTTTATCCTTAAAATACATAATTACTATATTTCTGCATTCGTCATCGAGCGTGTCAAGCACTTTTTTATAATCTGCCAGAAATTCTTGGTTATCGAGTAATTGTTCCGCAGTTTCTATATCATTTAGAAAACAGTCATGTGTTCCGAAAATGTAGCTGAAAACGTTAAACGGATACGGAGTTTTAAAGTTATTATTCATTATGTTTTCTCCTTTAATGTTTTATATGATTGCCGTTTTCTTTATCAATTTGAAATAGTATTTTATCCATTTCTTTAAAATCTATTCTCGAACATTTCTCCTTTTGATAATCGACAACTTTGTTGACATATTCTATATATTCACTATAAGAAATTTTATTGGGCATTTCTTTGTCCTCATATATTACTCTATATGCTCGTTGGTCAATAATGGGAAAAACATTAGGCATAAACATGTGCAGTATCGTACTTGCCATAGCCGCTCTTATCCCAGGTGATTTTATCAAGCTTTCCCATATTCTTTCAATTTCTTTGCGATGAGAATTAATATATGTTACTTCCGTTAATATGGAAGAAAGTTTCTTAATATCTCTAATAGTATCTGGATCAACGTAAATACGACGATCGGTTTTCCAGGTTACAATTCCATTTAAAATATCTTTACCGACTTGGTCGTCTTCGAAATCACATTTTTGTATCCTTTCAATAATTTGTTCTCTTGTTAGTAAACTTGAATTACGATCATATGCATAAGCTTTAAGATATTCATCATATGTTTTCATCTTATTTTCTCCTTATAATATTACATTTTGCAGTTATTGATATAGTTTTTTCACAATCGATTTTCGTTCCTTTGCGTGCTTCTTTGTTATCAATATTTTTCTACTATGCAGTTTGTACAATCGAAAGTGATTTTTGCCTTATTATTTTTATCTCAGACTATACAAGCATGTCTTTTTCTTGCATTTTTTTAGCTAGATTATCTAAAAAGGTTCTATTATCAAAAAGCAAGTTTTTTGCCTCTTCATAATACGTTTTCATATCTGGCGTAACCTTAGTCTTGCGAAATTAATAATTAAACAAAACCTCTTTTAAATCAATATCAACGGTTTCGAGCGTATATCGAATTTCGTCAAACAGCTTAAGTCCGCCCGTTTGAAGAGCGTCGACAAATAAAGGCAACATGTTGATGTCGTTGATATCTGTTTGTAATTCAGATTTATGGCGGAATAATACAGATATAGCTTGGGGCGATAATTTTTCTTTATTCATTTTTACTCCTTGCTTACTTACTATGTAGGCTCAGTTATCTATTGTAATTTCATCTAAATCAACCAGTATGAATGAATCTTTTGCATCAATCGTTGCTAATTCAAATATATCAGAACCCGACATACGCCCGACGATTGCAATTGCAAAAAACGAATCGTCAAGTACAGCAAAACCGCTTTCTCCATTACGATAATCCGCAACGATATGTTGTGTTGACATATCCAACAACAATTTTCTGTAAGCTTTATCGCTCATTTGATCGAGATTCGGTAAAAGAAGTACGGTGTTTTCTTGTTTTAACTTATCTGTCATCTTGTCTCCGGGATAAATAATTGGATGTACGCTCCCACTATCGATATCTATTCCCGCTTTTTCTTTGGATATTTCATAACCATTCGGCGTAACTGTGATAACATTCGCCCCGAATTCATTTGTCAAATAAGACTTTATAGCTTCGCTTGCTTTGTCGGGAACACTGCTTATAAACATCACATTTTTAAAAGTCCTATCTAAAATATTAGAACTTTTTCCCATTGTATTTGATGTTAATATCCTATTTAATATTGCATTGATTTGTTGATTTTTCACTTTTGTCCTCCTTAATAATTATTTTTTAATATGTATTATCACGACTGCAATTAACTTTCTATATAGTCATACCAGCCATAATCATGTTTTAATACGTATTTGCTTTGAATTAGCCATTCTATTGCTGCACGAGCACACTCTTGTGATTGTTTTAAATCAACGTGCATTAACGACTGCAAATTTATTCGCAACATTTGTTCCGTAAACGATCTTTGTTTTTTTATGTATTTAAGTAAATATTCTATTCTTGTTTTATCAAAAAAATCACATGTACTTCTTGGGTGAACGAAAAACATTGAATCGATTTCTTCCAATTTAGCAATATCAATTCCGTGTTTTTCTAATTCATACGCTTCTAAAAATTGTATTCCATTGCCCTTGATACCTATTATTTTTATTTGTAATTTAGGACAACGTCTCTTAAGTCGAACCGCATCGAGTTTTATAGCGTCTTCAGGTGTTAACGTAAGCAATTCTAAATCGAATAAATCATATAGCACATCGTAATTGCCGTTTTTATTATTTATTAGCGTTAGTTTTTTAAGTTTCGGTAATTCCTTTGTAAAAGAGAAGTCTGAAGTAGCGGTATTATTAATCACCAATTCGTTTAATTTTTTATTACATTTTAAATAAGACAAATGATCAATCGGGTTATCTTCGATTTCAAGATATTCTAATTGTTTAAATTCGGAAAGGAAAGAAACGTCGTTCAATTTATTATTTCTCAAAATAACTACCTTTTTGTCGATATTATCTCTATATTTTTTTCTTTTTGTCAAATCGATATCAACAAGCGATAATAAATCTTTTTCTTCGATATTTATAATATAATCATATCGATCGTCTTCGCTTGAATGATACATGTTAAACGACGCCTTGCAATAATTCCTTAATTTGTTGCGAAGTTCTTGCGGACTTATAATTTCCGCCATATTTCCAAATCTTTTTGCCCAATCGTAAACATCCGCAACGCTTGCACTTATCTTTATAATCGCAGAATCTTCGTTTGTTTTTATAACGGAAAAAGTACCGAATGCATCTATAACATCATCTATTGCTTTGTTGGTTACTCTCATAATGATCGATTCAGCTTTGCCAGAATACATATACGGATGCTCGCTAATATAATTGTTTAAGTTAAAATCTATTCTTCCGTTTACTTTATCGCGCGAAGTTTCGAGAATATCAAAATCAGATATTTTCTCAACTCTAAAACTTTGAATCTTTTTTGTTTTTTCATTTTTCCCCACTAAATAATAATGATTATTTGCGGCTATTAATTGATACGGGTCTATTATGTTTTTATCATTTGAAATCACATGTAATTTTTTATCGATACCATATTCATTATAATAAAAAGATACTTTCCTATCTTTTTCTATTGCCTTATTAATTTCGTCAACATTAAAAAACAAGTCAGCATTCTTTTCACGGGATATTTCACTTATCCTATAAACAACGGGTGCGGTGTTTTTTCGAAAATTTGCGTTGCCGAGCAATATCAATTTTTTAATAATTTCCGAGGCATATTTTTGAGAAATATGTTTTGAAAAGAGGACGCTATCGATTAACAATCTAAGTTCAGAATCTTCAAGCTCGTCATTCTCAAGATATACACCCTTTTTTGTTCGTTCAATTGCATATCCGGCGGCTTCGAGGTTAGTTAAGTGTCTTGAAATTGCTTTTCTCTCAATTGTTATACCGCACTTATTCAATTCGATAATGATTCTTCGTTGCGTAAGCGGATTTTCAGCATCCGAGAATTCTTTTAGTATTTTTAAAATAAAAAGTGGCGCTAACGATTTTTCCATAACATTCCTCCGTTAATAATTTGGGTGACAAGAATTCATTATATTACTAATTATACCACCCCCCCCACACAAGTCAATAGTGAAAACAGGAGTGTACGTCTTTTAAAGGTGTATAGACATACTTGGCGTGTGTGTAAATCACACAAACCGCAATAAAGTACACTCATAATGGTTAACAATAACAATGTGATTTGTTACTGTGTAATGTGTTCGTTTTTGTCAACTCGTTACTCTATGCCTAAATCGTAGAGTTGTTCGGGGGAGAGATCCAATAGAAGCATTGCCCTTTTTAATTCTTCTTGTTTTTTGATGATTTCACACAATCTTATTAGCAGTTCTTCATTTATCTCTCCTTTTATGTAACTGCTGAGCGGCAAGAGTATTCTTGCTCCATCTTTGATATTACCACGGTAATATTCTAAATCTACGTAGTCATACATAGATGAACTGTAAAATTCTCCGTCAATTTGATCACTCCAAATAACGTGAGAAAAATATCCAAATGCCGCCATATCCCGAATATTGCCCGATTCTCTTAGTCTTTCGACATTTTTCGTTTTGTAAAATTTATCTTTAGAAGTCAATTTTTCGCCACGTTGCTCTGCAGTTTCGCCATCCCAGTTGGAAATTGATTTTAAAACAAAAGGTTCTTCGCAAGCTATGTGTCGTCCGCAACATAACGGCGCTGTCGAGCCGCATACTATATCGCCTACTTTAAATGGTGTTGGAATATCCATCCAAAAAGATTGGAAAAATTTATTCTTTTTCACGGTTGCGTTGTTTAAAATTTCGCAACCGTCTACATTTATTATTTGTTGCTGATTATTAACAATTAGCTCAACCTTTTTATATGGTGAGGAAAAATACTTTTTGGTATATACCACTATACACTTATCATGTGAGGGGATAATCTTACTTAATTTGTGTTGCATATCGTCAAAATTTGCATATATTCTTCCAAAATCTGTAAACCAATCCCCACTATCAATATCATCGGTATACTTACAAGAATACACAGACTGATTGTTTTTTTTATAAAACTCCTTCACGAGCGTATTGTCGTCATTTATAAACTGTATTAAAAGAGCAAATAGACTGTCATAGCTTTGTCTATCGTGATATTTAATTTGTTCGTCAGGCATATCGTGCATTATTTCACGCCACCCCTCGTGTTTTTCCTCCAAAGTTAAGTCACAATTGCGCCACACCAAGAATGCACTTTCGAGCGCCGAAAATTTATGTTCTATCTTTTGATTGTATTCTCTAATATCTTTCGAACGTATATATTTATATGTGTCCATTTATATCTCCTTTTTACTGTAGTAATATTCTACAAGTTTTTTCGACGTCCTTATTTGTGAGTCCTACTTGGGGATCCATTTTTACAAAATGGTCCTTCAAATCGCAACTGTCGTAATCGAATTGCGAATCGTCCAAAATCGCAAAAGATAAAACATCATTGTTTTTGATATATTCCACAACCCCTTCTCCACGTGAAAAATAGGCGCTGCCCGATTTATCTTTTGTTTTATCGGTAATTTCTAATCCGAATTTGGCGAGCTTTTTCTCCAAATAGGTGGCAGTTGGTTCTTGTTGAGATTTCATTTTTATATCACGATACCAACCTCTTTTCCAATCGGAAACAAGCACAATTAGTGCATCGGTACGTCTAACTATTTTGCAAAGTCGCCATACTTTATCATCGTCTATGCCGATATAGTCGCAACAATAATTAAGAGAATATGGGGTGTTTAGTACGCCGTCGATATCTAAAAAAACAACTCTTTTATTTTTGACAATTTTGCCAACGCCATTGGCTTTGAAAAGTACAATACTGTCCATTAACATGCATTTTTCTATGCGCAAAACCAAATCTGGCGCATTGAGTTTTATTAAGCGTTTTACCCGTTTTGCAAAAAGTATCATTCGACGACAATATATATTAGTGTTTGATTGATAAGAATACTTTGTTAAAAGCAAGTCAATGTTACTTAAAGCGTTTTTGTAGAAGTTATATAACAAATCATAGTCGGCAAAGGAAATGTTTAGATTTACTTCTTCGATATGAGATGCGTCTAACTCGGTTTCTGCGGTATAAAATGTCAGCTCGTCAATTTCTCGCGCAATGCAAAGTTTACCGCTGTTATCCATGTTATTGAGCATTGTGCTTAAATATTGTTGTGGTTCGGCAATATCTTTAATCATAAATAGTTTTTTCATTTTTACCTCATAAGATTTTGTTGTCAACGCAAATCATTGTAGCACTTATTCATATAGTTCAAGATGAAATTAAGCTCTCTTTCGCGACAACTTTAAACGATATTGGCGTGGTCGAACGCCTTACGAACATATTATACAAAAAGTACTATCCCAAAAATGGACCATTGATTTGTATTTTTGATATTATTTTTTGATCGATATTGCTTTTTTTGAGTAAAGTTCACAAAGCTATAATGCATAACGTTAAATAACGTATAATTATTAACTTTATAAAGTGCGAAAATATGTTGAAATTGAGTTTTTGATTTTCCCCAAATTTTTATTAACTTGAAAATCAGAATAAAAAAGAATTCTTTCACAATAAAAAACATTATTTGTGGTTGGCGGATGAAATCACATCCGCAATTTAGGCAATTACACGCTTGATGGAGAATAACTCGGTGGAATAATTCCACGATTAAAGTGAATTTGGTAAAAAAAAGATGCTTGGAATTCCTTCCAAGCATTTTTCTGGTGACCCCAGCGAGAATCGAACTCGCGATACCGCCTTGAAAGGGCGATGTCTTAACCTCTTGACCATGGGGCCGATTGTGTTTGGTAGCGGCGGGTGGATTCGAACCGCCGACCTGCCGGGTATGAACCGGCCGCTCTAGACCAACTAAGCTACGCCGCCAAACATTTTTGGTGGCAGGGGGAGGATTCGAACCTCCAACCTCCGGGTTATGAGCCCGGCAAGCTACCATTGCTCCACCCTGCGATGTAAGGCTATAATAGTTTATAATAAATGTAAATTTCTGTCAATTGTTTTTTCAAACTTTTTTTAAAAATGATTAGAAAATTTGAAATTATGGTGATTTTTGTTACATTTATCGAGGTATTGGGATGTATTTATTCGTTTCGATACCATATTATACGCCGCTTTAATGCAATTTATACCACATTTTTTGAAATTGGTACCAATTTCCTATCTAATCTATTATGCCAATTTATTCTAATACAAAAATGTATATTATATTTTTTTATATATTGATTATTGACAAACATTTTAATATATAGTAAAATAAGGTATATGTTGTAAACATTACTACCAAAGATTTATAACATTTTTTTAAATCAAACAATTATCCGCAATCGGATAATTTCCCCAAAAATCGTAAGGTCGCTAAAGCGATCGCACATAGGAGAGGTGGATTAATTATGAATAGAATTTTTAAAGTATTGACTTTAGTATTGATAATGACGCTTTGTATTGGCGTCATTTTTACGTTTGTCGGCTGTAAAGATGACAAGCCCGAAAACGAATTGCAATCCATAAGCGTAATTATCGGAGAGGGAGAGAATAAGTTGATTCTTTCGGCTGATAACGCAAACGAAGACGCAATTAGGAATGCAATCAGCGTAACGGCATCCTTTGCGGACAAAGACATTGCCGAAATCATCGAACAATACGAAATTGTCGGTTTCGACGCCAACGCAGAGGGTGAGCAAAACGTAACCATTAAATATAATGGTTTTGAGCAATCCATTAAGGTTGTAATCAATAGACCTCAAGCCCCCACGCTCAGTTCGATTAAGATCGATAAGGCATCTGTTGTTTTGAGTGAGAGTGAAGCAACCGAGGCTGGTTTGAAATCCAAGATCGAGGTAAAAGCGGTTTATTCGGACGGTAGCGAGAATGCAATTAGCGATTATACTATCGAGGGCTTTAAAGCCGATACCGAAGGCGAACAAAGCGTAACGATTAAGTATTCGACCGTTAGTGCAACCATCAAGGTTACCGTTGAACATCCGATTATTCCCCAAGAGCCGACACTTGAATCTATCAAAGTTGCTCCGTCAAGCCTAACAATAGCCGAAGCGGAAGCAAGTGTTGACGCCATTAAGGGTAAAATAGTTGTTACCGCTGTTTATTCCGATAAGAGCGAAGAAGCCGTTAGCGACTATACCGTAGAAGACTTTAACGCCGATGCAGAGGGCGAACAAAGCGTAACGATTAAGTATTCGACAGTTAGCACGGTTATTAAGGTAACTATCGAGCGCCCGACCGAACCCGAGCAAATAAAGATTTATGTTAATACAAATACTGAAGGTGAGGTTCTCAGTGAATATCCTTCCGATGATTCAAATGTTGTTAAACAATACTCTATCACAATTGATCTTGAAAGTGGTGATTTAGTAACAATCAGCGCAGGAAAAGTTGAGTATAATAATTATGACAAAGCATGCGGTTTTAAAGGTGTTGCCTCTGTAGATGGCGAGTATACATTCTATGTCAAATTCTATCAAGATGGTTCTCATTCTATATGGGTTGATAAACCCGCTTCAACGGATCCGCAACCTTATAAGGTAACTTTAATCGTTAGTGACGGTAGAATCATAGTAATGACCAAAAACGTTAGCACGGTAGAAGGCGTATCCGAAGAGTATATGGCTAATGTTACATTGAAAAAAGATGATACTGTAACTATCAAGGACAGTAACGACTTTATATTTGTAAACTATGAGGAGGAATATACTACATTTAGGGGCACTGCGGAAGTCGACGGCGAATATACTTTCTATGCTAAGAAATATGAGAATGGCACCCATTCTATTTGGGTAGCAGTTCCCACCGGTGAAGATCCCGATCCTACACCGTCACCCGACACAATAACCGTGTACTTCTATAACTATAAGGATTGGGCAAACGTAAATGCATATGCTTGGGTTAGCGGATCGGACGGAAAAGATTGGCCCGGTCAAGCAATGACTTCAGTCGAAGGTCACGATAATTGGTATCAAGCAGAAATATCTGGCGAAAACAATCGTATTTTATTCAATGCAGGCGATAATATGCCTCAAACATTGAATTTAGCGATTGACACTAATAAACTCTATTATAACGGTTACGAGTGGACGGACGGATTTAATGTATACGACGGACCGCTATATCGTACTATTTATTATTACAACGCTAATAATTGGTCGGTAGTTAATGCATATACATGGACCGAATTTGAGGGTAGCGAAATTAGATTATCCGATTGGTCAGGAACGCAAATGACTGCAGTAGCCGACCATGACGGTTGGTATTCCATCGAAATCGGTATAGAATATAAATCTATAATATTTAACGACGGAACGAACCAAACAGACAACCTTAATATAAACGATGTAGATGGTTTATATTATTACAACAACGGTTGGACAAATGGTTTCGGCGAATTTATAGATCCCGATCCTACACCTACGCCGGACAAAGTAACAGTTTATTTCTACAACTATAAGGATTGGGCTAATGTAAATGCCTATGCTTGGGTTAGCGGAACGGACGGAAAAGATTGGCCCGGTCAACCAATGACCGCAGTTGAAGGTCACGATAACTGGTATCAAGCAGAGGTGTCAGGCGAAAATAATCGTATTTTATTCAATGCAGGTGATCAAATGCCTCAAACATTGAACTTAGCGATTGACGCTAATAAACTCTATTATAATGGTTACGAGTGGACGGACGGATTTAATGAATACAACGGACCGCTATATCGTACTATTTACTATTACAACGCCAATAAATGGTCGGCAGTCAATGCATACTCATGGGACGAATTTGATGAAAGTAAAATCGAATTTTCCGAATGGTCTGGCACTTCAATGACAGCAGTAGTTGACCACGACGGTTGGTATTCTATCGAAATCGGTATAGAATTTAAATCCATAATATTTAACGACGGAACGAACCAAACAGACAACCTTGATATCAACGATGCAGATGGTTTATACTACTACAACAACGGTTGGACAAATGGTTTCGGTGAATCTATAGATCCTGTTCCTACACCAAGTGTACCGACTATTACTAAGAATAGTGAAGTTTATCTCGTTGTTGGCGAAACAAAAACTCCATTGGCTATCAATAATGGTAGCGACGTACTTGAGTTTATGATCGAAAAGGTCGAATTGGAAGCAAATAGCACCTTCACGATCACGGTAGACGGACAAGAAATTAATAATTATAAGGAAGAGAGTGACATTAAAGGAACTATAACGGAAACAGGTGATTATTGTTTCTATGTTTCTAACGATGGTATATATGTAGCTCCTTATACCCCGCCTTATACGGTAAGCATCAGCATTAATGATGGTGAACCTAAAGTGATGACTATATTTGACAGTGATAATCCCAATGTAACTGTGCAATATGCGTTGGAAATAAATCTTAGTATCGGTGACAAAATCGTTATAAAAGACAGTAATGGTAATACATATGATAACTATGAGAATAGCGATTTCAAAGGTACTGCTACAGCATGGGCAGGTTCTTACACCGTATATCTCAAGCTTTATTCGGAAAGTTCATCCATATGGGTAAGCATTCCTATTGTAAAACTTGACAATGCAAGCGAAGTAAAGATTTCTATCGGTGATACTGAACATACACTTACTTTGAATGATGCTAACGAAACCGCTATTGAATACAAATTATTGAATGTACCAGTCACCACCGAAGACGTTATAAAAGTATATATCGGCGGATTTGAAACTGCCAATTACAAGCAAAATGCTACAATAGCTAACGGACGTGTACCTGAGAATGGTAATTACAATTTCTATGTAGATGATGACGGTATTTGGGTGGAAAAAGCTCAGGAATCGACCGTGGATCCTACACCGAATATTCCCCAAGAACCTACTCTTGAATCTATCAAGATTGATAAAACGGAATTAACAATAGAAAAAGCGAATGCAAATATCGACTATATTAATGATCAAATAACCGTAACCGCTGTATATTCCGATAAGAGCGAAACAGAGGTTACTGGCTATTCGATAAGTGAATTGAATGCGGAAAGCTACGAGGCTCAAACTCTTACCATAAGTTACGAAGGTAAAACTGCGACACTTACAGTAACAATTCAAAAGCCGGCACCTGTTATCAGCTCAATCGAGGTTAATGAAAAATCAATAACTTTGAGCGAGAGTGAAGCAACCGAGGCTGTTTTGAAATCCAAAATCGTTGTAAAAGCGGTTTATTCGGACGAAAGCAAAGAAGTTGTTAGCGACTATACTATCGAAGGCTTTGATGCAGATGCCGATGGAGAGCAAACTGTAACTATCAAGTATTCGACCTTTAGTGCAACTATCAAGGTAACTGTTGATCATCCTGTTGTAAATCCGGATCCTACACTTGAATCTATCAAGGTTACTCCGTCAAGCCTAACAATAGCCGAAGCGGAAGCAAGTATTGACGCCATTAAAGGTAAAATAGTCGTTACCGCTGTTTATTCCGATAAGAGTGAAGAGATAGTTACTGATTATACCGTAGAAGGATTTAGCGCTGAAGCCGATGGAGAACAAAGTATAACGGTTAAATATTCAACAGTTAGCACTATTATCAAGGTAACAATTGAGCGCTCTTCCGTATTACCCCAAGAACCTACGCTTGAATCTATCAAGGTTAACAAAGTAGAATTAACAATAGAAAAATCGAATGCAAGTATCGAGTATATCAAAGAACAAATAATCGTTACAGCGGTATATTCCGATAAGAGCGAAAATGCAGTTAGTGATTATACAATAAGTGAATTAGATGCCGATAATTATGCGGCTCAAATTCTTACCATAAGTTATGGTGGGAAAACTGCGACGCTAACAGTAACAATTCAAAAGCCGGCACCTGTTATTAATTCGATTAAGGCTAATCAAGAATCCGTTACTTTAAGCGAGAGCGAAGCAACCGAAAGCGGATTGAAGTCCAAAATCGAAGTAAAGGCTGTTTATTCGGATGAGCACGAAGAAACTGTCACTGATTATAGCATTGAGGGATTAGATGCAAGCGCAAACGGAGAACAAACTGTAACTATTAAATATTCGAATTTTACAACAACTATCAAGGTAACCGTTGAGCATCCAAGTAAGTATTACATATATTTAAATGGTAATGCTACCGAGATGATTGAGAATGCCGAAGCAGACAAAGCCGACGGAAAACTTGCTGAATACATGGTAACTATTAATCTAAACGTTGGCGATGCAATCGTCATTAAAGACAGTTTAGAAAATTCATATGATAAGTATGATAATGAAGATTTTAGCGGAACAGCAAGAATTCAGGGCTCATATACAGTGTATTTCAAGGTTTATTCCGATAACTGTTCTATATGGGTTGGCATTCCTTCTGTAACGCTAACCAAAGAAAGTAACGTAAAGATTATTATCGGTGATAAAGAGCACATGCTTACTTTGAATGAAGATAACAAAGACGCTGTTGAGTTTAAACTATTAAATGTAGCAGTCACTACCGAAGACGTTATAAAGGTATATATAGGCGAAGTTGAAACTGCTAATTACAAGCAAAATGCTGCAATAGCTAACGGACGTGTTCCCGAAGACGGCAATTATAATTTCTACGTAGCCGATAATGGTATTTGGGTGGAAAAAGTTCAGGAATCAACCGTGGATCCCGATACACCATATAGTGTAAGCATAATCGTTAATAACGACGAGCCTATAGTAATGACCGAAGCGGAAAGTGACAATGCTAATGTAACTGCACAATACACAGTAACTGTTACATTGAAAGAGAGTGACGTAGTAAAGATTATAGACAGTACGGGTTTTGAATTTGTCAATTACGAAGATACCACATCTTTCAAAGGTACGGCGGCATCTGATGGTGAATATACATTCTATGTTAAGAAATATAAAGACGGCGGAGATTCTATTTGGGTAGCGGTTCCCACAATCGTTGATCCTACACCCGATGTGCCTGTTACAGGCGATATTATGACGATCTATTACTATAATCTGAAAGGTTGGAGCAATGTCAACGCCTATGCTTGGAATGCTAATGGGAATAACTCTTGGCCCGGTGAAAAGATGACAGCAGTAGAAGATCATGACGGTTGGTATTCTATAGAAATATCTACAAGTTATACAAGTATTATCTTTAATGCAGGACAAGGTTTAGAACAAAGTGCAGACATAGCGATAGATGCCGATAAACACTACTTTAACGGTTACGAGTGGACCGATGGCTATAATTTATATACTAAGACCACACGCACCGTTTATTTTAAAAACACTTCTAATTGGAATACCGTAAATGCTTACGCTTGGCAAAGCAATAATACAACTAATACTAATAAATCATGGCCCGGTGTGGAAATGACTGCTGTAGACGGTCATGACGGATGGTATATGTTGGAGATATCGGTTGACTATGACATGATTATCTTTAACAACGGAAGTGGTACACAAACACCTGACATTAGTTATAAATTAGGTTCCATATATTATGATTACTCTGAGAGTAAGTGGGTGGAGTCCTTTTAACTGAATTAAAGTAACAAAGGGTAAGATAGCGGAATCTATCCCACCCTTGTTTACTGTTTTGATAATAGATAATATTGAATAGATACTATAAATATTGATTATATAATAAAGAAGGAAATCGGAGATTATCTGACGATGAAGAAAACATTTTTTAAAATATTAGTTTTAATAATGATAGCGTGCATGCTGTTTACGTTTGTGGGCTGTAACGTACCTAATCAAGATGACGGTCCCGGACAAGTTCCCGATGAGGGAAACAGCGGAAACGGCGAAGGCGGTGGAAACAGTGGGAGTGAATCCCTTGTCGCAAAGTATAATATTTATTTTTATACAGGCGATAAGGCAACCCAAGTAGACACAATGACCGGTATCGAAGCCGGAGAAAAGATAACCAAGCCCAATAACCCCAAGAGAACCGGTTATAATTTTGGCGGATGGTTTACCGACTATGGCACATATCAAAACGAATTCACCTTCGATGTAATGCCCGCTAATAACATTACGTTGTATGCGCTGTGGAAAGAAGGCGTCAAGCAGGAAGACATAGAAGAGTATGAAAGGAACCTCGATGCAAATAGCAAAAACGGTCACTTGTACATTCACTATATGCGTTTTGACAACGATCCCGATGCATACGCTAAGATGAGTATGTGGGTATGGCCTAAGGCGTACACCGGTAGAACCTTTAATTGGGAAAAGGATATTTACGGTAACGTTGTTGTTGACGATATCGGCGGAGCGGTATGCGACATTGATATGACCAAGATTTATAACGATGCAGGTAATGCCGAAAACGAACATTTGCAATTTTTCAAAGACGGCTACTATGGTGACAACTACA
This sequence comes from uncultured Christensenellaceae bacterium, assembly GCA_964391805.1. Lineage (GTDB taxonomy): Bacteria > Bacillota > Clostridia > Christensenellales > CAG-1252 > RUG14300. Next base: position 52,322 of record CAYMNK010000007.1, on the reverse strand, counting down.
AAGATGAATATGCTTTGAATATCGATGCTTATCTCGATACCGAAATCGGTTTCTTGATCGTATACGACGAGAGTAAGAATTCGGGTACACACTGGACATCTGACGGCGGTAACCAATATTTTACGATAGAAAGATCCATTCGCACCAACGGATCCATACATGTTTTTGCTACGCAAGATAACGTAGGCGATTTCGTTTTAAATTTAGCGGATAAAACAGAAATATCCAATCCGTACGAAAACGATGACGGTACCCACGTATCGATATCTAACGTAGATAGTTCGGCAGATTTGGGTAAAGTTGCGGATCCTCTCGACCTTTTCGACACCGTATCGGGTGTAGGCTATCAAATAATGGTAGCGTCCTTTGCCGATTCGGACGGAGACGGCTACGGTGATATTAGAGGTATTATCAATAACCTTGATTATTTAGAAAAGCTGAACGTAGACGTATTATGGTTGACGCCTATACAGCAATCAGATTCTTATCACGGTTATGATATTATCGATTACTGTGCAGTAGATCCTAAGTTTGGAACATTGGACGATTATAAGGAATTGCTCACAAAATGCCACGAAAAGGGCATGAAAGTTATAATGGACCTCGTATTGAATCATACATCCATTAATAACGTATGGTTCCAAAAATCCGCTAAGATGGTAGAGGAGAACGGAATCGATTACCGTAGTTTCTATCACTGGCGCAATCACAACACTGAAAACTTATCGGAAAGTTGGTATCAATACAGCGAATATACCTATTCGTATTATGCTAAGTTCGCATCGGGAATGCCCGAATTGAATTACGATTATCAACCGACGAGAGATGCAATACTCGAAGTCGCAAAATACTGGATGACTTTGTTAGGCGAAAGCGAAGGTGTAGACGGATTTAGAATCGACGCCGTTAAGCATATCTATATGGCGGACGAAGTTACAGCAGAGGCGGGCGATGTAATTATCAGCGACTACGATAGTGCAACAAACACCGATTATAGCAGTAACGTTACCAAGAACATCAACTTCTTCTCTTGGCTCATATCGGGAATTAAGAAGATTAATCCTAATGTCTATATGGTGGGTGAGAATTTCGACGGACACGCTTATAGGGTTGCTCCGTATTATCAAGCTTTTGACGGAATGCTCGATTTCTATATGTACTATAATCTCGGTCAACTTGCAGCAGGTATGGCATGGGGTAGCGGATTGGCAGGAGAAAACACCTCATCCGACGGATCAGTTCCGACGGGAACAAATACCAATAAGCTTTCGGGCGGTGCTTGGAGTTATTTAGGTGTACTCAATACTGAGAAAAAGTATGGCGGAGAAGTGAGCGGTTCGATATTTACATCTAACCACGACTTACCGAGACTAATGAATAACGTATCCGGTTCGTTAAATGGTTCTGACTGGGTTGCAGGTACTATCACGAGCTCAAATGCCGCAACCGCAAAAAAGAGAGCGCTGACCACTATAGCCGCGATGATGACCTTGCCGGGCGTGAGCTGGATATATTACGGCGACGAATTGGGTATGAGCAGTAACTACGGTACAGGCGAAAATAAGAATTCACCGCACGTAGATCGTCAATACAGACAGCCGTTCAAGTGGACGACCACAGCAGAGGGCAGTATCTATACCACCAATTACTCCATATCGGGCGATAAGACCTACTATGTTAAGTGGGATAGCTATAACGAAAAACTACCGGGTGCGGAGGAACAACTTGCCGACGAGAGTTCCTTCCTAAACGAGGTAAGGAAGTGGACTAAACTAAAATCGGAAGATAACGTGATTCGTTATGGCGATTATGCTTTCAAGAAATTCGGCAATAGTGATATGTTCGCCTTCACGAGAACGTATGAGGGAACAACCTATTGGGTTGTATGCAATTTTACGACTTCGGAATATGCGAATGCACGTACCGTATTCGGTAACGCCGAATTGATATGTGCTTCCGCGGGAGCAAGCCTTGAATATATTCCCGCAGGCGGATGTGTTGTCGCTAAAATCTCAAGCTAAAAGGAGATTTGAATGAAAATGAAGAAAAAACTATTAATAATAATGATATTCGTTATGATCCTAAGCATATCGATATGCTTAGTGGGTTGTAGCGACGGGAAACTCGAAATCGGTGGCGGATTATGGCAATTCGCTCCCGATAGCCCCAATAATCCCAATAACCAAAACAAACCCGACGAACCCGTTACCCCGGAAGTAACGGTACCTACCGATTTGAAGGTAACTTCGGCGGGATTGTTGAGTTGGTCTAAGATTGCTGGCGCATCGAATTATGATATCGAGGTTAACGGCAATGTTATTGAAGGGCATAGATTTACAAGTTACAGTCTTTTACTCGTTGAACCGCTTCCGGCGGACGGTGTATTCAATATTAGGGTTAGAGCGGTAAACGAAGATAATTGTACCGATTGGTCGGAAGCCCTTGTCTACACCCATAAGGGTAGCGCTATGGTATACCCATCACTCGATTATTCCGACGGTAAATTGATATGGAGTACCAATTCTTCTGCAAAAAACGTGTCGGTATCGGTTAACGGTAAAGAAAACCTTCTCGATGCCGATTCCGAGAGTTTTGACCTAACTCAATGCAATGAGGATGCGGAAATATCGGTTAAATTTGTAGGTGACGGCGTATATGTACTCGACAGTCAAGCTGTTACGGTCAAGTATTTGTCGGCTAAAGGTACTGTGCATTATCCTGCACCTCAAAACGTTAGAATGGACGGCGATGTGCTCAAATTCGACGAGGTTCTCGGTGCCAATGTTTATTACATACAAGACGTAAACAATACGGTAACTACTATTACCGAGCTCGAAAGCGATCGTTCTAATAAGTTTCTTGTTAAATCGGTTTGGGCGGGTAATACCGACATTTCCATCGGTGAGAGTGACGGAAGTGAAGTATCCTATTTTTCGAGCGAAAAGGGCGACGGAAGCGAGGGTAATCCCTTTATCATATCCACTCCCGAAGAAATGAGATATATAGAATACTATGAGAGCGTCAATCTCAGTATGAACTACAAACTATCCAACGATATAGTGCTTGAAGAGTATTCTCCCAAGGATGACGAAGATTATAGTAACTTCTATAATTTGGGTTCATTCTCGGGCGTATTGGACGGCAACGGATATGCTTTATCCAACACAGCGGTGTATTATAAGGACGGGTATTCCTCTATATTTGATTCTATAGCTAAGACGGGAGTAGTTAAAAATCTCGTGTTCGATAATGCCAATTGGCGGACTTGGACCGTTAGAACCAATGACGGTAATTTACATAATAAGGGTGGCGAATGCTCCATTCTTGCGTATACCAACAGAGGTTTAGTCGAAAACGTAATCGTTAGGAATAGTTCGATTTATGCTGTAAGAGACGGTGCAAGCGGTCTTGTATCCATTAACAAGGGAACGATTATTAATTGTACCATCGAATCAACTACCACGATATACGGCTCTAACGAATCGGGCGGAATCGCTATATTCAATTCTGATTCTGGTATCGTTAAGGGTTGTAAAAACTACGGCTCCGTTTCGGGTAATACCACGGTAGGCGGTATAGTCGCAAGAAACAACGGAATCATTACCGAATGTGGTAACGAAGGCGACATAAGCGCTACCACATATGCAGGCGGTATCGTAGGCTACAATGCCAATCTTTATGACGGCGTTCTTCAATTCCAAAGTTCAGTCAGCCTATCCTACAATTCGGGTACGATAAACGTTACTAGTTATGGCGGCGGTATCGCAGGTAAGAATGGCGGTGACGGTATCAACGAAGTAGGTAAAATGAGTTATGCTAACGCACAAATACTTTCTTGTTACAATGTAGGCAAGTTAATCGGCGCTAACGGTATAGGTGGTATAGTTGGTGACAACTACGGCTATAACGAGGAAAATAGTCCATTAGGTGTAGTTAATTGTTACAGCGATGCTAAATTCGACATAGAAGCCGATAGATTAAAGGCAAGCAGAGTGTATCTCGACTACACTAATTGTAGTTGGATCCCCGCAGACAGTGCTCAAATATATTTATACTATTGGGGTAAGAATATTTCGATCTCATGGCCCGGTATCAAAATGAACACTGTATCTTTTGCTAATAAGCAATACTACTACGCCGATATCGGAATAGACGCCGAAGATCTTACAGGTGTAATCTTTGTAAGAATGAGTCCCGACGGTACGCAATGGAACAAAACCGAAGATATTACCGGAGACTTCAAATCTGGTAAATTGTGTCTTGTGCTTAACAACAGTTTCACTACTGCAACGGCAACAGCCTCGTCGGGCTTGGTTGGCGGTACGCCCTTGACCATAGGCGGAATAGCAGGCTTCAACAATATGATTAACGATTGCTACTATGTTAAAGCAACAGCTATAGGTAAAGACATCGAGGCAGGTGTAGCGACAGGTACCCAAGAAAATAAGATTATCTTGAATGGTAATGAAGCGACAAGTGTCGATTGCACTGTGGATAGCGTTAGCGACCTTGTCGACAAGTTGAATGCAGTTAGCGACGTATGGGTTCTTGACGGAGATAAACTTATATTGAAATGGCAAGCCGAAGGAGATAAATCATGAAAAAGAAATTGATTATATTGGCAATATTTATAGTTATATTGGGTGTAGTCCTTGTAGGCTGTTCGTCCGAGAAGCTACAATCCCCTCGTGATCTTATTCTTAGTAACGGCGTATTTTCTTGGAATCAGGTAGAAGGAGCCGAAGGCTACCTCGTATATTTCAATGACAACGTATCGGATAGATTCTTCTTAACGACTACAAGTTTCAATGCTGATAACGAGAGCATTCAACCGAGTTTGATAAGCGGACAAGTCAATTATATGTGGGTAAGAGCGGTTACGTTCGATAAATACGGTCAACTCGATGTATTATCCGATCGTTCGAGACTCGATTTCGATTATTCGAGACAACTCTCGACTCCTAAAAAATTCACGGCAAAAGCCGACGGAACTCTCGGTTGGAGTTCGGTAGACGGCGCTAAAGAATACGTAGCGATGGTTGTGAACTCCGACGGTTCTATTAAGGAATATAAAATAGAAGCTAAGCAAGGTACGACCGGTATGAGCGGTAAAATAGTCGGCTTACCAAAAGGAACATACGATTTATATATCGTAGCACGCGCACCAGGGTACAGCGATAGCGAAGGAACATCAACTATAACTTTCACACAATTAGAAGGCGAAGATGGTGATGTCGTAACACCAGAAGGCTGGACTGTAACTTTCGATATGAATTATGAAGGATCGGAGTCTAAAACAGTTTTTGCCGAAAACAATAAAGCTGTTACAAGACCTGAGGATCCTACTCGCGAAGGTTTCATTTTCTCGGGATGGTATTTTGACTCTTACTGTTTGATAGAAGCGGAATTTACATCCAAGTACAGCACCTTCAACATAACGGCAAACACAACAATATATGCTAAATGGGTTGAAAAGATTGTAAAATCTTATCCTGTGTATATCTATAACGATGAGGCTACATCTCTAAGTGCAGACTTGTACAAGGGCGAAACGTTATTCAAAGAAAACGAAGTGTTCACTTCGCTTGCAAACTCCGAAAATTGGTTCACCCTCAACGTGGATGAGGAAGTAACGAGTATTGTAGTTAAAAACGGAGGGAATACTGTTGCAACCGTTAGCTTCGATAAGGATAAACCTTATTATAAAAACGGCGTGAATTATGCCGAAAAACCCGCTGAATCTGTCCAATACAGTGTGACTGTTAATGTAAACGGTAAATATCAATACAAACTCGTTAAAAACGAAACTCCCGAAGATCCCAATATTGTATCGGAATATTATGGTAGTTTTACGCTCAATCGCGGAGATAAGATAGTGATATCCGATGCCGACGGCTTCGAGTTCGTCAACTATGAGGAAGGTTGTGGCTTTACGGGAACAGCAGTTCGTGAAGGCGAGTATACCGTATACGCCAAGAAGTATGCAGATGGCGATTCGGTATGGGTTGTATTGCCCGAATATTCAATATTCATCAACGCCAACGGTAGTCAATATGAGCTTATCGAAAATCCGGCTCCCCAATATTCACAATTCGAATATTTCTATACTATCCAACTCAATAAGGATGACGTAATCGAAATAATCGATAATGACGGAAAAGAATACACTAATTACGAATCTGACTGTGGATTTACTGGTATGGCGACAGCCGACGGCGAATATATCATTTATGTCAAAATATACGAGGACGGCTCCGATTCAATTTATGTAGCTGCACCTCAAAATACGACTACCGAAAACATAACGGTCTACTTCTACAACTATTTGGGATGGAAAGAGGTACATGCTTATCTTTGGAATGATTCTACCGGCAAGGCGATAGAGTATGCCTCATGGCCCGGAAATACTATAAAAAAGGTCGAAGACCACGAAGGCTGGTACTCGGTAGAAGTAAACACCTTCTTCGAGAAGATAATATTCAACGACGGTAGTAGCGGTGACGGTCATCAAACTACGAACCTTCTTGTAAATAGCGAAAAACCATACTACAACGGTTATATGTGGGTGGACGGATTCGATATCGAGTCAAAACCTGTCGAGGTAATAACAAAAATATATTACTATAACAGTCAAGGTTGGTCGGAAGTCTACGCATATTGTTGGACCGGGAACACGCCAAAAGTTTCATGGCCGGGTGAAAAGATGGAAAAGGTAGATGGACACGATGGTTGGTATGTAATAGAGATCGATACCGCTAAGTACGCAAACATTGTATTTGATAGAGGTCTTGTAGATAATCCTCAAAAGCCTAAAGACCAAACTTACGATTTAGTTATACCGTCAGGCAATACGTTATATTACAAGAACGGTTGGGTTGACTCAATGGAATAGAATAAGGCATAAATTAAGGAGAAAAATATGAAAAAATTATTGATTGTATTATTAGCAATAGTATTAATATCGACTACGTTGCTCGTAGCTTGCGATAAAGAAATTGTATACGTATATGTTCAAACCGGCGGAAATAACGGCGAGGGCGGTAATTCAAACGGCAATACCTCCGGCGGTAGTTCCTCTTCAGGCGGTAATACGTCGGGCGGTTCTTCTTCGGGCGGTAGTTCCACAGTTACCGATGACGGTTCTACATACAATCTAACCGTATGGTGCGCAGAAGAAGATTATGACATGATAAATGAAATGTTGGCGGAATACAAGGTGCTTCACAGCAAAAACACTTACAATTTTAAGGTTGAAAAGGTAGGTGAGGACGTAGTAAGTTCCAGTGTTACTCGTGATGTCAACGCTGCTGCGGACATATTCTCTTTCGCAAACGACCAACTCGGTATTTTACGTAATCAAGACGCCTTATACCAAATTCCTAACGAATACAAGGATCAAATAGAGGACCAAATCGATGTAGCGATCACCTCGTGTAAAGAAGGCGGTAAATACTATGGTATTCCTTATTCGTACGAAAATACCTTCTTATACTACAACAAATCTAAAGTTAGCGAAAACGACGTTAGAAGTTTAGAAACTTTATTGTCTAAGTCCATTCCCGGCGTAGAGCATAACTTGGGTATAGATATGGCGGACAGCTACTATACCACAACGTTTTTATACACCGCAGGCGTAGAAATTTTCGGTACACAGGGAATCGACGCCGATAGCGTAGATCTTGCTAACGATAAGGCTGTTAAGGCATGTAATTATATTCAATGGTTAGGCAAACAAGACAAACTTAAGAGCATTGTTAAGGCAGATCAAACTGCAGCATTGAAGCAAGGCACGATTGCGGCTATGATTTCAGGTCCTCACATGATATCTCAGTTCAAGGATGCTTTAGGCGATAACTTCGGCGTAGCAATGCTTCCTACCATTAAGCTTGACGGAAAAGACACTCAATTGGTAAGCTTCTCGGGTATTAAAATGTACGGTATTTCTAATAAACCTAATAATATTCGCAGTGCAAAAGATACAGCAGAAGCTTGTAGAGTCGCGGCATTCCTTGCAAACGACGATAATCAACAAATAAGGCTTGAGCAAAGAGAGTTTTGTCCCACCCAAGTAGATTTATTCGAAGATGCAGTCGGAAGCGGCAGTGAAACGGTAAAAGTTGTAGTTGATCAAAGTGAATACAGCAACCTTAAACCCGGTGTTTCGAGAATGAGTGCATATTGGACTCCTATGGCTAACTTCTTACAAGGTGTATATTCACTTAATAAGAAAGAATCTGTGTGGCTCACCGAACTTGAAGCAATAGAAAAGAAGATATTAGAATCCTAATTCGAGGGAGTATTTATGAGAGAATTTTTCACTAAATTATCTACAAGTCTGAGAGAATTTTTCCTAAGACTTCTTGAGGGGCTCAAGGCATTCTTTGTCAAACTCAAAGACAAGACTGTCGAGTTCTTCAAAAATCTCCCGGGAAATCTCAAAAAACTTGCCGTGAATATAGGGCGATCTATTCGTGATTGGGTCGTCAAATATGTCACTTATTTCAAAAAAGGCGATATTGGAGTCAAACTATCCTTCCTATTTATGGGTTCGGGTGCCTTCGCTCACGGTCAAATTGCTAAGGGAATCGCATATCTCGGCATCGAATTGTTATTCATATTCTATATGATATTTAACGGTGCGGGTGCGTTGACGGGTTTCTTTACATTGGGAACGAATTTCTCCTATTCGGTAACCGATATAGTAACCGGCCAAGTTGTTTCTATGGATGGCGATAACTCCATGCTGTGCTTGTTGTACGGTGTAGTTGCCATTATGGTGATTTCGGCGTTTATCGTGGTATATTTCATGAATATCCGTAGCGCCTACACAAACTATCAAGATTCGGTAGTCGGTAAAACGCCTGCTTCTTTCAAAGACGATTTGAAAGAGTTGTTCGATAATAAGTTTTATATCGTATTATTGACGGTTTCCCTTATCGGTGTAATTATTTTCACCATTTTGCCGTTGATATTTATGATACTTATTGCGTTCACAAGTTTTGACCGTTCTCACTCGGCTGCAACCGGTTTCGACTGGGTAGGTTTCAAAAACTTCGGTCAGTTAGTAGGTAGTACCGGATTGGCGTCAACCTTCTTCCCCGTATTGGGTTGGACTCTTGTTTGGGCGCTATGTGCAACCTTCCTTAACTACTTCTTGGGAGTTGCACTTGCATTGCTTATCAACAAGAAAGATATCAAGGGACAAAAGATATGGCGTACCTTCTTCGTATTGACCATAGCGATACCCCAATTCGTGTCGTTGCTGTTGATGCGTACCTTGTTGGGTGAATACGGACCTATAATGAACTTAATAGTTTCGGCAGGCGGTGACAGAATCAACGTTTTCGGCGATACAAACCTTGCAAGATTAGTTGTAATTCTTGTCAACCTTTGGGTAGGTGTGCCGTATAGCATGCTTATCACTTCGGGTATTTTGATGAATATCCCCGCAGACCTATACGAATCTGCAAGAATAGACGGTGCAGGTAAACTTACCATGTTTAGGAAAATAACACTTCCGTACATAATGTTCGTCACAGGTCCATACTTAATTACACAGTTTATCGGCAATATCAACAATTTTAACGTTATCTACCTACTTACGGGTGGCGGACCGTTCGGTGTATACAGCGAATCGGCAGGCGGTACCTCTCTATTGGTAACCTGGCTGTATTCGGTCACCAACGACTTACAAAACTACAAGTTGGCATCCTGCTTGGGTATATTGACCTTCGTAGTATGTTCAGTTGTATCGTTGATAACATATAGACATTCGTCGGCATCTAAAAATGAGGAGGACTTCCAATAATGAGCGCAGTAGCAAAAAAGAAAAACTCGAGCATGAAAACAAGGAAGACCATAAGCAAAACCGCTGCTTATACCGTCCTCACTATATTATCTATTATATGGATAATACCTCTAATTTGGTTGATAATACAGTCCTTTGCGGGACCCGAAGGAAGTTACAAGAGCGAGCATTTATTGCCAACTTCGTATAGCTTCAATTGGTATAAAGCACTGTTTACCCAAACAAATTACAAAGATTGGTATCTAAATACTTTATTGATAGCATGTGTGTGCTTATTCCTATCTACATTCTTCACGATAGCAATGGCATACGTAATGAGTAGATTCCGCTTTAAATCGCGTAAGACGATATCCAGTCTTGCCATGATACTCGGTATGTTCCCGGGATTCATGTCAATGGCTGCAATATATCATATCTTCTCATCGGTAAATCTTGCAGGTGCTAATGCAACTACTGCGGGTTTGATATTTGCGCTTATCTTGGTTTATTCGGGCTCTGCAGGCTTAAATTACTATGTATCCAAGGGTTTCTTCGATACGGTATCTAAATCGCTTGACGAGGCGGCAAGAATAGACGGAGCGACAAGTTCTCAAATATTCGTTAAGATTATATTGCCACTATCCAAGCCTATCATAGTGTATACCGCATTGATGAGTTTCTTAGGACCTTGGGGCGACTTCATTTTCTCGAGTTACCTATTGGGAACTAAGGAAGAAGCTTGGACTGTAGCTGTAGGTCTATACAATATGCTTACCGATGAAAATATTTCATCTCAATACAATATGTTTATGGCTGGTGCCGTGTTGATCGCAGTACCTATCACGATTTTGTTCCTATGTCTACAAAAATACTTTGTAGAGGGAATCACGGGCGGTGCCGTAAAGGGCTAAGGAGTGAATATGAAAAGAAAAATAATAGCTTTATTAATGGTTATAATAATGGTCGTAATGCTACTGCCTATAAGTTCTATAATGTCTTTGGCAGACAGCAACGGCAAGGTTGTCGTTCACTTCTATAACGGCGATAACGAATACACATATAGCGAATGGAACGGTCAATCGGACGTTAGATGGGGTTCGTATTACTGGATCGACTCCGGTAAGGTGGTAGAGAGCGGAACGTCATCATCCGATCAAGAGATAGACGAAGATTTTTCGCGCGAAGTTGACGGCGTAGTTAACAACGGAAGAATCTTTAGAATACAACTTAATGCGATAGAGACCGCGGCGGTCAAACAGGGCAAGAAGCTTGGTTTGATAATGGTTAGATCTTATACCGATAACCTCGGTTATTTGACTCCATATTGGTGTGGTAACACCGGTAAGGACCTATCATCTGACCGTTATTTATCCATTGAATTCGATTCCAATAACGAATATCACGTTTGGATTATCGCAGGTGATAAGACCAACTACACATCGCTCGAAGAAGCAAAATCGGCATTCGAAAGGGTTCAATCCGCTAAGTTTGACGACTTCGATACTTTGTTGATTCAGACCACCAAGGCAATTACCAAAGACACCGTCATTCAGTTGTACAAGGATACCGACCTCGAAGGCGGATTGGGTGGAGAAGTTTATAAAGAGAATCTTCACGTGAGTGAACTTTCTGCCGACGGTTTGAGCGGTAAGATAACGGGACTTAATATGGAAAAAGATTTCGATTGGCATGCCGACTATCAAGTGTATATCAAAGACGTTTCGGTATTCCGCACCAGTTGTATCAAAACGAGATTATATCTTTCCGATAAGTTCCAAAACGAATGTGTGCCCGATAGAGATATCGAGTTAGGCGCAATATATTCTAAGGATAGTACAACCTTTAGATTATGGGCACCGATATCTACCAATGTTAAAGTCAATCTATATAAGTCGGGCAACGAACTCAACACTTCGCTATATAGCCCTGCGGTTGATATGGTTAAAACATCAAAGGGTGTATGGGAAGTTACCGTTGACGGAGACTTAAACGGCGTTTACTACACCTATACCAACTATGTAGAGGGCGAAGAAAAAGAGGTTGTCGACGTATATGCCACCGCCGTCGGCGTTAACGGCAACAGAGGTATGGTTTGCGACCTCGATTCTACCGATCCGGACGGATGGGATGAAGATCTCGAAAGAGCTGTTGAAATCAGAGAAAACAATTCTCCTAATGCTGTAATTTGGGAAATACACGTTAGAGATTTTTCCATCGCTGCGGATAATGGTATCACCTATAAGGGTAAATATCTTGCATTTACCGAACAAGATACCCACATCAAAGGTGATGACACCATCAAAACAGGTATCAGTTATCTAAAGGATTTAGGCGTCAATTACGTGCATCTCAATCCCGTGTACGATTTTGCAACGGTTGATGAGGAGTATAACAATAATACCGATTATAAGACCAAGCAAAACTGGGGTTACGATCCTAAAAACTACAACGTTCCCGAAGGTAGTTACGCTACCAATGCAGAGGACGGAGAGGTTAGAATTAATGAGTTTAAACAGATGGTACAAGCTCTTCACGAGGCGGGTATAGGCGTAATCATGGACGTTGTATATAACCACACCTATACGTCGGATAGTTATTTCGAACAGACGGTACCGGGATATTACTATCGTCAAGCGTTGAGTGACGCTACGGGAACGTTTGGTAAGAAAGCTTGGACAACCAATTCATTAGGATTGTATAATCTTTCGGACGGTGCAGGATGTAGTAACGAAACGGCATCCGAGAGAGCGATGTTCCGTAAGTATATGATCGACTCTGTCGTTTACTGGGCAGACGAATATCATATAGACGGCTTCCGTTTTGACCTTATGGCAATCCATGATGTAGAGACGATGAATCAAATAAGATCAGCGTTAAACGAACTTCCGGGCGGAGATAATATACTCATATATGGTGAGCCTTGGTCGGGCGGTACGATAGGACTTGAGGATGGAATAAGCGCAAATGCTGATAATCTATATTTGTTGAACGGAATTAAGGCGTTCAATGACCGTATGAGAAACGGTATAAGAGGTTCTAATGATCCTTCTTCGGGGTATGTTCAAGGTAACACTTCTTCTTATACTCTTAACCAAGTAATGGCAGGTATAAACGGTTTATTCCTTAATTACGATGGTAACGGATGTATATCGGATAATGACTCGGCTCATACCATTACTTATGCCACGGCGCACGATAACTATACATTATGGGATCAGTTGATATCCACCACTGTTGGCGATAAGAGTCCTACGGTATTCAGCGAATACAACAGCATAGTTGAGAAAAAGGATATGATGGCTGCGACCTTGGTAATGACTTCTCGCGGTTCGGCATTTATGTTAGCGGGCGACGAGATAGCAAGAACCAAGTACGGCAATCATAATAGCTACAATGCTCAAGATAAGATAAACGCTATCGATTATTACAGACAAGAGGATTTCTCTAAGTTGTATAACTGGTATAAGGGACTTATCGAGTTGAGAACCAAAAAATTCCCCACAATTGCTTCCGGTGAACAAAAAGCAGTGGTCGAATGTAACGATAAAGGTTGTATTTATTATACATATACGCGAGAAAGTAAAAAAGATAATTATAAAAAATTGAAAATACTATTGAATCCTACCGCGGAATGTGTTAAAATAGATATAAGCGGAGATTGGATTGTTATTGCTGACGGCACGACATTCGACTTCGATTCAACAAAAACAGTAACAAATGGAGTAGAGCTACCGGCTTATTCTTCGTATATACTTGTACAATATAAATAGGAGGAGACTATGGCAAGTCTAAGTTTAAAACACATCTATAAAGTTTACGACGGTAATGTTAAAGCCGTAAACGATTTCAACATGGATATCGATGATAAAGAATTCATCGTTTTTGTCGGCCCGTCCGGTTGTGGTAAATCAACCACCCTCAGAATGATCGCGGGACTCGAAGAAATTACTGCAGGCGAATTGATGATCGGTGACGAAGTTGTCAACGACGTCGAGCCTAAAGACAGAAATATTGCAATGGTTTTCCAAAACTATGCATTGTATCCGCACATGACTGTTAGAGAGAATCTCGAGTTCTCACTAAAACTCAAGAAGCTTCCCAAAGACGAAATAGATCGTAAGGTTAACGAGGCTGCTGAAATATTGGATATTGCTCAATATCTCGACCGTAAACCGCGTGCTTTGTCCGGTGGTCAAAGACAACGTGTATCGTTAGGCCGTGCTATCGTACGTTCTCCTAAGGTATTCTTGCTCGACGAGCCTCTATCTAACTTGGACGCTAAATTGCGTGCTCAGATGCGTACCGAAATCAGTAAGCTTCACGATAAACTTCAAACCACATTTATCTATGTTACCCACGACCAAGTCGAGGCTATGACCATGGGTACCAGAATTGTAGTAATGAAGTTAGGCTATGTTCAACAAATCGACACTCCTCAAAATCTATATAAATATCCTTGCAACGTATTCGTAGCAGGATTTATCGGCACTCCTCAAATGAACTTCTTTAACGCTAAGCTTAAGAAGGTTGCCGATAACGTACTAATCACCTTCGCTAACGATAGAGAGATCGTAGTTCCCGCTAAGACCTTCCTTAAGGCTAAATCCAAGTATTTTGACGGTAAGACCGATGTTATCATGGGTATCCGTCCCGAAGATCTACACGTTGATCCTCAATACGTGGAGGCACATCCCAATCAAACTATTAGACTCAATATCGGTATAGTTGAGGATTTAGGTAGCGAAAAGCAATTGTTCTGCGAATTGGATCCCGAAAGCGAAAATAGCAGTATCACCGATGCATCTAAGAGATTGGTTGTTAAAGCAGACCCCAGACTCTTCTTTGAAAAAGGCTCCGAAATTAAGATTGCCTTCGATCCCGAAAGAATTCACCTCTTCGACGCCGAAAGCGAACAAACCATCTTACCGAGAATACCCGATAATAACGAACTAAAAGGTGAAGTTGTTGGCGGTAAACTTAAGGTGTTGGGTTCCGATATCGAGCTTCCCGAAGCAATTAAATTGTCCGACGGTGAGTATGATGTAGTGATCCCGAGCAATGCGATCATCTTCGATGCGATCAAGTCGGCTCCTGTAGATTATCCCGTATTCGAGCATGTGCAATATGAGCCCAAATTCGAGGCTAAACGTCATCCTGCATGTGCACAAAGCGAGTTCAACTCCTTGCTTCCTGTAAGTGACGGTCAATCGATTAAGGCTAAGATTGTCAATAAAGAGATTATCAATAAACAAGTTCTCTTCGAACTCTCCGTTAACGGCAACGTATTGTTTGCAGTAGCACCCGATGATTATGACGAGAATAACGTTAATATCTCTATCGATCTTAAGAAGGTTATATTCCTCAAGAACGACGAAGTTGTAGTTAACCCATTAGCTGATAGAAACGTGCTCCCCGCTCGTCTTGTAGGCGAAAAGGCAGGTAAGAAATTATATAACTTCTTACTCAATGTAGAGGATACTTATTTCCCTGTAACTAAGGACGTTAGCGATAAACTTATCACCGCTGCAGGTAGAAAGGTATTTGATATCAACTTGTCGGTAGACTTCTCGCCCTATGGTGTTCAAATCGCTTCCGACGGATTACCTGCTAAAGTATGCAGTATCTTGAATTATGGTAACGAATCCTTCGCAGTTCTCGATGTAAACGGCAAGGAAATTAATATGTACTTACCCGACAATTCATCTGTAAGCGTTGGCGATGATATTAGCGTAGCGATTAACCCCTTCGCATTGGGTATCGTTGACAGCGACAGAGATATTAGAGTTATCTAATCACGACTGAAATTATTTAAGCGGAACGGCATTAGTTCGTTCCGCTTATCTTTTTTAGAGGAGAAATATGGATTTAATTAAAGAGAATTGGACGGTAGATGATGGAAGGGCGTTTGTTGAGTATCTGAAAACGCTAAGTAATCCTGATAAAATTCCGTTTGCGCGTAAAGTAATCAACACATCCAAAGAGATGCTCGGTATAATGACTCCGATTTTAAGAAGTATTGCCAAAGAGATCGCTAAGGGTAACTTTATGAGTTTTCTCGATTTAAAACTCAACGATTATTACGAGAATAGCATTATAAACGGCATACTTATATGCAAAATAAAAAAAGCGGACGAATTATTGTCGAGATTATCTGAATATGCCGGTTCGGCCGATTGTTGGGCGGAAATCGATCTTATCAAATTACCTATTAAAAAGGATAATGCTCAAGTCATACTCGATTACGCAGTATCTTGTACTAAAGATTCACTTCCTTTTGTCAGACGTTTAGGTGTTATATTGCTGTTCGGATTTATTAAGGAAGACTATTTCGATATTATAATGGATACGGTTATATCCCTTAAAGCAGACGAAGAATACTATGTTAATATGGCGGTTGCATGGCTTATGTGCGAACTGGTCATTAAATTGCCCTCAAAGGCGGTGCAAGCGGTAAACTCCGACAATTTAAATCAATTCGCATTGCATAAAACTGTTTCCAAGTGCTACGATAGTTTCAGAGTACCTCGTGAGACGGTAGCGGACCTTAAGAAAAGGTTGTAATGTTATTTTTTGATTAACAAAGGGCTCAACGAGGGCTCTTGAGGCTATCCGATGTTGACAAAAAGTTCATTTTAGTATATTATAAATATATGAGCAAGCGGATATTTTCAAAAAAGAATAAAAAAGGTTTTACTATGGTCGAGTTGGTCGTTACCATAGCCGTTATGGCTGTATTAACGGCTATTATTGTGCCGTCCATGAGTGCCATATCCGATAATAGAGAAAAAGAAAAGTATAAGCAATACTGCCTAAGCATTCTCGAATCGGCGGATGCTATTGCCGAGGCGTATAACAAGGGTGCTAAGAGCGTGGCAGGCTACAATATAGTATCGGCAAACAACGAAATCAATTGGGTTGGTATTCGTCAATGTCTTGAAACTGATAATACATATAATTATCAATGTAACGTCACCATATTCCGTTCAGGTTCGCCTTCAGGACTTACCGAGGACGGAAATACCATTACTACGGCATATGCGCAGAAGGACACTATAGTGGTGTATTTCGGCTTTACGCGAGATAATCGCATGTATGCCTCGGGGTGCTGGTACTTTGAAAAAAACAATACCACGGCAAAATATAAGTACGATTATTTACTCGGCACTTTTATTTCTGCCACCGATACTTTTGAATCTCCCGACGGACAATAATCGGGAAATTCTTTTTAAATAGGTAAAGCGGAGGAAATCCTATGAAAAAAATCATAACAATAATGGTCGGTCCTATTGGTTCAATATAATTTATTTCTTAAACAAACAAAGATTTGCTTGATATTGTTCGCGATTTAGAATATAATATAAAAAATAATTTCGAGGTGAAATATGCTAAGTTTTATGTCTGCAAAAGAAGCTGCTGAAAAATGGAATATATCTCAAAGACGCGTGGCAATTTTATGTTCCGAAGGGCGTATTAATGGCTCAATGATGGTTGGCAATATGTGGATTATTCCGTCTATTGCCGAAAAGCCAATTGACAAAAGAACTGTTAGATATGAAAGGCAAAAGACAGTAATGCTAAAGCCCTTTTTAAAATGGGTTGGTGGCAAAAGTCAGCTTGTAGAACAAATCGAAAAAATGTTACCGTCCAACTGCGAAAAAGCATTAACTAAGTATGCCGAACCTATGGTTGGAGGTGGCGCTTTATTTTTTAGCATTTTATCCAAGTATGATTTCGAAGAACTATACATAAGCGACATTAATGCCGAGCTTATAAATGCCTACCAAGTTGTGAAAAACGACGTAGAAAATTTAATTTCGAAACTTAACGAAATGCAAATGTTATTTTTGCCAATGGATGAAAATGGTAGAAAGTATTTTTATTACACCGTTCGTGAAAGATTTAATGCAACTGTCTTGTCGGATGAAACCGCTACGAAAAAGGCGGCACAGTTTATTTTTTTAAACAAAACCTGTTTTAACGGACTTTATCGTGTAAATAAAAAAGGACAATTTAACGTTCCTATGGGTGCATATAAAAATCCTACTATTTGCGACAACGAAAACTTGCGCAACATTCACGAAGCATTGCAAAACGTAACAATTGTTTGCGGTGATTATTCTTTATCTAAAGAATTTATAGATAAAAACACTTTCGTTTATCTTGATCCGCCGTATCGACCCATTTCCGAAACTTCGGGCTTTACCTCTTATAACAGTGATGTCTTTGACGATAACGAGCAAATAAGGCTTGCAAGATTTATTGACGAAATAAATTTGTCTGGTGCAAAAATCGTATTAAGCAACTCTGATCCTAAAAACGTTAATGAAGAAGACAATTTCTTTGACGACTTATATAAAAATTATATCATCAATCGCGTAGAAGCAACTCGTGCTATCAACAGTAAAGGCGATAAACGTGGCAAAATAAACGAATTGCTTATTTGTAATTAAAAAATATAACCAAGGAGAATAACGAATGATTAAAAGCGGCAAGGGTGGCGGAAATACTCGTACAGGACTAATTTTTGAAGGCAAAACTGATTTATCTACATTTTTAAATCAACAACCACATTATTCTGTTATTGAACACGATGTGTTTTATGATGATAACAAGGTCGCAGAAGTTTATAAAAAGCATAACTTCTATTCAATATTTCTTAAAAAGTTAGATATAGATTGGACAAAACACATTTCTAAAAAATTACTACCAGACGATAGCATTTTTGTATTGTTAAACAATGTTTTATATATCATTGAATGCAAGCATCAAGAAGTAGCAGGTTCTGTTGATGAGAAACTACAAACTTGCGATTTTAAGAAAAAGCAATATAAAAAACTTATGTCAGCAGCAAATATCGACGTCGAGTATATTTATCTTTTAGATAATTGGTTTAGAAAAGAACAATATACCGACGTTTTAGATTATATACATTCGGTTGGTTGTGATTACTATTTTGAATACATTCCTTTAACACGTCTGGGATTACCCGTCCCTTCCGAACTGATAGAGGATTAATATGACAAAAAAAGTACCGTTACAACCCGAAAATTTCGAGCTTGAAACAAATACCGTGTGGGCATTTCCTAATCGCGGAAAATGGGCAACTCACGACGCTAAATATCGTGGAAATTGGTCTCCGTATATTCCGCGCAATTTAATTTTGCGTTATTCTGCCGAAGGCGATACTGTTTTAGATCCGTTTGTTGGTGGCGGCACTACTGCAGTCGAGGCAAAACTTACGAATAGAAATTTTGTAGGCGTTGATATAAACCCGAATGCACTTGAAATCACAAAAAGCAAGTTGAATTTTGAGTGTGAATTTAATCCATCTATAGAAATATTGCAAGGCGACGCGCGCAATCTTTCTATGCTTGCGGACGAATCCGTTGATTTAATTTGTGCTCATCCGCCGTATGCGGATATTATTCATTATAGCGAAGATATAGACGGAGATTTGTCACTTATGCCAATGAAAGATTTTCTTTTTGAAATCGGCAAAGTCGCGGAAGAATGCTATCGGGTATTGAAAAAAGATAAGTTTTGTGCCGTGCTTATGGGGGATACTCGCAAAAAAGGTATGGTTCAACCGCTTGCATTTGAAACGATGCGAATTTTTGAAATGGCTGGCTTCAAAACAAAAGAAATTATAATCAAGGAACAACACAATTGTAAAGCGACAGGCTATTGGAAAACAAACAGCATAAAGTATAATTTTCTGTTACTTGCTCATGAATATTTGTTTGTTTTTAAAAAATAATCATAATGTATTTGATTATAGATATGTCATAAGAATGTCTAAATTTGAGATTCTTTTTAAATAGGTAAAGCGGAGGAAATCCTATGAAAAAAATCATAACAATAATGGTCATAACCATTCTTTTAGCGGTAATTCTATCGGGGTGTACTATCATTAATGGTATATTCGATCTTGGGGTAATACCTGTACCCACGGATATTCAATTTGATGAAGATGAGGGGCTTTTGACTTGGGGAGAGGTTAAAAAGGCTAACTCATATGATGTCTCTATAACCATAGGCGGAGTAGAAAATGTCATACATTGTGATGAGCGTTTCTTACAATTCGACCAATCTATGGTAGGTGAAATGACTGTTAAAGTTAGAGCTAATAAGGGTACGAAGGCGAGCGAGTACTCCGAGCCTTTATCTATTACATATGTTGCGCCACTCAATGTTGATGGTACTTCTATCAGTGTAAACTATCTCGAGGGTTCTCTAAAAATAGATTGGGCGGACGTAAATCATGCCGACGGATATCACCTTAAATACACGTATAACGGCGATACGGTCGAATTGACGGTCGAAGTAAGCGAATATACCATAACAGATTATATCTCCACCAAAACCTGTGATATTGTGATATATGCACGTGGTTCGGGTAATTACCGTAACGGTAAAACGGCGACATATCATTTTTTAGGCGTTGCCGATTATAACGATATCAAAGGTACCGTATCTATCGACATGAAAGACGGCGTTGATGCGGTATTTGCCATTCAAGGCATTACTAAAGCAACCTTAGATAAATCTAATGATATTACTTCTAAATGCAATATAGATGGCAATTTTACCATTCCTTTTGAAAGCTTAGAGAGTATCGAAGTCGGAGAGCATACATTAGCACTGACCGACAGCGAAGAAACAGTTGTTTATAAACTTATTATTTTTGATACTCGTGCTCCCGAAATAATCGTCGACGAATATATAAAGGACGGCGAAGACCTTGTAGGATCTGTTAAAACATATCGTAATACTATAGATGGTATATATTTTAAAAACTCGGTTGTAGGCTCCGATGTATATCTTATAGATAAAGGCTCTATAACCTTTTATGCGGAATACCTCGATTCGATGCCCGACGGTAAGATTGTATTCGAACTCCGTTATACTACCTTAGATGGTGGCGAAAATAAGAACATCAATATAGAGGTTGTTGTGTCGTCAAAAGTCGCGGTTATAGAGAAAATGACCTATGATTATAGCGGTGAAGACATTTCGATTGATATCAAAACCAACGGTGATAAGGTATCATTTATAAAATTGGGCGATGTCACCCTTGATGAAATGCACTATTCGGCTACTCCTAATAAGCTCATTATCTATAAGCAAAGTTTCGAGGATAATAGCGGTAATCTTGAAATATATACCGTTAAAGGTGGTAATTTTACCATAAAAATCAATTACATAGTGGACGGTTTTTGTCCCGATAAAAGTTTATACGCATTTGATAAATCGAGTCCGTCCAATATAATAATTAACGGTAAGACCATGGTAGATAGCCTTTCCGTATTCGGTAATAGTTTAACTCCCGCGGGATATACCTACAGCAACGGACAGATTGTAATGTCTAAGAGTTATTTAGCTTCGCTTGATTCTGGTATATATAAATTCTTTATATACGCTAACGACATTGTTTCACCGTATACCGTCAAAGTATACGCATCTAAGGGAGATATTCATAATGTGCGCTTAAATTACGATTTAAGTTCGGTCGACGAGTACATCACTTTTAATTGCGATTGTGTAGACGGAACGCACACCTATGTGTTAGACGATCAAGAAACATTGAACTGTGATAATATGACGCAAGTATATGTCAATAGATCAGCCTCGCATACTTTGACCGTGTACTGCCAAACTTTAGGAAAGAGCGCGGAATATAGCATCACTCCTAATGTAGAATCGAGCAAATATCTTAATTCTTTCTATACCGTTAACGGTGTAGAATCCGATAAATATATAGATTCTCCCGAAGAATTTGCCGGAGTGATGCAATACATCGCAAACGGCGGTGACGGAGTTACTATAAATGACGAATATCCCAACGGCTTTTTATCGCTTGATGTTTATTTTTCGGACAGCTTCTCCGCTTATGTCAAAAAAACGTCTTCATATTTCCAAGATGCAATCGATTCTATAGAAACTTCGACGTCTTGTGTGTATGGGCTCGAAACTGTCGGTTCAAAAGTAACGATTAAAGCTACTTTTAACTATAATCCCGACAGTATTACATCGAGCGGAATGGAGGAGGAAGAACTCCTCGATAATACGGTAAAACTGACTGAATCGACGAGAGCTGATGATTATAATGATTTTGCTATTAATTCCTTTAGTCGAACCGAGAAGATATCAACTCTTGGCGAATTAGAATATTTATCGTATGGTGTTAAACCAACCTTTGTTGCGAATTCGGTGGCCGAGAAGGTTTATAATGAGGCGCTTGACATATTGAGAACGTATGTCGATGAAAGTATGAACGATTACCAAAAAGTGACGGTAATATACGATTATTTGGTATCGCACATTACCTATGACCGCAATGCACTCGAACTGTTCAATGTTCGTTCCAATGTGAGGGGACTTAATATCAGCAACGCAAGGTCAATTATCAACCAAGCGATAAGTGATAATCCTCAACTTAAGAGTATATTATATCCTTATCTCAAATATACCGACTCCGACAGTCTTTACAAGGATTTGTCTTATAAAGTATCGAGTTTATCGGCGTTTAACATATACGGAGCCATGGTGAATAAGATAGCCGTATGCGACGGTATTTCTTCTGCATTCAAACTATTGTGTAACATTGAAGGAATAGAGTGCATTAAGGTTTCGGGTTTGGGAATCACCTCAAATGGTAGCGAAAATCACGCTTGGAACAAGGTTAAAATATTTGACGAATGGTTTGTGGTTGATGCTACTTGGGGTAGAAGTTCGGGATATGTTAACCATAGATATTTTCTAATCGACGAAGCGGATGCATCGGAATCACATAAAGAAAACCATGATTCTAATTATAATAGTGTAGTAGAGACCCCGGCTGACGGCAATATAGAATTCTATGATAGTGGTCTTACCAATGTATATTACGCATCTTCGAGAGAGGAATTAAAATCTATCGTCTCTCAACTCAAAGCGAAAGGCATAACGCAGATAGAAATTAAGCTTGCCTACGACTTTATAAGCATTGATAACGAAGTAAAGAATGAACTTAAAGTAACTTGCTCATATTTCAAGTATGATGATATACTGAAGATTATTTTGAAATAATTATGAACTTAGGCTATACTCTTCACCCGACATCGGGACATATTGACGATATATTCGTAGTAGGCGATGCCACGCACTTTCGTTGGACACGAGGTGCTTTTGGCTTGCCCGACGGGCTAAATTGTTTGGCAGAAAACGAGAGAGTAGGCGATAAAGACATTCTCAAATACGAATATAATAACGATTTGGTTTTAACGATAGAACGCTCTGTTGTTGACGGTAAAATATTAGAGCGTTACACTTTGACGAACGAATCCGATAAGGCTATAAAAATCGAAGAAGGTTACTATATAAGTATAGTTTTTGCCGATAGTTTAGATATTCCCGAAGTCGCGCTTAAAAGGCGGGCATATATGCGTTGTTATCAAGGCGGGAACACGTTTTGTGTGTATAACGCCCGAATGAACGGCGAAAAAAGCGGTGTGGGCTTAGTTTTAACCGATGGGATTATTTATAGGGCAAATATAGAAAGGCGATCTACGCGGAGAGATAGCGTCATTAGATGTTATTTTGAAAGAACGGTACTTGCCCCCAATGAGAGTACATATTTTGCTTGGGAAATATTCGGCTTTTCTGACCGTGACGAATTTATCGCTACGGTACGTAAACATATGCCGTTCCCCGTGTTTGAACATTATCCCGTTATTGTCGGCGAAACGGTCAAACTCGACTTGAACGGAGAATTGTATATCGATGGGAAACTCTGTACAGATAGGAAAATATCATTCACAAAACCGAGCCACATTAAGGTGATAAACGGAGATAAAGTGTTTGAAACAATGATTTTTTCGTCATCTAAAAATAATTATACCTATTACCCTGACGAATTAATGCCCCAAAATTCGTATGACGATAGAGCGTATAAAAAGATATTTACTCGTGAAAAAATTCTATGGGCACCGTTCGACCAATTGAGAATCGAAAAAAACGAAAAGTTAAAGAAAGCGTATTTGAAATATCGCAATTGTTTTTTTTCGCCTCGGAAGATTTTTGAGCCGTTTTTACTTGGTGCCGTTATCGATTATTTAAATAATTGTCAATTACTTGAATATGACCGATCCGTAGAGTCAACGATTGAACAAATCAAGCCTCTTTATGAAGCACTTTGTAGCTTAGACCTTCGGTTTAACGAAACTATATAGCGTGCTGTAGGTGTCCTACCAAACTAAAACAGCACTTTTTTGGGAAAAAATATGAAAAAGAAATTGATTACAGTATTAGTTATGGCACTGGGCTTTATGTCCTTTGCCGTGGGATGTAGTAAGACTCCCTATTCTTATGTTTATAATCACGTTTACAAAAACGAGAGTGACTATTCTGTAGGTGATTTTACGTATAAGGGTTCGGACATTAATAAGGTTAATGTTAATTGGGCGTTTGGCAATGTAACCGTTGTTGAAGACGATGGAGAAGAACTGACTGTAAGCGAATCCAATAATAACTTAACCGAAGAACAAAAAATGCGCTACTTAATATCGAACGGTGTGTTGAATATTCAATTTTGTAAGTCGGGCTATAACGGCGACTTTAAAGGCGTAGAAAAAAAGCTAACCGTAAAAATACCAAAAGGAATTAAAGTCGATATCGAAACCCTGTCCGCGAACATTAATTTGAATGACGCTAACCCTTTAGACCTGGAATTGGAATCTTCTTCGGGAAAGATTGAGATCGAAAACGTTGTCGTTCAAAAAGAGTTATCCGCTAAATCGAGTAGCGGTCAAATTGATATAAGCAAAATCAAAGCAGAATCTGTCGAAGTAGAGTCATCGTCGGGTGAAATTATTATTAAGGAGGCCACCGCCCAAAAAAATGTTGAATTAGAATCTTTAAGCGGAAACATCGAGGCCGATGACATGATTGCTAATAAAATCGAAGCAGAATCATCATCGGGCAAAATCATAATGCACAAGGCAAATGCTCCCTCAATCGAAATCGAATCGACATCGGGAATGATAACAATTGAATCGATTACGACAACTGATGTAAAAATAGAAGCATCGAGCGGAGCGATACATGCCGACATGTTAGATTGTCAATCGATAAATATTACTACATCGAGCGGGAACGTTTATCTGAGTCTAAACGGATTGGGGATGTCATCGCTTAACCATAAAACGGGAAGCGGTAAATTACATTTGTCGGATAATGTGAGCACTACCGGCGGAAAGGTTGCGGTAACGGTTAAAACTTCGAGCGGTAACATCGATATCGATTAGCATTTTATAAAAGATAAGAATGTTAAGAATGTTAAATAAGTAGGTGTGATAATATACTTGAAATATTTGAAATAATATGTTATTATTATATGTGATAAAATTTTCCAATGGAGATGAATACTATGGAATTAACTTATAATAAAAAGAACGTTTATAAGGTTGCCGATGAGCAATCTATCGATGTGATTAACGCTTACGGCGAAGGCTATAAGGCTTTTTTGGATGCAAGTAAGACCGAAAGAGAAACTGTCGAAACTACTATCAAGATGGTCGAAGCTCAAGGTTACAAGCCGATGTCATTGGGCGATAAACTCAATAAGGGCGATAAACTCTATTATAACAATAGAGGTAAGGGCTTATTCTTATTGAGAGTAGGTACCGCAGATATTGCTACTAACGGTATCCGTATTTTGGTTGCTCACGTAGACAGCCCCAGACTTGACCTCAAGCAAGTTCCCATTTTCGAAAAAGCATCCATTGCTTATGCTAAAACGCACTACTATGGCGGTATCAAGAAGTATCAATGGTTGACCATTCCCCTTGCTTTACATGGTGTTGTGATTCTTGCTAACGGCGAAAAGATCAATATCAATATCGGCGAAGACGAGAATGATCCTATTTTCTATATTGCAGACCTTCTTCCCCATCTATCTCAAGAGATCGATAAGAAATCGGTTCACGAAGCATTCCCTGCTGAAAATCTCAATCTTATTTTAGGTGCAGTACCCGCTAAGGATATTGAAAAGGAAGCCGTAAAACATAACGTACTTAAGATATTGAACGAAAAGTACGGTATCGTAGAAGAAGATTTCTTAAGTGCCGAATTAGAGGTTGTTCCTCAAGTTAAGTCGAGAGACGTCGGTTTAGATCGCGCATTTATCGCAGGATACGGTCATGATGACAGAGTTTGCGCTTATCCCGAAATCACCGCAACGCTCGAAACCGAAACCGAACAAACCGTTTTAACTATCCTTGCCGACAAGGAAGAAATCGGTAGCGAAGGTAACACGGGTATGCAATGTGTTATCATCGAGGATATCATCAATCAAATCGCTAATTCATTAGGCGTTAGCAGTGCAGTTATCAGAGCGCATTCTATGTGTTTATCTGCCGACGTAACCGCAGGATATGATCCTAACTATGCAAGTGCGTTCGAAGAGAAAAACGCTTCTCATATGTGCTATGGTGTTGCTATGAATAAGTTTACAGGCGCAAGAGGTAAATCGGGTTCTAACGACGCTTCCTGCGAATATGTAGGACATTTACGTCAAGTTTTCGCTAAAGATAACGTTGTATGGCAAACCGGCGAACTCGGTAGAGTAGACCTCGGCGGTGGCGGTACCGTTGCTAAATTCTTGGCGTCCTTAAATATCGATACCGTAGACCTCGGTGTGCCCGTATTATCGATGCACGCTCCCTACGAATTGATTTCTAAGGCAGACATTTATCAAGCACATAAGGCTTTCAGCGCATTTATCAAATAATAAACGACGGAGATTTTAATGAAGAACGGATTTGTAAAAGTTGGTGCATATTCACCTGAAGTAAAGGTAGCCGATACAGTATTCAATAAGGGCGAAATTATAAAAGCAATGCAAGTTGCTCATACTCAAGGCGTTAAGCTTTTGGCGCTTCCCGAATTGGCTATTACCGGTTACAGTTGCGGAGATCTTTTCTATCATGATACGTTGTTGAATTCTGCTGTAGACGCTCTTGACGATATCGTAAAGAGTTCCAAGGACTTAGACATGCTTGTTTTGGTCGGAATGCCACTAAAACATCACGGAAACATATACAATGTAGCCGTAGCATTATTTGAGGGTAAAATATTGGGTGTAGTGCCTAAATCATTCTTACCGAACTATAATGAATTTTACGAAAAAAGACATTTTGTTCCCGCCGAAAAAGATGTAGTTGATATCAAACTGTGCGGTCAAATCGTTCCTTTCGGTGCTAATATCATTTTTGTCGATAGCGAAATGCCCGCCTTCAAGGTCGCTTGTGAAATATGCGAGGATATTTGGGTTATGTGTCCGCCTACATTATCTCACGCTAAGGCCGGAGCAACGGTTTTGGTGAATTTATCCGCAAGTAACGAGGTTATAGGTAAAGCACGTTATCGTGAAGCTATGGTTGCTCAACAATCGGGCAAAACTTTATCCGCATATATTTACGTCAGTTCGGGCGTTAGCGAAAGTACATCCGAAACGGTATTCGGCGGACATAAAATCATTGCGGAGGACGGATACGTGTTATCATCGTCTAAGTTATTCACAGAAGACTTTATTTGCACCGAAATTGACTTGTTCGGTCTGTTGAACGGCAGAAGTAAAATGGCTGATTACATCAAGGACGATCCGTCATATAGAGTTGTGGAGTTTTGTGTCAAAAAGGATAAATGTAGTCTTACTCGTAAGTATCCAAAAACGCCCTTTATCCCGACTCACGAAGAGTTTGAAGAAAGATGCGAACTTACTCTCAACTTACAAGCTTATGCGTTGGCAAAACGAATTAAACATACTAAAGTTAAGAGTCTTGTTCTCGGTATAAGCGGAGGCTTGGATAGTACTTTGGCATTATTGGCAACAGCGAGGGCTGTCGACTTAGTTGGAATGGGCCGTAAGAATATAATAGGTGTAACGATGCCTTGCTTCGGTACTACGTCAAGGACCTTAAATAACTCACTTACCCTTATGAACGAACTCGGTATTACCGTTAAAAATATCGATATTAAATCGGCAGTTTTACAGCATTTTGCAGATATCGAACACGATCCTAACGTTTATGATGTAACATATGAGAATGCACAAGCAAGAGAACGCACTCAAGTGCTTATGGACCTTGCTAATAAATATAACGGACTCGTTATCGGTACAGGTGATCTATCGGAATCGGCACTCGGCTGGTCTACTTTCAACGGAGACCATATGTCAATGTATGGCATCAATTGCGGTGTACCTAAAACAATGGTTTCATCGGTAATACGCTATGTCGCATCTAACTCGAGTGATAACCTTAAAAATGTTTTGAATGATATTTTAG
The DNA here is from genome assembly GCA_964391805.1 of uncultured Christensenellaceae bacterium. Lineage (GTDB taxonomy): Bacteria > Bacillota > Clostridia > Christensenellales > CAG-1252 > RUG14300. Next base: position 24,209 of record CAYMNK010000007.1, on the reverse strand, counting down.
CCACCGAGATTAGTCCCGAATTATTACCGCCCGATAGTAAAGGTAATATTCAACAAAAAACCGAAGATAAGGTTGGTCCGTATGTTCTACACGATTTCTTCCTATTCTATATGATAAGGAAAGCAATGGCACCCTCAAAGGTTTACCGCTTGGCAAAATATGCCTTTAACGGAGATTATTCGGATGAGGTTATCAAAAAATGGCTTATCGTGTTCATTAAGAGATTTTTCTCTCAACAATTTAAACGCAACTGCGTGCCCGACGGTGTTAAGATAGGTACGGTGTGCTTATCGCCTCGCTCTGACTGGAAAATGGTCAGCGATGCCGAAGCAACCGTATGGCTTAAAGAACTCGAGGATAACGCGGAGTAACTTAAAAAGGTGTCTTAGGGCACCTTTTTGCTATTTATTGTAATCGACTAAAGGCGAAAAAAGATTTTCTATAAAAAAGGTATTTTATTGGAATAAAAAGCAATATAAAAAAAGGAGACGTAATTTATGAGAAAAAATTTTGGTGCAAAAACTGCCGTATATCCGCAACCTGTTTTTATTATCGGTACATATGATGAGAGCGGTGTGCCCGATGCAATGAATGCTGCTTGGGGCGGTATCAGCGAAAGTAGCGAACTATCTATTTGTTTAAGCGAAGATCACAAAACAGTAAAGAATATTCTAAACAGAGGAGCTTTTACCGTAAGTATGGCTACTGCGGACACGGTGGTAGCTTGTGATTATGTCGGCTTGGTTTCCGCTAACGATGTCCCGAAAAAACTCGAACGTGCCGGATTTCATGTGACCAAAAGCGAATTTGTCGACGCACCTATAATCGATGAATTACCAATGGCGATTGAATGTAGATTCAAAAGTTACGACGCCGAATCTTGTAGAATGGTTGGAGAAATAGTCAACGTTTGTGTCGATGAAAGTGTATTAACCGACGGTAAAGTAGATCCTCAAAAACTTCGTCCCATTACCTATGACAGTATGAATCACGCATATATTGTATTAGGCGAAAAGGTCGGAAACGCTTTCAAAGACGGCTTACAACTAAAATAAAGTACCATTGATGTAGCGCTATCGCGAAATGAAGTCTTTGCTATCGCAAGAAGCCGTTAATATCATCAAATGTCATACTGAGCATTTCGTCCGCCGTCATACTGAGCGGAGTGTAAGCGTAGTCGAAATTCGAACGAAGTGAGAATCAAATTGTGCAACAATTTGGTATCTTGCGGACGATACCTATCAAATATCATATTGAGACGAAGTCTGTAGTCGAACTGCGTAGTAGCGATACCGTAGGTATCGGTATCTAAAATCTATAAAAAACAGATACAAATCCGCATTTGGACATAAAAAAACGGAGCGAGACCGCTCCGTTTTTTGTTAACACTGATTGATTAGAGAAGTTCAGCAAAGTACTTAATTGTACGAACCATTTGGCTGGTGTAGCTGTTCTCGTTATCGTACCAAGAAACAACTTGTACTTGATATGTTTCTTCGTCGATCTTTTGAACCATGGTTTGTGTAGCATCGAATAATGAACCGTATCTCATACCGATAACGTCGGAAGAAACGATTTCATCGGTGTTATAACCGAAAGATTCATTGCTTTGAGCCTTCATAGCTGCGTTGATGCTTTCCTTAGTGATGTCGTGACCCTTAACAACAGCGATTAAGATAGTGGTGGAACCTGTAGGAGTAGGAACTCTTTGAGCAGCACCGATAAGTTTGCCGTTCAATTCGGGGATAACGAGACCGATTGCCTTAGCAGCGCCTGTGCTGTTAGGAACGATGTTCAAAGCACCTGCACGAGATCTTCTGAGGTCACCTTTACGTTGAGGACCGTCAAGAATCATTTGGTCACCGGTATAAGCGTGAACTGTGGTCATGATACCGCTTTGGATAGGAGCGTAATCATTCAAAGCCTTAGCCATAGGAGCTAAGCAGTTAGTTGTACAAGATGCAGCGGAGATGATATTGTCTTCAGCTGTCAAGATGTTGTGGTTAACATTGTAAACGATGGTGGGAAGATCGTTACCTGCGGGAGCAGAGATAACAACTTTCTTAGCACCGGCATTGATGTGAGCTTGAGCCTTAGCCTTAGAGGTATAGAAACCTGTGCATTCCAAAACAACGTCAACTCTCAATTTCTTCCAAGGACAGTTGTTAGCGTCTTTTTCAGCATAGATCTTTATAGTCTTGCCGTCAACGGTGATTGTACCTTCCTCGTCGTTAGCTACTACGTCGTGACCGTAGCTACCTTGAGCTGAATCGTATTTTAAAAGGTGAGCGAGCATTCTCGGACTTGTTAAGTCGTTGATAGCAACAACGGTGTAGCCCTTAGCACCAAACATTTGTCTGAAAGCCAAACGACCGATTCTACCGAAACCGTTAATAGCAACTCTTACATTTTTAGCCATATTGTATAATCCTCCAAATTTAATGATTAATTTTTTATTTTCGGACACTTGTCCGTTAGTATTCTATAACAATCGTTCGACGATTGCAAGTATTTAATGAGATTTTTATTTAGATATTAATTATTCAGCCTTACCTGCACAACCTAATACGTCTACAAGTTTATGTCTAACCAACTCTTTGATGTTAGCTCTTGCGGGCTTTAGATATTCTCTGGGGTCGAACTTATCAGGATGCTCATCGTAGAATTTACGAACAGTACCGGTCATAGCAAGACGTAAGTCAGAGTCGATATTGATCTTACAAACAGACATAGATGCAGCCTTGCGGAGTTGTTCTTCGGGAACACCTACTGCGTCAGGCATTCTTCCGCCGTGCTCGTTAATCATTTGCACGTAGTTTTGAGGAACGGATGAAGAACCGTGTAAAACGATGGGGAATCCGGGAAGTTGCTTGGAAACTTCTTCCAAAATGTCGAATCTGAGGGGTGGCGGTACTAAAATGCCTTTCTCATTACGAGTACATTGTTCGGGTTTAAATTTATATGCGCCGTGAGAAGTACCGATAGCAATGGCAAGAGAGTCAACACCGGTTCTGGTAACGAAATCAACAACTTCTTCGGGTCTGGTGTAGGATTCTGCGCCGTGCTCAACTTGAACATCGTCTTCGATACCTGCTAATGTACCGAGTTCGCCTTCTACTACTACGCCGTGAGCGTGAGCATATTCAACAACTCTCTTGGTGAGAGCAACATTTTCTTCATAGGGTAGGCTGGAACCGTCGATCATGACAGATGTGAAACCGCCGTCGATACAAGCCTTACAGGTTTCGAAATCGGGACCGTGGTCAAGGTGTAAAGCGATAGGGATTTCGGGACATTCGATAACAGCTGCTTCAACTAATTTAACCAAATAGGTGTGATTAGCATAAGCTCTTGCGCCCTTCGAAACTTGAAGGATAACGGGAGCCTTTTCTTCTTTGCAGGCCTCTGTGATCGCTTGAACGATTTCCATATTGTTAACGTTAAAAGCACCTATAGCATAACCGCCTTCGTATGCCTTTTTAAACATTTCAGTAGTTGTAACTAATGGCATAGTTATTACCTCCGTAATAAAAAATTCTCTATTAATAAGTTTATCACAACACAAACCAATTATCAAGAGTTTTTAGAAAAAATCCTTAATTTAATTAAAAATATAGGCAAAACGGCGGATTTTTTGAAAAAAATGAATAATAGTAGCGACTATTACTAATCGCAATATCCTTAATTAAGGCAAGCGTCAGCGTCCAATCGTGTCATTCGTCCGCCGTCATACTGAGCAAGTGAACGGCGTAGCACCGCACCATCAAATGTCATTCTGAGCGAAGGGCAACGCCCTGTAGTCGAACCCGCAGGGTGACACGTAGTGTCAGAATCTTATTCCATATTAACAAGGAATAAGATCCTTCGATTCCGCTGTCGCTACACTCAGGATGACATATGTGTGGTTTAATGTCAGACTAAATTATCCATCAAACTAATCCATAACTTTACAATGCTATGCTTCACTCTTGTTGAGTTGTAACTTAACCTTGCACCTGCACATTTATATTAAATAATAGAAATAATATCTTTTGCACTAATGAGTACAACATTATTGTGTGATGTCGCATATTTTTGAACGGAGTCTGTGAACCCCGAAAGCGAGAATAAGTAGAAATAGACCTTTCCGTCTATAAAAACTTTTTCTTGCAATTTTTTTAATTGTTGCATGTCAAAGAGCTCATTTGTAAATTTGCATTCTCCAAAAATGAAACACTTCTTTTTTACATCGGGAGCCAATATATCGATTTCGAGATTTATTGATTGTTTTTGTCCGTCTACAATTTGAATTGTTTTTCCCCAATAGCGAGAAGCGTTGTGTATCCTAAACGGCAACTCTCTATTTTTGTTCAAAATATATAGGAAATCGAGACAAGTTTTTTCAAACGGAGTTGAAGCAAAAAAATGTAAATTATCCTTGATACACTCATCCCAAACACCATCGATATCATCGTTCTCGAGATCGGTTAGATTGCGATAAGCAAATGCATACCAAAAACGAAAGAAATTATCCGTAAGCATATAACTACCTTTTGAAGAATTGTTTCTTTCCTTATCGGTGCTGAGTGCACATATTTCTTTTTCCACGATTGATAACTCGATTAAATTTTTGAGATAAACGCTCAATTTACTTTTTTCAAGTTGCGTTTTATTCATTATATCGGAAAAAGAATTATGCCCGAGTGCGATAGCTTCCACGATTGTATTATATACCGCAGTTTCGCGTAATTCTTGTTTTAGAAGAAATTCAACTTCATTATAAAGCGGACAACCTTTACGGAGAATATTGCGTTTGATATTATCTTCGAGTGAAATATTTGGATTAAATTGGCTTAAATAGTGCGGAACACCGCCTAAAATAGCATATACCAAAAGTTTGTCTTCGTCTGAGTAGTTCGGGAAGAATTTAAACGCATCGGTAAATGGGAGCGGTTTGACCTTATAAATACCGGTAGTTCTGCCGTATAGCGGATTTTTTTCCGACAGCAATTCCTTTTCAATAAAACTCATTGCACTACCACAAAGAATAATCATTATGTTTTCGTACTTGAGTTTTTCATCCCACAAAACTTGTAAAACGGATGGGATACTGCTATTGACTTTACAGGCGTAAGGAAATTCGTCTATGATAAGCAATTTCTTCTTATCGGTTTCGATGTGTAAAACTGATGAGAATGCTTGTTCCCAGTTAGCAAATTGAGAGACATATTCAAAATATGGTATATGATAAGAGTGGATTTTATCGGTAAATGATTGCAATTGTTTTGTATCGGTATACTCGCGACAAGTGTAAAAAATGGCGTTTTTATCTTTACAAAACTCGTTTAAAAGTTCTGTTTTACCTACACGCCGTCTACCGTACATGACTATAAGCTCTGCTTTATTTGAATTATATGCATCATTTAGAAATTGTAATTCATTTTTACGACCAACAAACATAGAACATCTCCTCATGCAGTTTAGCCTAATCACGATTTGTCTAATCACGATTTGACAAAATAATTATAACAAAAAGAAATAGGCATGTCAAGGGTAATTTAACAATATTTGAGGTAAAACGGAAAAGATTTAAATAAAAGGTTGCTTGAACAACATTCTTGTTAAGCGTTAGCGACAAGTTATGTCATTCGTCCGCCGTCATACTGAGCGTAGTCGAAATTCGAACGAAGTGAGAATCAAATTGTGGGCACTTGGTATCTTGCGGACGAGCACTAAAGCAAATGATGTTTTGCTTCGCAAAATTGCGGATATATATGTCATTCTGAGCGAAGGGCAACGCCCTGTAGTCGAACCCGCAGGGTGACACGTAGTGTCAGAATCTTATTCCATATTAACAAGGAATAAGATCCTTCGATTCTGCTGTCGCTACACTCAGGATGACATATGTATAGTATGAGGGCGAATGGAAAACAGTATTATAGGACGGAAAACAGTACTACTACGGACAAAACACAACATTGGTAAATAAACGTTTACTTTGTTATTCATTTCTCCTTATTTTTTCACAAAATTATCAAAAAAATCGACACGTATAGCAAAAAAATATGCCGAAAGTGTTGCAATTCGTTTACCAAAATGTTAATATATAAAAATAGGGGGGGGGGTATTCTGAGGAAAGAAAAAGCGATTTTTTCTAAAAGTCGGGGTACTTAGGACCTATAACTAAGTATACGCACCGAGAAAAACCTGACCGTTTTTCTCCTTGAGTATTTAGGAATAAATGTAAGGAGTAATGAGATGGATAATGTACTTTTGGTGATCGTAAGTATCTTTATGCTGTTCTTATGTGTGCTGTGCCTATTTGCGGTCATGGTAATTGTCCGCGATATAGTCCGTGAATCACGCGAGCGTAAGGGTAAGAACGAGGACGAAGACGAGGATACAACCGAGGAAGTTTCACCACAACCTGTTGAGGAGATTGCAGCGGACGAACCTATGGTAGAGGTAAGTACCGACTATGAGCCTACCCCTGAGGTAGAGGAAGACTCTTCGAGTGACCTTCCCGATGGCGTGGAACTTATAGAACTTCCCGAAGAAAAAGAAGATCCTTCGGCAGTTAGTTTCAATAGAGTTAATCTTACTTGCGAAGAAAAGTATTCCATGCTTTCAGCAGAGAACAAGGCATTCTTTGACGACATTGCACGCCATGCTCTTACTAAGGACGGTGTCAAGGAATTAAGAAAGAGTGGTTATTATGATTATAAAATCGGTGCTTACCGTGTATTGAGGATGTCTATTAAACGTGGTGAAATCGTTTGTCAATTTACCCCTATTGATAGTGATTTTAATAGTTATGCCGATGATTCCGCAGTTAAGATTAAACAATCCGCTACTACCGTTAGAGTTACCGAACCTCAAGCAGTCGGTGTAGTTAAGGACGGTATCGACCTTGTGTATAAGCAAATCGAAGAAGATAAGGATCGTAAGAAAGCACTTGCTCTCGAAAAACGTAGGGAAAGACGCCGTAAGGCTAAAGAAGCGGAAGAAGCGTCCGCTGATGGCGATAAGGAATAACAAATGAAGGTATCGAAGAACGGAAAAAACACTAACGTAGCGAATTTTTTCAAAAATCCGCTCAACATCATAGGAATAATTCTATGCATTGTTTTGGTGCCTATTCTTATCATGAATCTTGTATTGATAGTCAAGAGTTTTGCCGCTCCCGATAGTGTACCCTCTATAAACGGATATTCTCCGCTTATCGTGCTTACTGAAAGTATGGATCCCGATATTAAAGCAGGCGATTTAATAATTACTAAGAGCATAGATAAGAACGATATTGAAGTCGGTATGACGGTGTCATTCTTTGATCCTAATAGCGATAGCGGAGCCGTTGTAACCCACCAAATTATCGAAAAGGTAATTCAAGACGGACAAGTGCTATATAGGACTAAGGGCATCAATAATAATATTGCCGATAGAGAGCTTGTACCCGAAGATAACGTGATAGGCGAATATACAGGTACACGGTTTGCAGGGTTGGGTTCGATAGTGCTGTTTGCTCAAAGCACCTGGGGATTGGTAATATGTATACTTATAATTGTAATATTATTTAGTATATTCATTTTATCGAGTTATTTAGGTAATAGGAAACGGTCCGCCGAATCTACCGATAATTCGCTTGCCGAGGCTCAAGCGGAAATCCAAGCCTTAAAAGAGCAACTCGCCGAGTTGAACAAGGATAAAAAGGAATAGTTCGACCGAATGACAATGATATATCATAAATGTGTAGGGGCGATTAGCAATCGCCCGCCAAAAGCAAGTCATCGTGCTTGACTTTCACATGAGAACCAAAAGCATATCACAGACATGTAGGGGCGTTTAGTAAACGCCCGGCATAACGAGTAGCATAGTTTTGCTTCGCAATACATCGTTTGCCGTAAGGCGAACATCAATTGTGATCATATTCGTTCACGGTCTTCATATGGATTCTTAATTGATGTGGGCGATTATTAATCGCCCCTACAGCGTAGTCGAACCCGCAAGGGCGATACGTAGTATCGGAATCTAAATCCATAATCAATGGTAATTAAACCACCGATTAACACTCGATGGTTAAGAAATAATTATAAAAATTTTATATAGGAGAAGGAAAATGCAAGTTAACCAAAAAAGAACAGACAATAAGTCTAAGAAAAGCAAAACTATCATAGTTGCAGCTATCGTACTTATGCTTTGTCTTATCACTACTTGTGTAGTAGGTACCACCTTAGCTAAGTATACCACCAGTGGTAGCGGTAATGACTCTGCTCAAGTAGCTAAATGGGGCGTTAAGATTGAGATTCAAGGTGATAAACTTTTCAATAACGAGTACAAAAATAGTGATGGTGCAGTTACCGTTAAATCCACAAGTGATGTAGTTGCTCCCGGCACAAGCGGTTCAACAACATTCTCTATCAGTGGTACTCCAGAAGTTTCCTTAAGAGTTTCAATCGATTTTGTTAAGAATTACGATGTCTTTTTAAAGGCAGGTTATACTAATTCCGGAATTGCGGCAGGTGAAGCTGATTATCATCCCATTGAATTTACTTTAAAGCAAGTTAAAAATTATAGTGGAGAAGTTGATGTAGAATTAATAAAAGGTACGTTAGATGAAATCCAAGCATATTTAAACAATTGGTCATCTAATGCTAAAGACTATAAACCGAACACAGTTTTAGATTCAACTTTTGAATTATCTTGGGAATGGGCATTTTCTCAAAATGATAAAGCTGATACTATTCTTGGTGATTTAATTGCAGAAGGCAAAGGAAATTGTGATAATTACTGCTTAAATGTAGGTTATACTCTCACAGTTACCGCAACTCAAATCGACTAACGACCATACATACAGACCATAAGGAGATAACAAAGTGTCAACCGACAAGAACCGTAACGGCTCATCGACCAACAAGTCGTGGGCATGGATAATGTTGATGGTTACCGTTGTGTTTATGCTGTTGTTGATTACCACCGGAATAATCTCGCTAAAAGGGCATGATGTCCTACCCGAGAATACGGATATACTGTTTGTGGTAGGTAAGAAGCCGTCATTTGATATAGAGGATGACGAGGGTAAGGGGTGGAGCTCGGATAGGCGAATCCCGATATTCAAGTCTGAATACGTGAACGGCAAGGGTGAAACCACCGTAGTATCATCGGACGGGAATAGGGTATTTGCTCCCGGTACAACCACCGAATACGTCTTCACCTATGTTAATGAAGGTAATATGGCTATCGCGTACCAAACCGATCTAAACTTCGTATTGTGTATAGATAGCACTGCGGTAGACGCCACCGACTTTCCTGTCAAGGTTCGTCTAAGTAACGGTAACGGCGAATATCTTATAGGAACCGAAACCGAATATGTACAAATCAAAAAAGCCACCCTTAATTATCATCCAGGTATACTCGGTGCAAGCTCGTATGAGAATTTCACCCTTGAAATATTGTGGGAGTACGAGGGCGGTAACGACGAATTAGACACTTGGTTAGGTGACCATGCAGTTGGCCAAAACGTAACGCTAAACCTTAATATCCGTAACTATGCCGAACAGGCTTCCGACCCCACTCAACAGGGCGGTACCAAATATCAAGGCACGGACAGTGAGGAATACGGCGGAACGACAAGATATCCTTGGTTGATACTGCTTATGGTATGTACCGCATTATTGATAATTTATACGGCATGGTTAGTTATCAGACAGACGAAATACAAAAAACCGTCAAGCAAAAAATCTTCGAGTAAAAAAACAATAAACAAGAAACCATTAAAGACAAAATAGTAACTAAGAATTTAGTGAAAACAATAAACATATAGTAATTTAGGAGAAAAGAATATGGAAAGACAATCTGAACGTAAGAATAATAGAAGTAAAGCCGTTATCATCATAGTAGCAATGCTTCTTATGATAGCTTTAGTAGTAGGAATGGGCGCAATGACCTATTCGAGATATATCACCAGCGGTACTACAGGTTCCCAAACCGCTACCGCTGCTAAGTGGGGATTTGTAGTAAACGTAAAAGCTGAAAATTTGCTGGGCAAAAATTATACCAAGGGAACTGGAAACCTTGCAACTATAGTAGAATCTAATGGTGTTGCTGTAAAAGCATCAGCTGGAGCAACTGATAACATAGTTGCACCCGGAACCACCGGTTCTATGGATATTGAAATTACCGGTACAGCCGAAGTTTTATCACAACTGAGCATCAATATTTCAGAGGACGCAACAGATATAAGTTGTGGCAGTTATAAGCCCATAGTTTGGTCACTAAAAAGAGGCGAAGAAAAAGTCTTTGAAAATGTATTAATGGGTGATTTATCGACCGAATTAGGTGATGTAAAAGAACAAGTTAAACCAGGAGAATCATATGCAACTAACTATACTTTATCTTGGTCATGGCCGTTAGAGAATGGGAAGGATGTAGAAGATACAGCAATAGGTTTTTACTCTCAAGGTAAGAGTTTTACCGAAATCTCAAGTTTTATTCCAGGCATAGAACAAGATACATACGATTGTATTTCGAAAGATTTAAAATTCACTATCACTGTATCTGTAGAGCAAGCTCAAACTGAAGCTACAGCATAATTGCATTTATAAGAGGATTACCCTCTACATATCCATATTACATAAATCAACAGGTATATTCCCCGTCATTTTATCGACGGGGATGCCTTATTAAAATAAGCCGTAACTTCACAACACTATTTTACGGCTGACGGAGAAAAAATTATGTCCGAAAAAGTAAAAAAGGGCTTAAAAATCGCTTCAAACGTTTTTTGGGGAATTATTTGGACCTTATTTGGATTGCTTGTTGTACTCGTCCTATGGCTTGCGATAGATAAGTTTATCCTCAAAAATCCTGTTCCTTCGGTCTTCGGCTATTCGTGTTTAACCATAGCCACCGGTAGTATGAACGGAACGAGCGTAATGGTTGACGGCGGTGAACCTGTTCAAGTAAATATCGGCGATATGATTATTATCAAGGACACCGGTGATTACAAAATAGGCGACGTCATTACGTTTTTGCAAGACGGCGATACAGTACCCACCACCCACCGTATAATCGGTTATACCGATGACGGATTTATCACCAAGGGCGATGCCAACAACGTCAAGGACACCGTACCGGTTGCACGAGAGAATGTAATCGGCGAAGTTGTCGGTCATTATCCAAAACTCGGTAAGCTCACAGGCTGGATCAAGAGTGAGGGTTGGATCTATATCGTATGCGGTTTAGCAATTCTCGCTTTAGGCGGAGTTGCAATCAAAATCGAGCGAGATAACCACAAAAATGACGACACCGTTGAGGACGAGTCGGACGAGAAAGAAGAGTCTCGCGAGGAAGAACCACTCGAAAGCAAAGAGTCCGTTGAAATCGAACACATTGAGGACAAGCCCATCGAAAAGGAATACTCAGTTGAGACCGAACCCATCGAGAACGATAATTCAGCTGAAATAGAAATCGAATCACCAGAAAATGATTCTAAGGACGAAAATCAATTAGAAAACAACGAATAGTAGTGTTATTGCACTATTCAAATATATAATCTCGGATAAAAAATGCATTTTTATCCGCTTCCGCATACTGACGGTATTGTCACCATGTGCCTATATGGATATCAATAACCATATTAAGACAATTGATGCAATGTGGATTGTTTAACAAACGGTAACAATGCATTACACGATGTAGGGGCGATTATTAATCGCCCGCCAAAAGCAAGTCCTCGCACTTGCCTTTCACGTGAGAACCAAAGCCATGTCATAAACATGTAGGGGCGATTAGCAATCGCTCGCCAAAAGCAAGTCCTCGCACTTGCCTTTCACGTGAGAACCAAAGCCATGTCATAAACATGTAGGGGCGATTAGTAATCGCCCGCCATAATGCGTAGTGTGGTTTTGTTTCGCAATACATCATTTGCCGTAAGGCGAACATCATTTGTGATTATATTCGTTCGCGGTCATTCATATGGATTCTTAATTGATGTGGGCTACAGCGAAGTCGAACTGCGTAGCAGTGCGAGGATAACGAGCAGTATCTAAATCCTTGTTAAAATAGGAACAAATACAAAACAAAAAAATAATGGAGACAAAAGAAAAATGAAATCATCATTCAAAAAAATCAGATTTTTTCTTAAAAAGCATATTTTCTCGGTAATATGCTTACTTTTGGCTACCATTATTTGTATATCAGGTACACTATCCTATTCTAAGTATATCACCAGTGATAACACTCCCGGCGGTGCATCCGCAGGTAGTTTCACTGCATCGGCATCTATCAACGGAATCAGTGCATTATCTTTTACCAATACAGCGTTTTGGGGCGGTTCGTCCGAAAACGACAAAATCGCAATGAATGCCCTAAGGCAACTTAAATTTTCTGTAAACAATTATCAAACCGACAGCGAGGGCAATAAAAAGGTTGCCGAAGTACGTATGCGTTACAACCTTGTCTTTTCCGCCCCGGTTGTTTTCGCAAGTAAACTTGCCTTCCAAGTATTTAACGAGCACGACGTAGCGTTACTTCCCCAAATTGTTATGTCCGATCTAATTAATTCTGCACCGACATCCTCGGGTATTACTTCAGCATTTAATACAGAGCAAAGCACGGATTACAATAGTTTAGAATGTCAAAAATATCCGGATATTATCTTTGGTGTTTCTACTGAAATTGATTCCGTTGATAACAAGACAATTAGGGCAACAAATAATCAAGGCATAGTGATTACCGTTACGACATTTGAGCGTGAGGTAGATCAAAGTCTTCTGTTCCGCTTGTGGGATGTTAGCAATATAACAAATGAAAAGAATCCAAGCATTTCGTCGGAAAGCGGTAAGCTTGAGCCAGCCATAACTGTTAACTATAAGGCAACCGTCGAATTTTATAGGATATCTATATCAATGCCTGAATTTATTCTTCCTGCAGGAAGTGAGACTACCGTTAATCATTCTGTTCGTCTTGCACCTACAGATTCCCTTGAAGATCCGTATTTAGGCTCAACATTAGTAACAAAGGAAAATGATAATTATACTACTATTGAATCGTTGTACGGAAAATATGTTGAAAAAGATGAAGATAAGTATCAACCGAATGTTTATTTACAATATTTAGTGGAAACTACTGATGACAATGGAATTATTAGCACTAATATTGTTACCGGCGATGTTGTGCAGTACGAAGAGAATCAAACAATAACGAATAGCTATTCGTATCAAACAAAGGAAGAGCAAGAATTATCGGAAAGCGATAAAAGTTCTGTTACCATTACTAATGAATCTATAACATATAAGTTGATAGGTGATGTGGATGCTATAAATGTAACAGCAACTCTGCCTACTAAGAGTAATTATAATACTTCGCATATAGCAACTGATACAAAAACTTCGAACTATAAAACGACTTTTTATATCCATAGACTTGAAGCCGAACAAGAAGCGATAAAAGCGACAACTTCCACTAAAGTCACTACCGAAATATTGTCAAAAAATAAAGTTACCGAAACAGAAATTTCCGAATCTATTAAGACTACAGAAAAGAACGGAAACGAATACAAACAGACGGTTACTAAGACAGAAATAATAACTGTAACCGAAAATATCGTTAAGAAGGTGACTACCGAAACGACCACCATAACTCAAACCTGTACAATAAAAGGCTACGTTTATAGAGGTTACTATATAGACTCAAGTACTTCAAATTTACAGTATATTAGTAGCAAAGTAATCAAAGATTCTAATGGTAATAATTTAGCGGTAACACTTGAAAATGTCGAATATTTAGAAGATGAAAATGGAAATAAATATCCGTTTACGCTTCAATATACAAATGATAGCGAAAAGATATATTTGGATGACGAAAAGACGTCTGTAGATACGAAAGTTGAAAATAAGGTTGATAGTGTGTCAAGTGAACCAATAACTTCAACGTCTACATTGAATAGAACTCTATCAAGAGAGTATACTTACACGATGATTAATATCGAAAAGGTAAGTCAGTCCAAACAGACTATAGACGATAGTGGTACCACAACCGAAGGAAGTACGACAGAGGGTAGCACAACAACCGAAACTACCACCGAATTTACAAGCGGAGCACCACTTAATATGTATGAAAAAGAAAAAAATGAAAATGGTGAGGAGTATAATAAACAAGTATACTATTTATCGTCATCATATTCTAAGAACTATCCGTTCTATGTGGATGTGATCTTCGAACAGGTGCTGGAATAAAACAAGGATTAAGATTCCACCTCACTATGTTCGGTGCGGCTATGCCGTTCGACTCCATACTTCGTATTCCGCTCAGAATGACATAATAAAAACAAGCAAAAGGAGGTAAATACATGCAAACAAAACACCGTAAGATTATGCTTATCATATCGGTAGCTCTTATTATGGTATTATTTACTTCCGTTTTGGCTATCAATTCCTATTCACGCTACGTAGTGGAAGAAAACGCCAAATATACCGAAGGCAATAACACTATGGACTACATCGACTATACCGTCAACTCGGTATTTGTCGTAAGAACACAAGACGAACTATTCTCCGCTATCAACCAAGGTTATAGTTACGTTCAACTCGATAAAAACATCGAGAATCCTCTTATCGTTACTCAAAAAGCCGAAACATTAGACAGAGACCTTATTCTCGACCTCAACGGTATAGAAATCCAGCGTAACGGTTATGAACCGATATTGAATGTAAAGGTCGGTGTTCGTTTGACAATAGTAGATACTTCCGAAGAGCAAACGGGTGGTTTATACAACCCAGTAGGCTCGGTTTTTAATATCAATGGTGGTATATTAACCGTTGTTACAGGTGCATTTGAAAGTGGTCCAAGATATTCGGAGTATTATACATATAATAATCAAGTTTTGAACGATAAAAATAATACAAAGCGTACTCTTGTTGAGACGGATGCCAAAAGTGTTATTTTATATAAAAAAAATAGTAGTGGTAACTTCGACTCATCCAATATTACTGCACCTATTATTAAATCATATCCTACAACAACCGGTGAGATAAAATATAATCACGGTAATTTGTATTTTGATGAAACCGTTGAAAAGGGTGATTTTACCATTAATCCCGACACCTATTGCTATTATCGTACAAGCGAGGACTCGGCAGCTAATAGCACTGAAGTCGATACGGCGGATTGGTATTATACTTATTACGTCACGAAGGATAATTATGAATATAACGGTACGGAATCCGGTGATATTCAGGTAACCATTTATGGCTATGAGAATATAATCCAGAAAGCTAAAGATTTAGAGAGGCCGATAGACTATTACGCAGCTATACAAATGGTAGATGGAACGCTTGATATTCAAAGTGGCTCATTCAACTCTTATTTCGGGGTAAATAAAACTGCTTGTGTTAATGCTAATGGTGGTGAAATTCAAATTAAAAGTGGTTCGTTTTCTTCTCGTATTCCCAACGCGACAAGCCAATTTGAATATAATGTTGTTGATAGCAAAGAATCGGATAAAGCGTCTTACGGTGAAGATTATTTTAACTATTTTAAGTGGTCTACCGAAGAAAATAGCAATTATAAAGACGAAAATGAAATTTACAACGGAAGATTAGCTAAACAGGGCGCGAGTTATTGTATACTTAACAGTGGCAATGCTAACGTTACTGTCGGTGTTGGCACATTTTATTCGTCTAACAACAACATCATTAGCATGCAGGGTGGCAATCTTGTGATTAATAGTGGTACGCTTACTAAACATACAACCAAAACTCCGGACACCACTTCTGCTTCGGGGATTTCTAAAGAAAATGCCGCTATTGACATGGGGAGTGGTTCTTTGGCTATATCTAATGCTGAATGCAGTATTAAGGGTGTCAATTCTATAGCCGTAAAGATTGATGCAGGTACATTGACAATTGATAATTCAGATTTTACCATTAATGGAAAGTACTCCTATGGTATATATTCGTCCATTACCACCACCCCAACTAATTCTTTTAATGTATTTAATACAGGGTTTACCGTTAACGGTGACAATTCTGTGGGTATATATTCTCAAAATGGTCAAGTTAACATATCATCGGGCGCTAAACATTCTATTATAGTAAATGGTGAGGAATCAACCGGTATTTATGTTGAAAACAGCGGATCGGTCAATTCTGAAAACTATACATATACATTATCGGGAGAATCATCTATTGGTATATTCGCTGAAGATGGAGCTGACTCAATCAAGATAAATAAAGGCTCGATGACGGTTAGTGGCTCTAATACTTATGGAATTAAATCATCTATAAGTGGATCGGATATAAGTGGATCGGATAAATTTACAGTAACTGACTTTTCTATCACAATGACAAACGGAAGCGGTCAAACCGCTATTTACTCCGCTAATGGTGTAGTTAAATTGACTACATCAATAGGCAGTAATATAGAAATTAGTCCTAACAGCGAAGGAAATGCTAAAGGAATTCATACCGAATCGGGCGGTTCAGTCTATTCAGAGTATTATTCGTATAAGATTAATGGTAATAAATCTTATGGAATTTACGCCCAAGATGGAAATATTAATGTTAAAAATGCTACGATTTGGTTAACGGGTAATGATAACAATTATGGTATCTATGCCACATCATTCAATGAAAGTAAAAAAATTGAAATAGATATATCCGTATCTTTGATTAATATCGGCTCAGAGTCGACTTCCAAAACTTCAGGTGAAACATATTACGCTTCTGCTGGTGTTTTTATTTCTACAGCTAATGCCGATAGCTCTGTTAATCTCACTGACACTTCTATTGAATGTGATGAGCTTGGCGTCGTATCTAATGGCGGTAAGGTTAAACTAACGAATAGTAGCGGTTCAAGTAGCCACATCACAACTAAGAACGCATCAGCTATAGCTATAAGAGGCGGTAATGTTGAATTTGACGCTAATAGTAATTACACTATAACATCAGCTAACACTCGAGATAACGCTTCGACTAATTTATATGATTTGAAACTACCAATTAGTGACGAATCCAATATCGGATATACCGAATATGTAAACACCGACGGTATATATGTCAACGGTGGTTCATTCACCTCAAACGGCACATTAACTCTCACCCATACCGGTTTATATAATAGTACCGATATAGATAATTATAATTATAACTCCCTCGTAGTAACCAGTTACGCTCTACGTGTAAAGGACGGAGGTGTTACTATCACCGGAGAAACTCATATAACCGCAAGGATTGGCGGTGGTGTATATGCAGCAGGTAGTATTACAATGGGAAGTGATTCCACAACGCAAGGCACGTACCCAATTGAGGTTAAAACAGAAGGATACCTTTATGAAAAAAAAGGCGATAGTGCAGCTTACTATGAGGCGATACCTGGAACTGGATATTTGAACCTTACGGGATGGCGAACGGCAAAAAGTATTACCGGTGGTCACGCGGTAGAAATGAATGGTGGCAATATCGAGATTTATTATGGTACATATAGTGCAGCGTATGGGAATGGAATATGTGCTAATGGTAGTGGTACTATTAAGATTCACGATGGTGAATTTATAGGAAATATGGCTGATATTACAGGAAAATCAGGACCTGCCGCATTTTATGGTTTTAAGGTAGTCGGTGGTGCAACGGTTGAAATCTATGATGGAACATTCTCGGGAGGTAACGGTGGTGCCTTTGTGACAGGTGTTTCTAAAATTTCAACTAATTCGTCAACTTACGCAACAACGGCAACAATAGAGACATCCTTAACTGCAAATGTTTACATCTATAAAGGCAGATTTACATGTAACGGTGGTGTAGATTCATTTAATGTATACGATAATGCTAACGTTATTTTTGGAGCTCAAAAAGAATTTGCTGATAATACTGATTATCAAGAGCTAATTAAAC
The DNA here is from genome assembly GCA_964391805.1 of uncultured Christensenellaceae bacterium. GTDB lineage: Bacteria > Bacillota > Clostridia > Christensenellales > CAG-1252 > RUG14300. Next base: position 6,342 of record CAYMNK010000007.1, on the reverse strand, counting down.
TTGAATCAACAACAACGTACATCGCTGCAAACAGACTTACTAACGCCTTAACGCTAACAAATAGTACAACCAGACCTGATATATATATATACTATGGTACTTATTATATAAATAAAACTGGTAACAGTATGTGGAACGATGCAGACTTTGCCAATTTCCATACCTATAATACCGCATTTGAATACTCCTTTAACAACACTCAAAAGGTTTATACTGTAGTAGGAGGTAGAACGTACAATATAGAAGAACAAGAAAAAGTGGAGTTTTATAATCAATAAGATATGATAAAATAGTAAAAAATTGTCAATAAAATCAAAACAATGTTCAAAACGGTTGACAAGAGAGAGAAAAAGGCGTACAATCGAAATAGAAACTTTTAAAAGGAAGGCAAATTATGGCAACTAATAGCTTCAAAATGATGATGCGAATGTTACTGTCCCGAGCGAATGCGCGTGGGTTCTTTGCCTTGTCTAAGTAAGTTAGAGTACACATTGCGTTAACAATTTTGGCTCGGGACGTTAATAGAGTTTTCCGAGCCTTTTTTACGGATTGGCTCGGGTAGGTCTACACACATTTTCACGAAAACAATTTAAAAGGAATCATAAATGATTAAAATCGAAAACTTATGTAAAATCTATAGCGAAGGCAAAAGTGACGAGGTAGTCGCACTTCGTGATATCAATCTCGATATCGAAGACGGCGATATCTACGGTATTATCGGACTTTCGGGTGCAGGTAAGAGCACATTGGTTCGTTGTATCAATTTACTCGAACGCCCCACGTCAGGTCATATCTATATTGACGGAGAGGACTTGACAGCAGTCAGTGAGCCGAGGCTTAGACAAATCAGACGCAAGGTGTCAATGATTTTCCAACAATTCAATCTTTTACAGCAACGCAGTGTGCTCAAAAATGTAGAGCTTGCAGGCGAACTCAATAAGGACGTGAATCGTAAGGAAAAGGCTATCAAATTATTAGAAACAGTTGGACTCGGTGATAAACTTGATGCATATCCCTCTCAACTTTCGGGCGGACAACAACAAAGAGTTGCAATAGCACGTGCACTGATGACCGATCCCGAGATACTTCTCTGCGACGAGGCGACCTCTGCATTGGATCCCGAAACAACCAATTCTATTCTCGAGTTACTCAAGGAACTCAATCAAAAGCTCAATCTTACCGTGGTAATCATTTCACACCAAATGTCGGTTATCGAGGCTATCTGTAATAAGGTTGCTATTATCGATAAATCTACTATATCCACAATAGGATCCCTTCAAGATGTGTTTCTATCCCCCAAGGATGCCGTTGCTAAGAAGCTTATCTATTCGTCGAGAATTAACACCGGTATCAAGGGCGAGAAACTAATCAAGTTGATGTTTGACGAAACAATCGAAGATCCGATTATCACCAACATTATTCAGGAATGTAATATTCTAATATCCATATTCTATGCCGAAACTAAAATAATCAACGGTAAGACTTATGGACAAATAATGTTTAGATTGCCTTATTACGAAGAAGATATCGATAAACTTTGCGAGTATCTCGACGGTAAGGGCGTAGCGTATGAGGAGGTTGATACAAATGACTTTTGCTGATGTAATGAGATCTATAGGCGAAACGCTCGGTATGACCTTGCTATCGACCTTATTTGCATACGTAATAGGACTTCCTTGTGGAATATTGCTCAACGTCACCTCTAAAAACGGTTTGAAGCCATGTAAACCGTTGAACGTTATCGTTGGACTTATTGTAAATATTTTACGTTCGGTACCTTGTTTGATTATAATCGTTATATGTATGCCTTGGAGCCGTGCTTGGTTCGGTAGCGGATCGGGCAGTTGGTATACAATACTTATCCCCTTGACGGTATCGGCATTCGGACTCGTTTCGAGAATGGTCGAGCAGTCCCTTGCAGAGGTTCCGTCGGGCGAACTTGAAGCAGTTAGATCGTTAGGTGCATCTAATTTCCAACTTATCACCAAGGTTCTATTACCCGAAGCTAAAGTTTCCCTTATTACGGGAGTTGCGGTAGTAGCAGTAAGCGTCTTGGGATATACATCATTTGCCTATAACATCGGTGCAGGCGGTTTGATTGCAGATATTTATACATTCTATACTCGTAATACAGGTGACTATCTGAATAAGTCGATATTCTGGATACTCACCGTCGTAGTAGTGGTAATTGTCCAGCTTCTCCAAGAGGCAGGATTACAAATAGCAAAGAAAATAGATAAAAGAAAGAGGACAAATTAATTATGAAAAAAATTATATCGATTTTATTAGTAGTATTGACAATATGTTTGAGCATCTCCGTATTCGTAGGTTGCTCCAATGAAAACGTTATCAAGGTTTGTGCATCCGACGTTCCCCATGCAGAGGTGCTTAACGGTATCGTTAAAGAAGAACTCGCTAAGAAAGGTTATAAATTAGAAGTTACCATTCTTGACTGGACTATGCAAAATGATTCAGTAGCAAATGGCGACTATGATGCTAACTATTTCCAACACGTTCCTTATCTCAATGAGTACAACGGCAAAACTGCTTTATTCGCTTCCGTTAAGGTACACTACGAGCCTTTAGGAATCTACTACGGTAAAGCAAGTAAGGGCACAGCTGTTACCGAAGGCAAAACTTTCGCAATCTGTAACGATACATCTAACGCAGTTAGAGCATTCCAACTTTTAGAGGCTAAGGGCGTTATCTCTAAGGACGTAGAGGGTGATAATTACCCCATAAGTGCCGATGGCGAAAGCTTAACACTTGGTGATGTTGCTCGTGATTGGACGAGTAAAGACGGTAATGTTAAAGTTACCCTTATTGCCGAGAACCTTCTCGTAGCATCCAGAGCCGACTATGATTTCGCATTGCTCCCCTGCAACACCGCATACACCGGCAACGTAACCAGTGAAGAGAGAGCAGCAGTAGAAGATGATCCCGCTCAAGTATCGGGTAAGGCTAACGTAATCGCAGCAAGACTTGACGACTATAAGAACGACGAAGTATATAAAGCAAAAATCGACGCTTTGTCCGATGTAATGCTTTCCGAAGCCGTTTCTCAGTACTTCCACGACACCTATTTAGGTGCAATGACTTGTGACAGCACCACCCAAATCGACCTCAGAGGCGAAATTAAGTAGTAACATATCAAAACATTTTAAACATCTTTTGTGTTAAAAGTGTAAAAAGCATATATAAGAACATACACTTATCAAAAAAAACGACAAAAATATGTTACACGCATGTAGGGGCGATTATTAATCGCCCGCCAAAAGCAAGTTCTCGCATTTGCTTTTAGAAATGGCAATAAAATATTACAAAAAAAGGGCGATTATTAATCGCCCGCCCAAGAAAGTATGCTTATCGGCATACTTTCTTTTTAATAATCATTATTTTAAAAGAAAAACGTAAAACTAAATAAAAAAGAAATTCTTGTTTTTTACATATTGGTGGTATAATATAATAGAGGTGTTTGTAATGGATCCAAAAAGATTGCATGAAAGGAAAAAGAATCGTTTAGAAGATTACAACTATAGTTCTTGTGGTGTTTATTTTATTACGATTTGCACATTAGGAAGACGGAATCTTTTTTGGAATCAAACAGAATTAACCTCTGATCTTATTCAAAGCCCGCAAAATGTTAATTTATCACAATATGGTCAAATTGTAGATGATGCAATAAATAGCATTTCGTCAGCATATCCTACTGTGTATGTAGATACTTATGTGATTATGCCCAATCATATCCATGTTTTATTGCAGATATGCGGTAGTGAAAATAAACTACAAACGGACTCGCCCACAATATCACAGATTGTAAAACAATTAAAGAGGTATGTTTCAAAAAGTATCGGGATTTCGATTTGGCAAAAATCTTTTTTTGATCATATCGTTAGAAATCGCACAGATTACGAAGAACATTGCCGATATATTTACGAAAACCCGATCAATTGGCTCAGCGATGAATTGTATATCGGAGGAATAATATATATATATTGATAGAATAGGCAAATAATTAGTGCAAATTTTAAAGCGAGTGCGTGACTATCTTTTGGCGGGCGATTACTAATCGCCCCTACTTTTGTTATCTTTAGTTTACATATTTTGATACCAATTTTGAGGTTTAAAATTGAAGTCGAATTCGAAGGGCGATGCAACGCATCGGAATCTTAATTCATATCAAGGCAAGCGAAAGCGACCAATCATGTCATTCTGAGCGAAAGACGAAGTCTGTAGTCGAACCCGACAGGGCGACGCATTGCGTCGGTATCTGATTCCATATTAAAAAAGCAAGTCAAAACATATATTTCATTTTACGTAAACTGGCAATAATATATTACGGTTTCGTAGGGGCGCTTAGTAAGCGCCCGCCAAAAAGCAAGTCTTCGTACTTGGTTTTCATTTTGCCCTTTTGTATTTGCTCATCTTGTCATACTGAGCGAAAGACGAAGTCTGTAGTCGAACTGCGAAGCAGTGCGAGGTGTAACCGAGCAGTATCTTAATCCATATAAACAAGGAATAAGATCCTTCGATTTCGCTGTCGCTACACTCAGGATGACAACTGATGGGTTGAATCTTATCGTAGTTTTCTATGCTTGGCATGACATATATTGCTCATTATCGCCCGCATAAATCAATGAATCCCCAACCTTTATTTCTTTATTTCATATTTTTCTATTTGTGGTATAATGTTTTTGGAAGAAATCCAAATGACAAATGACACCTAAAAGGAGAATTGAAATGAGCAAAAGAGAACGAAAAGAATACACAAAAGAGTTTAAACTTTCGGCAGTACATTTGATGAAAAGCGGAGTATTAAAACCAAAAGAAATTTTTGAACTACTTGGCGGAATTGATCGACAAACCGTGTATCGTTGGATAAGTGAGTATGACCACGAAGGAGAATCAGCATTCGATAATAAAGCCGTAATTCCCGGGAATACGATCAAACGAATACAAAGGGAAAATGAAGATCTTAGAATGGAAAACGAGATACTAAAAAAAGCTTGTGCATACTTTGCAAAGCAGAATCGGAAAGAGTAGATTTTGCTATAAGAGAGCTACGGGATTATTCCGCAAGCAAAGTATGCAGACTTTTAGATATTTCGCTCTCTAATTACTATTATAGAATTCATCATCCCAAGAAAACTAATCCAATTGAAGAGACTGAACAGGTTGTAAGAATGTTTTGGAGGCATTTCGGGAATTTTGGAAGACGTATAATACATAGGGAATTAATCAAAGAAAACGTACGGATTTCCGAGCGAAAGATAAGTAGAATACTAAAAGAGCAAGGGTTATGCTCAAAGTACGGCCGTAGGAAAGGTAAAAATGTATATACATCTACACCAATAAATGAAATATATATAGCCGATAATATATATCGCAAACTAACTGAAGAAGAAAAAGAGGGTAGAATCTTAAGTATGGATTTCACAGAACAGATTGTAAACGGACGAAAAGTATATACGTGTGGGGCAATTAACATTAGAAATAAGGTGTTAGAAGGTGAAATGTGTGACTGTAAAAACAATAGTGAAACGGCATGTGCGGTAGTTGAAATGGCAATAAGGGATTATGGAGTACCGAATATGGTAATGACCGATAGAGGATCACCGTTTGTAAGTAAATCATTTTACCAATTACTAAAACGATATGGAATAAAGCACAGCATGTCACGACCGCATACGCCTGCGGATAATTGCTTTATAGAAACGTTCTGGAAGAGTATGAAAACAGAAGTTGGAAAGGTGGGACATTTAACGTTAGATGAATACAAAAAAGTAATGGCGTATTATAAGCATTATTATAACCATGATCGTCCTCACAGCACCTTAGGGTACTGTCCGCCATTGAAGGTTGCTTGTAAAGGATGTTATTAATTTTTAAAGCAATTATTTGAATTGATATCAATCAATGTCATACTGAATGGAATAATTATGAACAGCACCGCACCATCCTGTCATTCTGAGCAAGGTTGAAAACCGTAGTCGAACCCGACAGGGCGACGCATTGCGTCGGTATCTGATTCCATATTAAAAAAGCAAGTCAAAACATATATTTCATTTTACGTAAACTGGCAATAATATATTACGGTTTCGTAGGGGCGCTTAGTAAGCGCCCGCCAAAAAGCAAGTCTTCGTACTTGGTTTTCATTTTGCCCTTTTGTATTTGCTCATCTTGTCATACTGAGCGGAAGACGAAGTCTGTAGTCGAACCCGACAGGGCGACGCATTGCGTCGGTATCTGATTCCTTATAAAACCGGACACAACATAATCTTGTAATGTCATTTACTTATAAAAAAAAATCCTCTGAAAATGTAACCATTTCCAGGGGAA
>CAYMNK010000006.1:0-162592 GCA_964391805.1 uncultured Christensenellaceae bacterium | reverse complement strand
AAGGGCTATGCCCGAAAATGAAGAACCACCAGCTATGCTGGTGGGTTCCTTTTTTGTTTGCAACCAATCATGTCATACAGAGCAAACTATGAAAAGCACTGCACCATCAAATGTCATACTGATTTCCGTCCGCCGTCATACTGAGCGTAGTCGAAATTCGAGCGTAGCGAGAATCAAATTGTGCAACATGGTATCTTGCGGACGGTAATGATAGCATATTGAACGATAACCTCATTAAGGCAAGAGTGCGCCTAATCATGTCATACCTAAGGGTTAAAGAAAGCACAACACCATCAAATGTCATACTGAGCGGAAGACGAAGTCTATAGTCGAACCCGTAGGGCGACACCATAGGTGTCGGAATATTATTCCTTATATAAAAAACACAGCACACCTATTAATCGGTATACTGTGTTTTTACGTTATTATTTATTAATCAATCAAATCGAATATTGCGTCGGATAATTCGGTCGGGTCATCGGGGAGTAATCCTTCAATAAGACCTGCGGTAGCAAACATTACGTTTGATAACTTCTTGAGTCTATCTTTATCCTCATTATATGCCTTGCGAATCTTTTGGAAAGCAGGGTGATCGGGATTGATTTCTAATACCTTATCGGCTTTAATTTTGTCTGCATTGGGTAGAGCGTTGATAACCTTTTCCATTTCTATGGACAATTCGCCCTTTGCCGTCAAGCATACGAAATGCGATTTTAATCTCTTAGAAGCCATTACAGCGACAACTTTATCTCCCAAGCATTCCTTGATATAATCGGTAATGTCCTTGTACTCTTCTTGATTTGTTTCTTCATCTTTGTTTTCGATGCCGTTGTCTTGTTCCGAAATGGATCTAAATTCTTTGTCGGAATATTTACCGATTGCTCTAAGTGCGAATTCGTCGACGTTTTCGGTGCAACATAGAATATCATAGCCTTGTTCCAAAACCCGTTCGGCTTGAGGAAGTGCCTTAATTCTATCGTTAGAAGGTCCTACTGCGTAATAGATGAATTTTTGATCGGTAATCATGGAATCGACATATTCTTTGAGTGTGATCATCTTATCCTGTTTTACCGAATAGAATATCATCAAGTCTTGTAGCAAATCCTTATTCATACCCCAGTCCGAGTAAACGCCGTATTTGATGTTCATACCGAACTCTTTGAAGAATTGCTCGTACTTTTCTCTATCGTTTTTGAGCATATTTTCAAGTTCGTTTTTAATCTTTTTCTCGATATTCTTGGCAATTAGACTCAACTGTCTATTGTTTTGAATGGTTTCACGAGAGATGTTGAGCATCAATTCGCTATCTACAATGCCGTGTACGAAACTGAAGTAATCGGGAAGTAATTCCTCGCATCTATCGGTAATCAATACGCCGTTAGTATAGAGTTTAAGTCCTTTTTCGTAAGTTTTGGTATAGTAGTTATAAGGAGCCTTTTTAGGAATAAAGAGCAATGCTTTGTAGTTGACTGCACCTTCTACCGAGGTATGAATGCGTGCGATAGGCTCTTCCGAATCATAGAATGTATCTCTATAAAAAGAATTGTAGTTTTCGTCGGTGATTTCGCTCTTATTTTTCTTCCATAGAGGAATCATCGAGTTGACGGTCTCATCAACTTGCTCTGTTTTGGGTTCCTCGTCGTTTTCGGACGGAAGATACTTAGTTTTAAGCATCTTGATAGGGAATCTAATATAATCGCTATATTTCTTGATTAATGACGTAATTTGATATTCCTCAAGGAATTTATCGTAATTTTCGTCCTCGGTATTTTCCTTCATATATAGAACGATATCGGTACCTACAGTGTCTTTTTGTGCGGGTTTAATTTCATATCCGTTAACGCCGTCACTTATCCAGCTGTAAGCTTCGTCCGAGCCGTAAGCCTTACTGGTTACAACAACTTTTTGTGCAACCATAAAAGCGGAATAGAAGCCTACACCGAATTGACCGATGATATCGAGGTCTTCTTTACCCTCGTTATCCTTTTTGAAGTCGAGGGAACCCGATTGAGCAATGGTTCCGAGGTTTTTATCGAGTTCGTCTTGAGTCATACCGATACCGTTATCGCTAATAGTAAGGGTACGCGCAGTTTGGTTGGGTGTAATTCTGATTTCGAGCGAATCTCTATTCAAGCCACTTCCGTCGGTGAGCGATTTATAGCAAAGTTTGTCCAAAGCATCGGAGCAGTTGCTAATCAATTCTCTCAAAAAGATTTCCTTATGCGTATAGATAGAGTTGATCATCATATCGAGAATACGCTTAGATTGAGTTTTAAATTGTTTCATTATATCGCCTCCAAATGAGTAATTTTATCTAAAATACAATGACATTATAATCCCGAAATCCACGCTTGTCAAGGAAAAATTAGCAATCTAACCAAAAGACTGCTAATTTTTGCAAATTTTTTGTCGAAATCAGTAGGGCGATGTCACAGCATCGGTATCTGATTCCATATTAACAAGGAGGTTGTTTAATCGACTGTTCATTATCGTCCGCAAGATACCAAATTGTTGCACAATTTGATTCTCACTTTGTTCGAATTTCGACTACGCTCAGTATGACGGCGGACTCTATCATGTCATTCTGAGCGAAGGTTGAAAACCGAAGTCGAACCCGAAGGGTGACACGCAGTGTCAGAATCTTATTCCTTGTTACATAAATCCCTATTTGCTCTCTTGACAATCTTGTCAACAATCATCTATAATAAATATATGAAACTATGGATTAAAGTGATAAATGAGGATAAAATATTAGAAAACGTGGTAGCGGAAAATGATTTTCCCCTTGATTTTGACGCATACGAGGCGACATTGACCGAAGTTTGTCATCAATTAGACCTATCTACGCCCATCACGCTTAGCATGCATTTTATGAGCCTTATAAAATTCAATATGACGGAATATAAGGCGCGTGATTTTATCGAGCCCATATATTTCACAAAATTAATTGTGGAAAATATTGAGGAATAGTTTTTCAATGAATATTTGTATACCGCTTTAGTTTATTCTAAGGCGGTTTATTTTTTTATACTGTCTTTTTTGCTTTAATTTCGTTTTTGAATTTAGTAATTTTGTGATATACTTCGGCAAAAAGTTTTTCTAAAGGAGTTTGTAATAGAAGTGAACATATTGATCCGATTGCTCCGTATATTGCCCCAAAAATAGCTAAAGCGAATGTTCGAGGAAGTTCTAATAAAAATGATATCAACATATTGTGGCATATGTGGCAAATAATTGCCCCAGTAACCCCCGAAACCGATGCAAAAGCAATGTGCATTAACGCAACGTATTTTGCGTTACGCTTCATACGTATTCCCACAAGAAGCGGTGTAACTGTCGTGCCTACCGATGCACCTAATAAGAGAAAAACCGCGCATTCCAAGCCCATCGTGTCGGTAGCTGTTAATACAGCTAACACGCTCGAAACTACCGAAGACGACTGCATTATAGCCGTTATAAGTACGCCCATTATAAACAATAAGGCGTGACTGCTTTGATTTGTGAATAATTGTTTTATAAGCGTGTTTATGCTGTCGGAACCTATGTCCACCAACAATAAACCCCCGAAAAATAAACCTAAGCCTAACAATGTGTTTTTGAGAGTTCTGTACTTTTCTGGCAAAACAAGAGCGATGAAAACGCCGATTGCAAAAACTATTGGCGAAAGGCTTAATTCACCAAACGAAGCGATTAATGCGGTGACGGTAGAGCCTAATCGAGAACCTAATGCAATAGAAACGGCGTTATGCTTATTTATCGATCCGTTTTCGGTCGTATTCATAGCAATTAAGGTAGTTGCATCGGACGATTGTATTAGGGCGGTTGTGATTACTCCGCACATATAATAGCCGAATTTATTAGTATTGTTTCTTTTTAATAAAAAACTCGATTTATTTAAGCCATTTTGCGCCCCGTTTGCGAAGAATTTCATTCCCCAGAAGAACAAACATATTCCGCCAATAATCGTCATGATTCCGCTCAAATATTCCATGTCATATAATACTCATAATCCTACGTAATTATGCTTCTTATTTTGCACTTACTATATTTGTCCATCAATGTCATACTGAGCAAAAAATGAATAGCACAATACCATAATGTCATTCTGAGCGAAGGGTGAAACCCGTAGTCGAACCCGATAGGGTGACACGCAGTGTTGGTATCTGATTCCGCATTAATGATAGTTTATCACAGCAAGAACCATAGGTGATATGACAATAATATATGACAGATGTGTAGGGGCGCTTAGTAAGCGCCCGCCAAAAGCAAGTTATCGCACTTACTTTTAATGTTGCACTTACTCTATATTCCCATCAATGTCATACTGAGCGAAGCGTAAGCGGACGAAAACTATCTACTCAATCCGTGCCTTATGAAAAAATTGTTAAAAATTGGGTATTGACAAAGAGCAAGAATTGTGTAATAATTATTATATAGAAATATTTTTAAACGGATGTACTGTTGTTAAAAATGTTAACGCTAACATTCGATATACAACTTAGGGAAAAAACGAGGTAAAATGGCTACAATTAACGATATTGCTCAAAAGACAGGCTTTTCGCTCATGACGGTTTCAAGGGCTTTCAATAATCCCGAAAAAGTTAAGAGTGAGACGAGGAGTAAAATATTCAAGGTTGCAGAGGAATTGGATTATCATCCTAATAACATTGCACGCTCTTTGGTGCGTAAATGTACCAACATAATCTTCGTTTACATTCCTCGTGAGTTATCCGCAACCGAACAATTCGTTTCTCAAACGGTCACCGCTATAGGTGAAAGGCTCGGTCAACAAGGATACTCTTTCCTATTGAGTCGTAAACTCCCCACCGATGAGAGTTATGACGGTATTATAATGATAGGTTTATCTGAGGATGAGCAGAAACGCATAATCAACTCCGTTAAACTTACCAAGCCTGTAGTTTTATATGGTAACAGCGCCGATTTTGACAGTTGGGTAGACGTAGATAACTACTCGGGAGAAAAAATTGCAGTTGATTATTTGGTAGAGCAAGGATATAAAAATATCGCAACCATAGCCGCCCTGCAGTTCATGCATTACGGACAAGAGCGTCTTATGGGGTATAAGGATAGTTTAACTAATCATAAAATAGCCATAGACGATAGGCGTATCGTAGTGCGCGACACCAACGAAAGCGGTGGATATGATGGTACGATTGCTCTATTGAATTCGGGTGTTGAAATTGATTCCATAGCATGTGCTACCGACACGATGGCTATAGGATGCATTAGAGCATTGAAGGAAAAGGGTAAGCGAATACCCAACGATATAGCGGTTATAGGGTTCGACGGCTTCGGTCACGAAAACCTTGTAAGCCCCACACTAACCACCGTCAAGCAACCCCTATTCGAAGTAGGTGTCAAGCTTGCCGATGCAATCACCGGTCTCATTAGCGGTAACGAACCGCAAAGAATAAAAATTTTGCCGACGCTGGTTAAAGGCGAATCGGCTTAACGGAGGATATTATATGAAACGTAAATTAGCGATTCTATTAATCGTAATAATGCTCGTAAGTGCATTGTCAACTTTGTTAGTTGCTTGTCAAAATTCAAATGACGGTCTTAGATTGTATCTATATTCACCGGATAATAATAAGATGAAAGCTGTCTATAACGATATGCTTCAGGAGTTTACGAACGAAACCGGTATCAAAGTCAATGCGGTGTATGTTGCTAAGGATAATTATAATACTAAGCTTCAAAATTCATTTTCATCCGGTGATAAATCTCCCGATGTGTTCTATCTCGACCAACCGGTACTTTCGGATATAGCAAATCTTTGTTTGGATTTAAGCGAAGGATTTTTTGCAGAGGAAGGTGAAGAAGGAATCCATCTCAGTGATTTTTATCAATGCGCATTAGATACTGTTTACTATAAGGGTAAAGTCCTTGCTGTGCCGTTTTCATTGACTACGAGTATAATTTTATATAATAAAGACCTTGTTACCAGTGTTCCCAAAGACTGGGAAGAATGGATCAATACCGACGTTGCAGATGGTAAGGCTTTATTTGGAGGTCTCGGTTCTGCCGGTTACCTATCATGGTATTTCCAGGCCTTCCTTAAAAGTGCTGGCGGTGACCTCGTTAAAGACGGTCAAGTGACTTTTAATGATGAGCATGGTGTAGCAGCCGCACAAATGATTGCAAACCTTTATGCTAAATCTCCTCAATCGGTTAGGGACAGCGCAAATGCCTTTACAAACGGTAATGTTTATTATCGCTTAGCTCATAATTCCGATATTTATAATGCATGGGCTTCGAATCCTACCTTCTGTGAATCAAGTGTAGGTGCAACATTATTTATTCCACAAAAAGAAAGTCAAACATCCTATTCCAATATTGGCGGTGAAAACATTGCTATCGCAAAGAATTCTTCTAATATCGAAGGCGCTAAGAAACTTGTTAAGTTCTTACTGAGAGAAGAAAATGTAGATAAGGCTATTGCTAATAACTTCTCTGCAAATAAGAACTACGCTAAGGTACGTACATCCGATCCTGTAACCGGTGCACAATATTCTCAGAAGTTACAAGAGACTATGGCTGTTGTTCTCGAACAACTTAACTACGCTACCGCTCGTCCTGTAGTTAAAGGATTGATTGAGGTTAACGATAATTATTTAGCACAAGCTCTTGCAAGTATATTGGACAATAATGCTAATATTCAAGAATCTCTCGATTTAGCAAAACAACAAGCAGAAAGAACTTTTGTTTTTGAGTAATTATTAAAACAACTATTTATCAAGATGAAACAAAAAACTAAGGTTATACTTAAGCGTAATACATATGGACTTCTATTCGTATTACCGCTAATAATATACTTTTTGGTATTTCAATTAGCACCTATGCTTATAGCATTCGTGCTAAGCTTTACCAATTACGATGGTTGGGGTCAAATGGATTGGGTCGGACTTGACAATTATATTGCGGTCTTGACCGATCGTGTCATGTATCCTTATTTTGGTAAGTCATTATTGGTTACTGTGGAGTATATACTTCTTACCGTTCCCCTTAATATTTTATGTTCGCTTGTCGTTTCGGCTTTGCTTAATTCAAAAATTAAGGGCGAAAAGTTTTTCAAGACGGCATTTTATATTCCGTCGGTAACGGTAGGCGTTGCATTGATGACTCTGTGGAAATATATGCTCGATCCGTCTTTCGGTATGATCAATCAGTTGCTTGGCACCAACATCAATTTTTTAGGAACGGAAGGATTGAACCTCGTTACCCTTGCCATAATGAGCGTATGGAGCGGATTAGGGTACAATGTTCTTATAATGCTCTCGGCAATGAAGAATATAGATCAGTCACTATATGAGGCTGCTTCTATAGACGGAGCAAGTGCATTTAAGCAGTTTTGGACTATCACGGTACCCGGCGTAATGCCTACAGTATTTTTCTTCCTTATCACCGGAATAATCGGAGGATTCCAAGCTTTTGATCAAATGTATTTGATGACGGGACGTGGTACTAATAACAGTACTTATACCTATATTTACGGTGTTTACGAACAAGCTATTACATATAATAAAGTTGGTGTAGGTTCTGCAATGTCCTTTATTTTGTTTGCGTTGATTCTTGTTCTTACCGTTATACAATTTAGAACCTTGCCTCAAGATTCTATGCCGAAAAAGAAAAGGAGGGTAAAAGCTAATGCATAATGATTTTAATTCTCCTATGCCACAAGCTCCGGTCAAGTACGGTAAGCTTAAGTTCGAACGTCGCTATAGTCCGAGACAGATAGTTAGTAGAACTTTTGTATATACCGCATTGATAATCATCACTTTGATGTTTATCGTCCCGTATTTGTGGTTGATATTCTCTTCGTTTAAGTCACCTACCGCTTTCTCGTCCACCAAGTTTACCTTGATTCCGCGTGATGAAAACGGTAATATTCATTTCGTTTTTAGTAACTATGTAGAGGCGTGGAATGAATTGAATATTCCGCAAGTTTTGTTGAATACACTTATCGTATGTGTAGTCAATACATTCTGTAACCTTTTCTTGAACTCGTTGGCGGCATATGCTTTCGCGAGAATGAAATTTGTCGGTAGAGATAAGATATTCATGATTTGTTTGTCCTCTATGATGGTTCCCGGTTGTGTAATGCTTATTCCTAATCTAATCATCATCAAACAAATGCAAATGTATGATAACATCCTCGCTTTGATACTGCCGTTTTTAATGAGCGTCTATAATGTATTCTTATTACGACAGCAGTTTATGGCGGTCGAAAAGGAAATAGAGGAGGCGGCATTTATCGACGGTGCCGGCAACTTTAGAGTATTCTTCAAAATTTGTCTTCCCATAGTTAAGCCGATGTTGATAGTTTTGGGAATTTCCACTTTTATGTGGAACTATAACAATTACTTGTGGCCCTTATTGGTTTTGGATAGTCCCGAAAACTTCACACTTGCCATATCGTTAGGCGAATTGATGAGGAACGGCGGATCGAATTCAAATATGTTCCCTATAATGCTTGCGGGTGCGGTAATGGTATCGGCACCTATGATTATAGCATTCTTCTTCTTACAAAAATACATTTTAGGCGGTACTCAAGCGGGCGCCGTCAAGGGATAGTCTTATGGCAAATTTGAAGCTTTTTCATGCAAATAAAATATATGACGGCGGAGTACATGCCCTTAAGGACTTTTGTCTTGACGTTGACGACAAAGAATTTGTAGTATTCGTAGGCCCGTCGGGTTGCGGTAAAAGCACCGCGCTTAGAATGATAGCCGGCTTAGAAAAAATAACGTCGGGCGATATATTTATCGGCGATAAACTTGTTAATGGTCTACCGCCAAAAGATAGAAACATCGCCATGGTATTCCAAAGTTATGCACTTTTCCCCAATATGAGCGTTTATGACAATATTTCGTACGGATTGCGTATGCAAGGTGTCGACAAAGCGATTATTGAACAAAAGGTGAATAGTGCAGCCGAATTATTGAGTCTTACCGATTACCTCGATCGTAAGCCTGCTCAGTTGTCTGGCGGACAAAAACAGCGTGTAGCATTAGGTAGAGCAATTGTACGCGAACCGTCATTGTTTCTATTAGATGAACCGCTTTCTAACCTCGATGCAAAACTCAGGGCCAAGATGCGTAGCGAGATATTGGCGCTTCACGATAGGCTCGGCGTTACCTTTGTTTATGTAACTCACGACCAAACCGAAGCTATGACCATGGGCGATAAAATCGTGGTAATGAGTGGCGGTAGAATAATGCAAGTAGGCAGTCCGCAACATCTATATCATTATCCTGCCAACAAGTTCGTAGCAGGCTTTATCGGTACACCTCAAATGAATTTTTGGTCGGGCGAGCTTAATATAGGCGACAAAGTCAGCATTCGTACCGATATAGGTAATTTCATTCTTACCCACGATTTAGAGTTGAGATTGGATAGAAATAAGGCACACGATGGACAACGCGTAATATTGGGCATTAGACCCGAAGATGTTTATACCGAGCGTAAAAATGGATACGACATACCTCTTTATGCCAAAATAAGCGTAATAGAGGAGTTGTGCACCCACACTATACTTCACCTTGATAGCAACGGCGTGGATATCGTTGCACAAGGCATATCCGAAACTAACCATGTAGGCGAAGAGATAATGCTTTACGCTAATCCTCAAGGTTTGCATTTATTCGATGCCGAAAGTGAAGAAACAATTTTACCCGAATATGCGGTATCCTCCATTGTTAACGGAGAAAAACAGGGTAATACCCTCAGTGTTTTAGGATGTTCCTTATGCTTAGCGCCCGAACAAGCGGAGCTTATCGAAGACGGAAATGTTTCGGTCAGAGTTCCCGTATCGGCATTTAACGAAGGAGATGCACAGTTTGAGTGCAAACGTTCCTTTGTTAGCGAAAAACAAAATGTATCGTTGATTAACGCAGGTGGTATCGATATATATGCTTTGGGTGATTTGTTGAATTGGAGTGGTTTTACCCTCGACGTCAGTAAACTCGATATAATAGGATCTACTACGGTTAGTGCAATAAGAGAAGTTTCCTCTCTAAACTTCTCGTACCAAAAGCGCCGTGGCGAATACGAGGGCAAAAAAGTCAATAGACACTTCTGCGTTTTCGACGGAGGAGAGGTCGAATCATTTTATGAATTTAATAAGAAGATGTATCGTTTAGGTAAGAGTATATTCTCTTCCCGTTACAGCATGCTTATATCTATCGATAATGTGAGATTAGCCGTTGAAAACGAAGGCTATCCCACAATTACTGCTATAGTTAAGGGAGTAACCGACTATGGCGATAAACAATATTCCGAGGTAATGATAGGCAACGACAGCCTTTTCGTCAAAGGTGAATTACCTGTAGGCGAACGAGTGACGCTTGCCCTTGACCTCGACAACGTAAGAGTAGCCATCGAAAACACCGAAACTGTGCTATTCTAAAGGAGTAATTGATGAAAACAAACAAATTTTTAGTAATTTTTTCCATTGTATGTATCATAAGCTTGATGCTTACTGTATTTGTTGGATGTAACAACAATTCCAAAATCAAGGTCGGAGATAAAGCGGAAGTTTACGTTACCACAGGTACAATGTCCAAACTTTTATCCCAAGAGAGTTCTTTGACATTCTCCGATTATACCGAGGATGACGAATACTCTGGCGTTACCGTAACTGTCGATGCAACCCAAAAACTTCAAGAGTTTTACGGTTACGGCGCATGTTTGACGCACTCCTCTGCGTACCTACTCACCCAAGACGGTGCGGAATCTATTGCAGACGAGATGTTGGAAGAAATGTTCGGTGCTGATGGTGCACGCTTCGGTTTGGTACGTATTCCTATCGGTTCGAGTGACTATATCGAGGGTAATTCCTTCTTTACTTGCGACGATCTTCCCGGTAGAAACGATACCGACGCAACCTTAGAACATTTTACCATTGAAAAGGATGCTAATATCATAGCCGTCCTTAAGAAAATAATTGCCATCAATCCCGATGTTAAAATATTTGCTTGTCCTTGGTCCGCTCCTGCTTGGATGAAGACCAATAAGAGCTTACTTGGCGGTACTTTAAATGAGTTGTTCTATGACGTATATGCCGATTACCTAATCAAATTTGTAGAAGCATACAAGGAAGAGGGTATCGAAATCGATTATGTATCGTTGGTTAACGAACCTCTCATTACTAACATTTCATATCCTCATATGATGATCGACGAGCTTCAAGCTGTGGCAATCGGTAAAACTTTCGTTAAGTCCGCAAAAGCGAAGGGCTTGAATGTATCTTTACTCGGTTGGGATCATAACGTAGACGAAATGGCTTATGATTATCTTGACACCATTTTCAGTAAAGATGCCAAGGGAGTTTTCAAGGGATTTGCGTTACACGGATATGCAGATGTTGAACAATATACAATATCCGAGGGTGCCGATTACATTCATACCAATTATCCCGAATCCGAAATATTCATGACCGAGGTTACCGAGCATAGCGGTAGTAATGACTTCGCAAGCAATCTTTCTTGGGCTTCTCGTTATATTACCGTAGATCCTCTAAACTATGGTTTAAACGGTGCAATGTTCTGGAATCTCGTTCTCCGTTCTGACGGTTCTCCTACACCCGTTAAGCACAACAACGAATGTTACGGCGTAATGGATCTCGATTCAGCCGACGGCGAATACTCCTATTATAAGCGTAGCGGTTATTATGCACTCGCTCACGTAGGTAAATTCGCATATAAGACCAACGGTCAATATCCTCAAGTTCTTAAAACCGAATCGAGTAACGACTCTCAAATCTTGGCAACCGCATTGTATAGAGCGGACGGTGCTATAATCGTTACAGCCGTTAACATTTCGGACCAATTATCCGAAACCGTTCACTTCAATATAAACGGTAAAAAAGTATCTTATGAGATTCAACCTCAAAGTGTGGTAACCATCGTTTGTGATGCGGAGGATGTTAAATCCAGTAACTATACATCCTACGAAATTTCCAAAGTAAATATTCAACAAAAGGGCGCTAATCTCTATGACTATGTTATTGAGAGTGACATTGCTCCTTCTTCGAATGCTAAGGTATATATCACTCGTTACGACAGTATTTCCGCTAACGATAAGGCTATCGATTATACAGTAGTTGACGGTAAATACAGCTTCAGCGCAACCGTTCCTTATAGTTCGTACTATATCTATATTGTAGACGGCAATAAGACTGCGGTATTGCCTATGTCTCGTCCTCAAATGGCACCAACCCTTAATGATAGTGACGGTAAGATGATTTTGACTTATAATTTCGTCAACGGAACATCTTGGTCGAGTTTCTGCGATCCTACCGGTAAATCGGTATATAAGAGCACCAAATCGACCTTTGATGAGAGTGCACAATTAGTTGCTAAGAATGTAAATATTTTTAATGTTGATACCACTACCGATATCAATCCTTCCGCCGATTCACCTTATTATTATGTAGTGCTAAGTGCTAAGAACGGTATAGTAACCTATGTCAGCGCACCTGTAATGACTATCGATAATTCCTATTCGGATATAAAGGTTGAATTAAAATTAATCGATAACGTTCCCACACTTATCGTAAGCGGTAAGTTCGTAAACGACGGCGAAGTTTCTGTTGAGATATACAGTGCTGATACCAAACTCGGTAAGGTTATCGAGTTGTTGGGTGAAAGTGCAAGCGGTAACGCGGGTGAGAGTTTCTCCGTTAAGTTTGATGCATCTCGAGTAGTTAACGGTAAGACCGGTGCGGGAATATGGTACGATATCAAACTTGCTACCCCCTCTGGTAACTTGTTTGAAATTCCCGATTCCTCTGCAGAACTCGGACAAAACATCAAAGCAGGTAGCGTAACATATGAATTTAAGGAATGGAATCATATCCTCAAATTGAATTATGAAATGCATGATTATGATGTTCAATCGGTAGAGATAAAAGAAATTGACGGTAAATTGACTCTTGTTGTCAATGGAACGTACGACGAAACTTTAAAGGACATCAAACTTCATGCCGATTACGAAATCGATGAAAAGAAGAATAATCTTTACTGGGATAACCTCTCCGAAGAAATCGGCAAGTTCGAATTTAATGTAATTCTTTCCGAATTGCCGACAGAAAGCACACCTTGGTGCTGGTTCCATATCTATACCTATCAAGGTAACGCAACGGTTGCAAGCACCACATCTGAATTGCCGAGAGGAAGTGCGTTAACTATCGGTCAAAAATTTACCGAAGGTAATTTGATTTACATCATCGAAGCTTACAAAGGAACAGGCTCACAACTTGTAATCCAAGCGTCTCAAAACGAAGACGAGATAAGTGTTAATATTGTTCTAAATGATGAGGGTATTCCCACCCTTGTCGTTTCGGGCATAATTCCCGATGGAGTGAGTGACATTAAACTTCACGGACATTCTGACGAGTACGGCTACGTACGTCTTGACGGATGTTGGGATAACGAATCTACGGAAAAAGGTAAATTTAAATTTGAGGTATTGCTAACTCGTCTTCCCCCACGGTAATCATGATTGGACTTGGTTCCACATATACACCTATACCGAGGGATCAACAGAACCTAAGAGCGAAGACCTTAATAGAGGATCAGTTCTTAATATTGGGGATACGTTCGAGTATAATGGTCTAATCTACACGATAAGGGCTTGGACAAGCGAAGATGGTACGCAAGTTGGGGAAGGACTTGCAATAGAAGGATATATATCGGAAAAAGAAAATGATTAAAGTAATTAAAACATCTTATAGCGGCAAAAGACTGTCCCCCGAATCTGTCGAAAACAAATTCGATGGAATTGTCAATGACGTAATTGTAAGAAGCAATATCAAATATCAAACTCACTTAGGCTTCGGTGGCGCAGTGACCGATTCTACCGTTTACTGCTACGAAAAGGTCGATAAAAAAACTCGTGACGAGATTATCGAAGCGTATTATTCGGCAGAGGGCTTGAACTATAATTTATTAAGACTTACCGTACATTCGTCCGATTTTTCGCCCGAAAGTTATATTTATATCGATGGCGATGACCTGTCGACGTTTAGTCTTTCTCATGACGATGAGGGTAGAATACCTTTCGTCAAGGCTTGTATGGTAAAGAATGATAATATTTCGTTTTTTGCATCGCCTTGGTCACCTCCGTCATTTGCAAAAACTAATGGCAAAATGAATGCGGGTGGCTTATTGAAAGACGAATATCGAGAGTTTTGGGCTGAGTATTATGCACGCTACATCGAGGAACTTAGGAAGCGCGGTATAAACGTTTCATTTGTAAATGTTCAAAACGAGCCCGAAGCAATTCAGACTTGGGAATCTCGTGAAGTTTCCGCCGTAGAAGAGGGCGAAGAAATCCGTGATTATTTGGTGCCGGCGTTCCGCAAACACGGTTTAGATGACGTTAAGTTCTTTATTTGGGACCACAATAGAGATAGATTGGTTCGTAGAGCGATAGATACACTTTCTGTCCCCGGTGTCAAAGAGCATGTATGGGGCGTAGGTTATCACTGGTATTGTTGCGATAAGTATGAAAATCTTACCGCTTTACATACCTTATATCCCGATTTACATCTTTTCCTCAGTGAGTGCTGTGTAGAACTTGCGCACGATTCCACGACAGGTAAAAAGGTTGAGCAGGGATTGTGGCATAACGGACAAAGATATGCCGAGCAAATTATCAACGACTTGAATAACTATTCTGAAGGCTATGTTGATTGGAATCTCGTTTTGGATGAAAACGGCGGTCCTAACCACGTAGGTAACTTCTGCGAGGCTCCTATAATGTTAGACGGTAAGGGCGGTATAGAATATAATCCGAGTTACTGGCATATTGCTCATTTCTCTAAGTATATCCGTCCCGGTGCTCATAGAGTATTCCAAGCCGGCGGAGCAAGCGGAGTGTATCAAACAGCTTACGTTAATCCCGACGGATCGAAGGTAGTCGTCGTATTGAATATGCGGGATCACGATGTTAAGACTAATTTTGACGTTGATGGCGAAGAATTCGGCTTGACCTTGGAAAAAGATTCGATAGTAACGGTTTTGTTATGAGAAAGGACTTTTTGACGATTTTTATTGCCATTGCCATATTGGCAGTACTTCAAATAGTCGGCGGTACCATTTATACGATAACAACTGCTGTAGTAGAATCTAAATATACATATTACGATTGTACGATTGTCGAGATTGAAACTGAAAAAGTTGAATCCGATACCGATAGTGAAATCGAACAGTATAAAATCAAGAATGTTAAGGTGTCCTATACCTTAGCGGATGGAACCGAGATCATTGCCAATGCGTCGTACTATCCGACGCCATTGGCTGTAGGTGACGTATTTGTAGGGCGAGTGTCGAGTGATTCGACATCGGACAGCGTATCATCGGAGACTACCGATTGGTTTACACCCATTTTTATGATTGTATTAGGTGTGGTGTATGCCCTAATTGATCTACTGTTTTTCGTTTTTCGTAAAAAGACGGGATTGTATGCTCTTAAAGACGTGTCTGAAGAATATGTCGAAATCGAAGATGACGACTGGACGATTGAGAACCGATCCGCAACCATCGAAGACGATCAATAGATTGCAAAAAGATAGGAACGATAACTGTTTTGTCATCCTAAGCATAGTCGAAATTCGAACGAAGTGTAACTCAAATTGTGGGCACTTGGTATCTTGCGGACGATAACACAAAAAATATTACTCATGTAATCATTAACGGTCAATCCGTTAAAAAAATAACCAAAAAAAATATTTTAAAAAGGAGAAGATAGTATGAAAAAATTGTACAGAATTTTGGTTGTAGTACTTGTTTTGTTACTTGCTGTCACAGCGTTTGTAGCATGCGACAATAATAAGCACGAACACAACTACGATCAAATTGGTAGTGATGCCGAAGGACATTGGAACTACTGTAAAGAAGACAACGCTATAGACGAAGCTTCACGCGCTGCTCACGTAGATGCAGATAGCGATGGCAAGTGCGATGTTTGTGAATATGTAGTCCATGTTCATAATTATTCTAAAACGGACTACGATGAAATCTATCACTGGAATTATTGTCCTGATGATAATGCGAAGGATACTTCGAGTATTGTAGCTCACGCCGACAATGATAATGATGGTAAGTGTGATGGTTGTGGTTATGATATGCCCGTTGCCGAAGAAGAATATATCGGAATCGAAGAAATCAACGGTGTTCCCACATTAGTAGTAAAGGGCGCTATACCTGAAGGTGTAGAGTGTATTAAATTACACTATGATGCAGACGGACAAAACTATTATGTAGAGAACAGTGCAACTGATTCTGTTTCCTATATATTCAATCTTCCTTTTACCAAATTACCTGTAGCAGATAATACTCCTTGGTGTTGGTTCCATTTGTATACATATTCTGTAGCAACTCCTTCTGACGAAGATACGTTTACTAAAATTGATTTAATGAGAAAAGAATATCTTGATGCAACCAAGGTATATGAGTACAACAAGGTTAATTATTACATCATTACCGAAGAATCGACAGTCGGAATGGTAGTACTTCAAGCTAAAGCTGTCCCTGAAATCGATGCAAGCACTGTAAAGATAACCTCGATTGAAATGAAGATAGTCGATGAGGTTCCAATGATAATTGTAGAAGGTATAAATGAATCCAATATTCCCGATGTAAGAATCCATGCTGATGGCGATAAACAACATTTATACTGGAAAAATACTTCGACCGAAGCCGGTAAGCTTCATTTTGATATTAAGTTGACTGACTTATCTGATAAAATCAATCCTGCAGATGCACAACCTTATTGGTATTTCCATATTTACGCATATTCAAGCGTTGATGATGCCGATGATAAAAATGTTGGTAAAGCAGATTTATACAGAGAAGATTTTCTTACTCCCGGCGATAAACTTGAAGCTAATCGCATTGTTTATACAATGAAAGATAGTTACAATATGGTTGTTATTCAACCTACCGTAAGCACAGCTCCTTCCGAAACTTCCAAGATTCCTGAGGGTTGGTCTTATATCGAGGGAACTGGTAGTTACCAATTGGTTGAACAAAGAGAGAATTGTATTTTTATCGATGCCGATGCCGAACAAGCGGGAAAAGATCAATATTACGGAGCATTCTTTATTAAAGATACCGAGGTAAGTGGTAACTATTATGCTGCTCTTACATTTAAGGTAACTGAGTGTAAAAATGAAAATAGATTTATTGGTTTGCTTTACAATTACAATAATGATGAGAACGGCAATTATGTTTATTCTGCTATAATGAGAATAAACGGTACAACCAATGCTTCCGGTTATTTTAAAGTTGGCAATGAAGTAAAATTCAAGGATCAAACAGCTGTTAATGGTGAATCAAGCATTAAAAACCAAGTGGTAACTCTTTGTGTTGCAGTAAAAGACGGTAATGTAGATGTTTCAGTAATCATTAATGATGTCTACTATCCGAGAGGAACATATTCATTGGCTGCAATATCTGAGGGCAGTGAATATAATACAGTTCTTACTTCGGGTAAAATCGGTTTAATGGTAAATGCTTCTGAGGTTGAGGTTTATGATCTTTCAACCGGTAGCTATGCTGAATACGAAGTATTGAGAGCGACTAAAGCTATTGCTTCTATCCCTACCGAAGTTCAATATTCTGATAAAGCCGTAATCGAACAAGCTCGTGCATGCTACGATGCATTGTCGGATGAGCAAAAGGCTCTTGTGCAAAACTATCCTGCACTTGAATCCGCAGAGAAAGCCCTATCGGAATTGACTCTATTCACAATAACTAATGTTTCTATTGATCAAACTAATGTATTTGAGTTAGTTGTAGAAGGTACATCTGATATCGCTATTCCCTGTATGAGATTACGTGCAAACGGTAACGGTACTAATTGGGTAGGTAGTGATGTTTCTGTTGCTGATAACAAATTCGAATTAAGATTTAATTTGAAACAATTAAGACTTTCTGATACTCCGTGGTGCGACTTTTTTATCGATATATATGATGTAGCTGAGCCGGCCGAAGACGCAGAAGCTACGGTTACTCCCTTATTGAGAGACGAATGGTTTGAAGCGGAGCAATCAATAACCTATGATTATGTTAATTATAAGGTTATTAATAAAGATATATTATGTATTCAACCCAATCCGTTCTATGTAAGCGTAACATCCATTGAATTAGTTAAAGGTGATGATAATAAGCCTTATCTTGTTGTAAAAGGTACTGCTCGTTCAAATATCAATTGTGTGAAATTACAAGCAGGTAATATCTATAGTGATTACGCTTCTCTTGAAAATGGATCTTTTGAAACTCGATTCGATTTGTCTCGTTATTCTACGGGTGATTGGATGTGGTTCCACGTGTATTCATATGAAAGTGCAAATCCCGAAGATGATTCTCAAAAGACAGCTTCAATTGATTTATTAAGAGGAGATATGTTACCTGTCGGTTCAACTTTAGATGTTGGTGATTATAGATATATAACCATGGGTCAATATGATGGAGATACATGGGGAATGGTTATAGTTAAAAAAGTAGAGCTTCCCGATTACGACATAATGAGTATTACAGTTAATGGTAATAATTTGGTTGTTAGCGGTGTTGCTTCTGCAGACGTTGAGAAAAGAGTTTTAAGGCTCCATGCTAATGAAGGTAACGATAATGTCTATGGCGAGTTTGCTACAATATCCGAAGATAATACTTTTGAACTGAAGTTTGATCTATCTCGGCTTACTAAAATCAATGGTTGGTACTGGTTCCATATTTATCTATATGACAGTGTTGATTCAGAGAATAAGTCTGCAGATTTCAACTTAGCAAGCTATCTATACGCTTCCGATGTATTGACTACAATCGGTGATATCAAGTTAACTGTTATTAAAAACGAAAATTCATGGAGTGTATTTACAGTTAAACCAGTAAATGCTGAATAATCTAAACTCAAATAGTTTAATTAACAAAAAAAAATAAGCCTGTAAGATTTAATCTTATGGGCTTATTTTTTATCAATGTGACAGCGAACGGCCCCATTACTTAAAGAAGCCACGCATTAATGTCCGTGTTTTTCGGCGTTACCTAATAAATAAAGAAAAGCAAATGCCGGGATTCTTAAAAGCTTTTTGCCGTTCGGTGCGTTATGAATGCCAAGATCGTCTGCCGTTTTGGTTACAATTATTGCGGTTGAACTCTCATCGCTAAATTCAATAATGGCATCATTGTTTGCGATTGGTGCACCTTCTCTATATTTCACTTCAATTAGGACTTTGGTTTTGGGATAATCTATTACAATATCGATTTCTTTGTTGTTTCGACCACCTCGGAAATATCCAACGGATGTTGTTTGCTTGCGGTTGATCGATGCGACGTGTTTATATATTGCGGTTTCGACCACCTTGCCCATTTCTATAGGATTTGTTGTGATCGTTTCGTCCATCAATACGGCATTCCGAATCGCAGCGTCGGAATCTAATTCCTTGTAAAAAAACATTAATAAAAATCCATCATTCAACGCAAATATATATGCTTTTCCCAATGTTCTTAAAAAAATGGGTATTGACAATAATTAATAAATATTTTATAATTATTCTAAGGAGTAATTGTGGATTTTATCATAAAATGTTAACGCTAACATTCTGTTTTATCCAATTCATTTCCGCATTGTATTTTAGGAGGATACTATGAAAAAGTTATTAACAATTTTGCTTATTGTTGTTTGTGCCTGCGTATGTTGCTTAGCGGGCTGTGAAGAACACAATGCAATATCACAACCCGATGAAAATAGGGATTTTTCACATATCAATGTTATTCGTAGAAGTGATACCGTTTTCGATATCGAGTGTGATACTATAGAGGGCGCGATCTACTATGTTACGACAGGCTCCGAACCTGTTGAAAGTGATAAGGTTGATGCTATTATTTCGGATCGCACAACTTCATTTTCGGCAAATATAACGCTTCCCGACGAATATAGTCAGAGTCTTTATATTTGGCGTGAATATAAAGGAGTCACTGTAAGCGAAAGAGTATATATCCCCGATACATCTTTATATGTATATCTCAATGATGACGGAACTGCCGATATCTTTTACAATTGTGTTAACGTAACGACTATATCTTCGTATTATGCGGCAACCGGTAAAAGTCTATATAAATCCTCAAAGGCAACTTTCGATACTTCTGCTAATATAGTGAGCGCAGAATTATCGTTAGCTTCTAAGAGCGATCTCGACAGTTCTTTCACTTTCAAGCAACCTTATTATTATGTATCTTTTACGTCTCGTAACGGCAAAACTACATATATAACCGAGGCGGCAGAAGAAACGACAAAACTCGTTCAGTTTGCTTATGCGTCCCTCACTTCCGTTGATAATAAACCGATATTGCATGTAGACGGCCGTGCGTATGCGAACGAAATCGAATACAACTATCGTTTAGCAGTTCGCCAAGAAAACGGACAAATTCTTTACGCCGCTAATAGCGGCAGTTCGACCGAACTGTCCTTCGATTTGGATTTATCGAAATTATCGGCTGAGGGTGTTTGGTATGACGTTTTCATCGAGATAGAGGAAACCGGTGCCGTTTATGATTTGAGTGCCGCACTTTCAAACGGCGCAACTGTTGAAGTTGGTAAATCAACGTACGAATTCAAGGAATATTACGGCTCGCTAAAGATAAATTTCCGAACTGAAAGATTGGATGTAAGTAATACAAGCGCTGAGCTTAAGCTCATTGATTCTAAGCCTATGCTTATAGTTAAAACGGCGCTTTTGGATGGTGCAACAAAGGATAACGTAGATGCTCATCTCGAAGTCAGATATCAACCCGCAAGCGGTAATAAGATATCATTCCCGGCTGTATACGACTGTTCTACGGAAAGCTCATTGATGGAATTCCGCTTCGACCTAAGTCAAATGAGTGTTGCGGGTAATTGGCACGATATAGTTATCGTTATAGATGGCAAAGATACCGATATAATGGTGACGAGCGGTATCGATTTGTCTCAAACGATAAATGCCGACGGAAGAACGTATTGTTTTAAAACCTGGAGTGGCATACTTAAGGTAACGTATTAATTGGGGAGGCGTTGAAAATGACTAATAAAAAAGGTAATAATATATTTAAAAAACTTATTGCGATTGTTTGCATGCTTTCGATCGTACTATCCTTATCCGTTATCTCGATTACGGCTTTAGCCGAGGAGGTAGCTGTTGGCGAAGCGATTACATATTCGGCGGATTTTTCGAATGGTTTACCCGATGATTGGTGCGAATACACTGCCTCCGATTATAAAAACGGAACGGTGCAAAAAACAGACGACGGAATATCAATTAAGCACTCAAATGCTTCAATAGGTGCGTCTCTCTATTATGGTTCGTTATATAGGATAGCAACCGACCTTGGTAGTGTGGAAGACTTTGATATGAGTATGCAATTTAGATATCTATCTTACGATAACGATTCAAGATGGATAGCGTTGCTTTATCATACAAAAATTACGGACGGAAAACTCGAGGGCTACGATATGAACATTCGTGTCAACGGTGAAAGTGCACAATCCACGATTACCGCAACGCCGTCATTTACGGATACCGATAAAATAAAAACCGGCGCTACTCCGTCCGACAAAAAATTTCATACCATGCGTATCGTTTGTGATGACGGAAACGTAAGTCACTATTTTGATGGTAAACTTATTTACAGTTACAAATTGTCCGATAAATACGGTGTATTGGGCGGCGTTCAAAACGAAGGTGGTTTTGCCATTATTGTGAATAGAAGTGCTATAGAAATAGCTTCGTTAACAATAAGCGGAACGAAAGGCGAAGAAAACGTAAATAAATATGGAATAAAAGAGAATTACGCTGAGACCTACATACCGCAAACAAGACTTGTAGCGGCACCGGCTGTTATTACAGAGGTCGGTTCAAAATCGGTTTTAGAATCATTATCCGAAACTATTGTACCGCAAAATGCAATATTTAATTTAGATCCCGATTTGAATGTAATCGATGCTAACGGTAAATCAATCGATACGATAGACAACGTTATTAATGACGAATTAACAAGCCGCATAATACCCATTTTCCGCCTTACGTCGCTTAAACAAACGACCACCCTCATTAATTGGTTGCAAAACGCAAAATTATTAGATTTTGCTGTTGTTTCTTCGGACGTAACTCTTATCAAAAAGGTTCGTGATGGTATTACCTATTCAAGAGCAATTCTCGATCTTACCGAGAATGATGAAGTTGACTTGGCGAAGGCTGTGTCTGATGCAAATAAAGCGGGCGCTAACGTCGTTATGCTCAATGAAAAACATGCAAGTACGAGCAATGTTTCTTATCTTCAAGCTCGATTAAAAGCCGTTTGGATTAATAGTGATGCACAAACTGAATTAGAGGTTGCGGATATCGTAAATTCTGGGGCATACGGCATATGTATTGACGATTTTGAATTGGCGTACAATACGTATAAGAATTACGTTGACCTTAGTTCGCTTAGTCGTACTCCGTTTGATATTGCCCATAGAGGCTTATGTTTATCCAATTACGAAAACACTCTTGAAGGTTGTATAGAGGCTTATAAGAACGGTGCAACGCATTTTGAAATAGACCTCAAACTTACTAAGGATAACGAAATAGTTATTATGCATGACGATGATATTTCGAGAACGACCAACGGAAGCGGTAATGTCGCTTCTCTCACTCTTGAACAACTTCGTCAATATAAGGTTACCAAAAACTACAATGGAAAAGTTTTAGGTTCAGGCGTCAATATTCCGACGCTAAAAGAATTCTTCGATGAGTTTAAGGATAAGGATATAGTGCTTGTCTTAGAGCTCAAAACATCGGACTCCAACCTTGTGCATAAACTCTCTGAACTATTGTCAAGCAATCCGGAAATGGCTGAAAAAATAATTGTTATCGCTTTTGATGTTGAACAACTCAAGGTGATGAATAAATATTTGTCCGAAATCCCGACAGCAAACCTTAATAGTTATACCTATAACGGATTCGTTGACGGATTGATAATGAGCGGTTACTACAATACGGTTGTTGATACCGCATACGGCAACGTAAGCGAGTATTTTATGGCAAACGAGATGCTCGTTAGAGGATATATGGGATATTGCTGGACTTACGGTAGCGTTTCAGACGTTGCAAGATATTTTACATCGGGCGTTTTGGGAATGACAAACAACGTAGCAGAATGTTTTAACGGTTTGGCAAAGGAGTTGACATTCAAAGACGATCGTCTATTCTTGAGTAAAACAGACACCGAAGTAAAAGCAACCGTTGTCGATTATTCCGGTAAAGAAAGCGAAGTAGATGCTAAAGTATTTATGCGTGAAAAAGGAGAAGACGGAGAATACGTTATCTTAAAATATCGTTATAGTTATGCTGACGAAGATAATAGTTTAGCGTATACCATTTATTCGCGCAAAATAAAAGTAATTGATAGCGATATCTATATGGCTCCCGATAAATTGGTTCAAGCTATAAACGACCTTCCCGATAAAATAACGCTCGACCATTCAGAAACCGTAAAGAGTATTCGCGAAGCATATGATTTATTATCCGAGGAAGAAAAAGCACTAATTACGAACAGCGCTAAGCTTGTAGAAGCTGAAAATAAAATCGAGAGTTTAAACAACGAGAATACAAGCAACGATAATCTCGGTTTGATTATCGGATTATCGGTAGCAGGATTTGTCGTAATAGTTGCAGTGGTAGTGATAATTGTGATACTTAAAAAACACAGTAAGAAAGAATAAAGCTATTATAAAAAACAGTGCATTAAAAATTACTATTATTGACACAATAAAGTATTAAATAAAGCAAAATAAAAAATCCGTTCCAATCGGTTCGGATTTTTTTGTTATAATCCTAAGTGCATTTTGTCTACCGTTATTTTTATTTAGTAATATCGAAATTTTTATTGAGTAAACTCCGTCTGTAGTCATCCTGATTCCCATCCCGCCATGCTGAGCGGAAGAACAGTACCATAGTATCAAATGTTATTTCGTCCGCTGTCATCCTGGTTTCCGTCCCGCCATACTGAGCAAAAAAAGAATAGTACAATACCATAATGTCATTCTGAGCGAAGGGTGAAACCCGTAGTCGAACCCGACAGGGCGACACAAGGTGTCGGAATCTTCTTCCATGTTAGACTTATTTTTACCATTCCTATTGCATTTTATCAACCTTCATGATATAATAATACAAAATAACATAAATCATATTTATAAAACCCTGTGGATTTATAAATTGGATTTATTTTCAGGAGATAAAAATGTTAGATGTCAGATTAGAGACCTTGCTCGCCGTTGCCGAGTGTAAAAGCTTTACTCGTGCAGCGCAAATTTTGTCGCTCACACAGCCTGCAATTAGTAATCACATTACTCAATTAGAGAGCGAATGTAATGCTAAACTTGTTATAAGAGGAAAGGGCGAATGTAAATTAACCCAGGAGGGTGAGATTGCCGTTACGTATGCACGCCGTTTGAAGGCGTTGTATGAAAAAATGTTGGCAAAGATTGAGGATGAGCAAAAACATATCACGAGACTTCGTATAGGAATCACGCATTCTTCCGAAAATAATACCATTGCCGAGATTTTGGCTAAATATGTAAATACATACTCTCATATGTCGATAACTATCATAACGGACACTATAAATAATCTTTATGAAATGTTATCGAATTATGAATTAGATTTAGCGATTGTAGAGGGTAAACGGTTGAGTAATAAACTCAACTATTGTATGCTCGATACCGATTATCTTGTATGTGTGCTTAGTAACGACAATCCGCTAAGTAAGCATTCCATGGTAACGCTGGATGAATTAAAAAATGAAAATATGATTTTGAGGCTTCCTTCGTCGGCTACGAGGAAGTTATTTGAAGCCACGCTAATCAGCATTAACGAAACAATTGACAACTTTGACGTTGCTCTCGAAGTCGACAATGTATCTACAATCAAAGACCTTGTGAGAAAGAATTTTGGTATATCAATATTACCTCATAGCGTATGCGTTAAAGATGCAAAAAAAGGCAAGTTGACGATATTGCCGATTGAAAACTTGAGCATGATGAGAGAAATAAACATCGCATATAATAAAGATTTTAATTACGTAAACCTGCTCAAAGAAATGGTCCAACTTTATCAAAACACCATTAGCAATAATTAGAATTTTGTCAATTTAAGATTTAAACATCTACCTATCATACTGAGCAAACTGAATTTATTATACCACATTTCCTACACTTGGAATGACATATATGGAGACGTTTTCGCTTGCCTTAACAAGGATAGGGCGATTACTAATCGACACTTACAGCGAAAGGACAACGCCCTGTAGTCGAACGGCGTAGCCGCGACACGAAGTGTCGGTATCTAAATCCGCATTTTTTGCGATGCAAAATATCATTGTACATGGCATAACATTATTCGCGTCAGAACCTGTTAGCTTTCACATTCTTTTATCATTTTTCATTTATCTTTTTCTTTTAACTAAGTTATTACCGTTATTTACTTGCCTTATTTCCTCTTAATATATTAGAATAGGTATGTTTTTGTCAAAAAAACAACAAGGAGAATGAGTATGAAGATAATTACTATTAGCCGTCAATTCGGTTCAGGCGGTAGAGAATTAGGTAAGCGTTTAGCTGATGCATTTGGATTTGATTATTACGATAAGGAGATAATCGAATCCATTGCTCATAATCAAGGACTTGACGAAAAATATGTCGAGCGTTCTTTGAATAATCAAGGCTGGAAAAATGTATCGCTAACGTTTAGGCGTTCATTTTCGTCTATAAATAACGTAAATAACACACAAATCAATATTTTGTTAGAAGAAAAACGCATAATCGAGGATATAGCGGGCGTAGGGCGTGACTGCGTAATTGTAGGACGAAATGCCGATATTCTTTTGGCTGACGAATCCCCGTTCAGTATATTTGTTTGCGCCGATATGCAGTCGAGAATCGATCGTTGTGAGTCACATGCACACAAGGATGAGCATTTTAGCCGCCGCGAAATGGAGCGTAATATCAAGAAAATCGATAAAGCAAGGATTCAAACTCGCGAATTATTGACCGATAGCCGATGGGGCGACTGCGAAACCTACGACCTTGTCGTCAATACCTCGGGTACCGAAATCAAATCATTGGTACCTGCCGTTAAAGCGTATATTGAGAAGTACTGGGAGAATAGGTAATGAAAATACAATTATCCGAGCATTTTTCGTATAAAAAGTTATTAAAATTCACTTTACCGTCCATATTGATGATGGTATTTACGTCGATATACGGTATAGTGGATGGTTTTTTTGTTTCTAATTATGTAGGCGAGACACCATTCGCATCGGTTAACTTTGTAATGCCGGTATTATTGGTTTTGGGTTCATTCGGCTTCATGTTCGGTACAGGTGGTAGTGCGCTTATTTCCAAAACATTAGGTGAAGGCAATAAGGAAGAAGCGAATAAACTTCTTTCGCTTTTCGTGTATCTACTTTTGGGCTTAGGTATCGTTTTGGCGGTGTTGGGCATCGTATTCTTGAGACCAATCCTGAAGCTAATCGGTGCAAGCGATATGATTATCGGTGATTGCGTAACTTACGGAAGCATTATTTTGACGGTACTTCCTTTGAACATGCTTCAATATGCATTCCAAACATTCTTCCCGACTGCCGAAAAACCGACTCTTGGATTTATCGTTACATTGACATCAGGCTTCACCAATATGATTCTCGATGCCGTGTTTATCATAGTGTTTAAATGGGGCGTAGCAGGTGCTGCAGTTGCTACAGCCATTGCTCAAGCTATTGGCGGAATCATACCTCTTGTTATTTTCTTCCATTCTAAAACCATACCGCTTAAACTCGGCAAAACGACCTTTAACTTGCGCGCCATATGGTTGGCAGGTTCTAACGGCATATCGGAGTTTTTGTCCAATGTCGCATCGTCGATCGTCGGTATGCTTTACAATGCGCAGTTGATGAAGTACGAGGCAGAAAACGGTGTTATTGCCTACGGAACTCTTATGTATGTAGGTATGATATTCTTCGCAATATTCATAGGATATTCGATGGGTGTTGCGCCTGTTATTGGATTCCATTACGGAGCACAAAATCATAATGAAGTCAAGAATATTCTCAAGCGAAGTTTGGTCATTATCGGCATAACCTCGGTATGTATGTTGGCATCATCCTTATTGCTTGCAAAACCGTTTTCAATGTTGTTTGTCGGTAATAATGAAGAATTGTTGAATTTGACAGTTCGAGCATTCTATTTTTATTCCCTTGTGTTTATTTTTGCAGGATTCAATATATTCAGTTCGTCATTCTTTACCGCGCTTAACAACGGACCGATTTCGGCGCTTATTTCCTTCTTGCGGGCGGCGGTGTTCCAGGTCATTGCCGTGTTGGTTCTGCCATTGATATGGGGTACCGACGGCATATGGGTATCGATTACCGTTGCAGACGTATTTGCTACAATAATAGCGATAGTTTGTTTATTGACCAATCGTAAAAAATATCAATACTAATAACAAATAAAAAATGCCTCATAGTCGGTGATATATTATCCAACTGTCGGGCATTTTTCATTATTGGGCTATGTAATGATAGTTAAATCGCAATTGTTTCGATAACCACTTGATTTTTTTGTATTAATTGATTATACTTAAATCACCTAATAGGAGATTAATTATGACTAAAAAGAACAAAAACGAAGAACGTGATATACTCGATATATTACTCGACGATTCTAACGACGAGCCTATATATCTTTTTGACGAGAATAAAAATAAGGTTGCCTTTGAAAAGGTGGCAATTATCAATTTGGACGGAGAACTGTTTTTTCTTCTCTCTCCATTAGACGTTATAGACGGTGTTGGCGAAGATGAAGCACTCGTATTTAAAATAGTCGAATCCAATGACGGTAAGGGCTTATTGGTAGGAGAGGAAGACGCCTCGGTTATCGATGCGGTATTTACCGAGTATTATAGACTATTAGAAGAGGCAGAGTAATGATTAGGATCCCGCGTATAGCAAAAAAGCACATTATAGCATCTTTCTTTTTGCTTGTAGTAGTCGTGCTATTTTTTGTGCTGACTTTTTCGTCTTTCGGGTATAGAGCTTTTGAAAAGAATTACGGCTTTGATCCGATGAATAGTAAACTCTTTTATTCCGCAGAGGATATAGAAGTTGGATTATCGGGATTGCCTACGGAAGCGGTGTCAAATTTAAAACTTTTGAACGGACTCTATGCGATATATATCACGGCGGTTATGATCGTGGTTATAATTGTCTTTACGATATTGATCGAAAACTTGAGTTTTAAGTGGTTTTTGGCGCTACCCATCCCGTGCGTCGCATTACTGCTTGGGTTGACGAACTTTTTCGTCTTCGTGGCAATTCTTAATAAATTGCCTGAAAATGGTGGCTTTTTATACCCTTTTGCAAGCGGTATAAATACTTGTAATTTAGTATTTTGGATTATAACCATTGTACTTTTTGCGGTAATGCTCATTCTTGGAATTATCAAAAATAGAAGAAAAGAAAAGGCACAATTGAACGATGACGAAATTCTCGATAGTAATATAGACACCATCGATAATGACGAAGGATCTATCGATAACCTTGAAGAAACTATCGACACAGAGTCTATCGAAAATTAATTAGAAACAATTTATAAGAAAAATAAAAAAATCGAGGGACGTGTTGAATCTCTCGATTCTTTTTTACTCAAAAAGATTCGTACATCTTCACTGTTCACTTCTATCTTTTCTCTCAAAAAAAATGCCCATAGTAGGGTACTTTTTTGTATGTCATACTGATTACCGTCCAGTCATACTGAGCGGAAGACGAAGTCTGTAGTCGAACTGCGAAGCAGTGCAAGGTTTACCTTGCAGTATCTTGGACGGTAACGAAAACTATCAAATGTCATACTGAGTCGATTTCGTCCGCCGTTATATGGATTTTTAATTGATGCGGGCGATTATTAATCGGCCCCTACAGCGGAAGTCGACAGACTGTAGTCGAACCCGAAGGGCGATGCGTAGCATCGGAATCTTATTCCTTGTTAATAAGGATGTCGTTCACTCTGCTGTAATTATCGTCCGCAAGATACCAAACGATTGCATCGTTTGATTCTCGTTACACTCGAATTTCGATTCCGCTTACGCTCCACTCAGTATGACGGCGAACGATACTATCAAATGTCATACTGAGCGGAGGTTGCAAACCGCAATCGAACCCGTAGGGCGATGCGTAGCGTCGGTATCTAAAATCCTTAAAAAACTTCTATAAAATAATCCACAACTTTTCACTCAAAAAATGCCCTCACAGGGCACTTTTTTGTTCTTTATCTCAATATGACTTTAATATCGATATCCCATTCAATCTCATTCAACTCATACTTTACGCCATAGCGTTTGTATAGCCTTCCTATTAGCGAGAACAAATCCACATTATCCTCTTTTGCCTTGTTATAGCTATAGCGGATTTTTTCTTTTATGGTATCCGCAATCAATTCTTCCACTTTGGCAAGGTCCAATTCGTTTACGCTATCCTCGAGTGTTTGTTCGCTTATTCGCGCGAAATAGGTATAGTGCGAAATCACTTTTGCAGGGTTTTTATCGTAATCCCTTAATTTGATAGCCTTCAATATTTCGACCGTCAAATACTTATCGTCTTCCCGATAAGTAACGCTTCCGCCGTTTGCTTCCACAAATCCGATTCCTTGGGTTATATCCTTGCCGTAATAATGTACCTTCCCGTCAAGGTCGAATACGGCGGTGTTGGATAAATCGAACAAGAAGACCTCTTTATCTGCCTTGCTTGTATTTTCGCCGGTCGGTGCATTAGCAGGGAGTTTAACGGCATAGGACAGATATCTCGAACCGGATGTGATATCTTTACGTTGCAAGTAATCTTTGAGCGAAACAATGCTTCTTCCACCATTTTCGGCTGTTATTTTGATTTCCTTTTCCATATATTCGCTTGGCGTACTTGAAATGGGTACAAGCGTTGTAATAGCGTCCTTTGCATCCTCGGTAACGACTAACTGAGTATTGTCTTTTATCCTATTGCTTTCGAATAGTTTAGTCATAACTTCCTCGAATCCGTTTTCTAAGAGCGCTTTACCTATAAAAAGGATATTGCAATGCGCATATGACGGTATAAGCATTTCTTTTTTAGCAAGGTCATTAAAGGCTTCTCCCAGCGTTTCGCCAGAACCCTCGAGCACGTCATATGCCGAAGCCGAGCCTGGAGTAGAACTTTCACCGCTTAGAATGATTTGCGCGAGCAGTAGTATCTTACCGTCCTTTTTGTCTAAACCTAATCCGACAACCACACCTCGTTCTTTTAGGGGAGTTTTTGCTATTTGCTCACCCGACAAAACTAATACGAGAAGGGTGATGATCACAATTATGATTTTGAATTTTTTAGTTTTGTTGTTCATTGTTTTTACCTTCTCTTTGCAAGTTTTTTTTGTAATTAAAATAAGTTGCGATAACTATTATTAACGGTAATCCGTAGCTGATTATTAGCGATATTATCCCTGTAGGAATGGCGGAGAGTATAGCGGTATATAACACATTGTCAAACAGCGTGAAATAAAAAATCACAGGTATACCTACCGCTAAAATATAAAAAATGATCTGTTTCAGTGGTGTTGAGTTTTTATTAGTAGAACACACCTCATCGAAACATTGTTTACAGCCCGCAAACAAGCAAGATACGTGAATAATACCGCTAATAAGCCATAGTACGATCATAGGCCAGTCAACGGCTCCCAATTCGTTAGAATATCTATTCATCGTAAGGACCCTCGAAAAAGCATTATTCACCGAACCCGCAACTTCTCCGTAGGTGAAAATGAGAAGTAAATAAAAACTGACAAGTGCCAAAACCGCAGAAATATAAGCGATAGCGATAAAACCGTTTTGCTTTTTATTGAATTTAGGGGAGAGGTCTGCGGTCATAAGAATGAGAGGTTCGCCGAACCAAATGGCTTCCTTGACAATACCTTTTAGATAATTAGTAGGTCTCAAAACGGGGTATAGGTTGAAAGCATAGCCGTCGAAGCCGAGAAAAAATATATTAAATACCAATATGAACACTGCAATCCAAGCGAAAATAAGAGTAAGTCTTCCAATCCCGGTGAATCCCTTGGACCCGATAATAGCGGTTGCAATCAATACGAGGGCGAAAATCGGAAATATAAGAGAATTTTCAAACAAAACGCTCGAAGCGGATGTTGTCATTTCATAAATGGCTGCACTTAACTTGAATAAAAAGAAGAAAAACAAGATAGCCGAGGCGACCTTGCGTAGCGGGGTAGGAATATTCTTGCTTTGTATACCGCCTAACGAGGCAACGTATAGCGAAATGATGAGCAAAATGCCGTCCATAAGGCAATGAGTCAATATACACCATACACTTGATTCTTTGAGGTCGGCAAACAGAACCGATGGCAAATTGCAAGTTTTAAAGGTTATCATTAGGATGAATACCAATAAACCTGTTTCGGGTGCTTTTAACACGGCTTTTCCGCTTACTTGGGTGGGTAAAGATTCATTCATACTTATTCCTTCCTTCTTCTATTTTGAGTTTTGAGAGCTTTTGGTCTTAGATACATTTCATTGAGGTCCTTTTTGACAAAGCCGTCTTGAAGATCGTCGGTGATAAGCGGTGCATAGGGAGCCGTGAAGTCGGTACCGAAACTTTTAAGAGTGCAAATAAAGGAAATGAAGATCATGCCGGCAATTATAAGACCGAGCATTCCGAATAGGCTTGCCGCAGCCAAAAACAGCAATCTAATAAGGCTAAAAGTACCCATATTAGAAGGAGTTGTGTATAATCCGATAGCCGAGAGTGCCATAACAAGGACGGCGGGCGAACTCAATAATCCCGCGGAAACAGCCGTTTCTCCAAGTACGATAGCACCGACAATGGAAAGCGCCATACCGACGAAACGAGGCATACGTATGCTTGCTTCGTTGAGTACATCGAATATGATAAGCACCATAAACATTTCGTAGGTTGGCGTAAACGGTGTACCGTTGGTTGCGTTTATTATGGTTATCATAAATTTAAGCGGTAAAAATTGATATTGATATTCCTGTACTGCTACATACGCGGCGGGTAGAATAAGAGCAAGAATAAGTCCTAAAAATCTTAGAACTCTAACGAAAGATGTGCGTCTGTTGCGTCTATAATAATCTTCGCTGTCTTGAAAACTTTCTATCAGCATATAGGGTAGAGTAAGCACCATCGGCGAACCGTCTACCACTATAGCAACGCGTCCTTCTAACAATTTTCCCGCTACAATATCGGGCTTTTCTTGAGATGCAATTTGTGAAAATAGGGATGATTGGTTGTCTTCTATCAGCATCGCTATATAGGAACTGTCCAATATGCCGTCGATGTTGATTTCTGTTATGCGTTTAATGACACTTTTTACAACTTCTTGATTGGCAATGCTCGACAACCAACACACCGCAACCGACGTTGAGGTGTATTTACCGACACTATAGTTTTGAATTACGAGGTCTTTGCTTTTGATTCGTCGGCGAATCAGCGATACATTGGTGGAAATTTCCTCAACAAAACCTGTTCGAGGACCTTTGAGCACACTTGAAGTGGGTGGTTCGGTTATCGATCGTTTTTCCATTTTTCTTAGATCTAAACTGAAAAAAGAATTGCATGCAAAAATCAGCACCTTGCTTTCCACAAGCGCCGTTTTGGCGTCATCGATATTCGAAACTATTTCAATTTTCCCCGATGAAGCGGTACGATCTCTCA
Source organism: uncultured Christensenellaceae bacterium (assembly GCA_964391805.1). Taxonomy (GTDB): domain Bacteria; phylum Bacillota; class Clostridia; order Christensenellales; family CAG-1252; genus RUG14300. Next base: position 129,782 of record CAYMNK010000006.1, on the reverse strand, counting down.
AGAAATCTATGGTGACTTCATCTTCCAATTCGCATGAAGATAGCCTTGCAATCACGCCTGTTTCGAGAAGCTCTTTGTCGCTAAGACCGTCGAAAAAGGCATATAAACACTCGTGAATTCCTATTCGCCTCTTAAGCAACACAAGGTCGAAACTATTACAAAAGTCTTTTTGGAGAATCTCCATCAATTCATCAATATTCATAACCAAAGTATTGACCGATCTCCTTGTTACTAAACATCAAACGCTGGTGCGCTCGTCCGCAAGATACCAAACGCCTACGCCGTTTGATTCTCGTTACACTCGAATTTCGATTTCGCTTATGCTACGCCGTAGGGAGCGATTACTAATCGCCCGCATCAATTAAAAATCCATATAACGGCGGACGGCGCTGATGCGAATGATGTTATGCTACGCATAATGATGAATGATGTTTGCCTTACGGCAAATGATGTATTGCTACGCAATATTATGGATAAATATATGTCATAGTGATTTCCGTCCGCCGTCATACTGAGCGTAGGTCGTTAGACCGCAGTCGAACCCGATAGGGCGACACCATAGGTGTCGGAATCTTATTCCTTGTAAAAAAAACGAAGGTTACATACTCCTTTTATTATTTGCTAAAAACGAATTTACTAAAAACGAATTTAGCTAATTTTTGACAAGGTATTAATCCTTTATAATATTGATAAAATATTTATCGCACGCGCAAGTATCATATTATAAAAACAAAAGTCAAGCGTTTTTGAAACTTTTTTCTTTTTTTTATTAAAAATTATAAAAACAACTCAAAACTATATAATTTAAACCAACCAAAGTCAAACTTTTCTTGCATAAAAATTCATCAAACTGAATAAAAATTCGCAAGAACATACATTTCTATTACTTTTCACAAATTTTCACTCATTTTCTTAAAAAACTGTTAAACAAATTGTTTCAAACGGTTGCTTTACGAAAAACTCAAATTGTATTATAGAAATATAACATTTCGACGTATCGATTTCACATTGTGATGTCGATAGAAATATAATAAATAATTATTGGAGGTTAATAGAATATGAAATTAAGAAAGTCATTACTGATGATGATAGCACTTGTTCTTATTGTAACTATTGCTTGTGTTTCATTTGTAGGCTGTGATAATAATCCCGAGCCAAATCCCGACCCGGGTGGAGATCCTAACGATCCGGTTGATCCTGTAGATCCTATAGAAAAGAGCTACTATGAGTTATCTCAGGAAATCTATGATGCAAACTTAAGCGATTTCTATGATGCTTATCAAATTGCATTGGCAGCGACTGATACGGATATGCGTTATGCTCTTATGGCAGTAGCGGAAGCTAAGCTTCTACAAAGTGCAACATATATTCCTACAAGTTCACAAGGTGGCGCATTCGCTATCAGTAGAGTTGCACCATATACGGCATCTACTGCTCTTTGGGGTAATGATTCAAATCGTTACGAAAACTTAGTTATTGCAACAGAACCTATCAAATCTTCCGATCGTGATGCATTGAAAGGTAAATATGCAGAATTAAAATCAAGCGGTCAACTTGACAACTATATCTCTTGGGCTCAATCATATCTTCAAGAAAATGGCTACACGCTTAAAGATAGTTATACATTGGGGTATAGTGCAGACCCTCAAACATGGGATATATTTGCAACATATAGAAGCGCTGACGCAGAAGCTATCATCAATACATATGACAACTTAATTACATATGATAATACAGGTGTTGCTAAACCCGCACTTGCTTCGAGTTGGGAAGTATCCGATGACGGTTTAGTTTACACATTCCACATTCGTCAAAATATTAATTGGGTAGATAAAGATGGTGCTGTTATCAGAGAAATTAAAGCTCAAGACTGGGTTGACGGTTTAGAAAGAGCCCTCTATTTCGGTGCAACTTCATATCTTGTAGACGGCGTTATTAAGAATGCTCTCGAATATGAAAACGGAGAAGTTGAATTTGATGAGGTTGGTGTAAAGGCAGTTGACGATTACACGCTTCAATATACACTCGAAGAACCATGTTCATACTTTATTTCGATGTTTATATATAATCCTCTTGCACCGTTCTGTAAGAGTTATGCAGAATCTGTTGGTGATAAATATGGTACCGCTCCCGAATATATTGCATATTGTGGTCCGTATATCGTAACATCATACACAAAAGACAATAAGATCGTTTTCTCGGCTAACTCCTCATATTGGAATGCTGATAATATTAACATCAAGACTATTACATGGTTAAGTTATGCTGAAAATAAAGATGTTAATAAGACATATAACGATATGGTAGCCGGCACAATTGATGGTGCTTCTTTGAACTCAACCACGCTCGTAACAGCAAAGGCGGGCAAATATAGCGATTGTATCTACGTAAGTGGAACAGATGCTACCGCTTTTGGTTTCTATGTAAACATCAATCGTAGTGCTTATGAAACAATTCAAGGTTACGGAATGGAGTCTCAAATGACTGAGGCTCAAAAGGAAGTTTCTAACGCAGCTTTTGCTAACAGTAATTTCCGTATGGCTCTTGCAAGAGCACTTGATAAAAAATTGTATAACGAACAAGTATATGGCGAAGCTGCTTTATACTCGTTGAATAACTTATATACAACCGGTACATTCGTATCCTTGAGCAAGGACGTAACTATTGATATTAATGGAAGTTCTACAACGTTTAAGGCGGGTACATACTATGGTGCTATTGTTCAAGCTCAAATCAATGCAGATATGGGAGAATATGCTATCAAGGTTTGGGATCCCGAGGCGGACAGCGGTGTAGGTTCTTCCTCCGGTTTCGATGGTTGGCATAACGAGGATGCTGCGCTACATTATTTTGAACTTGCGTTACAAGAACTCGAAGCACAAGGTGTATCAGTAAGTGAGTCTAACCCCATAGTGGTCGATTATACTTACTGGAATTACTCATATTACACCGCGAGAGCGCAATCGCTCAAACAGCAAATAGAAGAAGTTTTTGATGGTAAGGTCGTAATAAATCTCGTAGCTTCAGAAGAGGTATATGGTTGGTATTACGCAGGTTACTATGCAGAAGATGGTAGGGAATGTAACTACAGCTGGTATGACTGTTCGGGTTGGGGCCCTGACTACGAGGATCCTTCTTCATTCCTTAATACAATGCTCCCCGATGGAGATATGATTAAACTTCTTGGTATTTTCTAATTATTAATAAAAATACAAATAAACAATTAATGTATGTTCACTCGGCCGATTTTCGGTCGAGTGAATAAATTACCGGGAGAAAATAGGGTTTCTTGTTTCTCCCTATTTGTATATTGATGAGAAAAAAGTATTATGACAAAATATCTAATTAAAAGATTAATACGTGGACTTCTTTCCATTGTGGTTGTTGTCCTTATAGTCATGGCGCTCGTTTATAGTCTTATTGATAGAAATTATATTTTTAAGGGTGATACTCAGTATACTAAGTATCAAAACAATGTGAAAGAAGAATATAAGTACTCACAATGGGAAAAATACGGGTATCTTGACATGTACAACTATTCGGATTATCTACAAGATCTTGTAGACGCCGGAGAATTAAGTACGGAAAATAAAAACTTAGCTGCGAAAATTGGAAAAACATCGAGCAATGACAGTGAAATTGTTGCAGAATATGTTAAAAAGTTTAATGAATACTGTTCGTCCAACGGTTATACCGTGGTTAGATTAGATGCGATAATGTTGGGAACAAAACTTGCCACAGGTGGAGCACAAAAACTTTTTGCATACAAAGAGCATAGCATTTTTCATCGCGCAATAGAATTTTTCTCGAATTTAATCAAAATCGACACCATCCATTATGTAGAAGAAGATAGTCAATTAGTTGGTGAGAGAGGACTAACTTTTACTTGGTATGATCCTGTATATGGCGGAGAAAAATTTTCGCCAGCTATAATAGGTAACGGAACGGAACACAAGTATCTATTGTATTTCGATAACCAATTTCCATATATTCATCAAAATATCATTACCATTCAGTTAGGAACCTCTTTTTCCGTTAATAGAGGAACCGATGCGTTTACGACAATGACGCAATCGCAAGGAACCAATGTAATTTCAGCAACACATTATCCTTCGGGAAATGTGATCGATGCATCCGATGACTTGCACTCAGCGACATTTGTAAAGGACTCGTTAATTTCAAACGGTGAAGTGTTACCCAATAAGGAATATGTCGCCCAAAGATTTTCTGATAATTATACGAGTGTGGGTACAATCAAGTCGGGGCCTTCGAGAATAGCGTTATCTTTTGTAATAGGAATTATAGCATCTATAATGGCTTATGTATTAGGTGTTCCTCTTGGTATTATGATGGCAAGAAATAAAGGAAAGGTTTTTGACAAGCTCGGCACCATTTACATCGTATTTATTATAGCAGTTCCTTCGCTTGCTTACATATTTATGTTTAGAGCATTGGGTATGGAAATGGGCTTACCCGGTAGGTATGACATAGATGAAGCACTTAAATCGGTGCTGTATTACATTTTACCGATCGTGTCTTTGGCACTTCCTTCTGTAGCGAGCCTTATGAGTTGGCTAAGGCGTTACATGATAGATCAACATAATTCCGACTATGTTAAGTTCGCACGCTCGGGAGGTTTGAGCGAGAACGAAATATTTAATAAGCACATACTCAAAAATGCTATTATACCGCTTGTTCATGGTATCCCCGGCACTATACTCGGGGCATTGACGGGTGCAATTATAACGGAAACAATTTATTCTGTACCGGGTACGGGACGAATGTTGACAGAAGCAATTAATACATATGATAATGCGGTTATCGTAGGTTTGACTTTATTTTATGCACTCTTATCTGTAGTCTCATTGATATTGGGAGATATTCTAATGGCTATGGTAGATCCAAGAATTTCATTTACAGAAAAGGCGAGGTGACGATTATGGAAGAAAAAATGATTGATCTTCAAGAATTTAATATGTCTGACGAAGAGTTATTTTCTCGAGTTGATAATAACTCTATAGACTCTGAAAAAATCACCGCGCCGAGATATTCGTATTGGAAGTCGGTGTTTAGAGTGTTTTTCAGCAAAAAGTCGAATATATTCTTTATTGGATTGCTCTTATTGGTTGTAGTCTTTGCATATCTTTATCCACTTATCATCGGTTACGATCCTGCCGATGCTTTTGCAAATGTTACCGAAGGGTCCGCGTCACAACATTTAAGCGCAAGCCAAGCAATAGAAAAATATGGTTTTAGTTTTTCATATATTCTCGGTACGGGACATTTCGGAGAAGCAACTTGGGATTATATGTGGTATGGCGCAAGCATCTCTTTATCATTGGCTGTTATTTGTGCGGCGATTAATATGTTTATCGGTGTTATTCTCGGTGCAGTATGGGGATTTTCTAAGACTGTGGATAAGATAATGACAGAAGTGTATAATATTGTTGGCAACGTGCCTTATGTTTTGATAATATCCGTTTTTATAATGATTCTGACGGCAAGTTTCTGGACTATGGTATTTGCTTTGACTATAACAGGATGGCTGGGTATTGCTTATTTCATAAGAACACAAGTTATCATTATAAGGGATCGTGAGTATAATCTTGCATCAAAGTGCTTAGGAACGCCTATCGGAAAAATAGCATTAAAAAATATATTGCCGTTTATGACGTCAGTAATTATGACATTGCTTGCAACCGAAATCCCTAGCTATATTTCCATGGAAGTATTCTTATCTTTTATCGGTATAGGTTTACCGGATGCTTCTCTTGGTAAAATAATTGATGAAGCTCAAGTATTTATGAGTAATCCCGATTGGGCAATAGAATTCTGGGCACCTGTTGCAATATCTGCAGTTATTACGATAGTATTGTATGTTGTTGGACAAAAACTTGGCGATGCTTCGGATCCAAAATCTCATATGATGTAAGGAGGCTGTTATGGAAGATAAGAAGGTATTGTTGTCCATAAAAAATCTCGAGGTAAAGTTCCGTGTTAGAGGTAGAATATTGACTGCAATTAGAGGCATTAATCTCGATATATACGAGAAAGAATCGATTGCAATTGTCGGTGAATCGGGTTCAGGTAAATCTGTCTTTACTAAAACCTTTGCGGGAATGTTAGATTCAAATGGTTTTATTTCAAACGGAGATATGATTTTTAGTGATGAAGAACTTGCTCGTACTTCTGCCACGCCTACGAAATTTGATAAATTCTTACTTGATGTTGTACTTAAACAGTTAAATAATGCATCAAAGTTGGAGTTTGGTGCGGATATTTATAAACATATTTTAGCTCTTAAAAAAGAGATGAAAGAGAAATATACGCTTTCGCAAAGTGAACTTGACAATTATGACGAAAGACTCGAAGAACTAAAATATAAACGTACTGAGGCATATAATCAAAAGCTTACATTTGACAGAGCTGTCGAAAAAACGAAAATACGTGAAGCACAAGATGTAATTCGTAATTGTGATATCGAGATTCGTCAGGTTGAACGAGAGCGGAAAGCAGCTATATTAGAGCATAAACGTAAGGCGATGGCCGATAAGGAGTATCATGATAATTATCATGGGAAACTTATAGAACTCGAAAGAAAATACAAAGAAGCGATTTCTGTCGAAATAAGTGAAGAAACCGTTCATCGTAATGCTATACTCGGTAAAGAGATTTATTTATCCGTCGGTAGATATCCATTCTATCAAAGAATGCGATTAATAGTTAAACTCGTTTTGGCGTTGCGCATGGCTATGAAACTGGGCGTAGATTTGAGTGATGAAAGACAACTCAATTCTATATTTGACCCGATTGCATTTAGAGTTAAATTTATAGATGGAACTACGGAAACGAAACTTAACGGTATATGTGCAATCAATCTTGCAAAAATTAAGTATACTAAGGACTGGCAACAGATAAGAGGTTCACGAATCGCAACTGTGTTCCAAGATCCTATGACTTCTCTTAATCCTATCATCACCATTGGAAGGCAGATTTCTTCGATTATAATTAAGCACCAAAATTGTTCGGAAACAGAAGCGAGGAAAAAGGCGATCGAGTTAATGTATAAGGTTGGTATTCCCAATGCCGAAAATCGTTATGATGATTATCCTTTTCAATATTCTGGCGGTATGCGTCAACGTATTGTAATAGCAATCGCGCTGTCGTGTCAGCCAAAAATACTGATCTGTGATGAACCTACAACAGCACTTGATGTAACGATTCAAGCGCAAATTCTTAAGCTTATTAAGGACCTTCAAAAGGAATTTAATTATACGATAGTATTTATTACACACGACCTTGGTGTGGTTGCCAATATAGCCGATAGAGTTGCCGTATTGTATGCCGGACAAATAATAGAACTTGGTTTAGTAGATGAAATTTTCTATGATCCTCGGCATCCTTATACTTGGGCATTGCTTTCCTCTTTACCTCAATTAGCGGAACGGAATACCGAGTTATATTCGATTACAGGAACGCCACCATCGTTGTATAATAAGATCGTAGGAGATCCGTTTGCTCCGAGAAATCCATATTGCTTGAAGGTTGATACACTTAAAGAAGCACCGTGGTTTAAAGTTGACGGTAGTGACACCCATTATGCTAAAACGTGGTTGCTCGATCCAAGAGCGCCTAAAATAGAAAAACCGGAGATTATACGTGATATTCACGGTAGATTGTTGAAAGCTTTCAATATCGAGGAGGTAGAATAATGAACGAGGACAAAATTAATCATCAAGAGTCAAGTGTTTTGACAGATTCTACTTCTGTTGAAGAGAAAGAATCGGCAAGAAAAGAAACCTCTTTTCCCGAACATGGTCCCGTTGATGAAAATGGACGAGAAATATTGTTGTCGGTAAAAAATGTTGACATTAATTTCGGAAAAGGTGATAAAGTTGTTAATGCAGTTAAAAACGCATCTTTTGATATTTATAAAGGTGAGACATTCTCTTTGGTGGGCGAATCCGGTTCCGGTAAAACGACTATCGGTAGAGCGGTAATTAGAGTAAATCCTTGTGCGAAAGGTGAGATTCAATATAAAGGTGTTAGAATCAGTGGTAAGATATCGCACAGCCTCGATAGAGAAGTAATTAGAAATATTCAAATGGTATTTCAAGATCCTGCAGCGTCATTAAATGAACGTGCAACCGTAGATTATATCGTTAGTGAAGGATTGTACAATTTTCATCTGTTTAAAAATGAGGCAGAAAGGGTAGAGAAGGTGGAGAAAATGATTAAAGAGGTTGGTTTGCTTCCCGAGCATCTCACCCGCTATCCTCACGAATTCTCAGGTGGTCAACGTCAGCGTATAGGTTTGGCAAGAGCAATGATTATGGAGCCTTCTCTTGTAGTCGCCGATGAACCAATCTCGGCACTTGATGTTTCAATTCGTGCTCAAGTCTTAAATCTGCTCAATAAGTTTAAAAGAGAGCGCGGTACGACATATCTCTTTATAGCTCACGATCTATCTATTGTGCGTTTTATTTCCGATAGAATAGGTGTTATTTATAAAGGTGAAATAGTCGAAATTGCAGACGCCGAAGAGTTATTTGCCTTCCCGCTCCATCCGTATACGAGATCTTTGATTTCCGCTATTCCTATTCCTGATCCGAAACTCGAGAAGAGAAAAAAATTATTTATATATGATCCGTCTCAGCATGACTATAGCGAGGATAAACCCGAAATGGTATGCATTGGACACAATCACTATATATTTGGTAATAAAAAGGAAATCGAAGAGTATAAACGCTTGAGAGAAGAAAACAATCCAATTAAATCATCATCTTTTATGAGCGATGAAGAATTGATTGAAGAAGCCGAGAAAACTTCAAAAGAAGATTTTGTTTGCAGCGAAGAAATTCTCAACGCTCCGGTTCGTGATACGGGTAGCGGATGGCTTAAATTTTTGGCATTTTTATTGCCTATTATAGGTATAATTATGGCGTTTATATTCAAACGACATAATTATATAAAGAATTTTAAAGCGAGCAAAAAGGGTGCCATAACAGGTTTTATAGTTATAGGAATTATCTTATTCTTATTCTTATTCTTCTTGCTATTAGTTCTTAGGTAATGTATAATAGGAATGGGGTTTGGCTTAAGTCAAACCCCATTAAGGCTATATGAAGAGATATGTAAAAAACAAAGATCGGCAAACGCCGACTCCGGTAAATCAAGTAGAAGTATCAAATAAACATGTAAAGTTGAGAACGATACTATTTATACTGTTCGTTGTGCTTGCGACGGTATTTTTTGCTATAGCACTTGTTTTGTTACTTAAAGTGGAGCCCGGGTGGTATTCGTTAAAGGTCGATTCTTCCGAATATAATAATGGAGACGAATTTGATTTTTATTATTATTTTGGAGACAATGATGATAAAGATTATCGCCAGTCGGTTCAAAAAAAATATACAGAAGCTAATGTTTATGCTTATAATATCTTTTGCGACCTCTATCAAATAGACGATACCAAAAATTTATACTATTTAAACACTCATCCTAATCAAGAGATTCAAGTACCGGGGCTGTTATATCGTTCGCTAAAAACGTTCGAAGATAGTGGCAATAGGTTTCTGTATTATGCACCGGTGCGTCAAGTATATAACACTCTTCTTACTGCCGATAACGATGATATAGCGAGTTCGTGTGATATTACCCAAAACAACGAGTTGCGTGCGTATGTCGAAAAACTTATTTCATATATCGAAAATGAAGAGAATGTAAAATTAGAATTTTATCCAAATAATACCATTAAACTTTTCGTTTCCGATAGTTATTTAAACGAGTTTAAGGACGAAGGGCTTGTATATATCGATTTTAGTTGGACTAAAAACGCTTTTATAATAGATTATATAGCAGATTCGATGACGAGCGCAGGGTATGTTAATGGTGTAATTTCAAGTAAGGACGGATTTACTCGTAATTTGTCTAAAAGAGATGAAACTTATACTTCTATACTTTACGACTTTGTATGTGAAGATTCGGGGGCGAACTATGCCATGGGAATAGGTGAAATAAAGTATTATCAAAAACTGTCTTTTGTCTCACTTAGAAATTACCCCATTTCATCGGGAGAGGATGGATATTATGTTTACGAGGATGGTACGATTCGAACACTGTTTGTCGATTTTAGTAGCGGTGAGAATATAAGTGCGGTTAATGGGCTGACGGCTTATTCTGAACTTATGAACTGTGTCGATATGGTCATTAATCTTATACCAATTTATCTTAATGATGAACTTGATATGTCGAAACTTGATTTACTATCAAACAACGGATTGTTTATTCTTTATTGTGAAGATAGTACTATTAAAACAAATGGAAACTTGGTAGAATTAATCCCTCTCGATCGTGGAGATCTCACATATGAGGTTGAGAACATCAAATAATGTATTAATTAAAAAACCGCATTGATTGTAGGAATATGTACATCGATGCGGTCTTTTTTTATGGGGTGTTTGTTTGATAATTACATATGTGAGCGAAGGGCTTCGATAAGCATCGACGCCTTTTTCTCGGCAATTTCGTGACTGTTTCCGTAAGCTGAAACATATATTTTGAGTTTCGGTTCGGTGCCTGATGGTCTTGCACATACCCAATCACTCGATTTTAGCGAATAATAATAAACGTTACTCTTAGGTAAATCTACCTTTTCGGTGCGTCCGTCGGAATATAATTTGAGACCGATATTTAGATTCATTACGTAGTCGACTTCTATTCCTGCAAACTCGCTTATCGTGATCTTGCCAAGATTGTCCATTTTTTCTTTCATGATACGCATACCGTCTAATCCGGGGAATGTCGTTGCGGAACTTTTTTCTACATAGTATCCATGTTGAGCGTATAACTCTTGTAGGCGGTTATATAGTGAAATATTTATATCCTTATAGTAGCATACCATTTCGGCAAATAATGTTGCGGAAACAACGGCATCCTTATCCTTTGCGTGCGTGCCGGCGAGATAGCCGTAGCTTTCTTCATATCCGAATAGGAACGTATGCTCGTTAGATACTGCCCAATTATTGATTTTTTCACCGATAAACTTAAAGCCTGTAAGTACGTCTATGCACTCTGCTCCGTAACTTTCGGCGATCTTTTTAGCAAGTGACGTTGTAACGATAGTCTTGACTATAGCGGGATTTTTGGGAAGTGTACCGTTCTCTTGTTTACGTCTAAGGATATAATCGGCAAGCAATGCCCCCGTTTGGTTTCCTGTCAATAATACGAATTCACCGTCGTTATTTCTTATTGCAACGCCCATTCTATCGGCATCGGGATCGGTTCCGATTACAACGTCTGCACCGATTTCGTTTGCTAATTTGATACCTAATGCTAACGCTTCGGGGTTCTCGGGATTCGGTAGTGGAACGGTCGGGAAATTTCCATCGGGCGATTTTTGTTCTTCAACGAGGTCATAAGGTATACCCATATTCGAGAGCATAGTGGTAACGGGTATATATCCGGTTCCGTGGATAGGTGTATAAACTATTCTTAAACTACTGCCCTGTCTTTTTACTGCCTCGTGCGACAACATTTGGGTAGAAATTGCCTTATAATACTCATTATCAACCGATTTACCGATAACGGTGATATGTTCGCTTATTTTGACACCGTCCAAGCCGAGCATATCTTCTCTGCTTGTTATCGAAACATTATCTTCTTCGATACCGAAATAATCGCAAGAATTTATATATTTAACTACTTCTGCTGTATTTTCGGGTGACATTTGAGCGCCGTCCGGACCATATACTTTATAGCCGTTGTATTCCTTAGGATTGTGTGACGCGGTAATCATAATACCTGCGGAGGTTTTCAAATGACCTACTGCAAAACTGCAGAACGGAACGGGACGGACATTTTCAAATAGATATACATTGATTCCGTTATTTGATAAAACTTTAGCGGCAGCAAGTGCGAATTCGAATGACATAATTCTTGTATCGTACGCAATAACGACACCTCTTTTGCAAGCTTCTTCACCTTCTGCTAAAAGGAATTTAGCCAATCCCAACGTAGCACGCTTAACGGTGTAATTATTCATTCTATATGTGCCGGTTCCGATAATACCACGCATACCTGCTGTACCGAAAGCTAAAGGCATCGAAAAACGCTCCGCCTTTTCTTTTTCGTTATCGGCGATAGCGATCAGTTCTTGTTTTTCGTTATTATTTATGGCATTTAGCCATCTTGAATACTCTTGATTATAATCCATAATAATCTCCATCAAAATTGATATATTCTAATTATAACAAAATAGTAAAAAATATTCAATAGAAATCAAGTGATTTTTATATGTACTTATTTGTGACTTATTTGTGCAACTTTTTCGTCCTCATCACGCTATCAAATGTCATTCTGAGCGAAGGGTGACAACCCGTAGTCGAACCCGCAGGGCAATGCGTAGCATTGGAATCTTATTCCTTGTTAATAAGGATGTCGGTCGATAATCTTATCGTTATCGTCCGCAAGATACCAAGCGACTGCATCGCTTGATTCTCGTTACACTCGAATTTCGACTACGCTCAGTATGACGGCGTCCGATACGTGCACCATCAATCCAAGAAATCCACGGCGTTGCGAAGCTATATCGCGTGCCAAAGGCACATATCGTAGCGAAGCTATATCGCGTGTCGTCAGACACATATCGCGCAAGCTTAGCTTGCATTCTTGTCATACTGAGCGAAGGGTGTTAACCCGAAGTCGAACCCGTAGCGCGATGCATAGCATCGGAATCTAAAATCCATATTAATAGAAATGGATTAAAAGTGGAAATGATTTTTTAAAAAAAGACAATAATATATGACAGATTTGTAGGGGCGTTTAGTAAACGCCCGCTAAAGCAAGCCATCGCACTTGTTTTTTTATTTTGCTCTTACTGTATTTGTCCATCATGTCATACTGAGCGGAGGGTGAAACCCGTAGTCGAACTGCGAAGCAGTGAAAGGCTTGCCTTGCAGTATCTTAAACCATATAAACAAGGAATTAGATCCTTCGATTCCGCTTACGCTACACTCAGATGGTTTGAATCTTATCGTAGTTTTCTATGCTTGGCATGACATATTGGAACGTTATCGTCTGCATTAACAAGGATAGGGCGATTACTAATCGGCCCCTACAGCGAAAGTCGACAGACTGTAGTTGAACCCGTAAGGGCAATGCAAAGCATTGGTATCTAAATCCTTGAAAAAATATGTCACTTACCTATAACTTCATTAACACTTTGATTTTATCTTTTTGATACAAGTGCCCATAGGTTTTATATATTTGTTGCACGCTATCCCCGATCAAATCCGCCACCACATAAGGTGTTGCGCCTAAATGTATCAATCTCGATACAAAACTATGCCTTAAATCGTGTATTCTTATCCGCTTAACCCCCGATTTTTTGATAGCAGATGTGAAAGCGTTCCGTATTGCGTTTTCGCTCAAAGGTTGTTTTCCGCCGAAGTAAAAGGGTGTTTGAGGCGTATATTTTTTAATTTCGCGTTGTAGGTCGGGCGGAATGAAGCTTATGCCCGATTTATTGTTTTTGTTTGCGGTTATTGCGAATTTTTCTCCGGACAAGGTTTTCCTCGAATAGGTTTTATTTATGGTGATATGTCCGTCGGCAACATCTTCGGGAGTTAATGCCACGATTTCGCTTTTTCGTCTTCCCGTATAAAATAGCATTGAAAAATAGGTGCGGTATTTTTGGTCCGAGATTTGCGATAAAAAACGGTTGAATTCTTCTTTTGTCCAAACATCGCCTACCATTCTTTTTGATTGTAAATTTTTGGGTTTTTTGACAAAACGCATATTATTTGTAATTCCGTAGCGATCTTCTATCCAATTCAAAAACGATGAAAGATTAACTCGAATACTTGACAAGTATTGATAACTGTAATATTCTTTTGTTTTGGTATTTTCGGCTTTCCATAAATTTTCTTGAAATAGTTGCAAAGTCGACTTGGTAAGTTCTTTAATTTTGAGATTGCCAATTTGAGGAATTATCCATTTCTCGAATATTTTCTGTTTGCAATAGATGCTTGACTCTTTATTTTGATTTTGAAGCGATTCGAGATAATGTGGAATTAGTTCTGCAACCGTTGTTCTCTTGTCTATTATCATAAGTTTGTCCGATGTGGGGATACAATTTCGTGCACACCATTCGTGGTATGTCGTAAGGGCGGATTCTTTGCTATTAAATCCCGAAAGTTTTTTGTATATGGTTTTACCGTTTTTACCTTTTGTAACGCTGAATTGAATATCATACACGACACCTTTAAAAGTTCCGCGTTTTGTTATGGAATATCGATTATTAAGTAATAAATAATTTTTCATAATAGCACCTCGTAATTAATATTCCAAAATTGTAAGTCGATTAATATTTTGATGTCAAAACAATCGGTACGAAAACATTCATCAAAGAAAGTTTATATTAAGATAAACGATGGCGTATAATCGGGTCATAGTGCATTCCGTCCCGTCATACTGAGCGAAAGGACATCGTCCTGTAGTCGAACCCGTAGGGCGACGCATCGCGTCGGTATCTTATTCCATATTTTGAATGGATTTTAAAATAAGACTTGCGTTTATTACAAAATAAGTATATAATAAATAAAGAAAAATAAATCGGAGTAAAATATGCTTAAGGTTTATAATGTTTTATCTGGAAGAAAAGAAGAATTCATATCGCAGATACCTGGTAAAGTTTTGATGTATGCATGCGGTATCACCGCAAGCGGTGAGGCTCATATCGGGCATGCCTATCAAGCGGTTGTTTTTGACGTTATCCGCAGTTATTTGGAGTATAGCGGTTACGAGGTTAAGTATGTAAGAAACTACACCGATGTAGACGATAAAATTATTAATAAAGCGCGCGAATTGGGCGTAGACCCCGAAGAATTCGCAAAAGTGAATATGTCATCTATCGATTCGGATTTTGCGCGTCTTGGCATTAAATCGCCTACAATTCAGAGTAAAGCAACCGAGTGTATACAGGATATCATTGACTTCATCGCTAAGTTGATTGATAAGGGCTGTGCATATCCTACTGCAGACGGTGACGTATATTTTAGAGTTAACTCTTTTGCCAATTACGGTAGTTTTTCACACCGCGTAGACCGTGACGACCAACTTTCGGGTGTTCGTAAGGAAATAGAGGGCGGTAAGGAGAACAGTTACGATTTTGCGCTATGGAAGAAGGCGGGTAATGACGAGATATTCTGGGAGAGCCCTTGGGGTAAGGGTAGACCCGGTTGGCATATTGAATGCTCTACAATGAGTATGAAGTATCTTGGAGAGACACTCGATATTCACGGTGGCGGTAAGGACTTGATTTTCCCGCATCACGAAAACGAAATCGCACAAAGCGAAGCGTTGACGGGTAAACAATTTTCCAAGTATTGGATTCATAACGGACTTGTTAAGGTTAACGGACAAAAAATGAGTAAATCACTCAATAACGGTATTGTGCTTAAGGATGTATTGGATCAATATGTCAGCGATGTTATCAAAATGCTGTTACTATCCAATAGTTACCGTTCCGACCTTAATGTTGTAGACGGTATGTTCGATGTGCTTGAAAACAGAGTGTTTTCTATCTATAAGTTGTTTGCGAAAATCGATGAGGCTTATAAGGATGTTATTCCCGATTACACATGTCCGTATTGCAATAGGATTAAGGATGAGTTCAAAAACGCAATGGATAACGATTTTAATACGGCCTTGACGATTGCCAATCTTAACAAGTACATTTCCGATTTAACGGTATTCGTCAATAAAGGTACCGAAACACCTGCACGTGTGGTTGCGATCAAAAATACCATATTAGAGGTATACGGAGTTATCCGTTTATTGAATGAAGATCCTATAAGTGTCGTAGAGAGGATTAGAAATAAGTATCTTGACAAAAACGGAATTACTCAATCCGAGGTTGAAGTATTGCTCGACAAATGGAATGATGCACGACTTCAAAAAGATTTCCAAACAGCTGACGGCATTAGAGCCGAACTGAGTGCGAAAAATATATTGATCACCCTTAATAAAGGAGTTGCAGGCTGGGAGGTTGCCCTTAAATAACTATATGGATAAAAGGATTAGAGAAAACGCATGCTTTTATGCATCCGGACTTGTTGCCACGTTAATTGCCGTTTTGGGTATTTGTGCAAATTCGATATATTCCAAATCCGGCGGATATGCAATAGCTTTTGGATGTGTTGTTGTCGCATTACTGTGCGGATTCTTTATCTATGCCATTACACCCAACCTCACCCAAACACGAACGAAGGGAATGGTTGCATTGAGTTGCATAATATCCTTTTTGTATACCATAATATTTATAGTTGTCGACATCGGTAAAACCAAAATATATAAGTGGAAAAACGTAGACGGCACCATAGTATCGAGCTTGACGGGTTTTGGTAAAACTGTAGTGGTCTTTGAGGTATTGTGCATAATTGCTTCGTTTTTGCTTGTTCTTAGGATGCTTCTTAATCTATTCGGTAAGGAAATTGCATTTTACGAAAAATGGTTGGGAACGCCTTCGGTAAGGTATAAGGAGCGTAAGGAAATCGCACTCGAACTTCCCGAAAAAGATACAGACAAATTGATTAATTCTGCCAAACGAGCAATCGAACTCGATCCGAAACTCAGAAAGGCAATCGAAGACAGCCTATTTACCGATAATGATGCCGTTGTTAATAAAACGAGCGAAAACAAAACAACATCGGGTACAAAAAAAGTCGAAAGGGAATATGTCGAGTCTAAAAGTGATGTTATTAACGAACCCGAGATAATGGATGTTGAGGAGCGCAAATTTGATGATATCGTAATCGAACACATTGAACCCGATGTCGAAGAAACCGTAACAATAGAAGAAGGCGAGGGCGTACCTGAGGCTGTCGAGGATAATCACGAGGAACTGACGGAAAATACGGTAGAAAATATCGAAAATTGCGATAACGAAGCCGAAAAACCTCAAAGCGAAACATCTCAACCAGTAAATTCCACAATCTTCGCCGATTCCGTTGATGTCGGAGAAGTAAACGAATATGAAATAAACGAAGATTTTCGTAATACAAATCTAATCCATCATATCACCGAGCAAGTGGATAGCGATGACGATGATATATACAGTGATTTCAATTATGACGACGATGATAAGTAGAAAACCCAATCTACTTATCATTTTTTATTTTGCACTTACTATTTGTTTATTCTATCAAATAATCCACGGCGTTGCGAAGCAACATATCGCGTGCCAAAGGTACATATCGTGCAATCACTTCAGTATTGGATAGCGGTATCATCAAATGTCATACTGAGCGTAAGCGGAGTCGAACTGCGTAGCAGCGATGCCTTTGGCATCGGTATCTGCTTCCTTGTTAATAAGGATTCCGTTCAATTGAATGCACATTATCGTCCGCAAGATATCAGTCTATGCCGTTTGATTCTCGTTACACTCGAATTTCGACTTTGCTATGTTTCGCTCAGTATGACGGTGGCCTAAACCATCAATTAATACATTCACAACTCTTCATTCAAAAACTGCACATTATGGCGCATTTTTTTTTGTATGTCATTCTGAGTCTTCTTTCATCCCTTTATAAAATAATATAAATTATTTTTTATTAAAACCCCTCAATTTGTCTTTACTTAATCCGCCATAACCGAGTATAATTTTAGTAATACAAGATCAAGGTGGACTTTATGCTTTTTGGTAAACACATCAACGAATATTATAAAAAGTATTTTTGGCAATTTTTCTTTGGATTTATTGCTCTTATTTTCGTTGACGTGATTCAACTGTATATCCCCGAGGTAGTAGGTGAAATAATCGATACCATCACGAGCAGAGGGGTATCTTCGGATAATTATTGGCCACTCATTAAATTGGCGTTGTACATAGTTGCAATCGGCGCAGGTATGTTTCTCGGCAGATTGGTATGGCGTGTTTGCATCTTAGGCGAAGCAGTGGGAATACAGACCGACCTTAGACATAAGATGTTTTTAAAAGCCGAGGTTATGACTCAGCGCTATTATAAAGTCAATAAAACAGGTGCTATATTGTCCTATTTTTCCAATGATCTCGAGACCATAGAAGAGGTTTTCGGGTTTGGTCTTGTTCAATTCGTAGACGGAATCTTTTTGCTTGTTTTATCAATGGTTAAAATGTTCTTGGTTGAACCTGTATTGGCAGCATTTTGTCTTATTCCGTTGGTACTCTTAGCGGTAGTGTCCGTATTCCTCGATAGAGCATTCGAGAGAGCGTTCGAAAAAAGACAAAAGGCATTCGAAGATTTGAGTGATTTTGCTCAAGAAGCGTTTACCGGTATTAGAGTAATCAAAGCATTCGTCAAAGAAAAACTTCAATTAAAACGCTTTTCTAAAGAAGCCATCAAAAATAAGGATACCACCGTTAAGTTTGTTAAGCTAAATGCGTTGTTGGATGTTGCCTTCGATTCGCTTATTTACATAGTATTTGCTATAGTCTTGTTCGGCGGTAGTTATTTGGTTTATAAGAACATTAATTCCGGCGGTGCTGAGGGAATCACCGTAGGTAGTATGATAGAGTTCACAGGATACCTCGATACCATCATTTGGCCTATATTTGCTTTGTCCGGTATGATTAATCTCGTTGCAAGGGGACGTACGTCGCTAAAGCGCATATCGACCTTCCTCGATGAGGATGTTGAGGTTAGAGATGTAGAGGATGCCGTTGATGTAGAGAAGATTGACGGAAAAATCGAATTCAAGGATTTTTCGTTTACATATCCCGACGCTCCCGACATCGATGTGTTATCTAATATCGATATCACGATTAATGCGGGCGAAACGGTTGGTATAGTCGGTAAGATCGGTAGCGGTAAATCTACGTTGGTTAATATGCTGTTTAGGCTGTACAACGTTAAAGAAGGTACTTTATTCATCGACGGAATCGACATAATGAAATTGAAAGCGAATCAATTAAGGGATAATATCGGATATTGTCCTCAAGACAACTTTTTATTCTCGGACTCCATCAAGACCAACATATCTTTTGCCGATGAGAATGCTTCGAACGAGATAGTGGTATCGTCTGCCAAGTTTTCGGCGGTGCATGACAA
Organism: uncultured Christensenellaceae bacterium; assembly: GCA_964391805.1. Taxonomy (GTDB): domain Bacteria; phylum Bacillota; class Clostridia; order Christensenellales; family CAG-1252; genus RUG14300. Next base: position 110,697 of record CAYMNK010000006.1, on the reverse strand, counting down.
TATTGTCGGATTTAGCGAGGGATATGATACGGTTATCGGTGAAAACGGTGTAACGCTTTCGGGCGGACAAAAACAGCGTATTTCTATATCAAGAGCCATTCTTAAGGATCCGTCGATACTTGTGTTGGATGATTCTGTTTCGGCAGTCGACGTCAAAACCGAAGAGACAATTATTAATAATATCAAGACCGAAAGAAAGGGCAAAACCACCATTTTGATAGCATCGAGGGTATCGACCGTAAGGGGCTTGGATAAAATATTGGTTTTGAACGGAGGCAAGGTTGAAGCGTTCGGAACTCACGATGAATGCTTGTCATCTTCTAAGATATATAAGAGAATGGTTGAGTTGCAAACATTGGAAAAAGAATTAGACGAGATGTAATATGGCAAGAGATCACATTTACGAACAAGCCGATAGAAGAATGAAGGACGGCGAAATAATCAAAAGGACACTTCCTTATATTAAGCCTTATGCGTTACGCTTATTAGGCGTCCTTTTGCTTATGATTTTGACTATAGTGTTTGACTTAGCCATCTCGGTAATACCGGGCAAAATAACCGAAAAACTGACCGTTACCATAATGGGCGAGCCCGAACTTATCAATGTATTTATTCTTTGCGGAATCACTTTTGCCATACAAATCGCAAATGTTGTATGCATCTATATTACCACGATGTCTTTGCAACGCATCGGTCAAGATATCATATATGACCTTAGAATGGATGTGTACAAACATATCGACTCTATGTCTATTGCGCAAATAAACACCATTCCCGTGGGTAGTCTCGTGACAAGGGTAACGTCGGATACCGATGCATTGAGTAATTTATTTACAAATACCATTGTAAACATGATTAAAAACATAATCATGTTGGTCGGTGTACTTGCAACCATGCTTGTCATAGATTGGAGAATTGCTCTCATAGTAACGGCGTTTATGCCTGTTATAGGAATTAGCTCCTTCTTGTTTAGAAAGTATGCGCGCAGAAATTATAGAGTCATTAGACGAAACTTTTCGGTTATGAACGCATTCCTTAACGAAAACATTTCGGGAATGAAAATTACCCAGATATTTAACCAAGAAAAGCGCAAAGAATGCGAATTTAATAAGTTGAACGATAATATATACCAATCACGCAAACGAAATATTCGAGTATTTGCATTTTTCCGTCCGCTTATAAGATTTTTGTATTATCTATGTATGGGATGCATGTTCGGATTCGGCGTATACATATTGTTGAAGGATGTCAATGCGTCGATCGTCGAGGCGTCTTTTGCCGGAATGAGCGAGAGTGAAATCGAATTAATAGCCGTCACCGGTATAGGTGCAACGGTCGGAACTATTCAAATGTTCTATTCATTGCTTAGTAAGTTCTTTAATCCGATTCAAAGCTTAGCGGACCAGCTTAACGAATTGCAGAGAGCATTCACTTCGAGCGAAAGACTTTTCAACCTTATAGATAATAAGCCTGACTTTACCGATGAACCCGATGCGTTGGAAATCGATTCCTTTAAGGGCGATATCGAATTCAAAAATGTTTGGTTCGCGTATAAAGAGGGTGAATGGGTTCTTAAAAACGTTTCATTCCATATTTATCCCCATCAAACGGTAGCGTTTGTCGGTGCTACCGGTGCGGGTAAAACTACGATATTACAGTTAATTGTCCGCAATTACGATGTGCAAGAAGGCGAAATATTGATAGACGGTATCAATGTAAAGAATATCAAGTTGCAGTCTCTAAGGAAAGCGATAGGACAGATGCTTCAAGATGTATTTCTATTCTCCGGTACGATTAGAAATAACATAAATTTGAGAGATGACGCCATTAGCGATGAAGAAATCGTTGAAGCAATTGAATATGTCAATGCCGATCAAATTATCGATAAATTGCCCAACGGCTTAGACGAAACCGTTACCGAGGGCGGTAAAAACTTCTCGTCGGGTGAAAGACAATTGTTATCTTTTGCCAGAACGGTTGCGCATAAACCACAAATACTTATTCTTGACGAGGCAACTGCCAATATCGATACCGAAACCGAACGATTGATACAGCAATCACTTCTAAAAATGATGAATATAGGCACTATGCTTATAGTCGCACATAGACTATCTACCATACAGCATTCCGATAACATTATTTGTCTGCAAAAGGGCGAAATAGTAGAGCAAGGAGACCATCAAACCTTGTTAAAGAATCACGGGTACTATTATAATTTATACAAACTTCAATATGAAGACCAAGAACATATCGATTAAGAACCGCTCGGCGGTTCTTTTTTATTAATAAATGTCATATTGAGCCCGTTTCGTCCGCTGTCATATTGAGCGTAGCGCAAGCGTAGTCGAAATTCGCACATTGTGCGAATCAAATTGTGCAACAATTTGGTATCTTGCGGACGAGCGCTAAAGCAAATGATGTTTATGGCAAATGATGCATTGCTCCGCAATATTATGGATAAATATATGTCATACTGATGCTCGTTCGCCCATCATACTGAGAAAAAAGCGTAGCACTGCACCATCAATGTCATACTGAGTAAAAAAACGTAGTACTGTACCATCAATGTCATACTGATCGAACAATGAAAAGCACAGTACCATCAAATGTCATACTGAGCGAAGGGTGAAACCCGTAGTCGAACTGCGAAGCAGTGCAAGGCTTGCCTTGCAGTATCTTAATTCAAAATATAAAAGCGGATTTTCGTCCGCCGTTATATGGATTTTTGATTGATGTGGGCGATAGCGAACTCCATCAATTAAACAATTCACAATAACATTGCATTTTTGAAAAGAAAACTGTTAAAAATCAAAATATATGCTTTAACGTGTTGACAAAAGGTGTTAAAGGGCGTATAATATTAGCAGTCAAGTGTTAAGAGTGCTAACAAATGAACACTTCGACCGCTAAAAAATTTTTAGGAGAATGAATTATGCAATACGAACCCAATCAGGAAGAAAATGTATTAGAAAAATATGGCATAGATCTAACGAAAAGGGCGGAAGAACATAAAATCGATCCCGTTATCGGTAGAGACGAGGAAATAAGAAACGTTGTAAGAATACTATCGAGAAAAACAAAAAACAACCCTGTGTTGATAGGTGAACCCGGTGTCGGTAAAACGGCGATAGTAGAAGGTTTGGCTGTGCGAATTATCAAGGGCGATGTTCCCGAGGGACTTAAGGGTAAAATGCTTTATTCTTTGGATATGGCATCTCTTATAGCCGGTGCAAAGTATCGAGGCGAATTCGAAGAGCGCCTCAAGGCTGTTTTGAATAAAATCAAAGAAGCCGAAGGAAAAATAATTCTATTTATCGATGAACTTCACACAGTTGTCGGTGCAGGCAAAGCCGAGGGTGCAATGGATGCTGGAAACTTATTGAAACCGCTGTTGGCAAGAGGTGAACTTCACTGTATCGGTGCGACAACTCTCGACGAATATCGTAAATACATCGAAAAGGATGCTGCACTTGAACGTAGATTTCAGCCGGTTATGGTAAATGTTCCGACTATCGAAGATACCATCAGCATTTTGAGAGGTTTGAAGGAACGTTACGAGATCTTCCATGGTGTACGAATTCACGATAGAGCCTTGATAGCAGCGGCGACTTTATCCGAAAGGTATATTACCGATAGATTTTTGCCCGACAAAGCTATAGATTTGCTTGATGAAGCAGGCGCAATGCTTAGGACGGAGATAGATTCAATGCCTACCGAACTCGATGCACTATCGAGAAAAATAATGCGTTTACAGATAGAGGAAATGGCGCTCGAAAAGGAAAAAGACGAGTTATCCAGGGAGCGTTTATGTAAACTCAAAGAAGAATTATCCGAAGCTAATAAAGTCTTTAACGAAATGAAACTTCAGTGGCAAAAGGAAAAAGAAGAAATCGAGCACGAAAAAGAACTTAAAATTAAACAAGACAAGGTAAATGCCGATATCGAAAGTGCCGAATTGCAGGGCAATTACGAGAATGCCGCAAGACTGCGTTATACCGAACTTCCGAAAATTGAGAAGGAATTGTCCGAAATCAAGAAAAACAAGGAAAAGGGCAGGTTGTTGAATTCCGAAGTTACCGAAGATGAAATTGCCAAAATCGTTTCGCGCTGGACGGGAATTCCTATGACAAAACTGATGGAAGGAGAGCGCGAAAAGGTGCTAAAACTCCAAGAACAGTTATCCAAGAGGGTGATTGGTCAAGACGAGGCGGTCAAGAAAGTGAGCGATGCTATATTGAGGGCAAGAGCAGGCATTCAAAACCCCAATAAACCCATAGGCAGTTTTATGTTTTTAGGACCTACGGGTGTAGGCAAAACCCAATTAGCCAAAGCGTTAGCGCAAATTTTATTCGATGACGATAAAAATATTGTAAGAATAGATATGTCCGAATATATGGAAAAATTCTCGGTATCGAGGCTTATAGGTGCGCCTCCGGGATATGTCGGGTACGAAGAAGGCGGAGCGTTGACCGAGGCAGTTAGAAGAAAACCCTATTCGGTGGTGCTGTTCGATGAAATAGAAAAAGCAAATCCCGATGTTTTTAATTTGATGCTACAAATCCTTGACGACGGCAGAATCACTGACAGTCTCGGTAAGACTGTCGATTTTAAAAACACAATAATTATCATGACATCCAATTTAGGATCGGAGTACATGCTTAATTATAAAAATCAAGACGAATTGAATGCGAGCATGAGTATGTTGCTTAAGGAAAAATTTCGTCCCGAGTTTTTGAACAGATTGGACGAAATAATCTACTTCAATCCGCTTGAGCGTGAAGAAATAGTTAAGATTGCCCGCTTAATGCTTGATAACCTTGCATTGAGATTGAAGGATATGAATTTGACACTGGAAATCACGCCTGAGGCGTTTGATGTAATTACAGATAACGGTTACGATCCCGAATACGGAGCAAGACCTATGCGTAGATACATCGAAACTAATGTGGAAACATTGATTGCCAAATACATCATAGAGTGTAATCCGAAACCGTTCACACGAGTAACCGTGATAAGCGATAACGGTACCCTCTCAATCCAACAATAAAAATGAGTTATCCATTAATAACGTGCACTCTTATTATTTGTTCTTCAAAAAACTGCCCTAAAAAGAGCAGTTTTTTGTATGTCCTACTGAGAAAACTATGGGTAGCACCGCACCATCAATGTCATACTGAGCGTCCGCTGTCCTACTGAGCTAATCTCGTCCGCTCAGTATGACGCCGGACTTTATCACCGTCCTGTGGTCGAACTCGACAGGGCGATGCAACGCATCGGTATCTGCATCCGTAACATTGAAAACATCCTATCCGTACTTTTACTTCTCTATAATTGTTATTTTATATATATCTTCAAAATCGATGGATACACTATCGAGAATTAATATTTTTTCGGTTGTTTTTTTATCCACGACCTTGCCTTTAGTCTTTAAACTATGCCCATTAAAAAAGAATTCGACAGCAATAAAATCGCCTTTACGAATGCGTCTAAGCATTTCCGAAATTTCGTTAATCGATTCCTCGTCCATTTCTCTCTTTTCTGCACGCGAATGCAGTTCCTCTCTTTTCCTTAGTTCCTCTTGTAAACCTTTGAGGGCATCGAAGGGCATAAATTGTGCGGCTCTATTAATTTTCTTTTCCATATTTAATCCTTGTTGTGACCTCCTATAAGTTTATTTCTAATCATGGCGGTTGCGCCTTCATCTAAATCCATGGCTCTGACTATGGCATTTTTACCGAATTTATCTTTTATATCCAAGGTTGCCATTGTCGATCGTTTTTCCTTTTCCACGGCATCGAAATCGGTAAAAAGGTCATACCCTTCGCAATCTGAATCGCATAACGATGTAAATCCTATTGCCAAACGGCGAATAGGGATTGTTGGCAACGTTGTTTTGTCATAAATTTCGAGGAACGTTGGCAATATTTTAGAAAATAGGTTAGTAGTAACATTAAGTTTATGACTACCGCCGGTCGGCTCGTAGCAGTCTTTAGAATAGCCCACGCTAATAAAAACGGCATTTGCCGACAAGTGGCGTCTGGATAACTCTTCGCAACCGTTTAGTACCATTTCTTTAATGACGAGTCGTGCCTTGTCGAATGGGTAATCTTCGAACAATATTTGTGAAAATGATACCGACTTGCTTTTGCTTTTATAAGCTTTAATGTCGGCAATAGTACAACTTTCTTTTCCTTTTGCATGGTCAATTAATAATTCCGCGTTGATGCCGAATGCTTTATATAATAATTCTTCGGGACATTCCGCAATTGCCTTCATAGTAAATATACCCATTTTAGCTAATCTTTTGACCGTTCCCGAGGATATTTGCCAAAAGTCATTTAACGGCTTATGGTCCCATAGTTCTGCTTTATATTTATCTTCGTCAAGGTAACCGATATGTTCGGGCGATTTTTTTGCTGTAATATCGAGGGCGATTTTAGCAAGATAAAGATTGGTACCAATACCACATGTAGCCGGAATATGGGTTCTAACTGCAATTTCGTTAATTAGCAATTTCGCCATTTCCACGGGTGTTTTGTTATATAGTTTCAAGTAGTCGGTGACATCTAAAAAACTTTCGTCGATCGAATAAACGTGGATATCGTCCTTAGATATATAATCGAGGTAACACGAATAAATATCGGCAGCGAACTCGATATATTTTTGCATTTGAGGTTTAGCGATGATGTATTCAATGTGGTCGGGAATTTCGTACAGCCTACACCTATTTCTTACTCCGAGCGACTTCATTTTAGGACTAATTGCAAGACAAATAGCCCCTTTTTCTCTCGACTCGTCGGCAACGACGAGGTTAGTTTCGAAGGGGTTCAAGCCTCTCAACGCACATTCCACCGATGCGAAGAAGCATTTCATATCAATGCATAAATAAATGCGCTCCTTAGCCATGCAACAATTACACTCTCTAATATTTATTGACTATTAGTTGTTTTTCTATACCCATTGATGTTTATAGGCTTACTTTTAAACGATTTTCTTTTCAACCTTTAGCAATCGGTACATTTAGATTTTATTACATTTTTGACAACCTTGTCAATGCTAAAAAACGGTTTACTCAAACTTGCAAATTTCCGATTTATTTTTACGTGTTTCTTATTAAATCATGTAGTAATTGTCAGTATTTCGAGGATGAGTGCTAAAGCGAATTGAGTTATGCTTCGCATAATGATTAATGATGCTTGCCTACAGCAAATGATGTATTTCTTCGCAACATAGTGGGCAAATATATGTCATACTGAGCAAAGGAACAGTATTACAACATCAAATATCATAGTGAGCAAGATATTTTCGTCCGCCGTCATACTGAGCGTAGCGTAAGCGTAGTCGAAATTCGAACGAAGAGAGAATCAAATTGTGTAACAATTTGGTATCTTGCGGACGAGTTCAAAGGTGAATGTGGACTCTAAACCTGCATAAAAAAAGACCTATCCGTCAAATTTGGATAGGTCTTTTGGGTTGAGGGAAACTTATTTTGTTTTGCGTTTTGTCTTTAGTATATTGATAAGAATGTATGCGGCAATAAGCACTACGATTGTGATTATAAGAACTAAATACATACCCAAGTTGGAAACCTTATTATCGAAGAAGTAAATATTACAGTCTATCGAATCCTTGATGGCTTCTATTACCTCATCGGGAACGTTGTTTGATCCAAGTTCGCTTAGTGCGCCTTGTAGGGCATGATTACGAATTAACGATGTACCGTATGTACCCGGGAGACAAGCGATTACCTTTTGTAGACCTTTACTGAACGACGATATCGGCATATATGCACCGCAGATGAAACCGTAGCCTGCGCTTACAACGGTACCGACAGCCGAAATTTGTCCTTGAGAATTCAAGAAAATGTTGATTACCGAGGACATAGCATTACCGAACAATACCAATAGCGTTACGTCGAGCAAAAGTAGGAAAACGTCACCGACCGACATATACCAACCAACCGTTGCGATATAAATCAAGCAAATCGCGGTTGCAGCGTAACAAATCATAAGTGTGCTGATGATACTTGCGAAGTAATATGCGAGCGAAAGAATGGTCGGTTTAACGGGGGCAATCGTTAGGTCTTTAATAGCACCGTTAACCTTATCTTGAACCATTAGGAAGTTTGAACAGAAGGCGACGGTTACGCACGAAACAGCCAACATTGAGGAAATTAGTTCACCTCCGACAACGGCATTGATAAGCTTATCGCTAAGGATAAATCCCTCGGGAAGGGAAGAGCGGAAACTATCTGTATAAACGTTGCCCAAGAATGTAACATACAATACGAGTAATATTGCCGGGGTGATTAGAGATGTGAAAAACATTCCCTTATCTTTGAAGAAAAGTTTGATATTTCTTTTAGTTAATGATAATAGTGTGCTCATTTTTCGTTACCTCCGAGGTTTTTACCTGTTACCGCAAGGAAAACGTCGTCCATTCTACCCTTTATGATTTCATAATCTGTGAATACCGAAGGATGCGCCAAAATCAATTCCGTTGCTGCTTTTGTATCGGGGACCGCAATTCTATATGCATCTTTTATGACTTCATAGTCTTTACCCAAAGACTTGACATCATCTTCGGACGTGTTATACAAGGTAATGTAGTCACCTGTATATGCGTTTTTGAGTTCTAACGGTGTACCCTCGGCAGAGATTTTACCGCTATCGAGGATGATAACGTAATCCGATTCGACGGCTTCTTCCATGTAGTGGGTGGTGAGGAATACCGTCATTCCCTCGCTTTTACGCAAATCGTATATTGTTTGCCATAGCAGTTTACGTGTTTGAGGGTCAAGTCCTGTAGTCGGTTCGTCCAAAATAAGGATTTCGGGCTTATGTAGAAGTGCTCTTGCTACGTCGATTCTTCTGCGTTGACCACCCGAAAGTTTCCCGACGGTACGCTTGAGAAGATTCTCGAAATCGAGTAGTTTTGCTAATTCGGCTAACCTTTCTTTGAAAACATTCCCGTTTATGCCGTACAATGACGCACGGCTTTCGAGATTGTCGTATACCGATAGAGCGGAATCGAGTACAGAGTTTTGGAAAACGACCCCCATATCTCGCTTAATTCCATCACTATCCTCGTCAATGTTATGACCGTTGATGACGATATTACCGCCATCCTTAGGTAATTGACCGCACATTATATTGATAGTGGTCGACTTACCAGCTCCGTTTACACCTAAAAAGGCAAACAGCTCACCCTTTTTTACCTTAAAACTAAGGTCTTGAACGGCTTTAATTTCATCGAAACTTTTATTAAGACCTTCGATTCTAATTATATCACTCATAATTATCTCCTTTAATGTTTAAAAAATCAATTCCAAGCGCAATGGTTATATTACTATCAGCCCTTGATATTGATAAACATTATAATTGACATTGATAAACGCCATTTGTTTGCATAAATTGTAGCATAACACTTGTTATTTTATTATATCGCACTCAGTTTTATATGTCAATAGGTTGTGAATATATTTTTTTAAAGTGCATACTTTTTATTATAATAATAACATATTATAAATGGGCAATTAGTAATCGCCCGTCTCATCTATGTCATACTGAGCGGAGGTCGACAGACCGCAGTCGAACTGCGAAGCAGTGCAAGGCACAGCCTTGCAGTATCTTAATCCAAATCACAAAAACGGATTTTCGTCCATCGTTATATGAATTATTTATGGATGCGGACGATAACGACACCATCAATTAAAAAAAACACGGCTTTGTGAAACAATATATTGTGAGTCGTCAGCCACATATAGCGTAAGCACGCTTTCATTATAGTCATACTGAGCGAAAGACGAAGTCTGTAGTCAAACCCGAAGGGCGACGCATAGCGTCGGTATCTACTGATATATTAAGCGACAGCGTCTAATATCCTCAGTACGATATTGATGGTGGAGTTTTGTTAAAAAAAATACCGAAAATAAAAAATACCTGAAAATCGGGATTGACATATGAAGTGATTCGATTATATAATATATCTATTAAGTTACAATCGAAGTATTATGCTTCGGTTTTAGGAGAAAGTATGAAGCATATAGATATTTTTGATATTTTAAACGGTAAGTTCAATAAAGGTGCCGAAGTCGTCGTTTGCGGTTGGGTAAAAACTGCAAGAGATTCTAAGAATATGACCTTCATCGAATTGAATGACGGTACCAGCCTTAAGCACCTTCAATTGGTTGTCGATAAGGCTAACGGACAAGATATTCCCAAGGAAGCACTCCACCTCGGCGCATCTCTCAAAGTTACAGGTATTTTAGAGGACAACCCCAACGGTAATGGTCTGGAACTTGCGGTTAAATCCGCCGAATTGCTCGGGGATTGTGGTCTTGATTTCCCACTTCAAAAGAAACACCAAAAACTCGAAACTTTGCGTGAGATTCCTCAATTGCGTTTGCGCACCAATACGTTTAACGCTGTTTTCCGCGTTCGTTCGGTCATGGCAAGAGCAATCCATCGCTATTTTGGTGAGCGTCATTATGTTTATATCAATACTCCGCTTATCACAGGCAGTGACTGCGAAGGAGCCGGTGAAATGTTTAAGGTAACCACTATCGGCTATTCGGATAAGTATAAGAACGAAGAAGAATACTATGCGGACGATTTCTTCGGCAAAAGAGCCGGATTGTCTGTTTCGGGCCAGCTCGAGGGCGAAGTTGCCGCTACCGCGCTCGGTAAGATCTACACTTTCGGACCGAGTTTTAGAGCTGAAAAGAGTAACACCCTTCGCCATGTGGCTGAGTTTTGGCATGTTGAGCCCGAAGTTGCATTCGCCGAACTTCCCGACATTATAGAGATTGCCGAGGAAATGATTAAATATATCGTTAAAGCCGTTATGGACGAGTGCCCCCAAGAAATGGACTTCTTCGAACAACGCTTCGAAAAAGGTCTAAAAGAGAAACTCAATAATGTGATTAATAACAAGTTTGACGTAATCGATTATACCGATGCCGTCGATATGCTCGCTAAATCGGGCGCGGACTTCCAATATCCCGTATATTGGGGCGCCGATCTCCAAACCGAGCATGAAAGATATCTCACCGAGCAAATTTGTAAAAAACCCGTATTCGTAACAAATTACCCCAAGGAGATTAAATCCTTCTATATGAAGCAAAACCCCGATGGTAAAACGGTTGCGGCTACCGACCTTTTGGTTCCCGGTGTAGGCGAGATTATCGGTTGTAGCGAAAGAGAATGGGATTACAACAAACTTCTTGAGGCTATGAAAGTGCGTAATATGGATTTATCGGCATATTCCGATTACCTCGATTTGCGTAAATTCGGTTCCGTTCCTCACAGCGGATTCGGTCTCGGATTCGAAAGAATGATAATGTACGTCACCGGTATGACCAACATTAGAGATGTCATCCTTTATCCTCGTACAGTTGGCAATATTAGATAATCATAGAAAAAGTTAGTTTAATTTTGAGAGAATATGACAATAAACAAAAAACTGCTCGCTTCAAGGGCAGTTTTTTTATTGAAAAGGCAATAATGAAGTTTGAATATTTGTTTATATGTCATACTGAGCGAAGGGCGTAGCACTGCACCATCAAATGTCATTCCGTCCGCCGTCATACTGAGCGTAGTCGAAATTCTCACTCCGTTCGAATTTCGACTCCGCTTACGCTCCGCTCAGTATGACGGGACGGTAACCAATTCACGGGCTAAACACAAATATTCCCCATTGGTATTGACGGAATGGGTGAAATGGGTTATAATTAAAAAGGTTTTCGATGTAGACTATTCAATTTGGATTGTTTTTATCGATTATTACTGCCCGATGCCCTATTACTTAGAGGCGTGAACGGCAAATAACTATAAGGAAGGTTGATTATGATCAATGATTTAAGTTTCACCAATAAGAAAAAGACGATCATCTCATTAGTGTTGTGTTTAGTGATTATCGCGGGATTATTGGTAGTTGCATCCTTTTTCGATTTACAAATAAGCGACATTCTTACCAACGGGTCCCTTCTCGAGGGAGAATACATTTCATCGTCGGCTTTTGCGCTTTTCTTTGAGGCAGTCGGCTCATGCGCTCTGTACATAATGGTATCTATTGCCGGTGTTATTGCTTTTTGGTACGGTATCAGGTTAAACAAAGGAAAGGGCTTGAGGTTTTTGGTTGGTTTTGTAGGCGCCTTAATCATATTGGTGGGCTTTTTCATGACCTTCAAGGATATTTTTGAGTATGTCGGCGAATATATTGGTGCAAGATTGACGGCGAGTGGAGCGGATAACGTACTTATCGACGATGCATCCGAATTAGCGACATCGCTATATATCCAATTGATTTGTTTAGTTATGGCGGTGCTTTCTGCCGTTGCGCTTATCAAAGCATGGAAAAAGGTTTCCAAAGCGGATAACGATAGATACATTTGGTGGGCGATAGCCATCGTATGTACGGTAGCGTTTTATTTAATTGTGCATTTCGTAAAATCCCCAATCGGCAGAGTTCGCTATAGAACAATGAATTACCTTAACAATTTTGACTTATACACACCTTGGTATGTAATCAACGGTAAGCGTAATATGCTTGCTCTTGTTGCAAGCGGTGCGGTCGAAACCAAGTATGATTTCGTAAGTGACGCATGTAAATCTTTCCCGTCGGGACACACCTTCTCGGCAGGAATGGTATACACCTTGCTTGCGTTACCCTATTTGAACGAGAAATTTGCGACCAAGCGTGCGAGATTCGCGCTTTGGGCTTCGTGCATTACCTACACAGGTATTGTTGCAATTGCGAGGATTGTAGCAGGTGCTCACTATATGTCCGATGTATTGGTTGGTGGAAGTTTAGCATTTGGCGGTGCGATGATATCGAGAGAAATCTTTATATGTAAGGGTTTACATTTCAAACAATTATTCGGTAAAAAGCCCGAAGTTCAACCCATCGATTCTGTTCAAGCGACCGAAGAATAATCGGAATCGTAGCAATATAGGCAACTAAGTGCAAGTGCGGAGGCTAAATTTCCGCCTGCCCCCGAAACCGTTCCTGCGTAAATGACGGAGCAATCACTTCCCTCTATGACTTTCGGGAAGAGGCTCTCGGGTAAGAATCCGCCTATAATTACGCAATTCGGAGAAACGAAACAAAGGATTTCCAATAGTAGTTCGTTAATAGTTTTAATTATGCGTTGACGGTAAGCAATTACATTTGGGTTATTGCTTGCCGTCAATTCTTTTATGTTTTTATAACCGAATTCAAATAGTTTATTTGTAATCGCTTGCTCCGATAGTACGTCACCGTAGCGCATTCTTCCGTTTGTTCGATGTATTAGCGGAGAATACAGCCTGTCAAGAAAAATAGAACGGGTATTTTCGTTTTCCGTTAATAGCGAGATATGGCTATCGAAATATAATACAACCGTCTTACCCACTATGTCGGGTGAATAAAAACGATAGAAAGAGGATAACCCCTCGGCAATAGATCCGTACCGTATTGGGATATCGGGGAAATAATTTAATTCGAGATAGGTATCGTTAGCAATTATTCCGATTGCACTTGGCGGATATTCTTTAGTGACTGTGTTTATCGCATTTTGAATGTCAAGCTCATCCAACTCGATTATTTCTTCCACATTGCCGAAAAGATCGGTTCTTGTGGCAGATATCCCTTTGTCCGTACAAGCAACCCCTATTACGTATGCGCAGTAACTTACATTAATTACCGAGGGTGCTTTTCCGCCTTTGCCGTCGCGAGTAGCGCAAGTGATGAGTCCTTGTGCCTCGAGGGTGCTAACGCATCTCAGTACCGTCGTCATACTGAATCCCGTTTTATTTTTGATGTCGAGCTTAGTCAAACTTGTATTTCTTTGAATGGTATATAGTACCTTTCCGAGTTTTTTATCCATATAAACAGTATAAAAAGAAAATGACTTATGATTTTGATAATTTTTGTTATAACCGTATTTATTTTGACGAAATAGAAATTGCATAACTTAAAGCGGTGTGATATAATGATGATATGAAAATTCTTCACGACATAAAAATGCCCCTTTGTGCGACAGCGGACGAAATCAAACTTAAGTGTGCCAAAAAGTTGAATGTATCGCCCAAAAGGATTAAAACGTTCAAGATTTTGCGTAGATCGTTGGATGCACGTAAAAAGGATAATATTTGTTATGTATATTCGGTTGGAATATCTTTTGATGTAGAACCCGAAAACGAGTACATAATACCTACGGTATCGTCACGCTATCGTCCTATTGTCGTGGGATTTGGCCCCGGCGGTATAATTTCCGCATACGTTTTGGCTAAGGCAGGCTTGAATCCTATAGTTTTGGAGCGTGGAGAAAGTGCCGACGATAGAAGTGTCAGCGTGGAGTCGTTTAGGTCGAGTGGTAGACTCAATCCCGAAAGCAACGCGCAGTTCGGTGAAGGCGGTGCAGGTGCGTTTTCGGACGGTAAACTGACTACGGGTATTGGTGAAAAAGCAAAAAGCGAGTTTATACTCAAACTATTTGTCGAACACGGAGCGGATAAAAATATACTTATAGACGCTAAACCGCATATCGGGACCGATAGATTGTTGCCGATGGTCGTATCCATTCGTAAAGAAATAGAGAGATTAGGCGGTGAAGTCCGTTTTAACACCAAGGTCGAGGACATAATCAAAGACAGAGACACCGTGCGTGTTATTGCTGATAAGGAATACGTCACCGATAGCGTAGTTTTGGCAATCGGACATAGCGCGAGAGATACCTATAAAATGCTTCACGCGCGCGGTTTTGTTATGGAACCCAAGGCATTTTCCTTAGGGTTTAGAATAGAGCATTTGCAACGTGATATCAATAAAGCAATGTATGGTGATAATTTCGAAAATCCGTTATTGCCCCCGGCTGAATATAAACTTGTACAGCATACCCCGTTTGGTGGAGTATACAGCTTTTGTATGTGTCCGGGTGGATACGTCACCGCTTCATCGAGCGAAGCGGGTGGCATTGTAACCAACGGAATGAGTTATTATAAGCGTGACGGCGTGAACGCTAATTCGGCGGTTTTGACCACAGTTGATGCCGGCAAAGAACTCTTTGACGGATTGGAAAAACAGTTATATTACGAACGTCTTGCGTATTCGTTAGGAGGTAATAATTACTATGCGCCGTGTCAACTGTTAGGAGATTTTGTCAGCGGTAATAACTCGACCAAATTCGATAAAATAAAGCCGACTTACCGTCCCGGTGTAACTTTCTCAAGACTCGATAAAGAAATCCCGACATCGGCAAAATCGGCGTTTGTCGAAGCGTTTTCGGCGTTCGGACGTAAAATCAAAGGCTTCGATTATAGCGGAGCCGTTTTGACAGGTTTCGAAACAAGAAGTTCCGCTCCGCTTAGAGTTTTAAGAGGCGAAAACTATTCCGCTGTTGGTAACGCATGCATTTATCCTTGCGGTGAGGGGTGCGGATATGCCGGCGGAATAATGAGCGCAGGTGTAGACGGTTTAAGAGTCGCAGAGGCGATAATTAATAAATATAAGGGTTAATTATGAAAAAAGCATTTACTATTCTGTATACCGTCAAAAACGGATTATATATAAATCTAACCAATCGGTGTCCTTGCGCATGTACTTTTTGCTTGCGCCAAGCCGATGACGGTGTTTACGGCTCGGAACCGTTATGGCTTATTCGAGAACCCGATATAAGTGAGGTTATAGCCGAACTTAATAAAGTAGACCTGAATCGTTTCGAAGAAGTAGTTTTTTGCGGATACGGTGAGCCGACCGAACGTTTGCACGATCTGTTAAAGATAGCAGAATATATTAAATCGGTTAGCAATATACCCATACGCGTGAATACAAACGGATTAAGTGATTTTATCAATGGTTATTCAACCGCCTCGATGTTTGTCGGTAAAATTGACACGTTATCCATAAGCCTAAATGCCGTAGACGAAGAAAAATATTTATCGGTTACGAGATCTAAGTTCGGCATAAAGTCGTTTGATGCACTTAAATTTTTTGCTCGTTCGGCAGTTGAGAGCGGAATCGACGTCGTAATGACAGTAGTCGATGTAGTAACCACTCCCGAAGAGCAAGCCCAAGCCCGCCGCATTTGTTCCGAGCTTGGTGCCCGACTTCGCGTCCGCCCCTTGGAATAATAATTGGAAATGATGTTATGCTCCGCATAATGATGAATGATATTTGCCTTTGGCAAATGATGTATTGCTTCGCAATATTATGGATAAATATATATGTCATACTGAGCGGAGGGAATGTGGTATAATGTATTTGGAAAGAAGCAAAATAATATCATTCTTGTCATTCTGAGGTCGACAGACCGAAGTCGAACCCGACAGGGCGACACCATAGGTGTCGGTATCTGCTTCCATATAAAAAAGAGTATGAAACAGCGCATACTCTTTTTGTTTAAAGGATAACAATATCTTGCAGACAACACCTCTAATTGTATACTAATACCATTCGTCCGAAAATATGCTGAGTTCGTCGTTAAGAATTGCCATTGTCAATTCTTCGATATCCTTATATTCATTTTCAACTTTCCACAAGACTTCTTCGATTCCGCAATTACAACTTTCGAGAGGACCTTCGTCGAAAAAACATTCGCAAAGCGGATATTCGTCGCCGAATTTTGCATCAAAATATTTTTGTAGTTCTTCGACGCTCGTATTAAGAATCGATGCATATGTTTGCATTATTCTATTTTGCCAATTGATATAGATACTTGCCGACATTATTTCCTCGGGTATATGCCACTCATCAATGAATATTTGTACTAATTCATCTCTGTTTTCCTTCCCGCTAAACTCATAATAGGGACCAATTGTGTTTTTGATTACTTCCTCGGTAATATCGGGGTAGGCTCTCAACTTTTCGTATAATTCTTCTTCATTTTGACAAGAAAAATTTTGTTCGATCCAACGAATGAAATTTTTATCCGTCTTGATTTTAAACTTTGCTACCCAGTTTGAGATATCCCTTAGCAGAGGCATCATAGCTATATCGCATGCCGAAATCAAAAATGCGATTTTTCTATCGTTATCGGTGCATTTGCACGTTCTTCTTTCGCATATTTCATAATCGTCATCGGTTTTGCGTCTATAGGTAACGGAATGAGAGCTCGAACTGTTTGTTTCGAATACGCTTCGTCTTATGACTTTTTTCATAATATGCTCCTTAAATGTTTTCGTATTGTTATATCAATATTATAGGTGTAAACGTACTATTTGTCAACATTGGTTTTACATTGTTTAATTGACTATTTACCTTAAAAATATTTATTTAAATACTTAATAATTAATTGTTGCAAAAATATTAAGTATGATATATAATGTGCTTATGAATATAGTTTTGGTGTATCCCGAAATCCCGCAAAACACGGGCAATATAGCAAGGACGTGTGCCGCAACCGGTTCGACTTTGCATTTAGTCAAGCCGTTAGGCTTCGATATTTCTGCTAAGGCGGTTAAACGTGCCGGGTTAGATTATTGGGATAAAGTTGATATTAGAGTATATGAGAATTTGGATGAGTTCTTTGCCGAGACTAAGGGCGGTAAATACTGGTTTTTGTCCACTAAAGCGGACCATTCCTATACCGAGGTTTCGTATGGTAAAGACGATTATTTGTTGTTCGGTAGAGAAACTTATGGACTTCCCGAGCCACTACTTGAAGCAAATTATGCGGATACTTTGAGAATTCCTATGCTCCCCACCTTGCGTTCGTTGAATCTATCCAATTCGGTAGCCATCGTGTTATATGAGGGTTTGCGCCAATTAGGTTTTGACGGACTCAGCGATATAGGACATTTAACCGGTCGTAAAGACTAAACATTCAATAATAAATAACCAAAGAAGAGTGGTTTGAATAAAAAAATGAAAAAAGAAGACTTTGCTAAACTTAAACAAAATAAGGCTTTCGAGTGGACATTTAGAATACTTGCAGTTATTATAGGTGCCGGTATTTATGGCTTAGGTGTCACATTATTTATCAAGGATCAAAACTTATTGACAGGCGGATTTGCAGGAACGGCATTATTGCTTGTGAACATTCCGATTGGACTTGACGCAGGTGTCTGGACATTTATTTTAAACATCCCTGTAATCATTCTCGGTTGGGTGGTATTTGGTAAGAAATATATGTTCTTGACCATTCTCGGAACTCTTTCGCTTTCGGGCTCGATGTCTTTATTTACATATGTATTCAATAAATATGATGTTCATCTTTTTAAAAATATATATGTAGAAGTTCTTACTGCAGGCGGTACTACTCAGGTATTGATAAATGCTAAGGATGCAGTTATGGCATGTCTGTGTGGCGGATTACTAACCGGATTCGGGAGGGCTGTCGTATATAAAGTCGGCTCAAACACCGGTGGAATTGATGTGGTTGCTAAGATGATAAGGGTTAAACATCCTAATTTTACTGCAGGCAAAATCTTCTTAGCTTTCGATGCTATCTTAGTTATCATTCATACAGTATTGAATAATAATATAGAAATAGGATTCTATACTACTTTGACGCTTATTGTATCGAATATCATATATGACAAGGTTGTGTTCGGTTTCGATTCAGCCAAAATGTTCTACATCATCAGCGATAAAAAAGGAGAAATTCAAGAACGTATTCTTAGAGATTTGGATGCGGGCGTTACGGTCTTGTCCGGTAATGGCGGATACACCCACGTACATAAGGATGTATTGATGGTAGCGATTAAAAAGCATCTTTATCCTAAACTAAAAGAAATCGTCAAGGACGAAGATCCCAATGCATTCTTTATTGTAACACAAGCAACCGAAATCTATGGTAAAGGTTTCAAGGAAAATGATAGCAAAAAGCAAGCCTAACCGGCTTGCTTTTTAATTTGCACCAATTATACTTGTCAATCATGTCATACTGAGCGTCGAATTAAGAACAGCACAGCACCATTAAATGTCATTCTGAGCGCAGGAATTTGAACGAAGAGAGAATCAAACGACGTAGGAGTTTGGTATCTTGCGGACGAAACGATTAGTTTTTGTTATTGTATCAGCTTTGAAAATAAGGAATAAGATTCTGACACTACGTGTCACCCTTCGGGTTCGACTGCGGGTTGTCACCCTTGCTCAGAATGACAGGATGAGCGACAAGGCGCGGTGAAGTTTGTCTAAAGGCAAGTGAAATTTTGCTTAGCATAATTGTCGATTATTTAATAGATGGTAATCGCCCGCCGTCATACTGAGCGTATTCGAAATTCGCACACAGTGCGAATCAAATTGTGTAACAATTTGGTATCTTGCGGACGATAACGAATAGCATATAGAATAATATCCTTGTTAATAAGGAATAAAATTCCACCTCACTATGTTCGGTGCGGCTTCGCCGTTCGACTACAGTCTGTCGACTTTTGCTCAGAATGACATTGATGGCGTGGTACTTTTCATAACGACGCACAGTATTAGCTGGATAGTGGCGTATTGTTTACTGACACGGAGGAACTAAAATTTCACATTTTATATATATGCGCTTGTTTTTTGCTCTATCGATATGATATAATTAGAACGGTTTAGGACTTTACCGTTGTTCGATAACGATAGGTAATATCGTTAGTTGTACAAAAACTTATAGTGCATTGCTTTTATTGGGAAAGCAAAAAGAATTTTTAACAGAGGAAAAACTTATGTTTGGAACTAAACGCATCATTATTTTGGTCATATCGATTGTGCTTATCGTGGCACTTTTTTTACTTAGTAAGAAGTTGTCTTTCAATAAAGTTAGTAGGATAATGTTTTACATAGGCGTTATTAGCGAAACGGTCAAGGTGTTCTTTTACATTCTTAAGAATGAGAAACTCTATGGTGGAGTGTTACCTAAGGCCGATTTGCCATTTCACTTATGTTCTATTCAAATATTACTTGTGGCGATAGTTGCTTTTACCAAGAATGAAAAACTCAAACGAACCATCCTTAGTTTTATCTTTCCGAGTTGTTTATTCGGTGGCTTTGCGGCGTTATTGATACCGACTTCGTCGTCCTTGAATTATGTTCCGATAATGCTACAGTACAATATTTACCATTTATCGTTGGTTGTTTATGCACTCAATATTTATAGGTCAAAGGAAATTAATCTAACGATAAAAGATTATTTCAGCAGTTTGAAGTGTATGGTAATAGTGATGTTCTTGGCAATTTATATCAATAGCATGCTTTACGACGGTGTTAACAATATCAACTTTATGTATGTGGTTGCACCGCCTGCCGAAGGGCTTCCTTTCCTTAACAAAAATCATGGTTGGGGTGTATACATTTGTCATTATGCATGTTTAGTTTTATTCTGTATGACGTTAGCTTATATCGTGCCCATCATTCGTGCGATAAAAGAAAGAATGGATGCTAAAAAAGTTTGTGCCGAAACTTCTGCCGAATAACGAGAATAAAAAAACATATTTTGCAAGAGCAGTAACTTAATAATTGCAACCTTTTATTCTGTATGCTGTATGGATCCTTTCCGCTTGTCTATATCTTTTATTGGATTGAATTGACTTAATCGTTGTTATATAAGAGGTGTATAGTTTACTTTTTAAAAAAGTAATGAAAATCCTTTGGAATATTCTTAATTTTTACTTATAATATAGGTAGGTTTTTAGTTAAATCAATATTATTGTAGGAGAAACTCGATGCTCACGGGTGAAGAAATATTACAATTGATTCAAAGCCTTATTTGGTTGCTTGCAGGTGTAGGTATTTTTATCATCGGTATGAACTTTTTAGGTGGTGCTTTGGAAAAAAGTGCCGGTGCCGGTATGAAAAAGTTGCTCAACAAGATAAGCAACAATCGTTTTTCGGGAGTCGGTATCGGTGCCGGCGTAACCGCTATCATCCAAAGTTCGTCTGCAACTTCTGTAATGGTCATCGGTTTAGTCAATGCCGGAGTGATGACTTTGATGCAAGCTACGCCTATAATAATGGGTGCCAATATCGGTACTACCATAACCGGTGTATTGGTAGCGTTGAAAAACGATTATTTTAATATGGCGATGTACTTATTGGCATTCGTCGGCGTCATGATGGGCTTCTTTAAAAAAGAAAGAATCAAGCTTTTAGGCAGTTTGTTCTGCGGATTGGGTTTTATATTCGTGGGCTTAAATATAATGAGCAGTGAGCAGGCATTCGGTAATCCTTTGGTTGAAAAGATATTTATCGAAGTGTTTAGCACCATCGATTTTCCGCTTTTATTGATTTTGATAGGGATTGTGTTTACCGCACTTATCCAAAGTTCTTCCGCCGCGACAGGTATCGTGATTACTATGGTCGGTATGGAAGTGCTTCCCTTAGACCTTGCACTTTTTATTATTCTCGGTGCAAACATCGGTACATGCGTTACTGCCCTATTGGCGTCGGTCGGTACAGGGGCAAACGCAAAGCGAATAGCACTTATTCACTTCACCTTCAATGTGATAGGAACGGTGCTGTTTACCGTTTTGATATGGATATTCCGCGAACAAACGGTGGATATTTTAACATCGATTTTCCCGGGTACGGATGCAATGTCCCTTCAAATGAGGGTATCGATATTCCACGTGGTATTCAATGTTGCGACCACCTTGGTTTTGCTACCCTTCGTCAAGCAACTTGTCAAATTCTCCGAATGGGTGATTAAGGATAAGAAAATTGAAAGCGAAAACTTGACTTTCAAATATGTCGACGAGAGATTGTTGAGTACTCCGCCCATCGCACTTATGCAGGTTAAAAACGAAATCGATTATATGTTCGAATTGGTGGAGAAAAACATTTCTGATTCTTTTGTGGCATTGACCACGGGTTCGCTCGAATGCGGTGAATCGATTGCTCACAACGAAGTTATTATCGACTTTACCAATAGCGAGTTGACTAAGTTTCTCATCAAGTTATCGCCGATGGTAGAGAATAGCGACGAAAAGATTATTGGATCGTATTTCCATGTATTGAACGACCTCGAACGTGTAGGTGACCATGCGGAGAACTTCCACGAGATAGGCGTACAAATGAAAAAGGAAGGTATTGCTTTTTCGAAAGATGCAATCAAAGAGCTTTCGGGAATGCATAAGGTCATTTTGGATATGTTCGGAATATCTAAAGAGGCATTCGAACAATTGGATAAAACAAGACTTGTCGAGCTGACGGCATTGGAAGAACAAACCGATAGGCTCAAACAAGAATTGATTGCTAAACACTTCTCGAGACTTCAAGAAGGACATTGCTCCATAGACGGTAGTCAATACTATTCTTCCACAGTTATCGGTCTCGAGCGTGTGGCGGACCATCTTGTAAACGTGGGCTATAGTATATTGAATCCTACCGGTTCGCAACATGAGGTAAACGAAAATGTTTTGCCCGATATTAACTAAGTAAATAATATAAAATCGATATAAAATAGGCGGTTTATTGGTGAAAAAGAACAATATAATTCGTTATTTAGGAGATTATACTAAGGAATGTATCATATCTCCCATATTTAAATTTTTGGAATCGGGAATGGAACTTCTGGTTCCTCTTGTTGTCGCTAAGATAGTGGACGATATTATTCCATCGGGTTCATCATCGGGCATTTGGGGTGCTTGCGGTGTTTTGTTGGGCTTCGGAGCATTGGGATTACTGTTTGCGGTGGTTGCTCAATACTATGCGGCAAGGGCAGCGGTCGGATTCGGTAAAAAAACGAGGCAAGCTCTCTTTACACATATACAGGGGTTTTCATATTCAACACTCGATAAACTCGGCGCACCTACCCTTATTACGAGAATAACTTCGGACGTCAATCAAATACAGACAGGCGTAAATATGCTGTTACGTCTTGTTTTGCGTTCTCCGTTTATCGTATTGGGTGCACTCGGCTTCGCTATGGCGATAGATATCGAAATATCATCGATTTTTGCCATCGCGATATTGCTTTTAGCCGTTATTATAGGTGGAATAATGGCTATAAACGTGCCATTGTATAAGAAGATACAGGGAAAACTCGATGGCGTGCTTACAGGTGTCAGAAACAACCTAATGGGTGCAAGAGTGGTACGTGCTTTCAACCGTGAAGGTCGCGAAAGAGATGAATTCGACTCTAAAAATGAGTCATTGACCTATGAACAAATAAAAACAGGCAGACTTGCGTCTTTGCTTAATCCTTTGACTTTTGCTATCGTAAACATTGCCATTGTTTTGATAATGAAATTCGGTGCAGTCGAAGTCAACGTAGGAGGTTTAACTCAAGGCGAAGTCGTTGCATTATTTAACTACATGTCGCAAATATTGATTGAATTGGTTAAACTTGCAAGACTTATTCTCAATATGACTAAGGCAATCGCTTGCGGTAAGAGAATTCAAGCCGTACTCGATATGCCTACAGGCGAAGTCGTCGAAGAAAACGACAATACATCTAACACCGATGTTGCGGTAGAATTTAGAAACGTAAGTTTAACCTATCAATCTAACTCGGCACCCTCACTTAGTGGTATATCGTTTAGTGCAAAAAAAGGCGAGACTATCGGTATCATCGGCGGTACGGGATCGGGTAAGAGCAGTTTGGCTAATCTAATACCGAGGTTTTATTTGGCAACCGAAGGCGAAGTTCTGGTTAACGGTATAAACGTCACAAGCATTGATCCCGAAGACCTTAGAAAGCGTGCTCACATAGTACCGCAAAAGGCTGTTCTTTTCTCGGGAACGATTAGAGAAAACCTTCTTTGGGGAGGTGAATGCGACGATGAAGGACTTTGGAAAGCGTTAGAGATAGCGCAATGCAAAGAAGTCGTTCAAAACAAAGACGGTGGTTTAGATGCACCGGTTGCTCAAGACGGTAGAAACTTCTCGGGCGGGCAAAGGCAAAGATTGTCGGTTGCAAGAGGTATTATAGGTAACCCCGAAATACTTATTCTTGACGACAGCTCATCTGCTCTCGATTATGCTACCGATGCGGAACTTCGTAAATCAATAAGGAAAATGGAAAACAAACCGACGACATTCATTATTTCACAGCGTGCATCGTCGGTAATGAATGCGGATAAGATTTTGGTACTCGATGACGGCAATCTCGTCGGAATGGGTACACATGACGAGTTGCTCGGTAAGTGCGACGTGTACACCGAAATATACTATTCTCAATTCCGTAAAGGAGGAGAAGCAAATGAATAAGGTTGTACGTAATAACAAAATAGACAAAGGCACCGTCAAACAACTATTTATGTATTTGAAGCCGTATTCGATACTGATCGTCCTATCTTTTATGCTAAGTGCGGTTTCGGCAGTAGGCTCCCTTTACGTACCTATTATGGTAGGTAAAATGATAGACCTTATGGTAGGTATCGGTGAAGTCGACCTAAGTGCCATCGCACAGTTAATAGTGATAACACTATGTATAATCGGCGTATCTGCAGTTTTCGAATGGTTTACCGATCTATTGAATAACAAGGTAGTTTTTAATCTTGTTCGCGATATACGTAAAGACGCCTTCGATAAACTCCAAACGCTATCGCTATCCTATATCGATTCTCATTCCTACGGCGATGTGGTTTCGAGGGTAATAGGCGATGTAGAAAAAATTGCCGACGGTCTACTTCTCGGTATGACTCAACTGTTCTCCGGTATCGTTACCATAGTGGTAACATTGGTATTTATGTTTACGGTAAGTCCATTGATTGCAGGTTTGGTATTCGTATTGACTCCTCTTAGTTTATTGACCGCAAAATTCATTGTCAAGAAAACAAATTCCAAATTCAAAGAACAAGCTACCGTTTCGGGCGAAATTACCGGATTTATCAACGAGGCGTTTACCAACCAAAAAACGGTCAAAGCATATTCGCAAGAAGAAAACAATATACGCAAATTCAACGATATTAACGATAGATTGGAAAAATGCTCTACCAAAGCGATTTTCTTTTCATCGCTCACCAACCCGACAACTCGTTTTGTCAACTCAATAGTTTATCTATCCGTTGCTTTGTCGGGCGGTTTACTCTGCATCGGTGCCATAACCACAGCAACGGCTTTCACCGTGGGTAATTTGTCATCCTTGCTCGCGTATGCCAATAAATACACCAAGCCATTCAACGAAATAAGCGGAGTTATTACCGAAATGCAAAATGCGTTCATATCCGCCGAGCGCGTATTCGGATTATTGAATGCCGATTCTGAGCCGATAAGCCCCAACGCAATCGAAATGGAAAGCGTAAACGGCGACGTCAAGCTTGAGGATGTGGAGTTTTCATATGACAAATCCAAAGAACTTATCAAGAACCTTAATTTGGACGTTAAACAGGGTATGCATGTAGCGATAGTCGGTCCTACCGGATGCGGTAAAAGTACATTAATCAACCTACTTATGCGTTTCTACGACGTGGACGGTGGCAGTATTTCGGTAGACGGTAACGACATTAGAGAGGTTACTCGTGATTCGCTACGTAACGGCTACGGTATGGTATTGCAAGAGACCTGGTTAAAAGCCGGCACTATCAAAGAGAATATCGCTTTCGGTAAACCCGATGCTACCGATGAAGAAATAATAAATTCCGCAAAGGCTGCATCCGCTCATAGTTTTATCAAGCGACTTCCTAACGGCTATGATACTTATATCGAGGAATACGGCGGATTGTCCGAAGGTCAAAGACAACTTCTCTGTATATCGAGGGTAATGCTTAGATTACCGCCTATACTTATACTCGATGAAGCGACTTCGAGCATAGACACTCGTACCGAAATGAAGATTCAGCGTGCATTTGGTGAACTAACTAAGGGTAAAACTTCCTTTATCGTTGCTCATAGATTATCCACCATAGAGGATGCCGACATTATTTTGGTAATGCGAGACGGTAAAATAATAGAGCAAGGTAATCATGAAGAACTTATCAAACTCGGCGGATTCTATAAGGAACTGCACGAAAAAGCTTTCGCTAAATAATTAAGAGGTACAAATGGTTTTTGTAGGATATGCGGTGACATTGGGCTACTTAGCCTTCATAATACTGTTTTTCGGCTTCGTCAATAAAAAGTTTAAGGTCGATGTCGAAATAACACGTAAGATATTACATATACTCATAGGCCTTACTTGGGTGCTTATGGATATCTTTTGGAGTTTGAGTTATCACCAAATCATCATGTGCTCATTATTCGTTATAGTCAATGCCCTATCTCGTAAATATAAGATATTTTCGGGGATAGAACGCGATAACGACAACCACCCGGGAACGGTCTATTACGCACTTGCAATGCTTGTCTTGTCTATCGCATCCTATTGCTACGAGTTGTTGTATGTACCCTTTGGATTGGCTGTAATGTGTTTGTCATTCGGAGATGGATTTGCACCGATTTTTTCAATAATATTCCGTAAACACAACCGCAAACTTGTCTATAATAAAACTTTAGCAGGTACCATAGCGTGCTTTGTTTTCGCATCCGTTGCCCTAATTGTTTTTAAGGTTTGCTATAAAATAGATATATCCTATTTATCATTGATAGCGATCGCTTCCATTGTTGCAATAATCGAGCTATACTGTCAATGGGGCTTGGATAATTTCGGTATAACCTTTTCGACGGCGTTTTTGTCTTTTTTTGCGATCTATGCTCCGTGGTCGGCACCGCTTCAGGTGTGCATCCTTCTATCTTTCGTTATAATGTTAGCTATATTGTTGACAAAATCATTGACGGCTCCGGGTGCGTTTTTGGCGTATATAATGCTTATCGTTTCGTCGTATTGCTTAGGTGTAGTCGGATTTTTAATTTACGTTATTCCATTTGTACTTGTAGCAGTTGCAGGAAAAATTAGACGTAAAATTCTTTCTAAAAGAGGGATAAATATCGATAAAAAAGGTAGAAACTTTCTACAGGTCGCAATTAACGGACTTTTGACATTGATATTGATGGTTATATATAAAATCACATCGATGCAATCGCTTTTTGTATTATCGGCAATATCGTTAGCCGAAGCGTTTGCTGACAGTATGGCAAGCGATATCGGTTCGCTTACGCGCCATGAGCCGTACGACATTTTTAGGCGTAAAAGAGTACCGGCGGGCGTGAGTGGCGGTATGAGTGTTTTAGGTACACTCGTTGCATTTTTGTCTTGTATTGTAGTCGGGGTCATAGCATATTTTGAAACAAAAAATATACTTTCTTTAGCATTTATTACGGGCATAGGATTTTTGGGAACAATTATCGATTCATTTATCGGCTCTCTCTTTCAAGCACTCTATCGTTGCCGTATATGCGGTGAGTTGACAGAAAAAAGAATTCACCATAGACACCCGACGGAGCTAATCAAAGGTAATAAATACATCACAAATAATGCTGTAAATTTAATTTCTAACATATTGACCGTAGCCATAGGTTGCCTGTGGTTTATTGTATAATTAGTCAAATATATTCGTCTTTTATAAAAAATAACTTACTTATGGTGCATAAAAATACAAATTTTGTGCATTTTCTTTTTGACAGTTATTAGTTTTTTGTGTATAATCAATTTGCTATGAAAAAATATTTATACACTTATGAAAATTATATTTTTGATTTATACGGCACTCTAATCAATATTTTGACCGATGAAGAGAGTGATTCGTTTTGGCGTAAAATAGGTAAAGTGTTGCATATAGACGCATCGACGGCAAAATCCGAATATAAGTCTCAGTGCATGGAAAAAGCTAAAGCCGTGGGCGAAGACGGAGAATTCGATTTATCCGAAGTGTTCGAATACTTGGTTAATAAATATCCTTGCGATTTGGATAAGGACGAACTTGCTTGGAAATTTAGAAAGGCAAGCATTAAGAGAGAAAGATTATTCCCTCATGTAAAGAGTAGACTGAAAGACTTACGCAAACAAGGTAAAGGTGTTTACTTGATATCCAATGCACAAGAATGCTTTACTTTAAGAGAACTGAAAAAATTAGGACTTATCAACTGCTTTGACGATATAGTAATTTCGTCGGAAATAGGTGTTAAAAAACCTTCAATCGATATTTTTGAGCGTGCCTTAGAACGTTTTGGCTTGAATAAGGAAGGTTGCCTATTCATAGGTAACGATCCTGTTGACGATATTCAGGGTGCCGAAAACGCAGGATTGCAATCACATTTTGTAAACTACAAAGCATAATAGTTCGGAATCATATCGCAAAACAATCTTCACAACAACCAAATAAAGTATATTCAAAAGCAGGTCTTCGCACTTGCTTTTTTTATACCTATTAACTCATTTGCTCATCAATGTCATAGAGCGAAAAATCTTGAATAGCAGTTCACAGCCAAATGTCATTCTGAGCGAAGGTTGAAAACCGTAGTCGAACCCGAAGGGCGATACCGTAGGTATCGGAATCTAAAATCAGCTTTAAGGCAAGCGTCAGCGACCAATCATGTCATACTGGGCGAAAGGCGTAGCCTGTAGTCGAACTGCGAAGCAGTGCAAGGCTTGCCTTGCAGTATCTTAATCCAAATAATAAAAGCCGATATTGGGATAAGAATTTGTTGTTACCGTTCGCAAGATAGCAAACGACGCACAATTTGATTCTCGTTGCACTCGAATTTTGACTTATACCAAAAAGTAATACATATATATCTAAATTTGCAATTATCCTGCGTTTTATCCGTAAATCCGTCAAAATTTATCTTGCGTTTTATCCGTAATTTCACTAAAAATTATCTTGCGTTTTATCCAAAATCATGCTATTTTTCCATTGAAAAAACTCAAACCTAATATTAATTCATACAAAATTTATGCAAATTGGGATTAATACTTGTAATTTTTCATACATGTAGGTTTGTATTATTGTTTTAAGTGCCCTTTATGTATATTATGTTTGCATTAATATTACGTACATGTATATTATATATTAAAACCATACTTGACAAACAAGGTAATTGAGTTTAAAATAGTTATTGATGAAAAAATGCAAATACTTATCGATTATTCTAATAATAACATTGCTTTTGATACCGCTTAGCGGATGCGGTATAGGTAAGGTTCAGTCGGGCGTCACATACAGTCAATACATTTATGGCGATGAGGCTCGTGATTTTGTTTTTAACGGTAACACTTTGTTGTTTAACGACGACTTTTCGGGTTACCGTATGACGATAGGTGAATTCGTTATAATGGGTAGCACTACTGAAAATATGAACGGATATATATTAAACGTATCGGACGATGTTTTAACCTCTATTTCCGGATTAGACGATTTAATAGAGACCGATCCCGAGGCATACGAGGAGGCGATAGAACATATCAAGAAGGTAACAGTCAATCAGCAAACGTATTTTGCGAACGGGATGATTTTTTCGCACGATTCAATTGTTATGATTAAAGATGTGACTGATAAATCCAATCTTTCCGATATAGACGGTGTTTACGAATATGAAGCAGATTCTTCCACTAAATTCCGTCTTAAAAACGGATTTGTATATAAGATTAACGTAAGTAACGACAAGGATAGCGAAGACGAAAACCCTACTATGCGTTACGTCGTACAAGACAGCATCATTCGCATGATTCGTATAGACGAGGATGGCAACGATGTGTATTTTGAAAACAAACTTCAATCCACATCTTACGCAGTCGGATTCATTACTTACCCCGATGATTTTTCGGAGTCCTACTCAAAAGGAGATGCTTCGGCATACGAAAAAGCGAAATTGTTAGACGGTAAAACCTTAGCAATTTTTGCCAATGCGTATTATCATAAATAAGGAGAACACATGATCGGCTTGCTTTGCGAAACTAACATATATCAAGAGAGTTTGGTATCTTTCTTTGTTATCGCCACTATTGTAGGCTTTATTTTGATGTATGTTGACAAAAAAAGACTGAGGGAACATGTTGCTCGCTCTAATGAACTGATACATCCGCATAGTACGAATGTCGCAGAAGAAAAAGAATCTAAAAAGAAAAAAGAGCTAAAGGAATTCGAATACAACGGTAGAATAAAGGATAAGACACTTATAATCTGTGCATTTTTTTGTTGCGGATTAGGTGAACTTATAGGCATGCTTACTTTTAAGCATAAATGGTATAAAAACTCATTCAAGATCGGGATGCCGATTATAGCATTATTCAACATTGCGTTTTTTGTATTGATGTACTTCGCATTTATGGAAATGGGTTCGGACGGATCGATTTTTTGGACGGCTTAGGAGACTATGAAAAGGACTGAAAACGATTATTTATACGCGGGGACAGGTGCCGACGAAAAAAAGCCCGAAAGGCTTATCAACAAAATACGGCGTTCTAATGATCGTGCAACATCGCACAAGGTGTGTAGAAAGATAGAACATCGCTCTTTTTGTTATAATTCGGTTAGAATAGAAAGTTTTACACATAAGAAAAACGCTACCGATAAGGCAATTATACTTCTTCACGGCGGAGCGTTTATAAGGGGTAACGACGATTTCTATCGCTCGTTCGCTTCTCATCTTGTGAGAAAAACGGGAGCAGTCGTGTATCTTCCCGATTATTCGGTAATGCCCCAAGGGTTCCCCGTACAGGCGGAGGAGATAGCGTGCGTTTGGGAATACGTTACCGAAAACAGGCATCCTCGCAATATTGCAGTTATGGGTGTAGGTGCCGGAGGTAATCTTGCGCTCGGATTGGTTCAAAAAATCGTACAAAGACGCATGCTAAGACCTACCGCAATGGTATTAATTGCTCCTTGGATAGATATGACTGTTAGCGGTGACAGTTACTACGACAAGTTTTATCTCGACAAAGTTTTGGGCGACTATATAGTCGACGAACCCGACCTAACCGATTCGATAAAAAAGAGTGAGGTGTTCGACTACTTAAAGGGATGGTCGAGAAACGATCCTATGGTATCGCCTATATTCGGTTCGATGTATTCCTTACCGCCTACTTTAATTTGTACAGGTGATTATTCGGTTTTACTTAGCGATTCCGAGACGCTTCGTGACTCGATGCAAAATGCAGGCGTGGATGTCGAATTTATAAGCGAAGTCGGGAAGATCGGGGAGTATTCATTGTTTTACGGTACCGATCGCAAGGCAAAGAAAGCGATGAATAGAATATGTGAGTTCATTACTTCGCACTTTACCGATACCGACACGGAAGAAAAACTATGATATAATTTTTTATTATTTTGTAGAAAAACATTGTTAAGAAAACATAAGAATTACAAAAAAACTTTACTTTAGTAAATTAATAGTATATAATAAAAATAACGTGCGATCGCTGATTGCCGTTTAATAATAAGAAATATTTTGTTAAAGGAGACTCTAAACAAATGGAAAAATTAACGATAAAGGATATTGACGTAAGAGGTAAAAGATGTTTGGTCAGATGTGACTTCAACGTTCCTGTTAAATCGGGCAAAATCACCGACGAAACCAGAATCAATGGTGCCCTTCCTACCATTAAGTATTTGATGGAAAACGGTGCAAAGGTTATTTTGTGTTCGCACTTAGGTAGACCTTTCAATATCTTTAACGATGTTATAGACCGTAAAAAGATTAAACCCGCCGATGCCGAAAAGAGCGATGAACAACTTCGTAAAGAGACCATGGATAAGTGTTCTCTCGAAATCGTTGCTAATAGACTCAATGAGCTTTTAGACGGTAAAGTTGCATTTGTAAACGACGTTATCGGAGAACAAGCCGAGGCTGCCGTTAATGCTTGTAAGGACGGAGAATGCGTATTATTACAAAACCTTCGCTTCTATAAAGAAGAAACCAAAAACGATCAAGCTTTTGCCGAAAAACTTGCTCGCTTCGGCGACATCTACGTAAGCGATGCTTTCGGTACCGTTCATAGAGCACACGCATCTACCGCAGGCGTTGTTCAATACGGATATATCAAGACCGCCGTTGCAGGCTTCCTTATCGAAAAGGAACTCAATGTTATGGGTAAGGCTATCGAAGAACCTAAGCGTCCCTTTGTAGCAATTTTAGGCGGTGCTAAAGTTTCCGACAAGATCGGCGTTATTTCTAACCTCATCGACAAAGTTGACACTTTAATCATCGGTGGCGGTATGGCATATACCTTCTTCAAGGCTATGGGTAAGTCCGTAGGTAATTCTTTATGCGAACTCGACAAGGTCGACCTTGCTAAGGAATTGATGGATAAGGCATCTGCTAAGGGCATCAAATTCTTACTTCCTATCGATACCGTAGTTGTAGACGCATTCGATAACGATGCTAACAGAAAGGTTTCCGAGGGAGGAATCCCCGATGGTTGGGAAGGTGTTGATATCGGACCTAAGACGGTTGCTTTGTTCAGCGACGCTCTCAAGGGTGCTCAAACTATCGTTTGGAATGGACCTATGGGCGTATTTGAAATGCCCAACTTTGCAGTAGGAACCAAGGCTATCGCTTCCGCATTAGCTGAATCCGACGCTATCACCATCATCGGTGGCGGTGACAGTGCTGCAGCCGTAACTCAACTCGGTTATGCTTCCAGAATGACTCACATTTCGACCGGTGGCGGTGCTTCTCTCGAATTGTTAGAGGGTAAAGTCCTTCCCGGTATCGAGTGCTTAAACAACAAATAATCGTTAAAAATCGAATATTGCAAAAGGAGAAATATATAATGAGAAAACCAATCATTGCAGGTAACTGGAAAATGAATAATAATATTGCCGAGACTAAGGCGCTGATCAATGCTCTTAAGCCTTTGGTAGCAGATGCAAAATGCGACGTAGTAGTATGTGCTCCTTACACATCTCTTCAAGCAGCTGTAGAAGCTTGTAACGGCTCTAATATCAAGGTCGGTGCAGAGAATGTTCACTGGGCTGAAAAAGGTGCTTATACCGGCGAAATCACCGCAGATATGCTCAAGGAAATCGGCGTTGAATACGTTATCATTGGACATAGCGAGCGTAGACAATACTTCGGCGAAACCGACGAAACCGTTAACCTTCGCGTAAAGTCTGCTTTGGCTAAGGGATTAAAGGTTATCCTTTGCGTAGGTGAATTGCTCAACGAAAGAGAGTCGGGAATCACCCCCGAAGTTGTTCGTCGTCAAACTAAGATCGGTTTAGCAGGCGTTTCTCACGAAGAATTAGACAACATCGTTATCGCGTATGAACCTGTATGGGCTATCGGTACAGGTAAGACCGCCACCGCAGAGGATGCTAATAATACCATCAAAATTATCCGTGACTGTCTCAAAGAAATGTACTGCGAGAAGTGCGGTGAAAAGGTTCGTATCCAATACGGCGGAAGTATGAAACCTTCCAATGCTTCGGAACTTATGGCAATGCCCGAAATCGACGGCGGTTTGATCGGTGGAGCATCCCTTAAGGCTGAAGATTTTTCCAAAGTTGTTAACTATTAATTTTAATTGAAATGTCGGCTAACTCCGTTAAGGGGGATGCCGACAATTTTTAGGTATTTTATGAAAAAGAGATTTTATTCGATAATTATTATGGACGGTTTCGGTATTAACAAAAATACCGAAGGCAATGCCATTGCTAAAAGCGGAACTCCGCATTTAAATAAGATTTTATCCGAGTATCCTAATACTCAAATCGGTGCAAGCGGTCTCGATGTAGGTCTACCCGACGGACAAATGGGTAATTCCGAAGTCGGACACCTCAATATCGGCGCAGGTAGAATCGTTTATCAAGAGTTGACAAGAATTACTAAGGATATCAACGAGGGTAGATTCTTCGAAAACCAAGCTTTAGTTAAGGCGTGTGAGCACGCTAAAGAGAACGGAAAAGCGCTACACCTATTCGGACTTGTTTCTAACGGTGGCGTACATAGTCATATTACACACCTTTATGCATTGCTCGAACTTGCTAAGAGACAAGGTCTAAAAGACGTATTCGTTCACTGTTTTATGGACGGTAGAGACGTTTCTCCTACAAGCGGTCTTGGATTCATCCGCGATCTCGAAGCAAAAATGGCTGAAATCGGCGTAGGTAAGATTGCCGACGTTACAGGTAGATTTTATGCTATGGACAGAGATTTTGCATGGGATAGAGTTGGTAAAGCATACGATATGCTCGTTAACGGTGAAGGTATACCCTTTAAGGATGCCGAAACACTCATGCAAACAAGTTATGCAAACGGCGTAACCGATGAATTTGTACTTCCAAGCGTTATAGTAGACGATAACGGCACACCTATTGGAAACATTAAGAAAGGCGACAGCATCATATTTTTCAACTTCCGTCCCGACAGAGCAAGAGAAATTACAAGAAGTTTTATTTACGAAGATTTCGACGGATTCGAGCGGAAAGGTGGCTGGATTGCTCCTTACTATGTAGGATTTACTCAATACGACGAAACTTTTACGGGTTGGGACGTTGCATTCCGTCCGGCAGTATATACCAACACCTTCGGTGAGTATGTATCCAAACTCGGATTGAAACAATTAAGAATTGCCGAAACTCAAAAATATGCACACGTTACATTTTTCTTTAATGGCGGTGTCGAACTTGTTAATGAAGGCGAAGACAGAGTGCTTATTCCTTCACCGAGAATTGCGACCTTCGATATGCAACCCGAAATGAGTGCATATGAAGTAACCGATAAGGCTATTGAACTTATTCGTTCGGGTAAATACGACCTTATGGTTCTCAACTTCGCGAACTGCGATATGGTCGGTCATACCGGTGTTATGGACGCGGCGGTTAAAGCAGTAGATACTGTAGACGAATGCGTAGATAAACTTGCCAAGGTTATATTGGATATGGGCGGTATGGCATTGATTACTGCTGACCATGGTAATGCCGACGTTATGTTTACTTCGGATGGTAAGCCTTTCACTGCACACACCACAAACCCCGTGCCCTTGATTTTACTCGATAATGAAAACAAAGGCTTACACTTGGCTGAGGGCGGAATCCTTGCAGACATCGTTCCTACGTTGTTCGATGTAATGGGTATCGAAAAGCCCGCCGAAATGACAGGTAAATCACTATTAATTAGATAGTAATAATATAGGAGATATCGAAATGAGAAAAGCTGGAATTTTAATGCCGTTAGCATCTTTGCCTTCCCCCTATGGTATTGGTACAATGGGCGAAGAAGCAAGAAAGTTTATTGATCTATTGTATGATACCGAACAATATTTTTGGCAGGTATTACCGCTAAATCCCACCTCTTACGGTGATTCTCCCTATCAATCGCCGTCGGCATTTGCAGGTAGTCCTTACTATATCGACTTACCTACATTGCATAGCGAAGGCTTGATTACCGATGAGGAGTTGAAGGACGCAGAACATAATACCGATAGAGTCGATTACGGATATATGTTCATTGAAAGAATTAAATTGTTGCGTAAAGCATTTGAGAGATTTGACGTAAACTCTTACGATTACAATTGCTTTAAGCACGATCAACGTTCTTGGCTTAAGGAATATTCGATATTCATGGCATTGAAGGTCAAGCACGACTATGTATCTTGGGATAACTGGGAACCTGAATATAAGTTCCGTAAAGATATGGCTAAGATCGAAAAGGAAACCGCTAAAGAAAGCGAGTTTTGGTCCTTCTTACAATATAAATTCTTCACACAATGGTTGGCACTCAAACATTATGCTAATTCGAAGGGAATCGAAATTATAGGCGATATGCCCATCTATGTCGCATATGACAGTGTAGAAGTTTGGTCCGATCCTAAAACCTTCTTGTTGGACGAGAACCTTAATCCTACAATTGTTGCAGGTTGTCCACCCGATGGATTTTCCCCCGACGGTCAATTATGGGGTAACCCGATATACGATTGGAAGAGAATGCGTGAAAATAAATATGCTTGGTGGGTTGAAAGAGTTCGTAAAGCTATCGAACTGTTCGATATCGTAAGAATCGATCACTTCCGCGGTTTTGA
Source organism: uncultured Christensenellaceae bacterium (assembly GCA_964391805.1). Classification (GTDB taxonomy): domain Bacteria; phylum Bacillota; class Clostridia; order Christensenellales; family CAG-1252; genus RUG14300. Next base: position 74,960 of record CAYMNK010000006.1, on the reverse strand, counting down.
AGCGTATTATGGCATTCCGTTCGGCGATAAGACCGCAAAAAACGGTAAATGGTATAAGTGTGTAGGCGCGGAACCCTTTGAAGCAATCAATAGAGCATTGAATAATCCTCGTATCATTGCCGAAGATTTAGGTCAAATCGATGACGACGTTAAGGCAGTTTTGGCTAAGACCGGATATCCCGGAATGAAGGTATTACAATTTGCATTCTACGATGAAGATAACGAATATTTACCGAGGATGTATGAGACAGATAACTGTGTAGTATATTCGGGTACACACGACTCTCATACAACTGCCCAATGGTACGAAACACTCGAAAAGGGAAGCGAAGCCGAAAAGCGTTTACGTAAAGAATGTAAAAAAGGACCAAACGAAAGCATGACCGATGCAATAATAAGACTTGCTCTTAACAGCATTGCTAAGTATGTCATCATTCCTTTGGGTGACTATATGAACTTGGGTGCCGAAGCAAGAATTAACGAACCGTCCACCCTTGGTGGTAACTGGGACTGGCGAGTAGATGCCGATTACGATACAGAAAAACTTCGTAAGAAGATTACGAGATTAACAGCTAAGAGCGGTAGATAATTAGGCAAAAACATTTATTAAACGACACGATGAAAGAGTAGAACTCTCAAATTGTGTCGTTTTTTATACCGCATAGCATTTGTAATGATATCTAATATATTCTTCGTTGACTATAACAAAAAAATGATATATAATTTTACATATTTACAAAACTTTAACAATTTCCTAACAAAATACAAAAAGGATAGGTGTACACTAAATATATATAATATTTTAGGAGTAAATGTTTATGATTATTTTAGTCGCAGAAGATGATAAGGCGTTGAACGGATTGGTATGCTCATATCTTTCAGATAACGGTTACGGCGTGATTTCTTGCGAAGACGGCAAACAAGCGCTAAAGGCTTTCAACGAGCAGTCTCCCGATATGGTTATCAGTGATATTATGATGCCGAATATGGACGGATACGAACTTGCACGTGCTATTCGTGAGAAAAACAAGGCTGTGCCTATTTTATTTATGACCGCACTCGACGATAAGCCCTCCAAACAATTCGGATACAAGATCGGAATCGATGATTATGTGGTTAAGCCCTTTGATATCGATTTATTGATGTTGCGTGTGGGAGCCCTTTTACGTCGTGCGAACATAGAGAGATGCAGAGAACTTGTAGCGGGTAACCTTCGAATGAATGCTGATGAACATACTGCTTATGTAAACGGAGAAGAACTACCCTTGACGGTTAGAGAGTTCGATTTATTATTTAAGCTGTTATCTTATCCGAGACGTACCTTCTCACGCGTTCAGTTGATGGACGAATTTTGGGATTATGAAAGCAATGCAACCTCGAGAAGTGTGGATGTTTACATGTCCAAGCTAAGAGAGAAAACATCTAAATGTAACGGATTCGAGATACAAACTGTGCACGGATTAGGATATAAAGCCATCCTTAAATGAGAAAACAACGTAGATTTTTAAAAACACTAATCAGCTATTTTAGCTTTTTCTTGATGATAGTACTTACCGTAACGGCGACGGTACTAATTTTTAACGAAGTCAGCGATATTTATTCAGCCGATAGGGGCACTGTTTCAATAATAATGCTTGTAGTGTGTTTGGTTTTGTCACTATTGATAACCACCATCGATTCGCTTAGACGTAAATTGACGGTAGGTAGGTCGGTAGAAGATATATTGGATGCCACACAATCGATATCCGAAGGCAATTTTCGAGTTAGACTAACGCCTCGTCATGAGTACAGCAAATTCGATGATTACGATAGAATAATGTACAATCTCAATACTATGGCGGGTGAACTATCCAAGTCCGAAATGCTCAAAAACGATTTTATTTCAAATGTTTCTCACGAAATGAAGACACCGTTATCGATTATTCGTAATTACGCATCGGCGCTATCAGACGAAAAACTCGATGCAGATACTCGTGCGAAATATACCTCGATATTGATTCAAACGACCGATAGACTTACCGCTCTCATTACCAACATTCTCAAACTTAATAAGCTCGAAAATCAACAAATAATGCCCGAAATGACTCCAGTGAGATTGGATGAAAATTTAGTGCAGTCCATTCTTGAATTTGAAGAATTGATAGAGCGTAACGGAATTGAATTAGAATGTGATATAGACGAAATGACTATAGTAACCTCTCCGCCACACCTTGAACTTGTTTGGAATAACCTATTGTCTAATGCGATAAAGTTCACACCATATGGCGGTAAAATATCGGTAAGCTTGAAAAAGGTCGACAACGATGCAGTCGTCAAAATTGCCGATAACGGAAGCGGAATGACTAAGGAAACAGGTACCCATATATTCGATAAATTTTATCAAGGCGATACTTCCCATGCTAAAGAAGGTAACGGGTTAGGTCTTGCTCTTGTCAAAAAGGTTATAGATATTTTGGGCGGATCGATTGCTGTGGAAAGCGAGCTCGGTAAGGGGGCAATCTTTACTGTGGTGATTAACGGAGTAAACGATGAGGACTAAAAGAAAACTCAGCGAAATACTTAAACAGCCACGCGGATTATTGCTCCTTCTCGTATATTTATTGACTTTGGGTGCTATAGTGCTGTCTGTTTTCTTTGCTGTCAATGCAAATAAGGGAGGAGTATTTGGCATTATCGGATATGTGTGCTACGCATTATCCGCCATATTGTTAGGATATAGTATATACACAATCGTGATATATGCGCCGATAATTAAGAGACGTATAACCGAGATGCTTCTCAAAAACAGGTTTACCGCGAATATGTTGGAAAACTATGGCTATAAGACATTTGTCTTTTCGTTTTTTTCGGCACTTACCACATTATTCTTTGCTATTATAAATTTGATAAGTGCCATCAAATATCGATTAATATGGTATTCGGCGATATCCGCATATTACTTTATTCTAATGATCTTTCGCGGTGGTATACTCTTATCGGATACCCGAAATAAACGTAATTACGGTTCGAACAGCGAAGAATATAAAAACAAAAAGTGGAACATTTACCTTTCAGGAGGTATAATTCTGCTATTTCTCGAAATTGCAATGATGGTAGCGGTAACCGAAATGATGCTTTCACGCCGTCCCATGTACACCGGTGAAATAATGGCAATAGCGAATGCCACTTATACCTTCTATAAGGTTGGAATGGCAATATACCATATAGTGAAAGCTCGACAATTCAACGATCCCATATCGCAGTCGTTGCGAAACGTCAATTTTGCCGATGCGTGTATGTCGATGGTATCATTGACTGTGCTTATGCTATCCACATTCGGCGAAAACGAATCATTGATTTATATCAAGGCAAGCGTAGCCTTCTTTGTTTGTGCTTTGATAATTGTTCTTGCCGTTATGATGATTATTCGAGCACGTAAACAAATAATTCTAATCAAAGGAGAAAAAACTCATGGATGATAATAAATTTTCATATAGTTATTCCGCACCGACCGAAAAGGAAAGACGCGAAATAGAAGAAATTCGCAATAAGTATAGCGAGCAGAATCCTAAAAATTCCAAACTAAGCAAGCTAAAAGAACTGGACGCAAAGGTTCGTCGCATACCGATGATTGTGGGTATTTTGTTAGGCGTATTCGGCACTCTTGTATTCGGTACCGGCTTGACAATGATTTTGGAATGGAAACAGTTTTTATGGGGCGTAATCGTTATGGGCGCCGGCGGAGTATCCATAGTCGCAGCGTACTTTTTGCACAATGCACTGTCCTCATATTATAAAGATAAACACGGCAAAGAGATTTTATCCTTATCCGAGGAGCTTTTGTCCGACGCCCCCGAATCCGAAGACAAAGAATAATTACTTATTATCAATTATCAACAATTTTTTATTCTTTATTTTCCACTTTTCTCTCAAAAAACTGCACATAAGATGCAGTTTTTTGTATGTCATACTGAACTCAACGAATGAACAGCATCATAGTATCAATGTCATACTGAAACGTCTGTAGTTGAATTGTGACTAAATCTATATCAATGTAAGCAATAGCGTTCCATCATGTCATACTGAGTCCGTCGTCATACCACTTCCGTCCCGTCATACTGAGCGGAAGACGCAGTCCTGTAGTCGAACTGCGTAGCAGTGCAAGGCTTTGCCATGCAGTATCTTGGACGGAAACAAAAAAATAATTTGGTATCTTGCGGACGATAACCTACACCATCAATGTCATTTTGAGCCCGCGTCATACCATTTCCGTCCTGTTATACTGAGCAAGGAATGAGTAGCACTGCACCATCAAATGTCATACTGAGCGGAAGACGAAGTCTGTAGTCGAACCCGCAAGGGCGATACCATAGGTATCGGTATCTACATTCATATTAAAACAAGCAAACGCGTTTCATCTTGTCATACCCACGCGTTGCGTCGACTGACCGTAGTCGAACTGCGCAGCAAGCACACAAAGTAGCGATATCTATATTAATAATTAACATCACTGCCAAAATTTGTAGCCATATTTATTTTCGTTCATTGACATAAAATGTTAATAGTATTATACTATTATTATCAATTATACGGAGACTTCTATGATTAATGTTAAAGGCTTGACTAAGGTTTATAAGAGTATTAAAAAGGATAAATGCGTAGCACTTAACAATGTGTCATTTTCTTTAGGCGACAGCGGTTTTGTGTTTATAATCGGTAAATCGGGAAGTGGCAAAACGACATTGCTATCAATACTTGGCGGACTTGAAGAAATAACGCAGGGTGTTATCGATGTTAATGGGGTTTCAATCAATAGTTACAACGAAAAACAACTTGTAGAATATAGAAACACGACAGTCGGTTATATATTCCAAGATTACCATCTCGTAGACGAACTTACAATTGAAGAAAATATCGGACTATCTTTATCCTTGCAAGGTGTAAACAACCAATCTTATATAACTCAAGCATTAAATGACGTAGGCTTATCGGGGTATGAAAACAGATATCCCAAGGAATTGTCGGGAGGTGAAAAACAAAGGGTTGCTATTGCGCGTGCTCTTGTGAAAAATCCGACTATAATACTTGCAGACGAACCTACAGGAAACCTCGATAGTAAAACTACAGAACAAATACTATCCTTATTGAAACAATTATCGAAAAATCGACTTGTTCTTATCGTATCACACAATCTAAGTGATGCATCGGAATATGCCGATAGAATTATCGAACTTTCTCAAGGCGAAATAATCAATGATTATATTCGCAATCCCGATTATTGCGAAAATGCATCTATTTCCGATGGTAGACTTTTGCTACCGCTAAAGAAAAGATTATCCGACGAAGAAAAAACTGAAATAAACCATTCTCTTCAAAAAGGGGAAATAAAGGAGTTGATACAGACAGACGATACTTTTATACCGACACCAAACGGAATGTTTAGCGATAAAAGAAATGATAATCAACCCCTTAAACATAAGAAAAAGCATCTTTCTTTAAAAGATACGCTTGGATTATCTTTTACATTTATCAAAAAAGATCTAATTATGTTGTTTTTCTATGCATTCATTGTGGCTTGTTTAATAGTCGTTTTGGGACTGAGTGAACTAATAGTAACTTTTGATTCTTCGGAGGTCATTTCAAAAGAGTTAAGCGTATCCAATCAAACATCGGTTTCCTTTTCGAAAGATACTATAGATGACTTAGAATTGGATCAAAACTGTATTCTTGATATCACGGACAATGAAATCAATCGTTTCATAGAGAGCGGATACGATGGTAACATATACAAACTTATTCATATGCCTTTTGAATACGGCGACGGAAACAATATAGCACATACTCAACGGCCAAGTAAACTCAACTCGACCGATGCTTATTATAAAGGAACAAGAGGTGTATTGGTAACGACTGAAGAATACCTCGAAAAAGTATTCGGAAAAATAGAGTATGTTGCACTTGCTGATACAATAGAAGACGGTGGAGTATATATCACCGATTATAGTGCCGACGCAATGATGTATTATAGTCCTAAACTCTTCCCGAATTATAAATCCACATTAGGCTACAATAAGAGTTTCGGTAATAATTCATACGGATATGTCAATGGTATAATTAACACGGGATATAGAGAGAAATATAACGAACTACTGGAAAAATATAGAGATATTACTTTAACCAAAGAAGAACTTTTAGAAATGACCGATAACGATGAATATCGCAGTTATTATGACGACGTTATTCAAAATTTATCGGTTGCATATACCACCAATCCCGATTTCATAAACGAGGCAATCTCATCGAGGTTAAAAAGTTGGACTTCAACTGGCAGTTCGATAATGGTTAAAGACGGAAAAGAATACTCTATTTCCACAAGATATATAGAGAACGCCGATACACGTACATCGCTTAATCTTAACGATAACGAAATAGTTATGGGTATCGATATTTACAATAAGACTTTTGATACCAACTATTCGGAAGCCACTATGTCGCAATTCGAAGCCCACGATGTAACGTTCAACTATTCGTATTTTTATGATATAAATACCTCGGCGCCCAAAGTATCTTTCAATGCAAGGATTGTGGGATTAACCAAGACGGATGTGATTTATTTTTCCGAAAACATTTTCAATCAACTTTTACGAAGTGAAATGTTCACATCTGCTATTTATTTTGATAATCTTTCGGATATGGAATCCTTATTAGACACTGCAAATGATCTAAACTTCTCGCCCGATTCTGTAATCGCGTATTCATTGTCGACTATGACTAAAGCGGTAAGCGTGTTTACCGATTTCTTTGGGATAATCTTTATCGGTTTATGTATATGTACATTCTTCATTATAGCAAATTATGGAACTAAACTTATCAAGGAACGCAAATACGAAATGGGCGTACTCAAAGCGCTGGGCATAAGAGAAATAGATCTTGTAATTATTTTAGGCGTACAACTGTTACTGTTTTTGATATTATCAGTAGCACTCTATATTGTGGGCTCGGTTGTGTTTATTGATTTAGCGAACGATATTCTAATTAGATCTTTGTTAGAACTCTCCCCCGGTAGTTTTATGATGAATATCAAGATACTATACATCAATTCGTCTCATTTCCTAACAAATAGCATATTAACTGTAATAATTTCTATGATATCGTTCGTAATTCCACTTGTAAAAATGCGGAAACTCAAACCTACGCAAATAATCAAGGCAAAAGAATAATCGAAACAAGCAACATCAATAATAATCAAAAAATCTACATCTAATTGAGGATTTTTCTCAATTAGATGTAGGAAAATGATGAAAAAATGGTATTTTTATAAATAATTAGTTGAGTAATGTGCTTTGTAATAGGGCGGTGAGATAGTTATAGCCGTCTTCGTTAAGATGGACTAAATCGGGGTGAAAACAGTTTTTTCCCGATTTTTTTATTTGTTCCGAATACGAAATTATAGTTACGTTATATTTTGATGCCGTAGTGCGGATGAGATTATTCCAGCGCAATTCTTTATCATAGAATGTGGGGAATGCCGGCGCTTGAACGGTTTCGATTAGGTATATTTGACTGTTTGGGTAAGACGAGCGCAGATTACGTAAAAAATTCAGATAATTGAGATACACTTTGCGGACTGTAATGTTATTGCTATTCACATTGTGCACATCGTTAAACCCAAGGTTTATTATGATTTTATCGGGTTCGGGAAGGTCTACAATGGAAGGGAAATACATCAACCAGTCTGCAAAGGTGGACCCGCCTATACCTATATTGACGACATTATCGGGAAATGTTTCGTCAAAAATGTACTTACCGGCATATTCGCTGTTTTTGTAAAATTCAAAGTACGAGTCACCTATTAATAGAGTTGAGATGTTCTTTTTGTCAGAATCGAGTATCCCCTGTATCATATACTGCAATTTAATTTCGTTTTCGTCAAAGTTGCATTCCATATCGGGCGTATAACCTTCAATAATTATCGACGGATCGAATTTACCGCGCCAGTCGCCAATCTTGTTAAGTGACGAGTAAAATCCTTTGATGAAATGTGTTGGTCTGCCATCAAGGTCTGTATAATACATGATACCGTTACCGTAAATCCAATCTGTTTTGCGGTAATCATATTTGCCCACATATTTATACCTTTTTTCGTTCAACCCGACTATAGGTTCGCCCATATTGGATAGGCGAAAGTCTTGCTGTCCCATACCGAGTTTTTCGTATTTTTTGCCATCATAGTAAATATCACCTGTATAAATCGAACCCTCGGGATACTTAATAGCGCCGAAGCCGTGGCAAGGTTTACCCTTATGCCATTCCTCATTGGAAGCGAAAAACCAAACGCCTACGCTGTTTGTTTTATATGCGTCGAATACTTTTAAATGGTTATTTTTCATAGTCTGTTTATTCCAAAATGTTTGTAGTAATGTAGTCAACGCCCATTGCGATCAGCCTTTCTGCATCCGCTTTTTCGTTGACGGTCCAGCAATTGACTTCGAGCCCTTGCCCGTGTATTCTATCTATCCATTCTTTGGTTATAGAACCGAAATAAATATCGAGGTCAAGGTGGTATTTTGTCATGGCATCGAAAACTTGTTCCGACATTTCATAAACCAAATATTGTGCTTTTTGCTCGGGTAGTTTTTGACGAATTGCAATCAAATTACAGAGGTCAAATGCAATAAAAATTACCTCTTTAAGCGAATAGATTGATTTAACGATATCGATAACTTTTCCGATTTTATCTTCGCTGAATACGCCTTTGAACTCGATAATGCATTTTTTATCGTAAGCCTTTGCAACCCTCAAATAATCTTCGAGCAAAGGAATGCATAAATCACCGCGAGGTTTTCCGTCAAGCGCATTGAGTCGGAGAGACTTAATATCGTCATACCTACATTTTTCCACATTAATCGAACTGTCGGATACTCTTTCGGTGTGTTCGTCGTGAAGTATAACGAATTTGCCGTCAATGGTGGAATGGATATCGGTTTCCATGCCGAAATACGAGCGATTTCCTGCAGCGACAAAAGCCGATAACGTGTTTTCTCTTTCCAATCCGCTGAGTCCTCTATGCGCAATCATTTGGCAGTGGCCGTGTGTAATTTTAATGGTGTCCTTCATACGATTCTCCTTTTATGATAATTATAGTACGAGTAAGTGGCGTTGTCAAGGTTGCTTTATAATAAGAATTTACCAAATTATTGACTTCGAACGGATATTTGATTACAATAATAGAGTAGTGGTTCGTCTGTTGAAAACATAGATGCAACCCTTTATATTATTCAAATTCACAGTTCAACATAAAACGGAGGTATAGATATGCTTTGCGAAATGCATTGTCATTCATCGGGAATCAGTTATTGCAGTCATATATCATACAATGAATTGGTCGACGCCACTTTATCAGCAGGGTTTGACGCAATGGTACTAACCAACCATTATTGTCGTGATTATTTGAAGGCAGTTTCTTTTGAAAAATGGATAGAAGACTATATTCAAGAATTCAATTTAGCGGAGCAATATGGTAAAAGTGTTGGGATGAAGGTCTTTTTAGGCGTAGAAGTGACGGTTGATTATGATCCGGGAATACATATGCTTCTCTACGGCATTACGCCGGAAATGCTTAGACGCGATAAAAATCTATTTGAAAAATCGTTGGAAGAATTGTCCGATTACTGTCGCAGTAACGATATCACCCTTATTCAAGCACATCCCTTCCGTTATGGTAGAACAGTTCAAACGCCATGCATGCTTGACGGCATAGAAGTCAACTGCCATGCAGGCTACGAGGGCGCTCATACATCGGAAATTATTAGAATCGCAAAAGAAAACGGACTATCGGTAACATGCGGAAACGATTATCACGGAGATACCCCATACAGACCAAGAGGCGGAATGATACTCCCCGACGATATAGAAACCTCCCAAGATCTTGCGAAGTATATTAAAAACACTTCCGAATTCCATTTACAAGTCCACGAAGTCGGTGAAAAAGAACCATATCTTTTGACCGTCAATATAGATAAAAAGTAACAACCGTGTCACCGTCCGTCCGCCCTCATACTGAGCAAACTTTGAATAGCACTACACCATCAAATGTCATACTGAGCGAAGGTTGAAAACCGAAGTCGAACCCGATAGGGCGACGCAACGCGTCGGTATCTTATTCCTTGTTTTTAAAAGCGGATATAACAACAAAAACTTATCGTTATCGTCCGCAAGATACCAAACGTCTATGTCGTTTGATTTTCGTTACACTCGAATTTCGATTCCGCTAACGCTCCACTCAATATGACGGCGGACGAATATCATCAACCAAACATACATAACTCATAGCTTTATCTTTTCACTCAAAAAATGCTCATTAAGTGGCATTTTTTTTGTAAAAAGGGCAACCACGACGGTCGCCCATAAAATGTTTGTATTTGAATGATTATGTTGATTCTATTCGGATACGCTTTCATCGTCGGATGGATTTTCACGAGCAAAGCGCTTTTCTTTGCGCTCAGCATTGATTGCAGGAATAAAGTGAATAATTGTACGCAAAATTGCAACACCTATCAATATTCCTATGCTTAAATAAAACACATATGTTTGTGACATAAAGAAAGATGCGATAACCACAAAAATCAAAGACGGAATCGCGCTTCCGAGCCAAAATCCGCCTAAAGTTTTAGACATTTCGCCATAATTGGATATCGAAGAATACTTAGATATAAATCCGATAATTGATATAAACATAGGTAATAATAACCAAATAAATACTATTATAAAGATTGCGCTACCCATATATAACGCGTAGTTCACCCAAAGAGAGGTTTTGTTCGCATTGAATATGGCGACTGCGAGTTCATCGGCTTCTTGTCCGTAATTATCACCGCCGATTTCAAGATTTATATCGGTATAATAGCCCGAAAGCGACATCACTTGTCCGTTATCGGTGTGCCAAGCAACCAACGCAATATCCTGAAGCAATATAACGTAATTATCGAACAACGTAGCCCCATCATCATCTACCGACAAATACACCGATAAATAGTAATCACGCATTGTAGTTGCTTCAACAGAATATTTGGAATCAAAATAAAGTTCATATACAGCACCATATTTTTCGACATCGACTATACCGTCGGTTAACAAAGCCTCGAGGGCTTGTTTATCTTCATCCGAACCGTGCTCGTTAATGAAAGAAACATAGGAATCTACTACTTCCTCACTAAATTCTACGATGTCATTTCCGTATTCTTTGCAAATGGTATATTCTTCTTTCTTGGCATCACCCAACTCGATGTATTCGTCATATTCGATTGTAATATCGTCTTTAACATACGTGATTTTACAATTGTTATACAAATTATTATTGTCTCTAAGATCAACGATTACATTATATCCGTTTGCGGAATACTTTTCCTTGTCTTCATTTGAAACAAACGAGTTGATAACCAAGTCAACATCTTCGTTTATATACTCGGATTGTCCGTTTTCAATTTTGATAGATATGGCGTTATCACCTGCAAACAGCCCTTGATAAAAACTTTTAAATTGAGTGGATTTATTATAGTTGATTGGGAATGTAACATTCGCCATTATACACAAAACAGCATACAATACAACGATAGCAAGTAAGAAGCTTAAAATGCCGTTCCAGAGGCTTCTTTTTTTGCTTTCATCCGCGTATTTTTTATTAAAAAAATTCAAAGTGAAATATTTAAGCCAGTTCATTTATCCTCCGCAAATCTCCTTATGTTAAACATAAATCAATTTTCAAGTATTACACAATATAGATTATAACCGAAAATTATAATAAAATCAACCCCAACATAATAGAGAAAAAAAGAAAGGAAGAATACGCTATTCGAATAATTAAATATGTCATACCGGTTTTCGTCCGCCGTCATACTGAGCGAAGTCGAAATTCGAACGAAGTGAGAATCAAATTGTGCAACAATTTGGTATCTTGCGGACGATAACCTATACCATCAAACAAAAAGGACAATGCATTTCCACTGTCCTTCAATATTGGCCTTTAGCCTTTTTTTTTGATATTAATCTAATAATTGTTTATGAACGTACATACGTGACGGTTCTTCTTCGCCGTCGCCGTATACAGGACATAAGAAATTCCATCCGTAGCGCTCATAAAAACCGGTATGGTCTGTCAAAAGATAAAGGGTGTCTATTCCGCGTTCGCTCATGTCGTCACAAACAAGGTTGAGAAGACGCCCGGCAATGCCATTACATCTCATATCTTCTTCTACATATACTGCGCACACATTCGGCTTTAAATCCTTGCGTTCGTGAAAATCGTTTTCGATGACGCCCAATCCACCGACAATACGGTCATTTGATAAGGCAACATACCATTCGGGGTATGCGTTATCATTGGATAATCCTTCTTCCATGCTTTCCAAATATGCGGATAGGGGGATTCCCCATTTTTGGTGAAACCATTGCGCCATCCGTTCTTTATATTCCGGATTGTCGCTTAATCTAATTATTTGGACCGAATTATTCATTTTTAACTCCTATACTGTCAATATCGCTTACTATGGGCTTCCCCTCGGTGTCGAGAAGTGGCGTTATTGTAGAGGAATAGCCATTACGCATTAGCAAATAATTAATACCTGTTTCTTTATCAATGAAAATATCTGTGCGAGTATCGCATGTAGAATATTCATTAAACACTCTTACAAAGCGTTTTTCCTTTTTTCTCTCTTTCATTTTGTAGCCTCCTTACAAAATCCTTTAATATATTTTACTCCTAAAATAAAGGCGTGTCAATATCGACTCCGTTATTTATAAGCAAAATTCGGCAAAAATCATGGGAATTGTTAATTTTACTTATCTCACTTAAACTGATAACGTTTTTAGTTAAGTGTAAAGTGTGACGCATAACATTGGAAGCTAAGTCCGAACAAGAGATTAATAGTAGGTAGTATTTAATGTCGAAATATAATAAAACTTGATAAATATTACAAAAATGTGTCAAAAAAATCACAATTGACTATTGAATCGTAGGGTTTGCTGTGCTATAATAGATGAGTGGAATATTTCTTTTATATAGAAAGAAAAATAAAAAGTAATGCTGTTAACCACGTTTTAGGGTATAAAAAAATGAGCCCATCGGCTCATTAATTATGTCGTCAACACGACAACCTTAAAAAAGGCATTCAGTTTTACATTTATTTTAACTTGCTATGTAATTTGAAATGTATCCAAATAGTGAATTCCCAAAGTAAATTCCGTTGTAGAATTTACTTTGGGAATTCACTATTATTTTTGAAGAACGATTTTTTTATGTAAGAAAATACTAAATACTTGACTTTTTATACTACATAAATTATTATTAATATAATATCAAAATGGGTATTTTGTCCAAATAGGATAGAGTGCCATTAGAATTACGATATTAAAAGGAGTTTTTTATGTCAAGAAAATGCTTAACTATGGATAAATTAGTTACTCATTGTAAATCCGTCGGTTTCGTTTACCCCGGTAGTGATATCTACGGCGGTCTCGCTAACACATGGGACTACGGTCCTTTAGGTGTTGAACTTAAAAACAATATCAAAAAAGCTTGGTGGAAGAAATTCGTCCAAGAATCGGATAATTCATTCGGCGTAGATGCCGCTATCCTCATGAACCCCAGAGTTTGGGATGCAAGCGGTCATACCGCAAGTTTCTCCGATCCTAAAATGGATTGTAAGTCATGTAAGAGCCGTTTTAGAGCGGATACCCTTATTTCGGAACATGCAAAAGGTGATGTTAATCCCGATCTCATGACTAATGAAGAAATGGAAAAGTATATCGAGGAACATCACATCAATTGTCCTCGTTGCGGTAATCACAATTGGACAAATATTCGTCAATTCAATATGATGTTCTCGACTTCACGCGGTGTTACCGAGGGCGGTCAAGATATCATTTACCTACGTCCCGAAACGGCACAGGGTGAATACGTCAACTTTTTGAACGTTCAACGCACATCTCGTGCAAAAGTTCCCTTCGGGATCGCTCAAATCGGTAAATCGTTCCGTAACGAGATCACTCCGGGTAACTTCATTTTTAGAACGATCGAATTCGAACAAATGGAGCATCAATTATTCTGTAAGGCAGAAGAGTCGGAGCGTTTCTATCATGAATATAAGCAAAAAGCTTGGGATTTCGTCATTTCATTAGGCTTCAATCCCGACGAATTGCGTTTCCACGATCATGACAAACTCGCTCACTATGCAAAGGCTGCTTGTGATATCGAGTATCTATTCCCTATCGGTTGGAGCGAATTAAACGGCATTCACAATCGTACCGACTACGACCTCAGCCGTCACCAAGAGTATTCGGGTAAGAGCATGCTTTACTTGGATCCCGTAACCAACGAAAAATACATCCCCAGCGTTGTAGAATATTCAATCGGATGCGACAGATTGTTGCTTGCTTGTCTATGCGACGCATACGACGAGGAAACACTCGAAGGCGGTGATACAAGAGTAGTTATGCACTTCCATCCGTTCATCGCACCTTATAAGGTCGCAGTTCTTCCCTTGCAAAAGAATCTTTCCGAAAAGGCAAAGGAAGTCTATAAGCAATTATCCAAGAAGTTTATGTGTGTGTATGACGAAGCAGGTTCTATCGGTAAGCGTTATCGTAGACAAGATCAATCGGGTACGCCTTTCTGCGTAACCATCGACTTCGATACGTTAGAAAACGGTACAGTCACATTGCGTGACAGAGATTCTATGGAACAAATCAGACTATCGGTAGACGAGGTTGTCGATTTTGTTCAAAAGAAATTGGAATTCTAATTAGTTAAATCGAGGAAATGCCCATGTTCGATACCGAGAAAGTTTTATCCGAATTAACGCTTGAAGAAAAAACGAGCCTTATCAGCGGTTTGTATTTTTGGACTACGAAGCCTATCGAAAGACTGGGCATCCCCGCTATAACTATGACAGACGGTCCGCACGGATTGCGTAAGGAATTCGGTGCCGATTCGGGCAAGGGCGGACTCAATATAATGAAAGGCAGTGAACCGGCAACATGCTTCCCGCCTGCCGTAACAATGGCAAGCTCGTGGGATACCGATCTTATAAAACAGGTCGGCGTAGCCATTGCGGAGGAAGCACACGACCAAAATATTTCTACAATATTAGGCCCCGGTATCAACATCAAAAGGTCCCCTTTATGCGGTAGAAATTTTGAGTATTATTCCGAAGATCCCTTCCTTTCAGGCACTATGGCAACATCCTTTGTCGAGGGCGTCCAATCTTGCGGTATCGGTACTTCTCTTAAGCACTTTGCTTGTAATAATCAAGAGTATAACCGAATGTCTATCGACTCCGTTATCGATGAAAGAGCGCTTAGGGAAATATATCTTTCCGCTTTTGAAAAGGTCGTTAAAACGGCTAATCCTCAACAAATCATGGCATCATACAACCGTATCGATGGCGTGTATGTTAGCGAGAGTAAGAGATTTCTCACAGACATATTGCGTACCGAATGGGGATATAGAGGACTTGTCGTTTCCGATTGGGGAGCTGTCAGCGACCGAGTAGAAGGTATCAAAGCAGGTCTTGATTTACAAATGCCCGGTACTAAAGGAGTACATGATAAATTGGTATTAAATGCCGTCTTAGAGGGCAAACTCACTGAAGCCGATCTCGATAAAGCGGTACTCGACGTGCTCAACTATGTCAACGAATGTGCCGATAAGCGTATTCCCGACTATAAAGCCGATTACGATAAGCATCATATATTATGTAAACAAATGGGTACCCATTCGGCGGTATTGCTTAAAAACGAAGGACAAGCATTGCCACTTAAAGATACCGACGACATAATAATTGTAGGTAAACTTGCGGAGAATTGCCGTTATCAAGGTTCGGGAAGTAGTAGAATAGCATCGAGAAATACGGTAAATATTATAGATGCTTTCAAACAAAACGGACGAGATGTCGAGTATGCCGAAGGTTACTTACTCACCGGTGACGGTTATAATAAGAAGTTACTTAACGAGGCCGTCAATCGTGCTCGTAATAAACAAAAAATTGTGGCAGTGGTCGGTCTTACCGATGTTTATGAAAGCGAAGGATTCGATAGAACTCATATAAATATTCCGGATGGACAAGTAAGATTGCTTGAAGAGTTAAGCGGATTAGAAGGAGACCTCATAATCGTATTACAATGCGGATCGCCTGTGGTTATTCCCACACGTGATAAAGCAAAAGCGATACTTAACACATATTTGCTTGGTGAGGCAGTTGGCGAAGCGACTTACGAATTGTTGTACGGAGTTGTCAATCCGTCCGGTAAGTTGGCAGAAACATTTCCCGAATCCCTTGACGATTGTATATCGAATAAGTATTTTCCACAGGGACCTCGAACGGTGGAATATCGCGAATCGATCTATGTAGGATATAGATATTTCGACAGCGCCGATAAAACCCCCGCATATCCATTCGGGCACGGCTTATCGTATACCGAATTCGAATATTCGAATGTAAAGTCAAGATCGGACTTCAATAAGGGTGATACATTAACTGTTACCGTTGATATAAAAAACATTGGCGAATATGACGGTGAGGAAGTCGCACAACTATATGTTCGCCATCGTAATTCACCGATATTCAAAGCGGATAAAGAACTCAAAGCATTCCATAAGGTATTCGTTCCTAAGGGCGAAACCGTGACTGTAGAATTGACGCTCGACGATAGGTCATTTGCTTACTACAATACCGCTGAAAACGATTGGAGTATCCTATCGGGTGACTATGAATTGCTGGTAGGTTCGTCTTCGAGAGATATTCGTCTAACTGTACCGATTTCGGTTGTAGGTGATGACTTGCCTATACCCGATACGAGCGGACTTGATTCATATAGGGATATTGCAAAAGTTGACGAGATACCTGACGAACAGTTTGAAAAATTGCTCGGTAAACCCATTCCGTCTAATGAATCGTATAAAAAAGGTGAATTTACTATGAATACGACCATAGGCGAGGCGTCCTTCACAGGACTCGGCAAATTCATATTGAGAATTGCCAAAATCGCAAGCAAGTTTATGGCAAGCGAATCGCTAAACGCCGAAATGATCGTGCGTTCTGTGGAGTGTATGCCACTAAGAGGATTGTGCGGTTTTTCGGGCGGTGTGCTTTCGATGTATTCGATTGCAGGCTTGGTCGATATGTTTAATGGAGTCAAGGGCGGATTTAAGAAATTCGTGGACGGATTCAAAAAGAAAAACAAATAAAACAATGCTCGAAACACATTCGGGCAAGGAGATAATTATGACTCTACAAGATTTAAAAAAGGCAAAAATCGTTGCAATGAAAGCTCACGATAACGACACCGTAAAAGGTCTTAACGTTGTTATTTCATTGCTTATGGTTCAAGAGAAGAGCGGTAACGGTGAGTTGACCGAGGCCGATGTCAATAACGCCATTCGTAAAGCGATGAAAGAACTAAAAGAAGAGCGCGAAGGATTCATTAAGGCAAACAGAACGGAAGAAGTTGAATCATTAACCAACCAACTTTCCGCAGTCGAAGCGTACCTTCCTAAGCAACTCACCGCAGAGCAAATTAAGGAAATCATTCTATCTTTAGAGGATAAATCGGTTCCCACGGTAATGCGTCACTTCAAAGCGAACTACTCCGGTACAGTCGATATGAAACTTGTCGGTGAAATTCTCAAATCGCTTTAATGATTGAGCTCGATTGCAACAAAAAAGCACTTGATTTCGCAAGAGAAAACGCAAATCCAAATAGATTTATCGAATTTTACGGCGGAATTATCAAATACGGTAAGTTTTTCGAACTTATCGACCGTCTTTCATACAATTTGATAGATTATGGCATTAAAAAGGATGAAGTCGTCACAATAGCATTACCCAACTGTCCGCAGTTAGCGATGCTCGTGTACGCTATATCTAATATCGGTGCCGTGGCGAGTATGATATCGCCTCTTATAGCGGAAAAACAAATACTTGAGATAATGACAAAAACCTCGAGTAGACGGCTATTCATTTCTACAATCACAGCGGGTGAATTCGAATCGGTAGAGAAAATCAGGGTTGATTTCAGCCATTTTGCAGGGTTTATCCAAAGGATATATTTATCCAAACAACGCATCGAAACCGACGGAATTCCATTTGAAAAGGTTTTTTTTAAACGGAATAAACGTGTGCGTGCTTTACCCGACGTTAACCCGAATAGAACTGCATTTCTACTAAATAGCGGTGGCACAACCGGCGATCCTAAGACGGTAATGTTGTCACAAGTTGCGGTAAACACCTCGGCATTTTACATCATCAACAATCTTGACGAAAACAGTTACACATTACCGGTTGATGCTAATGCGTTATACATTCTACCCATGTTTTACGGCTACGGCTTGAGTGTATTTCATACACAGATATCGACTTCCTTTAATCAATTTGTTCGCACCAAGTTTAGACCAAAGGATATCGTAAAAGATTTAGCCAAACATGATATCGAAGTGATGTTCGGCGTACCTGTGATGTTTAAAAAGATGCTTGCAACCGGGATGTTTAACGGTGAATTGTTGCCCAAATTTTCAGTTTGTTATTCGGGCGGTGAAAAACTTGCTTTGTCGTTACAATCGGAGTTCAAACAAGCATTTCCGTATTCCGTTATTCTCGAAGGATACGGCCTTAGCGAGGCAGTAGCGGCATTTGTTTCTCAAAGTAAGACATATTTTAAAGAAGGTTCTTGCGGAAGAATTTTCGGACCTATCAAAATAGAGGCGTTCGATAACGAAAACGAATTGCCGAGAGATTTCGACGGTGAAATATGTGTATGTACTCGTTCGATGATGAACGGATATTACAATGATTCTGTCAATACCGCTAAAATCATATTCGATTATAATGGTGAAAAATGGCTAAGAACGGGTGACTATGGTAGAGTTGATAGCGAAGGCTTCGTATTCCTATCGTCGCGTATTAAAAACATAATTAAGCGTAAAGGCGTTAAGATATTCCCGTCTCAGATAGAGGCATGCATAGGCGAACTTGACTTTATCAAAGACGTGGTCGTATTTGGATATACCGACAAGCAGGATGTAGAAAGAATCGCTACCGCGGTGGTTCTTAAAGATAAATCTGTCACCGACGTTCAAGGAAAAATTAAAGCGTATGTCAAAGATAAACTGTCGGTATTGAGTTGTCCCGAATACATTCTCATTGAGGATAAATTGATGCTAACTGCGGTCGGTAAAGTCAATACGCTATTACTAAAAGATAAAATAAAAAACAAATTCGAATCGAGTGATTCGGAAAAATAAAAATAATTGAGAGGATTTAAAAAAATGCACGAAGAAACTTCAGACCCTTACAGTAACACACACTGTTATTACTCATTGAGCGCATTTGAGGAGGTACAACATGAACTATGCGCTTAATATCACTATAATGGTCGTGTGCCTAATGTTTTCAGCCTTTTTCTCGGCTTCGGAAACCGCTTTTACGTCGGTGAACAGAGTCAAAATCAAAACGCTTGCATCTGATGGCGACAAAAAAGCGAAAAGAGTTGAAAAAATAATCGAAAAATACGATAAGATGCTATCCGCAGTTCTTATCGGTAATAACATCGTCAATATAACGCTGTCAACAATTTCCACCCTTGTATTCGTGACTGCATTGGCAGGTAATATTGGAAGCGATGCCGCGGCAACCGTTTCAACCATTGTTTCGACGATAGTCGTATTGATTTTCGGTGAGGTCGTTCCTAAAAATATTGCTAAGGAATTTCCCGAATCGTTTTCAATGGCAGTAGCTCCATTTGTCAGTTTATTGATGACGATATTCACCCCCTTCTGCGCTTTCTTCAGCGCTATCAAAAAGGGACTCGGTAAGGTCTTCAAATCCAAAGAAAATAACGGATTCACCGAAAACGAGATATTAACCATCGTAGACGAGGCAGAAAGCGTCGGCGGTATCAAGGAAGAGGAAGGACAACTCATCCGTTCGGCAATCGAATTTATCGACTGTACTGCGGGCGAAATCCTTACTCCGAGAGTAGACGTAATAGCTGCTCCGATTACGATATCTTCTAAAGAATTAGCCGAAATGATTGCAGAGTCCGGCTTTTCTCGTATACCGATATACGAAGGAACGGTGGATAATATCATAGGTGTAATCCACGAAAAGGATTTCTATAGCGAAATCTTCAACACCGATAGAAATATTCGCGAAATTATGAAACCGCCAGTCTATACGGTCGAATCTATCAAAATAAGCGAATTGTTGAAACTTTTACAAAAGAATAAAGTTCATATCGCAGTAGTTACCGACGAATTCGGAGGTACCCAAGGTATTGTAACGCTCGAGGATATTCTCGAAGAGTTGGTTGGCGAAATTTGGGACGAAACGGACGAGTTGGAAGAAAATTACATAAAGGTATCCGATACCCAATATTCTTTGCGCGGTGATGCTGAAATAGATATTCTACATGACTTATTCGATATAGATACCGATGACTTTGACGCAACCACCATAGGCGGATTGATCAACGAACTAAGCGGTAGAATGCCCAGAGAGGGTGCCTCGGTAGAGTATGAAAACCTCAAACTTACCGTCAATAAGGTTTCGAGGCGTCGTATAATGGAAGTAAGACTCGACGTGCTTCCAAAAGAAGAAGAGGAAGCGTAGCCAAACGACACTTTGTATAAAAGGAAGCAACGCTTCTTCAAAAAATATAAATTCATTTGGATAAAATAGTTAAAAGTATTTGTATATTTCTAATCCGTATGATATAATAATCGTATACTATTAAAGGAGTGTAATGTTATGGCAAGAGTTATTAATTCTGACTGTGTTATGTGCGGTACTTGTAAAGAGAACTGCCCCGTTGGCGCTATCAGCGAAGGTTCCGATAAATACGTTATCGATCCTAACGAATGCATCGACTGCGGTGTTTGCGAATCCGTATGTCCCGTTGGCGCTATCAACGAGCAATAGTTTTGATTAATTTTTCGGTCTAACCGATTAATGAAAAAGCCTTGGCGGAACCGTCAAGGCTTTTTCGTTACATCAAAGTCCCATCAATTCTTGGATGGAAACGCTGATGTAAATGATGTTATGCTCTGCAAAATTGCGGATAAATATTTATGTCATACTGAGCGTAGGTCGATAGACCGAAGTCGAACTGCGTAGCAGCGACGCAAAGCGTCGGTATCTTATTCTATAAAACACATGCGAATACTTTTCGAGAATATTTTTCGAGAATATTTTTTTGACAAACATACCTAAAAAGGTTGACTATTCAATTTAATGCTGTTACAATACTAACATCTAATGATAGAGGCGCGTCCGATATCAGTACGCTATCCGTTTTGACGATTGCGGTTAGCCGAAAGGAGAGGTCGCCGAAGCTTGTCGAGTATGTCAAAGCTCGCCTTGCTGGGTTAAGGTAGAATATGCCTTAGACTGTCGCATTTAAAAATGTGGAGTGCTATCTTAAGTTATGGTTTTTTGACCGTGATTTGATACGCTCGAATCACGGTTTTTTATTGCCATATCGATTAGAAATATTAATTACAGAGGATTTAAAAATGAAAAAATTAGTTTCTATCGTATTAATTTTGACTCTCGTATTATCCGTTGTATGTTGCTTTACCGCATGTAATAATAACGAGGGCGAAAAAGATTATATCACCGTAGGTTTGGAATGCGGATATGCTCCTTATAACTGGACGCAATCCACCGATGCTGATGGTGCAGTTCAAATTGCAAATAACGACGGCTATGCAGGTGGCTATGATATAATGATCGCTAAAAAGGTTGCCGAAGCTCTCGGTAAGGAATTGAAAGTATATAAATATGAATTTAATGCTTTGATTCCCGCAGTTACATCTGGTGCTTTGGACTTCATCATTGCCGGTATGTCTCCTACAGCTGAGAGAATGCAAGCCATCGATTTTTCGGACGTTTATTATAATGGTAACCTCGTTATCGTAGTTCGTAAGGATGGAAATTTTGCTTCTGCTAATAGCCTTAGCGATTTTAACGGCGCTAAGTTGGTTGCTCAACAAGGTACATTCCATGAGGATGCACTTAAGGAACAAGGTCCCAATTACGGAATCTCTGTACAAACATCTATGGACACTTTCCCCCTTATGATCAACGCACTTAAGAGTAAGGCTATCGACGGTTATATTGCAGAAGAACCGGGTGCAAAGGCTGACTGTGCTGCAAACAGCGATTTCACCTATATCCCTCTCAAGAACAATACTACCGGCTTCAGCGCAACTGATGCAGATACAGCTATTGCTATCGGTCTTAAGAAGGGAAGCAGTTATAAGGATGCTATAAACCAAGTTTTAGCAGGTATTTCTGCCGAAGAAAGATTACAATTAATGGAAGAAGCAACCGAATTAAGTACAAAATACGTAGGATAGTACAATGCAATTTATTGAAGTAGTAAAAGGGATTTTCTCGAGCGATTTTTATATTAAACAGGTCCTCAAGGGTATCGGACTAACGTTACTCGTATCGATAGTCGGTACTATCATGGGTCTTTTGATTGGTTTAATAGTAGGCGTTATTCGTACATATCCCGTTAATCCTCACAATAAGGTTGGCAAGGTATTTAAGAAGATAATAGATTTTATTATCAGTGCATACGTCGAAGTATTCAGAGGTACTCCGATGATGGTTCAAGCTATGGTTATCTATTGGGGTTATGCTATTCTTTCGGGTGGCGATACGTTAGACGTAACCGTGTCCGCACTATTTATCGTCAGCATCAATACCGGTGCGTATATGGCGGAGATAGTAAGGGGCGGTATCATCTCTATAGATAAAGGACAATTCGAAGGAGCCGAGGCTATCGGAATGAACCATTTTCAAGCCATGGTATATGTCGTTATACCTCAGGTTATGCGCAATATTCTACCGTCCGTTGCTAACGAATTCATTATCAACATCAAGGATACATCCGTATTGAATGTTATCGGATTTGCCGAGTTATTCTTTGTAACTAAGGATATAGCTACAAATAATTATTTGTATTTCGGTACGTACTTATTTGCTGCAATTATCTACTTTATTTTGACCTTCGGTATCAGTAGAATCTTGCTTTTGGTAGAGCGTAAACTTGCAGGCAGTAAGAATTATGTTATCAAAGGTTCGGGCAATATGGATGCCGAGTCCATAGCCATCATTGACGAGGTCAATAAGGAGTAATTATGAACGACAATATTAACAACGATGTAATATCTAACGGCGAATATGTTATAGAGGTCGAGCATGTAGGCAAGGTCTTCGGTGACCACGAAGTTTTGAACGATATCGATTTCAAGGTTAGTTCGGGAGAGGTTATTTGTATAATCGGCTCGTCGGGTAGCGGTAAATCCACCCTTTTACGCTGTATCAACAAGTTTGAAGACATAACTACAGGTTCTATATCGTACCGTGGTGAGAATATCGAAACAATCCATGATCGTGCATTATTCCGCACCAAAGTCGGTATGGTATTCCAGTCCTTCAATTTGTTTAACAATATGTCGGTTCTCAAAAACTGCATAATAGGACAAACCAAAGTCCTTCAAAAATCCAAGCAAGAGGCGGAAGATAATGCGCTCAAATATTTGGAAATGGTCGGTATGAGCGAATATGTCAATGCTAAACCGCATCAATTATCGGGCGGACAAAAACAAAGAGTTGCCATTGCTCGTGCTTTGGCTATGCAACCCGAAGTACTTCTTTTCGACGAACCTACTTCTGCATTGGATCCCGAGATGGTCGGCGAAGTTTTGGATATAATGAGAGAACTTGCAGGTTCGGGCTTGACCATGCTTGTAGTAACTCACGAAATGGGATTTGCGAAGGATGTTGCTTCAAGAGTATTGTTTATGGACCAAGGCGTAATTGTTGAGGATGACACCCCTGACGTCATATTCACAAATCCAAAAGAAGAGAGAACCAAAGAGTTTCTCAAGCGTGTTTTATCGTCAGATAACAAATAATGCATTGTGCATAATAACTACATAAAAGGGGATGTTCAAAAACCTATGGAATGAACATCCCATTTTTTTGTCGAAATCAATCTTGCTTTTGCTGTCGATATAAGTATTTGATTATTATGCTATCACTAAACCATTTTATATGGATTTTTCTGACATTTTTTAACAACGCTATTGACACTTGCTTTTTTATTATGTAGAATATTATTGTGCGAATTAATATAAAATGTGGTTCGCATTAACTTACTTTTTTAAGGAGAACAATTTATGAAAATCGACGTATCAAAATTGCCAATTGACCAACGAGTACGCCTAACCATGGGTGTTGATGTTTGGTCTAACTATGACATTGACGGACAAATATACAAATTTAAAGTATCGGATGCAACCGTAGGTATGCGCACTTTCGATGTGACCAATCGAAACGATTCGCATCCTTTGCCTGCTATTGCATTTCCTTCATCTCAAATCATGGCTAACACTTGGAATTTACCGCTTACCAAGAAAATGGGTAACGCAATTGCAAACGAAGCGATCGAATTCGGTGTTGACGTAATTTTGGGACCCGGCCTAAATATTAAACGCTTACCAACCAACGGAAGAAATTTCGAATATTATTCCGAGGATCCATACTTAGCAGGTATGTTGGGTAAGGCATATATCGAGGGTGTCCAAGAAAAACATGTAGGTACGTGTATGAAACATTATTGCTGTAATAACAGCGAATTCAGCCGTCTTTGGGCAAGCATGGAAGTTGACGAACGTACCTTGAGGGAAATATACCTTGAAGTATTCCGCATTGCCGCTCAAGCCAAGCCTTGGAGTGTAATGTGCGCATATAATCTTGTTAACGGTAGAAGAATGTCCGAAAACGGTAAATTGTTTGATGTTTTGCGCGACGAATTCGGCTTTGACGGTTTAGTTATATCGGATTGGGGCGCCGTTAAGGATGCCAAAGCCAGCGTTGAGCAAGGTCTTGCATTGACAATGCCTTTCGAAGAGTATCTCCAAAAAGAGCTTCTCGAATATGCTCGTAAAGGCGATCTCGACGAGGTCGCACTCAATAAGTGTGCTCAAGAGGTCGTTGATTTTGCCGAAAAACTCGAGGCAGAGAGTAAACTCAGAAAAATTGATTTATCCAAAGAAGAGCGTAGAGCAATTGCTTTGGAAATCGCTCGGGAAGGTATGGTATTACTTAAAAACGAAGATGTGTTGCCTTTAGACAAGAAGCAGAGTGTCTTTGTTACGGGTGCGCCTTCATTTAGATATTACTATGGCGGTGGTTCGTCCGAGGTTACCCCCGAGGTTCCTTTCCAACCATTGGATGTTGCACTTAAATCTGAGGGATTTAATGCCGAGTGGTACGAATCGATATGGGAAAGCAATGGACACCAATGTCATGTAGGTAATATGCCTGAAGCACTTAAGCGTTCTGCATTGGCGGACGTAACCGTTTTTGCGGTTGGTGATCCCAACAGTTGTGAGTATGAAGGTACTGATCGTCAAAAGATTAGACTTTCGCGCGAAGAAGAGATTGCTATCATGGATTTTTCAAGAGTTGCCAAAAAGTTGGTTGTTGCCGTATATGCAGGTGCAGCTATCGATATGAGCGAATGGATCGATCTTGTCGATGCAGTAATCTGGGTAGGTTACAGCGGACAATATAATCACAAGGCACTTGCGGAAATTTTTTCGGGTAAGGTCAACCCAAGCGGAAGAATCAGCGAAACATTCCCATTATCTCTCTCAGATGTACCTGCCGAAAAAGCATATCGCGATTCCACCGTTATGAAATATGAAGAAGGCTTGAATGTCGGTTATCGTTATTTCTCCACCTTTGGCGAAGCCGAGCCCGTGTTGTTCCCGTTTGGATACGGATTAAGCTATTCCGAATTCGAATATGAAAATCTCGAGGTCGTCCCCAATGGTGACGGTTTTGACGTTTCTTTTGATGTGACCAATGTGAGTGATGTTGACGGTTACGAAGTTCCACAAGTTTATGTTTCAGAGACGGTTTCTAAGGTGTATCGTCCGGCATTGGAACTTAAAGGATTTACAAAGGTATTCATCAAGGCAGGAGAAACTCAAAGAATCAGAGTACATCTCGATCGTCATGCTTTCGAATACTATTCAGTTGCCGACAATAAATGGGTTGTATATGACACGGTATTTGATATTGTAGTTGCATCTAATGTAGAGCAACCCGAACTAAGTAAAACGATTCGCTATAAATAAGCGATTAGTATCGCCCGCCCATTAGTCATACTAAGCACTGAATTCGTCCGCCGTCATATCGTTTTCCGTCCTATCATACTGAGCGGAAGAATGAGCAGTACTGTACCATCGATGTCATACTGAGCGGAGCGTAAGCGTAGTCGAACCCGTAGGGCGACGCAACGCGTCGGTATCTAAAATCCTTATTTTTTAAAGCGAATTAATTCCATATTAATTTCGTAATCCAAATTCATGGTTTGTTTACAATTTTATATTGAAGTGCTATAATATATTTATAATCAAATTGATTATAAGGAGAAACAATTATGCCTGTATCGAGAGGTGGTGGACATAGTGGCGGTGGCGGAAGCGGTAGTTTCCACAGCGGTGGTTCACACGGCGGAAGTTCGGGTGGATATAAAGGACCGCGATATTCGAATACAAAACCGTTTCCGGGTTCGAGAAGATTCTTCTACATTAATTCATTAGGTTGTAGACGGCATTTTTACTATAAGGGTACGCCGATTAAGCGGAATATTTGGAATACGATAATTCCGTCGGCACTCTTCAGCTTGTTTGCAATAGCGTTATGCGTATGCATGGTATTCGCCGTAATACCTCATAAATTGGAAGAATCCAAATGTTTATATAGCGGTGAATATATTAGCGATACCAATAATTTGTTTACAAAAGAGGAAGAATCTGCGATTAAAGAATCCATGGAGGCTTTCTATGAAAAAACCGGTGTAGAACCGTATCTGTACGCTTTTGAAGCAGTTGCCTTACCGGTTGAATACGGTAATAAGATAACCGAAGAGGTTCTTGAACAGTATGCGTATGACCTCTATCTTGAAACCTTTTATGACGAAGGGCACTTTATGATACTTTATACCGAATCGTGGGATTCGGGAAATCTCGATTTTTGGATGTGGATAGATTGCACCGGGACCGACGCTTTAGACATAGTAGACGACGATGCTTTTAATGATTTTCAGTACAGCATGCAAAAGTATTTAAAAAGTGATAATTATACTAACGGAATGGCGATTGCTAAGTCCTTCGACGATGCAACTAAAACCATAATGAATCCCGACTATGCATCGCTATTGTTCATAATAGTGTTTTTCCTTTTCTTCCTGATCGTGCCCATTGTCGGGGTTGTTAGAAGCATCAAAGAGATCAAAGAAGTCAATGCTTATTGTGACTATCGTGACTCACATGGCGGTGAAGATTTTATTGAACCCGACGACGAGTTTAGCGACGATTGGGACGACTTCTTTGATGATAGGGATTCCAAAGACATTGACGACGAAGATTACGACGAAGATAAGAACAATGAAGTGAACGATGATTCGGATGAAACTGATTTGTTCGATTAGAAAGTGCAGATTATTTTGCTAAATCGAGATAAAATCAAAAGCAAGGGATGTTTCTAATATGAGCATCCCTTTTATATTAATTTTTCAATAATATTGAATTTGCTGTTGAATTTTACGTAGAATTAGTATATAATAAATACAGCAGTGAACAAAAGGAGGTGTTTTAGATGCCAAACATTAAGCCTGTATCGGATTTGCGCAATTACAATGAGGTTTTGCGAGATATTGCCGTTGGCGAGCCTGTGTTTCTCACCAAGAACGGTCGTGGTAGATTCGCTATCGTAGACATGGAAGAATTCGAAAAAACTCAAGCAACGCTTAAATTATTGAGTGAACTTGCCAAGGGTGAAATATCAGTTAAAGAAAATGAATATATTGATATCACGGATGTGGAATCGATTTTGGGGGTATTAAATGGCTAAAATTCTTTTTACGCCCGATGCTCTTGAGGATATGAAGGAAATTAAAGCGTATATCACCGACGAACTTTGTAGCGAACAATCGGCAAAAAACACTGTTGAGAAGATTATGAGTTGTGTGCGTCAACTTGCTGATTTTCCTGAAAGTGGTGCGCATCTTTCTTCTATTATCAGTCTTGAAGTTCCATATCGTTTTCTTGTATGCGGAAACTATATCGCATTTTACAAGGTCGATGGCGAAAAAGTTTGCATCATAAGAGTCCTTTATGGTAGACGAAATTTTATGCAAATACTTTTTGGCAAATCATATAAAGAATAAAACCAAGGAGCGAATTATGACAAGAAAAGTACTTATAATCTCGGCAAGTCCGAGAAAAAACGGTAATAGCGATACATTATGTAATCAATTTGCGCTCGGTGCACAAGCGGATGGCAAAGAGGTAGAAAAGGTCTTTTTAGGCGACTATAACATCAATTATTGTCAAGGTTGTGGATATTGTTCGGGTAAACATGAATGTATTCAAAAGGACGATACACCTGCCATTATTAAAAAGATGATAGATGCCGATGTTATCGTTTTGGCGTCGCCGGTATACTTCTATTGTATCAACGGACAACTCAAAACATTTATAGACAGAACGGCACCTTACTATAGACAAATAACAAATAAGGTATTTTATTTTCTATTGACTGCAGCCGACAATTCTCCCGACGCGTTCGACGAATCGATGACTGCACTGAACGGATTTATTCGTTGCTTGGATGGTGCCGAAATCGCACGCGTCATCAAGGGTATAGGCGTGTATCGTCCGCACGAAATCAAAGAAAATCGAGCCTTCGAAATGGCTTACGTGGCAGGAGAGGAGTGCTAAAATAAAATTGTAATAAGACAAATATATTGCTATACGCTTTCGTTAAGACTATTCTTTTCGGTAACGGTATTGGCAATATATTTTTTTATACCGCTATAAATGTGGAAGGCTAAAACCATCCTATATTCGGCTGAAAGTAGCTGTTCTTCGTCTTTGCTATTAGAAATAAATCCCGTTTCCACTATGGTAGCAGGGCATTTTGACTTGGCAAGTATATAGTAATCACCCCATAGAGACGCGAAGCCCCTGTCGAGTGTAGGAATATTGAGAGCTGAATTGAGAGTTTCTTGCATCATTTTTGCAAGTTCTTCGTCCATGCTTTTGTTGAAAAACGTCTGTATGCCCCTACGATACGACGACGGATAAAAGTTAACGTGAATAGAGACGACGAGTAAACAGTTTGACGCATTGATCATCTCGATTCGCTTTTTCATATCGCTTTTTTTGCTTGTTCCGAGTGCTACGTCCTCGGTACGAGTCATAACAACTCTATATCCGTCGCTTTCGAGATATCCTTTGACGAGGTTTGCCATTTCGAGATTTATTGTACTTTCCTTGATTCCGCTATTCAAGCCTTTGACGCCGCCGTCATAACCGCCATGTCCTGCGTCGAGCACAATGGTAATGGGTTTTTGGTAGTTTATAGCGATAGCAGTAAGAGTTGGAATGAATACTAATATCGGAATGATTATTACTATAAGAACGGACAGATTTTTAAATTTTTTCACGGCAGTTTACCTCTAAATGATTATCAACATTATATATAAAAATGTTTATGCATAAAGTGGTTGAAAAAGTATGGATTTGTTGTTATTTTTGTGGAAAAGTATAGAAAATGTACTGTTTTTTATGCAAAAAGTGAATATTTTCCCACTTATCAACAAAGTTATCAACATATCGATAGTTTACAGAGTGGAAAAAACCACCCAATGAGTCCTCAAAATTGTCACATAAACCTATCACAGCATTGTGGATAAATATATGTAATAATAGGTGCAATTCCGTCTGCCGTCATACTGAATAGAGAATAGCACTATATCATCAAATGTCATACAAAGCAAATCTCGTCCGCCGTTATACTGATTACCGTCCCGTCATACTGAGCGAAAGACGAAGTCTGTAGTCGAACTGCGTAGCAGTGCGAGGTTTATCGAGCAGTATCTTGGACGGTAATGAAAGGCAAATTTGTTATCTTGCGGACGATAACGAACACGCATATGTCATAATGAGCGTCAGAATAGCACCGCACCATCAAATGTCATACTGAGCGAAAGGGCAACGCCCTGTAGTCGAACGGCGTAGCCGCGACACCAAAGGTGTCGGTATCTAAAATCCATGTCAGGGCAAGCGATAGCGACCAATCATGTCATTCTGAGCAAGGTTGAAAACCGTAGTCGAACCCGAAGGGCACTGCCATCGGTATCGGTATCTAAAATACCATGCTATATTCCGGCTTCTGTTAATCATTTACCGGCATTTCTATTCGGCGATGACCTTAGTTATAAGAAGCAAACAATTGAGGTGTATTTTAGTGGAACACAAGAGCAGTGGGATAGTATAACCATCGAAGAAACCGGAAATGATAACTATTTTTCAGGCATAGTAAGAGTTGTGTGTACTAACTCATAATCTGTTGTTCCATAAAATATGAAATTACAAAAGAAGAATTAATGGTGAACATAAACCAATTTTAATATCTAAAAAGCCGAGGCGATGAGTCTCGGCTTTTTAGATAAATATCAAATTGTTTTTATTTCTTTACAATGAAGTTGATTAGTCTACCGGGGATGTAGATGACCTTGATGACGCTATCGGGCTCGATACCGAGTTCCTTGATAGCGAGGTCTTTTACTTCGTCTTGAGATGACGATTGAGCGATAACCAATCTTCCGCGGATTTTACTATTGATTTGAGCAACGATTTCGACTTCGGCTTTGATGAGTTTCTTTTCGTCATAGGTAGGCCAAGATGCGTTTTTGAATTCGGGTTTAAAACCGCATTCGTTCCAAATTTCCTCGGTGATATGAGGAGCGAACGGATTTAAGAGAATTAGCAATGTACGATAATCTTCTCTCGAAACTTTGCCGTATTTTTGTAGTTCGTTTACGCAAGTCATCAGTTGTGCAACAGCCGTATTGAACTTACAGTTATCGATATCCTCGCTTACCTTTTTGATGGTGGAGTGGAGAATATATTCGAGGTCCTTAGTCATTGTTTCGTCGCTTGTCAGCACTTCTTGTAGTCCCCAAACCTTATTAAGGAACTTGTTACAAGCCTTAGCACCGTTATCATCCCATGAACAAGTTGCGAAATAATCACCGATGAATGCTTCCCATAATCTCAAACTATCGGCACCGTACTCTTTGATAACGTCTCTGGGATCTATGACGTTGCCCAAAGATTTACTCATTTTGACGCCGTTTGAACCGAGTATGATACCTTGACTGACTCTTGACATAAACGGCTCTGAAACGGGCGATAAACCTATATCATAGAGAAATTTAACCCAGAATCTTGCGTACAAGAGGTGTCTGTTGGTATGTTCGTTACCGCCGTTATAGAGGTTGACAGGCAACCATGATTTTAGAGCGTCTTGACTTGCAAATTTCTTATCGTTTTTAGGATCGCAATATCTGAGGAAATACCAGCTACTTCCTGCCCAACCGGGCATTGTGTCCGTTTCTCTCTTTGCAGGACGACCGCAACAAGGACACTTAACGTTTACCCATTCGTCGATAACGGATAGGGGGGATTCGCCGTCTTTAGTAGGTTCATAACTATCGACTATGGGGAGGGTAACCGGAAGTTCGGTTTCGGGAACGGGTACCCAACCACATTCATCGCACTTGATCATCGGGATAGGTTCGCCCCAATAACGTTGTCTTGAGAATATCCAGTCTCTCATTCTGAAGTTCAATACTCTCTTAGCCACGCCTTCTTTTTCGAGTTTAGCAGTGATAGCTTCTTTAGCTTCTTCAACGGTGAGCCCTGAGAATTCTTGACTGTTGATTAGTTTACAGCCAACGCCCAAGTAGTCGTGCTTTTCGAAAGCGTGTTCCGATGTATCTCTGCCGTCGATGACTTGGATCATATCGATTCCGTGAGCTACGGCATATTCGAAGTCTCTTTGGTCGTGAGCGGGAACAGCCATAACGGCACCTGTACCGTAGGAAGCAAGTACGAAGTCGCCGATAAATAGAGGAACTTCCCTACCGTTGACAGGATTGATACAAGTGATCCCTTTTAGTTCGCAACCGGTTTTGGTTTTCACCATTTCGCTTCTTTCAAAGTCGCTCTTTTTACGAGCTTCCGCTATATAAGCCTCGACTTCGGCTCTGTTTTGAACCATAGGAAGGAATCCCTCTACGAGCGGATGTTCGGGAGCAAGAACCATAAAAGTGATACCATATATGGTTTCAATACAAGTAGTGAATATTTCAAATTCACCGCCTTGAACTATTTTGAATTTGACTTGAACGCCTTCGCTTCTGCCTATCCAATTTCTTTGACCGGACTTGATGTGATCCATATAGTTGGTTTGGTCGAGATCTCTATCAAGTCTATCTGCATATTCTGTCATTTTGAGAACCCATTGAGCCTTAGGCTTTTGAGTGGTTTCGGCACCGCATTGACAGCAGTGACCGTCTTCGATTTCTTCGTTAGCGAGTACACCGCAATTAGGACACCAGTTGATGGTTGTCGTACGTTTTTCGGCAAGACCGTGTTTGTAGAATTGTAAGAAAAGCCATTGTGTCCACTTATAATATTCGGGATCGGCGGTGCTTATTTCTCTTGACCAATCGAAGGACAAGCCTACCGTTTTTAATTGAGATTTGAATGTTGCAATGTTTCTTTGAACGATTTCTTGAGGAAGTTTATGTTCTCTTATAGCTGTTCTCTCGGCTTCGAGACCGAATGAGTCGCAACCCATCGGGAAAAGAACATTATATCCTTGCAATCTCTTTTTTCTTGCAACTGCGTCCATCGATGCATATGAGCGGATATGACCTGTATGTAGTCCTTTACCGCTCGGATAGGGGAACTCGATAAGTACATAACAGTTTTCCTTACCGTCGACATGGTTTTGAACCTCATATCTACCTTCTTGCTCCCAAATCGCTTGCCATTTCTTTTCAATTTCGCTAAAATTATAATTTTTCATAATTAAGTCCTTGATTATTCGGCTTTACCGAGTTTTATTATACACTCACCGTTCATATCGATTGTTCTTTCAAATGAATATACGGCATCGACATTGAGTTGTTTGGCGAGTGTTTCGTTTTTGATTATATCGGCATATTTTTCGACGAGATGATCTACGCCGTCACCTTTGATATACAGGTTGATTCTATCGTCAATTTGGAAATCGGCTTCCTTTCTCGCAACTTGAATATTGCGGATAAGTTCTCTAAGCATACCTTCTTGTTCGAGTTCGGCATCGAGTTCGATATCCAAAACAACGGTATTATTGCCTTCAACGACCACTGCAAATTCGGGACGTGGTGCAAATTTTAGTTCCAAAATGTCCGCAGGAACTTCGCCGTAGCCGTCAACATTCACGTTTCCGCCGTTAGTGAATTCGCCTACATATCTTTGTGATTGTTCTTCTGTTGCTTCGAGAAGAAGATTTTTGACGGTGTTTACGTCTTTACGAAGTACGGCTCCTGCTTTACGGAAGTTAAGCACTAACGAACTCGTATTGAACTTATCGTCACTTTCTACAATCTCGATATCTTTTACGTTCAATTCACTGAGAATTTGGTCTTTCATAAATCCGCTTGCTTCCACGAAATCCTTATCGCCTTTGACGTATACGGTTTTTAAAGGTTGCTTGATTTTGATTTTATTCTCATTACGTATTTTAAGACCGAGATATATGATTTGTCTTGCTTTATCTACCATGGTTAGGAGTTTTTCGTCAACGTCCTTAACTGTCGGGAATGAAGCAAGGTGTATACTCTTTGGCTCGTTAGGCTCTAATTCGCAAACAGTGTTATTCCAAATGTAATCGGTAATGAATGGAATAATAGGAGCCATGACGAGAAGCATATTCTTGATAGCGTAGTAAAGACAATAATATGCATTCATTTGATCGTCGCCCGATGATTTCCAGAAACGAGGACGGTTAGTACGAATATAGAAGTTACAAATATCATCGGTAAGAACCTCGAATTCTTGTACAACCTTATAATATTCGTTATCGTCGTAGCAGGCGTTTGCAATATTGACAAATTTATTAACTCTATTGACCAACCATTTGTCGATAAGGGGAAGTGATTCCATATCGGGATGATAATGTTCGAGATCGGGATTATCGATTACGGCATATGTGTTGAAGAAACTGTACATATTCCAAAAAGCGATTATTTTACGCTTAGCTTCGGTTATCAAACTTTCGCCGAATCTCATATCGATGGTGGGATTAGCGGCAGCGTAGAGGTATCTGATAGGATCCGCACCGAACTTATCGCAAACCTCGCTACAGTCGAGGGTGTTGCCACCGCTCTTATGGAATTCTCCGCCGTTTTCGTCCAAAACATATTGATATGTGCAAACCTTCTTGAAAGGAGCCTTACCTGTAATGGTTACGCCCATTACGAGAATTGAATAGAACCATAACTTGATTTGTTCGATCATTTCGCAAACGTAATCGGACGGATAATTATTATTAAAGTATTCCTTATCGGTAAAATACTTTTTAGTGGAGAAAGGCGTGATACCTGCATCCAACCAGCAGTCGCCTACTTCGGGAATACGTGAAACTTCGCTACCGCACTCGGAGCAAGTTATCTTGATATCGTCTATCCACGGGCGGTGAATGTTGGGTAGTTTATCCACTAATTCGGGGTTAATTGCACGCTCTTTCAATTCTTCTATGCTACCTATAACATGGCGTTTACCGCACTTAGGACAGATGTAGAAGGGGAGCGGTAGACCGTAGAAACGGCTACGGCTGATATTCCAATCGCCCATATTGTTGAGCCAGTCGAGCATTCTCTTTCTTGCAAATTCGGGTTTGAATTCAACTTCGTCCAATGCCTTAACAAGTTGGGGACGTAAATCGTCCATAGCGATATACCAGGTGTCGATTAACTTATATACGAGGTCGGTCTTACATCTCCAGCAGTAAGGATAACTATGCTTATACTTGTGAGCGTATACGAGTTTACCGTCCTTAGTCAATCTGTCGATGACCATATCGACTAACGGCGGGCGTCTAATACCTTGAACCTCGCCATATTCGGTGGTAAGCATACCGGAAAATTCTCCGAAGTTATCGAGAATTACACCGCCGTCATTGATAGGTGAAATTTGAGGTAGGTCGTATCTCTTACCGAGTTCGAAGTCCTCTGCACCGCAGCCGGGAGCAATATGGACGATACAGCTACCTTCGCCTTGAACGACGTCTTCCCAAGGAAGAACCTTGTGAGGGAATTGTTGCAATGGTAATTCGGGAAAACAAGTTTCGTACTCTAAACCGACAAGTTCGCTACCTTTGAATTCTTCAACGATTTCTCCATCGCCTTTAAGCATTTGAATGGAATCTTTGCCCAAAACCAAAAGTTCGCCCGACTGTTGTCTGACTTTGACGTAGGTCAATTCGGGGTTAACGGCAAGTGCAACGTTTGCAGTCAATGTCCAAGGAGTGGTCGTCCAAGCAACCATTTTGAAATCTTTACCTTTAACGGGAAGTTTGAAAAGGATAGCGGTATGAATAACATCCTTATAACTACCGCTCATTTCGTGATCGGAAATACTCGTTCCGCATCTCGGACACCAAACCATGGGGCGTTTTTTGCGAACGATATATCCTTTTTCGTCGCAAATCTTGAGGAATGCCCAAATACTTGTGATATTTTCGTCTGTATTGGTGAAATAGCTATTATCCCAGTCCATGAATTGACCTGTACGAATACTTTGGTCTGTGATAGCGTTAGCGAAATATTTAACACGCTCCATGCACTTATTGGTGAACTTATCCAATCCATACCCAAGAATCTCAGGTTTACCGTTTAAGCCCAATTCCTTTTCGACATTTACTTCAACCCACATACCTTGAGCATCGAAACCGTTTTGGTATTGGCAACTCTTACCTTGCATGGCGTTGTATTTAATTGTAATATCCTTGAGAGTTCTACCCCAAATGTGGTGAATACCCAAGCGGTTATTAGCAGTAACCGGACCGTCGAGGAAGCGAAATCTCGGACCGTTTTCGTTTTTAGCAACGATTTTGGCAAATAGATTACTATCCTTCCATTTACTGAGCAGAGAATGCTCGATACCGATGAAATCGACAGAGGATGTTTCTTTTCTCATAATTTCTCCTAATTATTTCGCACGCATATGCATACAAAATTATATTTAAATATCTTAAATAATATTATGGTCTAAAAAAGGTCATGTAGTCAAGCAATTTTTAGAATTTCTTTAATCTTCCACAAAAACAATTCGTTTTCTCACCACTTAACCCTTAAAAAATATCAAATCAAGAAAAAACTTTCGTCCGCCATCAAATTATGAATGACACTGCACCATCAAATGTCATACTGAGCGGAGCGAAAGCGGAGTCGAACGGCGTAGCCGCGACACCATCGGTGTCGGTATCTAATCCTTGTTTATAATCCTTATAAAAAAAGCGACACAATCGGTCGCTCTTTAGCATTGTTTAATCCTATTATTCTTCATCCGAACCGTGGTCGTGATCGTGACAATGACAATCACCCTCACTGAATAACGATTCGTCATAAGGAATATTATTCTTTTGATAATAATCTTTGACTGCAAGTTTGACAGCCTCTTCTGCTAAAACCGAACAGTGAATTTTATATGCAGGTAGTCCGCCTAATGCCTCAACGACAGCTTCGTTTGTCAATTCGAGTGCCTTAGAAATAGGTTGTCCCTTGATAAGTTCGGTAGCCATCGAGCTTGTCGCTATAGCACTTCCGCAACCGAATGTCATAAACTTAGCATCGGTTATAATATCGTTATCAACCTTGATGTACATTCTCATTATGTCTCCGCATTTTGCATTGCCTACTTCACCGATACCGTCTGCGTCGGGTATTTCGCCTACATTACGTGGATTTCTAAAATGATCCATTACCTTTTCGCTATATAACATGATTTCTTACTCCTTTTTGAAATTCGTCCCATACAGGGGATATCTTTCTTAAATATTCTACGACATCTTTAACTTCTCGGATAACGATGCCGATTTCTTTTTCGGTGTTGTACTTACTAAGTGTCAGCCTTAATGAACCGTGAGCAACCTCATGAGGTCTGCCTATTGCCAAAAGAACGTGTGACGGATCGAGCGAACCTGATGTACAAGCGGAACCGGATGATGCACAAATGCCCTTATCCGCAAGTAAAAGCAGTAGACTTTCGCCTTCGATTCCCTCGAAACACATATTGACGTTATTGGGTAATCTTTGTTCTCTGTCGCCGTTTAGAATACTATGTGGTATTTCGGACAGCCCATCGATTAACTTATCTCTTAAGAAGATCTCGTGGCGTGAGGTGGTCTCTAATTCGTTCACGGCGAGTTTCAAAGCGGTGGAAAACCCAACTATGGATGCCAAATTCTCTGTCCCTGCACGCTTATTACTTTCTTGTGTACCGCCCTCGATTAATGGGAATAGGGGAACGCCTTTTTTACAGTAGAGCGCACCTACCCCTTTAGGTCCGTGGAATTTGTGTGCGGAAATGCTTAGCATATCTATATTCATTTCGTTGACGTCCACTTTTACGTGACCTACCGCTTGAACGGCGTCGGTGTGGAATATTACGCCTTTTTCTCTACAAATAGCACCGATTTCTTTGATTGGTTCAATAGTTCCGATTTCGTTATTTGCAAACATTACGGTTACAAGACAAGTATCCGTTCTAATTGCATTTTTGAGGTCATCGAGAGAGATAAGTCCGTTACCGTCTACCGGTAAATAGGTTATATCGTAACCGTCCTTTTTGAGTTTTTTCAGTGTATGCAATATAGCGTGATGCTCGATTTCGGACGATATAATATGCTTCTTACCTTTCATAGCACCGAATTTGGCGACGGACATAAGTGCCCAGTTATCGCTTTCGCTTCCGCCCGAAGTGAAGTAGATTTCATTAGGTTTAGCAGATATGCATTGGGCAATTTCGGCACGAGCCTGTTCGAGTTTTTCTTTTGCGGACTGACCTACATAGTGTAAGCTCGAAGCATTACCGTATTCTTCGGTAAAAAATGGTAGCATAGCCTTAACAACGGATTCGTCGACTCTGGTTGTTCCTGCATTATCCAAATAAATTATTTTATCCATTTATAACTCCTTTTAGTAGAAAAGGTTTAATTTCATACTATTTTAGTAGGAAATATTATATCCTACAATATCGATTATTGTCAATAGAATTGACATACATTCTCAAAACTAATCGATTAAATCACTTAACATTACGCTTTTTAGATAATCGTTGATATTTTGATTTAGTTTTTCCCAAACATTACGAGTTTTACAATCGTTAGACTTATCGCATCCACCGCTCAGACAACCTACTATAGAGATTTTCCCTTCCGTTGCCTCGAGAATCTCGGATAAGGGAATGTTTTCGGGTTTGCGTGTGAGTTTATAGCCACCGTTAGGACCTCTAAAACCCTCGACGAGGTTGGCTTTTAGTAACATTGCCACGATTTGTTCGAGATATTTAAGGGAAATACCTTGCTCGGTAGATATTTCTTTTATCGAAGTCAATTCGTCTTTTTGAGCGAGATCGACCATTATTCTCAATGCGTATCTTCCTTTTGATGAAATTTTCATATACACCTCTATAATAATTCAACTAAGAGTATAGCATACTTTTTCGAATAAAGCGACAAAAAAACAAAACTTTACAAAAAATAAATCCAAGGTAAGGCAAGTGTCGGCGCCCAATCCTGTCATTCTGAGCGTCGACAGACCGTAGTCGAACCCGAATGGTGACACGAAGTGTCAGAATCTTATTCCTTATTAACAAGGATGTCGTTTAATCAACTACTCGTTATCGTCCGCAAAGTACCAAACGCCTACGTCGTTTGATTCTCACTTTGTTCGAATTTCGACTTCGCTTACGCTACGCTCAGTATGACGGGACGGAAATCAATATGATGGAGGACGAGTGCTAACGTTATTGTCCGCCAAAAACAATTCAATATCTTTCGGATAAGCATAGATGCAATAAAAACATTCCCTTTTTCTTCACTTTTTTCACACAATTGTCGTATTTTGTCGCAAAAACGCAATAGAAAGGTGACAAAAGTCGAAAAATGCTAAAAAATGTTTGCTTATTTTGACATATGTGGATATAATGTATTAGTTAATAATACTTTTCGACAAAACGGGGGACGAAAAATGAAAGAAAAGGTTACAAAAGCATTTGAATATTTGAATAGATTTATTCAATCGGAACTTTATGTAGTGTTGATTGCTCTTCTTGTGTTCATAGGATGGTTTTATAGTATATGGCCCATTATGCTATGTGTCTTGTTGGTGATTTCGGTATTGCCTCTATTTTTCTCTAAAGAAACCAAACATCTCATCCCCTTCTTGATGTATATGACTATGATCATTTCGGACAATCGTCATAATCTGCATAGTTATGTGTATCTTTTGATTCCTATAGTTGTTCTTCTTTTGGCAGGATGTATATTCAGCGTAGTGAGATTTAAGCGTGATTGGTCGGTTTTGGGTATAACCAAGATCAAGGGATTTCACTTTTCCGTTTTGTTATTAGCGATACCGTTTGCCTTTGGCGGACTTGGCAGTCCGTATGAAAACTGGGTTGCTGTTCTTGTAGCATTCCTTTTGGTTGTTATCGTGGGATTGGGATACTCGTTTTTTGTTGTAACGAACACGGGAGAAGAACGCAAAAAACTTGTAGACTATATGAGTTTTATTCTCTTTGTGTTAGGACTTTTAGTTTCAGCTCAAATAGTCACTTACTATGCCAGAACTTGCAGTACGTGGGCGGAATGTCTCGAGGTAAAAGGTAGCTTTAACATTGGCTGGGCAGGTAAAAACAATGTGTCACCGGTTTTGGCATTAGCGATACCTGTGACATTTATCCGTTGCATCAAAAAGAATAAAATTGTCCCGCTATACATATTATTGATAGTATTTTACTATGTTTTACTGCTTATACTAAGTTGTCGCGGAGCATTGCTATTCGCGGTAGTAGTATTCCCGTTTATGGCATTTTACGTAGCATCAAAAACGGAAAACAAGTTCCAATTCGGTTTTACGATATCGATGTTATTTGTCGGCGCTGTGGTCCTAATCGGTTTTTACGGTAACGAGATTTTAAAAGTTATTTCACCGTTGTTAGACAAGGGGTTTGACAGCAGTTCGAGAATAGAATCGCTTTATCCCGAAGCATTAGAAGTGTTTAAGCGTTGGCCTATATGCGGAGCAGGTTGGGATTATAAACTTGGAGTTAGAGTTGAAGGCGCCGCGAATAACGGATATACGCCCTATTGGTATCACTCCACATTTTTCCAAGTTGTCGCAAATATGGGTATAATCGGAATAATCTTTTTCTTGATTTACTATTATTGGCGTTTGCGCAGTTTTGCACCAATAGTTAAGACTCCGACAGGTTTAGCATTATTAGTATCTGTCCTCATTTGGGAAGGATACGGAATGATAGACACCAACTATTTCGGACCGACATTCTTCATAATGACCATTTTGATTTCGTTTACGGTAGAATCGGCTTCTGATACGGATAAAGGTTTGGCTCTCGATGTCTTTCCGTTTAGGCGTCTTTTGGCAAAACTCAAGGCGAAAAAGTTGTCTGTAGAGGGTGTTCCGTCCAAAAAGGAAGAAAATGACGAATAAATAATCGAAATAAGTCTTAAAAAAGTGTACGAAATATTAATTTTTGTAAAAAACACTTGCCGAATTGTGTATTATATGATATAATACAATAAACTTATGGCATAAATATGCTTTTATGCCGTAAAAGTATATAAGGTTAAGGATATAAATGGAAAAGAAAGGTAGTTTCATTAATAGAATAGGCAAGTTTTTAAGGAAGAGCATCGCGCTGTCCCTACTTGTTGTTTCGCTTCTATTGATATGGAACGCTTACTTTGATGTAGTTAAGGAGTTTTTCTTAAGGAATTTATCCGAAAAAACAATTAGCGTATTGAGAATGCTCCTTCAATATTGTTTCGGTACCTCGTCGGTAACGGTAACCATTCAATTACTACTATCCTACTCCTTTATTTTTATTGGAATATCCTCTTGTACCATGTTCGTTTTGAGACTGGTCAAGTTTTTATTGTATGCTTCGAAATACGGCGAGATATCCACTCCCGTCAATCATGTTAATAACGGGCAAGTCTATAGAGAATCCCGTAACGATAAATTTTTAAGTTTTTCAAGACTCAATATTTAAATTCCATATTTTTGATAAGCGATGCTTTTTCTATGGGTTATAGAATGAAATCGCTTTTTTTGCACGTAGTATTTTCAAAGCTGTTTTGTGCGAATTTTTGTGTTAAAAATAAAATATTTTAAATATATTAAATTTTTTAAATGCGTGCGCGCGAGACGGAAAAAGAATGAACATAGGAGAAAATAAAAAAATCATGATTAACAAGTCTTTTTCAAAAATCGGATCGATAGCAATACTTCTTATCGCAATACTTGCGTTATCTTGTTTTGCAATGTTTTCCGCAACGAACACCGAAATATCTTATGCCGAATCGGTAATCAGTTTCGATATTCTCTCTTCGGGAACTGAAGTCGATTCCAAAAACGATGAATATTTCGTTTTTGGCGATTCGAGCGATCTTAAATTGGTTTTAT
Organism: uncultured Christensenellaceae bacterium; assembly: GCA_964391805.1. Taxonomy (GTDB): domain Bacteria; phylum Bacillota; class Clostridia; order Christensenellales; family CAG-1252; genus RUG14300. Next base: position 33,293 of record CAYMNK010000006.1, on the reverse strand, counting down.
CGTCAGCAGTTTCTGCCGATAACTTTTCTTTTGCTAAGGTCAACGTAACACTCGATGACGAAGGCGAAAAGGTTATTAGTGAAGTTGAAAGCTATGAACTATCTTCGGACGGTAAAACTATCCTTCTTTCGGGAATATCCGGTGTCGGTACTTATAGACTTACTCTTAAAGACGGCGACGTTGATAAATCTCAGCTTATAACCATAAGCGTCGGTTGGACCTTAACCGAGATCGAAGGAGTTTACTATCTTCCCGCGGAAAACGGTTGGAGAAAAACCGAAGATGGTGTATTTCTATCTCAAGAGAGTGACAGATTGACCGCAAGCACTATGCGTTTAGTTACCAAAGGCGTGGATTACCTTAAATTCAGCGCGATTTGCGTTGATGCCACCAACAGCTATGGTAGCAATTGCGGTGTGATTAAGACCGATTCCAATTCTTTTAATGTAAAGAGCACCAGAGTCGGGGGTACGGTGAGTAATAATGACTATACCGATGGTGCATTGGTGTTGAAAGCTTCTTTCGATGTGATTACCGTTAACTATGATCCTATAGCGGGCTCTTCAAGCACTGCCGAAATGCGTGTAAGTAATTTGTCTTCGACAAAGGAAGAATCGGATTATTATACTTTGACTTTGAAATACAATGATATTTGGGGTAGTGTGTACTATTTTGACTCCTATGATAATAAAGTTGAACTCGTAAACGGTGGGAACCAAGTGCTTAAGTATTTGAATACACCCATCTACATGGAGTCGGGCTATGATGCAGAAATCATTAAAGTTTTCAGTTATAAGTTCAAGGTTCTAAATTCTAACGGCGAAGCGAAAAAGTCAGATGAGAAGTCCTTTGAAGACGGTGTAGATTCTTATAGGATTGATGCATATTTCGACGGTAATGCAACTCTCGACATTGAGTTCTTGGCATTGTTGAATTTACCGAGTGAAAATATAAATCTAATGATCAAGAAAAACGGTGTTACCGGTAATCTGTCGGTAAAGAATGGCGGAGTATACGAATTCGATAAAACCGTTACAGTTGAGCTTACCTTAGCAGCGCCGACAATCGGTGTAGACAACGAGCAATGTGATTTGTACGTTGACGGCGTTTTGAAAGCTAAAAAGCTTGTAGATGCACAAGGTCAATATGTTTATTCCTTCGGTACCTTAGATTACGACCACACCTTCACCTTTGTTTATTCAAAAGAAACATATGCCGATACCAAATTCGAGTATACCATTAATAAGGTTACCACCTATACTATCGAAAAGGACTTAATAGCGGAAGGCAGTACCGATATCGTTATCACTAACGACAATGATAAACCTTTTAGATACTTTTCTCCCGTATCGACCGAAAAAATCGCTTACATCCCGGGTAATAGAGGTGTCAAGTCGAGCGTATCCGTTATTTCTTTCGAAGTACGCGGAACCGGTTCATTTGTCTTTGATTATTATATGGATATCGACGAATATTCTTATTGTTTGATTACCGTCGATAAAGAACTCGATTTTAGTTCGATAGAGGAATCTACGTTAGCCAAATATTATATCGGCGAAGCTTATGATGAGTATTCATTGAAAAAAGCTAACCATGGCAGTCACGGCTGGCGTCGTAAGACATGCAATATAGAAGCCGAAGGTAGTACGGCGATCGTACGCATCTATTATTTTAAAGCAAGTTCATTCGACAGTTATACTGACGAAACATCGGATTTATTTGCCATTTCGGGCGTTGCCTATTATGTAGGTAATGCTTCATTTACAGCTTCCACCGATTTTGACGAGTTTGGCTCGTTTACCGCTTCGGTTGACGGATCGACTATCGACAGCGGAGAGGAATTGTCGGTTGGTACTAAAATTACCCTTAAAGCATCTCCGAATGCCGGTAAAGTCTTCTACGGTTGGATAATTAACGATGAGTTGGTTTCTACCGATGTGGACTATTCCTTTGTTTTAATTGGCGACACCACCGTTAAAGCGGTTATGCAACTTCCCGATTATTATGTAGCTAAATCGGATAAAGGTTTCTATACATCGTTAAACGAAGCCGTTGCTAATGTTACATCGGGACAGATAGTCCTTATCAACGATACTACAATTAGCGAAGACCTTACCGTACCTAAGGGGGTTGAAATACTTATTCCGTTCAGCGCTAAGGATAAAACCGGATACGCAATAGGCGGTACATCTCAGTGTGTTTCTTGGGCAACGGAAAAAACGAGAAGTCAATATTTATACCTAACTCTTACCGTTAATAAGGGCGTTACTGTTGTTATCGAAAGTAAATTGACGCTCGGTGCGGTAATGTTTACCCAAGATCAGTCGGCACAGGGACATACTTCGGGTGCATATTCACAAATAGTAAATAACGGAACTATAGAGATACATGACGGTGCTTATCTTGATGTTATGGGATTGGTTATCGGCTCGGGTAATATCGATTTACAAGATAATACCACATTGAGAATGCCGTTTATCGTCAACAACTATGAAGGTGGTACCATTACATTGCATTATTATGAGGCTAACTGCTTCCCGTTTTACAACTACGGATTAATGAATGTTCAATGTAACTACACTCTTCGTTACGGCGCGAAACTTGTAGGACACGCGGCATTGTTTGCTATGAGCGCTATCAATACCCAAGACGTTGTGGTTGTCAATTCTATCGAGAATAGAATTGACGGTGCAGACGGTGCTTTATATTGGATTACCGAGAACTCATATATCGATTTTAGTTATAGTCCCAAAAGCGTCAATCTTCAAATGGGGGAAGCTCACCTTGAAGATTGTGGTGTTACTACATTGAGTTTTCATGGTGAAATATGGATGGGTGAATTTTCCATGCAGGGATTCGGTTCCATGGAAATGGTATTGGGGTTACCTTATACTTTCAACTATGTTATCACCGACGGAGCAACGCTTGTAATTCCCGCGGGCAGAGAATATATGATTCTTCCGGGAAGTGAAATGATTGTTGCCGAAGGCGGTACGCTACAAGTAAATGGTGGACTATATGCTCTTGATTCTTTGTTGTTAGCTCCGGTTATAGCTAAGTATTATCCATATGCAGATCAACTCCGTGATAACGGATTTGCCGTTAGCGGAATGTTTATCAATAATTCGATCGTCAATATTGACGGTGCCTTTGCGGGAATTATTCAATCTACCCGTGACGGTGCTATCGTAAATGTAGGCGTGAATGCAGAATTAAAAAAAGTAATTACAATGGGTGGCTATTATTCGGGCGATGATATAAATACCGCGAAACTACATATTACTGCAAGAGTGCAAGGCTTAGGTAGCGGAGATTTCGAACTTCTTGAAAAGGGTACATCCTATCAATCATATTCAATTAAGTCTGGTACCAATTTTGTATTAGAATCCTTTACAATGGATTCTGCCGAGAAGTTTGAAGTTGAAGATTGGACTATCGAGCTTAACCAAAATATGCAAGGTTATTTTGCTAAACTTGTTAACGGCGAGTTATTGGTTCAGCGTGAACTTTACATCGGTGATAAAGTTCAGGATGTAGTAGTTATCGTTGACGGTGTATCTAAAAAGAGCGATTCCGACGGCTTGTTCAGCGTTTGGGCAGTAGTTAACGGAAATATCGAATATCAAGCCAAGCTGTTTGATAAATCGGTTAAGATTGTTAATGAATGGGATTCGTTAGATAGAATTACACTCGATGTTACCAAATCCATATCGGTGAATGCCGATTCGTCTTATATTCAAGTTTACGATAAGTCCGGTAGACTTATACAAGACCTCGATGTAAACGCAACCGCTACATTCTATAACGGAAACACCGCGTCGGTTAAATTGTTACCGAGCGCGTTAAGCGATTTGTATGTACAAAGTGTAGTTTTCACTTCTGAAGATTACATTATAGACCACTCCGCAGATGTTTACATCCGTAAAACAGCATTGAGTAAGCATATTGCCAATGTCGAGGCGTTGGCTCATTCGACGAGTGAAAAATTAATAAGCGAAGCTAAGGATGTATTTGACGAATATCAATCGGTTATCAAGGGTTTGGCAAGCGAAGAGTTGACCTTTGTCAATTCCGCCATCAGCGAGGAAGTTGGCAGTTTGCTTGGTTATCGTGAAATAATTGTCAGCTTTACAATAACCGACGTAACTTACGGTGATAGTAGTGCGACAGCAGAAGCAACCTTTGTAAACGGTACTAAGAAGAATATCCAAGTTAGGTCGTTGAATGAGTATTCTGTGCTTGGCGGTAACATCGTGGGTAAATATGAGGCATCGGATTCCTTTGCCGATATCGATTATAGCGTTGTTAGCTCGATAAGCGGTGTCAAGCAAAAAGCCCTTAAGGTGAATATTGATGACAAAAAATCGGTATATGGTTCACAATTAGAAACTCTGACCGCCGTTGTTGAAGGATTAGTCGAGGGCGATCAATTATCCGAAGTTTTAGAACTTGTCAAGGCAAACGGCGAAAATGTAGGACAATACGCTATTAACGCTCAAAAGACGAGTGGAAATAAATCGTCTTATTATAGTCTTGACGTGACCACCGGTACATATACCATTACCGCTAAACCTATTTCGGTAAGTCTTGCATCTCGTAACGTAATGTTAAGTAAGGCTAATTCCGAGATAGTTATCCTTTCCGACTTTGGCGATAGCGATATCATTTCGCTCACCTACGAAATATATAAAGATAACGTCAAGGTTGCAAATGTAATAAACGGCATATTGAGAGCGGATTCCACTCTTACCGTTGGCGAATATGAAATCAGAGCGAACAATTCCAACAAGAACTACGCTTTGACTCAATTGAATAAATGTACCTATTCGGTAGTGGATAATAAGGATTATTATTCCTTCGATATAGGTTTAGAACCATTAAGTAAAGTATATGACGGCATAGTTGTAGCACTCGACGTCAATGTAAAGAATGCCGAGACCGGTGAAAATGAATCTTATACCGTTACGGTAGACGGATCAACCGATTATTCTATTAAGAATGTAGGAACCTACTCAATTGCTATATCTGCCGACGGATACACACAAAACTATACTTATTCGATTACACCCAAGACGGTAAGTGCCGTTTGGAGCGATAACGATTATTATTATAACGGATTGCGTCAATCTCCTTCCGTAACCTTATCGGGAACGGTTGAAGGTGATAACGTACAAGTCAGCGTACCTTCGTATATCAACGCAGGCAAGTATGATATCAAGGCGGTGTTGACCGACTCTAACTATGTATTAGATGCTACTGCTGACCATGAATTCGTGATACTTCCCAAGGATACCGTTTTAATAGTCAATATAAATCGTGATGTGATGCTATCGTCCATATACGACGGAGCTAAGCTGATTTTCGCGGTAAGCCAAAGCGCATCGAGTATATCTACAAGTAATATTGAGTTTGTCGCATATGACAGCGAAAACGAAGTAGCCTTTACTGTTGATTCCAATAGAACGGTTGCTTTGAAGAAAGAAATTGTTGTAGGTAAATACACGATCGTGGCTATCAACAAAGATACAAACTATAACGCAACCTGCGAAAATGCAGAACTAAACGTAGTAGAGGATAATAAGTACTACACCTTAGAGATCAAATTTGACGGAGAAAGCGTTAACGAAAAAGTTTACGACGGTCAGTCGGTAAATGTAGACGTAAAGGTAATTGAAACGGATACAGGCAATGAAGTTAGCGGTGTTAGTAAAGAATACTTAATCGGTGAAACCAGTGTATTCTCTATTAAATTGGTAGCAGACTATACTATTAGAGTGGTAGTAGGTGAAGCAGAATACGTTTTCACTTATAGAATTACACCGAGAACTGTTTCTGTTAAATGGAATTCCTCCGAAATGGTCTATGACGGAAATGAACAGATACCCGAATACAGTTTAGAGAATGTAGTCGACGGAGATTCTGTTTCCGTTGTTTTAGGTGAATTTGATTGTATAGATGCAGGCAAGCATACGGCAACTGTTTTGACAATAAGCGGATCGGATAGTGCTAACTATACTCTTGCATCCGTCGGGCTTTCCTTTGAGTATGAGATTAAGCCCGCCAAAGCAGAAGTTAGTTTTTATGTTAACGATGTTTTGTATGGCAAGGTTGCCGAAACCATCAAGATGGAAGTCAGTTCAGAATTGAGCAAAAACGAAATATGCTTTGTTATTTTAAAGGACGGCATCGAAGTCGGTTCTGTTAAGAACGGAGTTGTTACTCTCAATTCGGAGTTAGAAATTGGCAGTTACCAAATGAGCGCGGAATCGCTCAATAGTAACTATGTAGCCGAAAGCGAAACTCGGACGTTCAATGTAATTTCTCATGAGGATTACTACGAGGTTGACCTTGGCATTAATAATGATTCCAAGACCTATGATGGTAAAGAAGTTACTTTGAAAGTCAAAGTAAGAGTTTCCGCTACAGGTTCCGTTGTATCGCATACACTTACCGTTAACGGTAGTGCCGATTATTCTATCAAGAATGCAGGTGATTATTCGATAATGATAAATGTTTTAGGCGGACAATTCGAATATAGCTATACAATCGAGAAAAAATCCGTTAACTTGAGATGGAGTGCAAGCGACTTTGTGTACAACGGCAAAAATCAAATGCCAACCGTTGAAATAACAAATAAAGTATCGGGCGATGATGTAAGTGTTGTTCAAGGTGATTATGAATGCATTTATGCCGGTTCTAAGACGGCTAACGTTAAAGAACTTGTGGGAGCCGATAAAGATAACTATGTATTAAACGGTAATCTTACATACCAATACAATATATCAAAGTTGACTGTTAACGTCACGGTTGACAATGTCAAGTCCGTATACGGTGATAGCGATGTGGCGCTTACTGCACAGGTTAGCGAATCTACTCCCGATACATTGGATTCCATTATCTCCTTATCGAGAAAGGAAGGAAAATCGGTAGGCGAATATGCTATAAGCGTACAATGTATCAACGATAACTACACCGTTAAATACAATTCCGCTAAGTATGTCATCGAGTCTAAGCCGATTAAAGTATTGATCGATAGGAAGTCGTCTGTATATGGCGAAGAATTATCGTCACTAACTGCAACAATCGATGGTAACTTAGTATACGACGATAAAGCTGAAAATATTTATGAACTTGTGATGGATAGAGGTATCAATGTCGGCGAGTATGCTATAAGCGGTAGAGCGTTGAACTCTAACTACTCGGTCGAATTTGTTAATGCGGTATATACCATCACCCCAAAGAAGGTTGAGTTTACCGTTGGTGACAAGCAAATGGTTTACGGTAACGAGGTTGTCAAAGTCGATGCCGAATTAAGCGAAGGCTACACTCTCAGTTACAATGACACCATCGGTGACATCATCGAAGTCATAAGAGAAGAGGTCAATAATGTCGGTACGTATAAGATAACCGTCGTAGAGAAGGGTAACGCCAATTATATGGTATACGATATACACTATACCAACCCTGAAAATTCGGTATATACGATTGATCCGAGACCTTTGACAATAACGCTTACCAACAAGTCTTCGGACAATAAAGCCGAGTATAAAGATATCATCGATATACTTAATAACGATCCGTATAGAATCAGTAGCGGAACAGTTGTCGGCGATGATGACTTGGGCATAGAGATACTGTTAATGTTCACGTCCGACGAGGGTGAAATAAAAATGACCGAAAGCAACTTTAAAGATTACTATCATACCGGTGAATTCAAGATAACGCTCGAATACTCTAATAATAATTACGATATTACGGTGGCAGATGCGGTCTTCACGGTAACTAAGTCAATAGTAAATGTTGTGAATATGGAAACCGAGTTTATCTACAACGACGGTGAAGAAATCAAGGTGTTCGATTGGACTAAGAATATTACGGGTAATCTCAAAGAAGCCGACAATAATAGTTTCTCTATCGTAATAACCGATTCTAACGGCGAAGATGTAGAAAAGATAATCGATGTTGGAACGTATAACGTTAAGGTAATAATTGTATACCATCACCTGTTCATATTCGATGACGATGTCGTTACCGACTATACCGTTACGGTATCCAAGAAGGATATAAGCGATAAACTTATCGCGGTAAACGTTCCCGAAAGCGGAGAAACGGAATACGATCCCTTCCCCAACTCGGTATATGTCGAATGCGAACTTGACAATGTGGATGTCGAATGCGAAATAATTTTCAATAACGAAGTAATATCCGGAGATGAATTCGATATCGGAACATATACCATAAACGCAAAAATAGTTTCCAATAATTACAAGGGCGAGTTAAGTCGTACTTGGAAGGTTGTACCTAAAGATATCACTAAGAATATCAATATTTTAGGAGTTAAGACCGATTCTATCAATATAATCGGAGCCTTCGATATCAAGGTGATGTGTAGCAATAAAGTCGAACTCAAAAAAGAATTGATCTTTAACGGTGAAGTGGTTGAAAATATCGAAAAGAGCGGTGAATACACCATAAAAGTCACGGTATTATCCGACAATTATAGCGGACAAAAGGAATTGACTTTTGATGTTATTCGTAACTACAGCGAAGTATTCGAAAATATATCCGCTTATCTCGATGGTTTCGAGAATATGAGCATTAACGAGAAGCTCGAAGCATTGTCCGCAGTTCGTAAAGAACTTCAAAAGATCGATGAAACCGATCGTGCTAAGCTTAGCGAGGTCGCAAGTTATGCCGAGGTTGTCGAGACGGTGGAAAATGCTTTCAATTCCTATCATAAGGAACTATCGAATGCAGTATCAACCGCTAAACACGGTATACCTATTGCCGACACGATGGCGTTGATAAGTGCAATATCGGTAGTCGCCTACTTTGGAATCAAGCAAACGCTTTAATGAGGAGGAACACAAAATGAAAAGAAGAATTGTAATAGTAATGGTTATCTTAGTTTCGATTCTTGCGATAATGCTTGTCGGATGTAAAGTAACAGCCGAAGTAGATCATGTTAAGGACCTAAACGAAGCGTTTGGATCGATTTCAAATGTAGTATCGGGCAGTTATTCTATAATAGCATCGTCCGAGGGTAAGGAAATATACACCGAGCAAGTCTCATATCGAGTTAGCGGAGACAGTGTTACATGTGAAAGTATTATCAATAAACCCAACCCCGATATGTGGAGTGAAAACGACTATGTAGAAGAAAAAACCGATGGCACTATGTCAAAAGAAGAATTACTCGGTTTATTCTATGGCGGATTGGAGTTGTCCAAATCGTCAATAGACGGAGACATAGCGATTGAAGAGACCGAAGGTGTCAAGAAATATTCCTTCAAACTATCCGATCCGTCCGTTGTTTTGGACGTTAAACCGTCGACAATACAGGGCGTTGTATCGGTAGTTATATCGGTTGAGGAAAAAAATGTAAAAGCAATAACGATCGAATACGGTTATAACGGTTATGAGATTGTCAAAAAAATACAAATAGAATATTAGGAGAATTATGAACAACGAAAGAGAGCTGATAGTCGAAATTAAGGGCTTATCAAAAAGATACGGCAAAGCCGATCACTATGCTATCGAAGACATCAATGTAGAATGCTTTTCGGGCGAAATAGTTGGTATTATGGGTAAAAACGGCGCAGGTAAATCCACCACCATCAAGTGTTTAACGGGATATTTTCCTTTTGACAAAGGTGAAATCTCCATATGCGGACACAACATCAAGACTGATGCAGTAGAAGCGAAAATGAACTTGGGATATGTTCCCGATTCGAGAGCTATGTTTGACAAGATGACCGGCTTCGAATACATTAACTTCATTGCAGACTTACACGATGTTGATGTAAGCGTTAGACAAGAGCGTATCAACGAAATGGATTCTCGCTTTAAATTGGGTGACAGCATTTACTCGATGATATCGTCCTACTCGCACGGTATGCGTCAAAAAATATGTCTAATGGCATCCCTTATTCACCGTCCCAAACTATGGTTGTTGGACGAGCCTTTGACCGGACTCGATGCGGTGACTATCGAAGCATTGCTTGCCTACATGATAGAGTACAAGCAACAAGGTAACGGCATACTGTTCTGTTCACACAACTTAGACGTAGTAGACAGAATTTGCGACAGAGTTTATAGAGTTTCACAGGGACATATTACCGACTCCTTCACCATGGAAGAGTTTAGAGAGGCTCACCCTTACGAAAGTTTAGTCAAGGTATTTATGCAAGATACAGAGGAATAGAAATGAACGAGCTTAAAAAACTGAAACTATTATTTAAGAAGGATATCTGCGAATGGAAGGCAGAATCCTTCAAAGAGAAGGGACAGAAACGTGACTGGCTCGGTTTTATATCGTCTATAGTGCTTATAGCGTTTATATACGGTGTATTTATCTACGTATTCCATTCATTTGCCAAGATGTACCTATCCAATGTCTACGACAATGCGGAATCCGATTTGTACAACCGCGTAAGTGAGATGCTTACCTTCTCCTTTGGATTGATATTCCTCGTCAACGTCATCAACGGCGTGCGCAAGGTTTTCTCGGCGGTGTCCAACTCCAAGGACGTCAACGTGTTGATTTGTCAACCCATAGAAGCAGGAACGATATTCCTTCATAAGTATGTCAAGATGTACTTTTCACAACTTGTGACCACATTATTCATAATCATTCCTATAGCCGTAGTGCTTAACGTCATATCGGGAATAGGCGGAGTAGGATATTACGTTATGGTTGTGATTTCGTCTATATTCCTGCCGGCGTTAAGTTGTGCAATAGCGAGTTTGATATCGTTGCCCTACATACTCTTTATGCAACTTATCGAGTCGAAATTCGTTATCAAACTCATAGGTTATGTAATAATCATTGCAGTCGGTTTCTGGATATACAGTATATTCCTTAACGGATTGAATCAGATACTTCAATCGGGGCAGATTACAAACTTCTTCGATATGAGTACGATATATACGTTGAATAAGATTTCGACCTATCTATATCCTGCCAAGTTATTTACCAATCTAATGCTCGGCGAAAGCGTATGGCTTAGCATATTGATATTGGTTGTAGCCTCTGTAGCGTGTTTGGTAGGTTCTTACTTATTGATCAAGAAGATATACAATTCGTTTATGCAAAAGCACTTAGAGGGCTTCTCTCAAGTGTTTAAATCGAAAGGTAAAATTAAGAAGCATTCCACGGTACAAGCACTCCTTCTCAAGGAATTCAAGACGGTTATCAGAACTCCGGGATATGCATTCCAATACTTTGCAACCACCGTATCGTTACCATTTATGGTATATGTGTGTGTACAACTATTGGTATCTATGGCTGAAGGAATGTTCGCAACCGATTGCAGTTACGCAATAGCCGCTTTCGTAGTTACAATGTTCGGACTATTGACCAACACCTTCTGTGCTACCAACATTTCGCGCGATGGTAAGATGTATGCAATGCTTAAGACACTTCCTGTCAAGGTAGAGCAAATAATCGGTTGTAAATTATTCTTCTGTGCGATCGTATCGTTTGCATCGGTACTTATCAGCAGTTTGACATTACTTATCAGCGGATTACTCAATGCGGGAGAAACGTTATTCGTATTTCTTAACGGCTTGCTCTTTTCTCTTTCGGGTATAGCCTATGCGACCAAAAAGGATATGAAGACTCCGTGTTTCCCAAACACAGAGAATGACGAGGTTACCGATAGCAACTCCAATCTATCCACCCTTATTCTTATAGGATTGATAATATCGGCAATTTCGGGTATCGGTAGTATTATATTATCGGTAGTAATCGGATTTATGTACACTACTGAATTAGCAATGTTAGCGTCTATGGGATTTGAATCGGTATTGACGCTTATGATATTCGTATTTTCGGTAATTTACCTATTCAAGGGTTTGAAGAAGGTATATTACGAAGTAGACATTTGAGGTTAACGGTATGAAAAAGGTTAAGAACAAAATAATAGCATTAATGCTTGTAATACCATTGTTGTTGATGTTCGGTATGAGCACTGCGGCGGATGCCGTAGAAATTTTGGTTGACGTTCCCGTCAGCAATGTTGACTTGACCGTCAACGGCGAAAAAGACATTATATTTGATATATTGAGTGACGAAAAATTGATGCTCGATGTCAAATTAGAGCCAACTACGGCAACCAACACTAAGGTTAACTATGAAACCCAAAAGGTAGAAGGTGTTAAAGAAGCGAAGGTAGAGATTACCGATGAGGGTAGAGTAATTCCTAAATCGGCAGGAACAGTTATAGTTACGGCTATTGCGGGGGCTAAACAGGACAGCGTCAAGTTGACTTTTACATCCGAGAAAGCAACCGAAGTGGATCAAGTGGTATCGTCATATGAGATTAATATCGGCGGTAAGCGTAATATCGGTGCGGATTTAGTAGTATATCCTTCCACTGCAGACTACGACCCGTCATATACTTCCTCCAATATTAAGGTTGCGACTGTAACCGCTCAAGGTTTGATCGAAGCAAAATTAGCAGGTAGTTGTACCATAACCGCAACCGTTGAAGGTGTTATATATGACAAAGACAAAGGCAAGTTCGTAGAGCACACCTATAGCGTTGACTATAATGTAACCGTAGTTCCCAACGATACCGACGATTATATCCAATTCGTTAACGGTGAAAAGGAGTTTAATCAATCTTCATTTAACGAGCCCAGTACATCGATAGATTTAACACTAAGTAATGAAGTATCGAAAAATGATATTTATTTTGACTACGATAAAGATGCGATTAAAGAAATACAATTTATCGAAAAAGACGGTTATTCGTCTATAAATGTTGTATGGCAAGACGATGTTGCTTACGGCGACTATGCGATTAAACTCGTTAACGAATACGGCGAAGAATTAGGTAAGATAACCTTGTCTCGCGGTAAAATCGATTGGGAAATTAACTATGACGGCGAATGCAATCTTCCGGTCGGCAATAGTAAGAGTATAGACATTTCGGTTAGCGGACTTAGTGATTATAGAACTCGTTATACCAGTAGTAATACTAAGGTCGCTACTGTAAAAAAGGATAGTGAGAGCCAATTTAAGGTTACTGCCGTTGGGGAAGGAACGACTACCATAAAAGTTGATTTAATAGTCGATGATGAAATATATGAAACCAAGTACCTTACGGTAAATGTTGTAGCTTCCTATACCTCTATTTCCATCAAAAATAACGAGGCTACTAAGTCATATTACGACAGCCTTGCTAAGGAACTTGTAATAGGCGAATTTGTTTACTCCGATAGTAAGTTCGAAAAATTTAATAAATACACCTTCGAAGTTCCTATTAGTGTTTCTTCCAAATCGGGCGTTATCGAATCTACTGTCAATAATTCTAAATTGGTATGGAGCACCTCTAACGATAGAATTGCTACCGTAGAGAATGGAACTTTGTCTATTACCGGTACCGAATCGGGCGAAGTAACTATTACGGTTAAGAGCGCATTTAACGATTTACTCGGTGTCGATGTTAAGGATAGTATAACCTTGACGGTTATATCGGGTGCGGTAAATATATCCGACTATGACGGATTGATGGCGGCAACAAAAACTAATAAAGAGATTGTACTACAATCCGATATAATGTTAGCACCCCTGCTCAAAGAAAATTATTACAGCCAAAGCTGGCGTAATGGTGAGTATAAAGACTATATAGAGGGCACCGGTGAATACAAGGGCAAGGGCGTATATAAAACAATGGATCCCACCTGTGACATTGCTTATTATAAGGCATTAGGTAAAAGTGATGACGCTAAACTTAAATATTTCGTTGAATTCACCAACAACGTTTATGGTAACGGTCACTATATCGACGCCGATTATTTGACCAAGGGTGGTCAAAATATGTATGCATCGTCTAACTCTAACGGATTTATTTTCAACGGACCTCTATCATTGTTGAAAATCGGTTATTCGACACCGGCTACCGCCGACGATAACGCAAGTATCAAATCGCAAGATAATATAGTATTCGTTGTCAAAAATGACGGAGTAAGTCTTAGAAACGTCGAACTCAAAGGTTGTTCAGATTCATCTGTCAACGGTGACCTTACAAATCTTGATTACTGCGGAACTGTATTAGAGGTTATTGGCGACGATTTTAGTCTTACCTACAGTAAGGTCAACAACGGAAGAACGGTTGTAAGAATTTACGGTGATAGTTACACCGACGAGTCTAAAGTTAGTGCCAATGTAAATGATTATAAGATATCCGCATCTATATCGAATTGTATTCTTACATACGGTAGAGAGTTCATTCTCAAGATAGGTACCAACCAATTGAGACGCGGTAAGAGTGTAGCAGATTCTTCAATAACATTGAACGGAACTAACTGGTATCCCATTAATGGTAAAACCGAGCATAAGGATTACTATGATGAGGCGAATCCCTATTTCTATAAAGCCGACGGTAAAACTCCCTATACCACTACCGAAGCTAAGGACGATTACTTTATCGATAACTATGTATTGACCGATATAACGCTCAAAGATTGTGTATTCGTAAACTCCGGTTTATTCTCCATCGGTATGGAATCGATGTTCGGCGGACTCGTGCTTGACGGATGGGATTATAGCTCCAAGTACCTATTCGGAACGGATAGAGGTTGGTGCGACATAGCAGGTACGTCGTACCCGTCGAGAATTCGTTTTCAAGGTGACGTAAGATTCTACGACTGGAAAAAGGTATCTGCCGTTAACAGCGATACGTTGTTAGAGGCAGGTTCAATAATCAAAGACACCTTACACTTCAACCTTGACGTCTCCACCATGATAGACGAATACAAGAAAAATAATCCCACTTCGGATGCAGTAAGTAGATTATTGCTCACATCGGGTGGCGAAGATTATATCAACGCTCCTGTGGCAATGTACGGTGGCGGTAAGAACTACGGAATATTGGATTTAAGCGGAGTAGATAAAGCATTCAGCGAATTATACGAACTGACCATACCCGTAAGTTACTTTGCACCATCGCATCCTCAATTAGTATACTTCGCGGCGGGTATCGAACCCTTCAGATTTATGGTTTGCGAAGCACATTCGGACAATCCCGATTATCTGACTCTTGACAGGCAACTTAAAGAGTTGGCAGATAACAAGACAGCGTATACTTGGATATACCGCAAATAATCGACCGAGGTCGATACAACACAACAATAATCGGTTACACACCGATTTTATAGGACAGGCATAAGCCTGATAGGAGAGAACAAATGAATAATAAGAAGATCGTAAAAGTAATAACTATGTTGCTTATTATGGTAACTGTATTATCGTTAACAATAATGCTTAGTGCATGTAGGTTTTCGTTTGGTAAGGACGACTCCGTCACCTACGACAATGTAACCTACATGGACGGTGATATCGACATAACCCCCGAAACCGTCATTGCGCCAAATAATTACAAACCCACAAAGGACGGGCATACCTTCGTAAATTGGGCGTTGGATCTCGACGGAAACGGAACTTTTGACATGTCCGCCTATAAGGGCGAAGAGGTCGTTTTGTATGCCGTTTGGACCGTCAACGAATATAGAGTTAAATTCGTTGACCATGACGGGAGCGTTATACAGGTAGACGGAGCGGACGAACAGCTTGTTAAGTACAATACGTCTGCCAAGAATCCTGACGAACCCACTCGATACGGATACACGTTTACAGGTTGGGACAAGGATTACACCTCGATCACCGAAGACACATTAATCACGGCTACATACGAAAGAACGTCGGCAAAAGTTCAACTTCACTGTGATTCCAAGGTGATTATAGAGAAAAACGACCTATATGTCGGTGACAGTCTCGAGAGTTTCTTCGTCATATGTGCATCCGCACTTAAGGATTACACCTCTAACGGCTTGTCCATAGTAGGTTGGTTTTCCGATGCCGAACTCACTCAAAAAATAGATGTTCAAAAAGCGGTTGCAGGAGATGTGACCGATATTTATCCGAGTTTTGGCGTTGTTTCTAACTCGACTTTAGCCCTTCAATCCGATTCCTCCAACGACACATACGCATACTCCGAAGATTTGTCGGTAGATGTTTCTCTCTCCTACACCGCCTACAAACGCATCGGATATAGCATTGCGTGGTTTATTGACGATCAATTGATGGAAGGTGAAGACACCCAAACTATCGAAATCAACGGCTTATCTCAAGGCAGACATATCGTCAAAGCGGTATTAACTTCAACATATGATAATACAACTATCAAGGACGAAAAGAGCCTCGAGCTATTAATCAGCATCGGCACCATCAGACTTAAGGCAGATGATATGACTATCGAATACGGTGATGATCTTCCTTCATTTACCTATTCGATAATCGAGGGCGACAGTATCGATTTAGGTAATGTAAACTACACCACCGACTATAAACAAGGTAAAAAAATCGGCAATTATACCATAACAATTAATAAATTTGAAAACGACTTATACGAGCTCGTTTTTGTCGAAGGCACCCTAACGGTAGAAGCTAAACCCGTAACTGTTACCGCTAATTCGGTAAAATTAACCTATGGCGATGCACTTCCCGACGTTTTTGCATACACCGTTAATGGTAGAGTCAGCGATGACGACGCGTTCGGTACAGCAATTGCTTCATGTATCTACGGAGCAGGTTCTAACGTAGGAAGTTATAGTATTGAAATAAGCGGATTAGAAAATCCGAATTACATCATAACCCAATACATAAACGGAGAACTCATAGTAAATCCGAGAGAACTCGATTACAAGGTAGTAGCCAAAGATATAGTTTTCGGTGAAGAGGCGGTATTTTCCTATAAGATAATTAAGGGCGAATTATTCGGTAGCGATTCTTTAGGTACACCGACATATGACACGGAGTACACCAAAGGTAGCGATATTAAGGACGATTATCTGGTAACGCTTAGAGGATTATCGAATTCCAACTATATATTACCGTCCGAAAAGGCCACATCATTCAAGGTTTCTCCTTTGAGTGTAGAAGTGCATTGGACGGTTAACAGTAGTTACGAGTATAACGGACTTGACCAATTATCCGAAATAAAGGCATCTTTCTACGATATCAATAATAACACCGTGGCGTTGAGTATCAAAGCATTCCTACACGGTGTCGATTCCGCCTTCAAAAACGTAGGAAGTTATGAACTTACAGCGGTAAACGAAAACAAAAATTACAATTTAACGTCCGATAAACTCAATAAGACTATCACGCCTAAAAAGGCAACTATAACTATAGAAAATTCAAGCACCGAGTATGGTAGCGAAGCACCTTCCTTTATTGCGAGCGAATCGGGCCTGTGTTTAGACGACACCCTCGATTACTCCGTTGTATGCGCTTATGAAAAAGGTTCCAATATTGGTGAATACGATATCGATGCAGTAGGTTCGTTCAATGCTAACTACACGGTAACCGTAAACAAAGGAACGCTTAGCGTATCACCGAAATCGGTTTATGTTCAATGGATTGGCGACGATGTCGATTATACATATAGCGGTTTAGACATGAGAGATTCAGTGAAGGCTACCATCGAAGGTTACGACGGTCCTATTAGTCTAACTCGCGTTTTCACCCTCGACGGTGAGATATCCAATTTCAAAAATGCAGGCATTTACTCGGTAACCGTTAGTCTCGACAACGACAACTATACGATAAACGACATCGAGAGAACGTTATACATTCTCAAAAAGGACCTAACTGTCACCGCACACGATGCAACCATCGCTTTCGGTTCGAATGCACCCGCATTTTCGAGCGAATTAAAAGGTTTTGTTAACGGTGAGAACGAATCTTCACTAAGCGGAACACTCAGCCACACATGTAATTACAGAAGCGGATATAGTGTTAGCGAATACACAGTTCGTCCATATGGCTTGAGTAGTGACAACTATGAAATCGAATATATAAGCGGAACACTCACTGTTACCCCTCTTGAGGTAGCAGTTAAGTGGAATATCGCTTCCTCATATACATACAACGGCAAATCTCAAAAGAGTGCCGTAACCGCAGAATTTAAACAATATAACGACGTCTATAAGAAAGTCAACCTATCCTTTGACGGTGACTTCATCCACGTAGGCGAATACAATGTAGAAGCAAGTTTCGATAACGATAACTACACTCTAACCGATACGTCGAGAGCGATTGAAATATTGCCTAAATCGCTTACAATAAAGGCAAAAGACGTCGATGTTGTTTACGGTTCGAACATTCTTTCGTCGCAACTCGGATATACCTACACCGACTTGGCATCGGGTGACAGTATAAGCGGTATCGATTACGACAGTGCTTACTCGGTGGGCGACAATATCGGTAACTACGCATTGAATATTTTTAACGCGGAAGTTAAAAATTCAAGCGACTACACAATTTCTTATGTAGGCGGAACCATTACCGTCAATAAACTTAGCCGTAACGTAAATTGGAATATCGGTTCTTACACCTATAACGGCTCAGTACAATCGGTAGTTGCGACATATAGTTCGTATGACGGTAAAGTCGTTGATATGGATGTTTCATATGTGTCTGTGAGCGACAAAAATAATACATTGTTCAAAAATGCAGGTAAGTATACAGTCATGGCTTCCGCTAAGTCCGACGATGATAAATCGTCCAACTACCAATTCAATGCCACCTCTAAATCGGCTGAAATAAGCACAAAGTCAATTACGGTAAGCGTGGTTGCAAATCCTATTTCATATGGTGAAAAGGCTGTCTTCACTTACTCCGCCCCCGAACTTTTGAATGGTGACGAACTAGATGATATTGAATACGAATGCACCTACGTAGTCGGTTCCGACAAGGGCGAATATCCGGTATCAATCACCAATATCGTTAACGCTAATTACACAATCACCACAGTCGGAGCAACACTTACGGTCAACTCAAAGAATGTTGATTTAATTTGGACGATTGAATCCTCCTATGTATATAGCGGTAATAGCCGTAAGAGCGATATCGTGGCAAAATTTGTCGATATCCAAAATGAAACACCGACAGCGACGTTGTCCTTTAGCGGTGATTTGAAGCACGTTGGTGATTACACCGTTAGTGCGTCCTATAATGACAATTACAGCTTCAATAACGCTCAAAAGAGTGTATCAATAACCCGTAAGCCCATAACGGTTATCGTTGATAATTCTTCAGTTAATTACGGAGATTACG
The DNA here is from genome assembly GCA_964391805.1 of uncultured Christensenellaceae bacterium. GTDB lineage: Bacteria > Bacillota > Clostridia > Christensenellales > CAG-1252 > RUG14300. The sequence goes on along the minus strand of CAYMNK010000006.1, from coordinate 14,167 downwards.
CTTCGTTTAGTTATTCCGCCCCCGAACTCATAAAAGGTGACGTATTGACTAATGTTACCTATAGCCACAGTTACTCAATTGGTAGTAAAGTTGGTGATTATTCGGTAAACATTGCAACCATTGAAAATTCCGATTATGAAATTACCACAGTCGGCGGAACTTTAAAGGTAACAGCAAGACCTGTAGACATCGTTTGGGAGAGTTCATCTTCCTACATCTACAACGGTAAAGATCAAATCGGCACGGTTAAGTGTTATTATAAAGATATAGACAACAATAACATATCGTTATTAGAAAATATCGAACTCAAAAATGCAGGTACCCATACCCTTACCGCTGTAGAAATTAGCGACGGCAATTACACCTTAAGCAGTACTGCCCAAAAGCAGTATACTATTAGCATTGCTAAAAAGGGTGCTTCCGTCACTATCGGCACTAAGTCGGTTGAGTACGGCTGGAATAAACTCGATTATTCCGATATAACCACTGTAAACGGAGCAATCGATGGCGAAAACATCGGTACTGCCACAAGTGAATACAAATTTGGTAGTCCCGTCAATACATACCCGGTATCATTTACCGCTAATGAAAATGGTTCGACTAACTATAATATTTCGATAAGCAAAGGTTCTCTAAACGTTACTCCTCGTACTATTAGTAGTGATATTGCTTGGAATGACTACGGCAAACTCACCTATAACGGCGAGAGTCAAAGAGGTTCGGTAAGCGCAACCTTTAAGGATATCAACGGCGACACCCAAACTCTTACGCTTGCCTATACCCTAAATACGAATACCAAGTCGAGAAGAAATGCCGTAAATGACGCTTCCGAATTTGTAAATGCAGGTACATATACCGTCACATTATCTTATGACGATAACTACACCTTTACCGCAGAAACTCGTAAAGAAATCACCATAGAACCTAAGAAAGTAACTGTAACGGTAACGGTACCTCAATCGGTTATATATGGCGATAGCTTGAGCTTAACCGCCGAAGATAGCGAGTATGATTGGGTATATTCGGGAGACGTAACCAAAATAGGCAATATACAATATACCTATGGCGGTGATGCGTCTTATAATGCATCTACCTCAGCAGGTACGGATGTTGTTATTGTTGCGGGCGGATATTCTAACTCCAACTACACGTTTGAATATAAGTATAAGTACGAGGGCGGTTCTGAGTCTAAAGATACTATAACTATAAACGTTACCCCTCGTACTGCATCCGTTGTATGGACGTTAGGTGCGTACACATATAATGGTTCGGACCAAAAGAGTGGAACGACCGCAACATTTACCGACGTTGACGGTAATTCCGTTCCCATGACAGTCGTTTATCCCGACTCCTTCAAGGATGCGGGCAAGTATGAGTTGACTGCTACTAATACGAACGCTAACTACTCGTATACGAATACTGAGATAATTGCAGAAATCGGTGCTAAGTCGCTTACCGTAAGCCTTCACAATAAAAAAACAACCTACGGCGAAAACGCACCTTCATTTACGTTTAACGCAACAGGTATTATATCAGGTGACGTGTTAGGTACATATAACTACACCACCGATTATCAAGTTGGCTATGGCGTTAAAGAGGGCGGATATAAAATTTATATGCACTTCTCTGAGGTAAATTCCAACTATACCTTATCGAATCTCGATGAATATGGCAATATTACATCTACGGCAACCCTTACCGTCAACCCGAGACCTGTAACCGTTAAGGTTGATAATAAGAGTATCACCTTTGGTGAAACTGCTACATATACGGCAAACCTTGTCGAGAACAAGGGAACGTTGTATGGAAATGATACTATATCTAACTTAGGTGAATGTACTTCGGATTATGTTACATACACGAACGATAAGACTAATAAAAACAGTTGGGCAAAGACCTATGATATCGTCTTTAACGTAAATAATCAAAATGCCAATTACGATGTAACCGTTCAAAACCGCGGTACTCTTACCGTATCCAAACTACCCACCAATGTAGTATGGGATGGCCTTAAGGATTCCGATAACAATAATCACGTTTATAATGGTACTGTGCAAAATGTTATCACCGCTAAGATATTAGGGGATGTATCGCTATCCATTTCCTATAAAGGAAAGATATCAACCAACACGGCATTCCAAAATGCCGACACCTACACCTTGACTGCATCGTTTGACAGCAATGCAGCCGATTATGAGTTCTACAATACAAACTACGAACTTGATGGTACCGAATCGGAATCTACCATTGATCCAAAATCTGTAACCATAACCGTTGCTAACGACGCACAAGTCACCTATGGTTACGATATATCCATTGGTTTGTCGGTTGATGGCGTTGTAGATGGTGAAAGCATTCATGCTATTGTTAACTTCACATATACACCTTATTCAACCAAAGTAGGAACATACTCAAATATCGGTGCAACATATGATTCTAATTCTAACTACGCTGTAACCGTAAAAGAAGGTTCTCTAACGGTAACGACACAAGAAGTCGCTGTAGTTTGGAACTTAGACTCCTATATCTACAACGGATCTGACCAAAAGAGCGGAACGACTGCAACGTATACTCCGTATAATAAGACAGATGCTATACCTTTGACGGTCACTTATCCCGAGTCCTTCAGGGATGCAAAAACCGATTACACCTTGTCGGCAACCGCAAATACACAAGATGAAAAGGATAATTACACCTTCACGAATTCAACCACCACCGCCACAATCGGTCGTAAAGCACTTACTATTAGCGTAATAACGCCTAACGATATTGAATTCGGTGATCCTATACCTACGTATGATAAAACTATTTATGGTCTTGTAGATGGCGATACTATTGGTGGAACATTATATTGTCCATATTTTGTAGGATCGAACAAGGGAACTTATGATATCGATTTCGTTAATTACGATAATTCAAACTACGATTTTACTGTTAATAAATCCACGTTGACTGTAACCGCAAGAAAGGTACCCATTGTTTGGGAATATACAAAATCAGGCTATACCTATGACGGAACAAACCATAAAGATACCGTTAAGGCATACTATATCGACATAAATAATAATAAAGTATCGTTGCTGGTTACTCAAGATTTTACTAATGCAGGTACGTACAAGTTTGAGACAAACGATAACACCGATACTAACTATTCAGTAATCGGAGATACGTTTAAGACTCTAATTATTGCCCCTGCTTCTATATCTGTAGCTATAACGAATCAAAAATTAACCTACGGCGCAGACAAACCCGATATTTCTACTATTGATAAGGTAAACGGCATTATTGCAGTAACGGACGGCAAATTATACTCAACCGATTTATTAAGCATCGGTACTTTAGAGTACGACTACGCTAAGGGATATAATGCAAATGAATCATATCCTATAACATATACACTTAACAGTTCAAACTATACCATTAGTAACTCAACTCTTGTCGATGGTAAGCAGGTTGTTAGCGGTGATGTAACCGTTGGTAAAAAGATTATTCGTGAAGTAACTTGGAGCGTGTCTGATAAATATATTTACAATGGTCAAAAACAATCGGCAAGTGCAACATTTGAAGATGTTTTCGGCAAAGAGCAGACACTAACAGTATCTTATCTCGGACAATCTAACGAGAATAGAAATAAAGAATTGTTCAAAGATGTAGATACTTATACGTTATCTGTTTCTTACAGTGATAACTATAAGTTTGAGTTGAGCACCCAAAAGACCGTTAAAATCACCCCCAAGACGGTAAACATCACAATCAACTCATTATCATTGCCTTATGGTGACACTCTTAACTCTATAGGCGGATATACCTACGTAGATTATTCTTCCGACATTTGCGATGGCGATACAGTCGGTACTCTTTCTATAACGTCCGACCATACCTCTACAAGCGATGTAGGTAATTATTCTATTTCGGCAAGTGGATTAAGCAATCGCAACTATGTCTTCGTGTACAATACCGAATCCGGTGATGTCAAAGTAACCGTCACCAAGCGTGAGGCGTCTATTGCCGTTGTCGGTGCAAACGCTGTCTATGGTGCTTCAGTTAACTCTATTAGTATAGGAACGAACGAATATGCCAATGTTCTTGAAGCTGATGAGAGTAAATTGAATATAACCGCAAATTACAGTGATGTATATCAGCAAGGTAAAGGTGTCGGTGCATACATTTTGACTGTAACATGTACGGAAAAGGATGGTAAGAATAACTATGATATAACAATACTCAATTCTAATCCAACTGATGATAAATACATGTTCTGTGTAACACCGCGAGAAGTAGAAATCACCTGGAATTTGAGTGAATACACTTATCGTGGTGACATAATTTCATTAGATAATGTTGCATCGTACTCTACTTATTTAGGCGCTACTGAGTATGTATCGGTATCTGCATATAATGATGAAACTCTTGTGGATTTCAAAGCTGCAGGCAATAATTATACGTTAAAGGTTACAGCAACCAAATCAACTGATGGTAACTACGTATTCTTAGAATCGAGCAAAACATATCCCAAGAAAGTAGAAATTGCTCCGAAATCGGTAGATCTTAATGTCAAGTCACAAACTGTTATGTTTGGCTATCCCGTTCCCGAATACACATACGATGTAAGCGGGAACTATAATAACGAATCCGTAGGAACAATCACGTTATATTGTGACTACAACGCTGGTAGTAGCGTTAATGCAGATGGCTATCCGATTTGTGCAACCGTAAGCAATGCAAACCCCAATTATTCGGTTAATGTCATAGATAACAAATTAATAGTAACCGCAAGAAAGGTACCCATTGTTTGGGAATATACAAAATCAGGCTATACCTATGACGGAACAAACCATAAAGATACCGTTAAGGCATACTATATCGACATTAATAATAATAAAGTATCGTTGCTGGTTACTCAAGATTTTACTAATGCAGGTACATACACGTTCACGACAATAGATAACACCAATATTAACTATAATGTAAACGGTGACAAAACTAAAGAATTAACCATTAAACTGGCACCTATAGCTGTATCGTTTAAAGATAACCTATCCGTAGAATACGGTAACGAATTCAATTATGCTGCTCATATTAATTACACTGGTACTCTATATAATGGTGATACCATTAGCAGTATAGGCTCGTTTAGTGGTTACACAAAGGGCGTTACCGCTGCGGGAAGTCATACAATATCATACACCCTTATCAATTCTAACTATGAGATTACCAATTCAGATGTTGTTGACGAAAAATATACCAATGTAGTCACAGCAACCCTAACGGTAACTGCTGACCATAATACTGTAAGCATTGTTTGGTCAGGTTTTGCTGATAACTACACCTACAACGGCACGGATTATAAGAGTGGACTTACTGTAACCGCTAAATACTGTGATAATAATGGAACCGAACTTGGTGATTTAGATGTAACCTATCCCGACAGTAAGATCAAGGATGCCGGTAGTTATACATTTACTGCAAGCATCAAATCCGATGACAGTAATGCCCACAATTACACCTTCCCGACATCGATGACCTATGAGTTGACTGTCAAGCGTGCGGAAATATCTATATCTATATCAGATAGTCTTTCGGTAGAATACGGTTCAGATGAACTTAATTATGCTAATATTACAAATCTTTATAGTATTATTAGCGGTAATAAATACGATGATATCGGAGATATCGGTACATTTACCTGCGATTACGAGAAAGGTAGCAGTGTCAAAGACGGTGGATATTCAATAGGTTTCAATAAGACTAATAATAACTACACCGTAGACGTAACTAACGGTACCCTTAACGTAACACAAAAGGCATTGACTATTACTGCTAATTTTTATTCAGTTTCCTTCGGCACATCTGTAACGTACGGATTTACATCTAACGGATTGATAGACCTTGATAAAGATTGCTTAACAGTTTTCTATTATGAATGTAGCTATGAAGCAGGTAATCCAAAAACCGGTAAGGTTGGAAATTATACTATAAAGATCGACGAAAGTGCAGTATCGATTAAGCGTGGCGAAATCGATGTAAAGAGTAACTATAAGATCACTTATATTGATGGTGCTATTACCGTCAGTGCATTCAAGGTAACCAATATTACTTGGAGCGGAATAGAAGGAATTACTTATACATACGATGGCAGTGAACAGAATAATGCTATCACCGCAAGTCATAAAGCATATAATGGCTCTGATGTAACTATGGATATTGCATTTAGCGGTAAGTCCACCTCGTTTAAAGATGCAGGAAACTATATCGTTACCGCAACAGCACTTGATACCGTCAACTACGACTTTAGCGGTGTAACACTAACCAATAGCGTTACAATCGAACCTAAGTCTATCACCATAAAGGTTGATGATATATCAATTACATATGGTGATGATGCTCCTACATACACCGTAAAATGTGACGACTTGCTCGATAGCGACACACTTGGTAATGGATTTAGTTGCACGTATAGTAAAGGCGACCCTGCAGGTAGTTACGATATTAACCTTATAGACTACGATAACAACTCTAACTACAAGGTAACCTCTTACGCCAAGGGTATGCTTACCGTAAACAGGAAAGAAATCACCGTAACCGTAGGAAGCACATCGAAGACCTATGGCGCTCCATCCTTAACCGCAGATGAACTTATTAGTTTAACCACAATTACAGGCGTATACGGAAATGATAATGTAGGTTCAACAACTTGTGAGTATAAACAAGGTAGCAATGCAGGTTCATATTCTATAAAGTTCACTCTCAATGATAGTGATAAGGTTAACTATAAATTAGTGAATGCTGCTAAAGAAGAAATAACCGAAGTTGTTGGTACTCTTACCGTAAACACGAGAGCAATCACTGTAACCGTAGCAAACGCAACAAAGACCTATGGTGCTCCTGTTTTGACAGAGGCGGAGCTTAAGGGTTTAACACTTATTAAGGATACAGACGGAACAGTTCTCACTGACTTATACGGAAACGATAACGCCAATATCGGTGCTACAACTTGTAATTACACCAAAGGCAGTGATGTCGGCTCATATGACATAGTATTTACTTTTAATGGTAATTCTAACTATACCGTAGAATCTAATTCAAGCGGTAAACTTACCGTATCCGCTAAGTCGGTAGCTTTAACCTGGAATACTGATTACACTTATAACGGAAAAGTACAAACTCCAACCGCAACATTCCCCAATGCACTTTACGAGGAGGGTTCTACGACTATTGATAAATTGTTAACCGCAAATATCTCTATTGGCGATAGCAAAGTATTTAGGAATGCAGATAGTTATGAGTTAACCGCAAGTGAATACGCTAACTACACCTTTACTAACTCAACTCAAACTGTAACAATAAATAAGGCTCAAGCAACTATCGAATTTACTAATGCCGAAGTTGTCATGGGTAACGAGTTTAATTACGGCTATACGGTTAGTGGCTTATGTGATGGTGATACTCAGGAAAATATCAATTTGGTAGTTACAAGTGGTTACGATAAGTCAACCACTACAGCCGGCACTTACTACTTTACTATTACTGCAGACAACTACACCTTTAATAGTTGTACATATGTAGTAAAAGGAAATGTCACTCTTAATTTAACTTGGACAAATAAACCCGATAACTTAACTTGGGTTTACGATGGCGCTGTATATTCAACCATCACCGCTAATTACACTTATGAAGGTAGCGTATATGATGCCATTATATCTATTAAGAAGGATGGAGTAAGTGTTACCGAAATCAAGAATGTGGGTACGTACGAAATATCCGCATCTTCTAAATCCGAGCATAAGAATGTTGGATTTAACGATGATCATTTCTCTATAACGATAACAGCTAAACCCGTTTCTATCGAAGTAGGTAGTAAAGGAATCCCTTATGGTGGTGCATTTGATATTACAAATGATATCACTTGTCCTGTAAAAGATTTAGTAACCGGCGAGTCGTTAAGAAATGTTCAACTAAAACTCTATAACGGAGATACTGAGATTACTTATGAACAAGGCACAACCGGTGCAGGTGAATATATCATCAAAGCAACGTATGTTCCTGATTCTAATTATACCGTAAGCGTAAACAACGGTACTCTTATAGTAAATCCGTTTACTACATCTGTTGACTGGGGCGTTACATCGTTCACCTATAATGGTAACCCTCAATCGGTAATGCCTAAATACACCGCTTACGATGGTATAACTAAAGTTGATATGGAAGTATCATATCTTGGCACATCTACCTCTAATAGTGGTGATACCTTATTCAAAAACGCAGGCAACTACACTGTTACTGCAAAGGCTAAGACTGCCGATGAACTCAATAATTACACATTCACAGGCGCTAATGATAATAAGGAAGTTGTCAATGATTCCATAACTATCGCTGTGGAAAGCATTACTATCACAATAGGTACTCACACCATTACTTATGGTGATTCTGTTCCTACCTATGAGAATATTGAGAACATCTATAGTATTACAAATGGTGCTTTACATGATTCTATCAAGGCTGTAGGTAAGTTTACTTGTGCTTATACAGCATCATCCGATGCTAATGCTGACGGATATGAAATAGATTTCGTATCGTCTAACGCCAACTACAGTGTAACCGTTATTAAAGGTAAATTGATTGTTAACCCTGCCGAGCGTACTTTGACTTGGAACGGTAACAGCACGTACACCTATGAGGGAAGTGCTAAGACAATATCGGCAAGCTTCACAGGTATAAACGGACAAATCACGTTATCAGCAGAGAACTTCGCTTGCAAGTACAGCTATAATAATAGTAATGAAACTATTGACGTATCTTCCATTAAGGATGTTGGTGTATATACCGTAACCGCAACTTATCCTAACTATACGTTTACCAATTCTACCGCCACTGTAACCATTAACCCCAAAGAGGTAGTTTTAAATGTTAGTAATGTATCGGTAACCTATGGTGATGATTATAATGAAGTAGACGATAAGATTAAAAAATCATTCGGAATCAGCGGATTAGTATTAGATAGCGATATAGCGCCTACTCACACACTCTACACTAAGGGCGATAACGCACAATCTTTCGAATATGCAGTTGGTACCTTCGCAGGTGACTACGACATTAAGGTAACCTATACCGCAAATAAGAATTACAAAGTAGTTTCATCTGCTAATGGAGACGAAATTTTCGAATTAACTGCAACCCTTACTGTCAATACGAAGAATTTGACAGTTAAACCTTCTAACGTATCCGCTAAGTTTGGTGAGGAACCGAGCTTTGGTTTTACTCATGACGGACTTGTTTCAATAGATAGTTCTATAACTGTATCTGACTACGGTTGTGTAACGTCTAACGGTACCCAATTCGTCGTTGGTGATGCAATTTACGGCAAAGTCGGAGAATACACGATATCAATTGTTTCTAATAATGTAACAGTTAAACGTGGTGATACTGATGTAACTCTTAACTACACAATAGATACTACCGCTAATGGTACCCTTACTGTTGATCCCGCTGTAAGAGAATTAACTTGGAGCAATAATAGTGGTTTGGAATATAACGGTCTCAATCAAAATGTAGGAGCTACGTTTACCGATGTAAGCGAAAATCAGCAAAATGCAAATATTACTTATGTCAAGGTAGTCGAATCAACCGCAAAATCGAGAAGAAACGCTGTATCGAGTGAGTCTTCTAATGGAATCAAGGATGCCGGTAAATATACAGCAACCGCATCATATCCTAACTACATATTCTACGTCAGCGGAGTTTCTACCGAAAGCGCCGCAACCTCAAGCGTATCTACCGAAGTAGCCATTGCACCTGCACCTATAACGGTAACAATAACCGTACCTAAAACTGTTGTATATGGTAGTTCGACTATTACTGTTACCAATTCTTATACCGCATTCGGTAACGATTCATTGGGAACTGTTCAATACACCTATGGCGGAAATGAGTCATATGCTTCGTCTACTACAGTGGGTACAGGTGTATCTATTACTGCCGGTGGATTGGCTAACAGTAACTACATCATTAGTTACCAATACAAGTATGTTGACGAAACAGAATCATCAAGCGAAGTTAAAACTGTAACCGTAACCCAAAAAGAGATTGAATCTATCACTTGGGAAGGTCTATTTGATGGCGAAAAGATTAAGTCATTTACCTATGGAGACTTTGAGTTTAGTAGTATTAAAGCTCATTACAGAACTTATGATGGTGTTGATATAGAGCTGACTGTTTCTGCTTACCAAAATGATTCGATTGTTACATTCAAAAATGCAGGAACATACAAATTGACTGCAAGCGTAAAAGCAACTGATAATCTTGCATCTAACTACAACTTTACAGCATCTTTGTCTGTTGACAATGTCGTTATTTCACCTAAGAGCGTGGGCGTCGTTTGGAATGGTATAAATGCAAATGGTTATACTTACAATGGTCAAGAACAGAATCAAGAACAGAATAGAAGAATAACTGCAACCGTATCGACCGATGAGAATGCAACCTTAGATATTTCATATCAAGGTAGCGTATCAACCAACAAGGTATTCAAGAATGCCGATACCTACACCTTGACCGCTAAATGGAGCGACTCTGCAAGTGCAACCGTTAAGAATAACTACACCTTAGAGAATACAACCCAAAAATTAACCATCGCGGCGGCTTCTATAACTGTTACTATTAGTGATCCCGAATTATGTTATGGTGACTCTGCTTTGACTGATGCTGATATATCTATCACAAATGGCAAATTATTTGAATCGGATGCTACACTCCTTTCAGTCGGCGTATTCTCTTCGACCTATAAGCAAGGTGATGATGCAAGTAGTGAATATACGATTACCTATACTCTTAACGCTAATTCTAACTACAAACTTGTTGATTCGGATAATAATGAATTAACCGAAGTAACAAGAACGCTAACAGTTAAGCAAAGAGCAATTACTGTAACGGTTAATAATAAGGAAACGACCTATGGCGAAGATGTACCTACATTAGATGGTAATGCAACTAATATCTATAATGGCGAATTATTGATCTCTATCGGTAATTTTACCACCACATACAAAGCTGGTGATTCAGTTGGTAATTACACAATTACCTATACACTTAATGCTAAATCTAACTACAAACTTGTTGATTCAAATAATAATAGCGGTACATTAACCGTAAAGGCGAAGTCTGTATCTGTTATTTGGAGTGGTATAAACGGTTCCTTTACCTACAATGGAACCGATCAATCTAAGAGCAATGGTTCCAAAGTGATTACTGCTCAATATCAATTAATAAATAACAATTATAGCGACTTAGATATTGTTTACTACTATGGCTCCGAGGTAAACGATGCTGCTAAAGTTAACGAATTCAAAAATGCAGGCACCTACACCTTAGTTGCTACTTTAAACAGTAGTGTGACAAACTATAAACTTGATTCAACCGCTACTAAGACTTTGACTATCGCAAAGAAAGAGCTTACTATTACCGCAAATAACAAGGATATCTCATTCGGGGCCGCTAAACCCGAGTTTGCGTTTGGGTATGACGGATTAGTGAGTGAAGACACGATAGAAACAGTAACTCTATCTTGCGATTATATAGCAGGTGATACCGTCGGTAGCTATGATATTGTGCCCGATAACGCAATAATTAAGTCTGGTTCAACCGATGTAACCGCTAACTATGAGATCACTTATGTTAACGGTACTCTTAGCGTAACTAAAACGTTATTAACCATTAAAGCTAAAGATGAAAGTATTTCCTTCGGTGGTCTTAAGCCTACATTCGACTTTACGCCTACAGGATTAGTAAATGGAGATGCTGCCACTGTCGAATATGGTTGTAGTTATGTTCAAGGCGATGCAACTTACGGCAAAGTCGGAGATTACACCATATCTATCATTTCCGTATCAGTTAAGGATAAATCCGGTAATGATGTAACCGATAACTACACAATAACTAAGAAACGCGGTACTCTTACCGTAACTGCTAAGGAGGTATCTGTCGAATGGACAATCGATACCTACACCTACACCGGTTCTGCTCACTCGGTAACAGCTAAATACACCGCTTACGATGGAAGTCCTGTCTATATGTCTGTATCATATCTTGGTATATCCGACTCTAATAAGGATAATACCGCATTCCAGAATGCAGGTGCATATACTGTAACTGCAAGTGATAAGTCGAATGACACCCTTGCGTCGAACTACAGCTTCACTAATACAACCCAAACAGCGGAAATTTCTAAAGCTCAAGCAACCATCACCATTGACAATGCAAGTGTAACTTATGGTGACGAATTTACCCTTGATACTGTTTCTCCTACTATATCGGGATTAGTAAACGGTGAATCGTTAAGTAATGTTCAATTACAACTCTATAATGGTGAAAACGCTATTACGTATGTAAAAGGCATAATAGAAGCCGGTACATATACCATTAAAGCAACATGTGATTCTAATTCTAATTATACCGTAAGCGTAAACAACGGTACTCTTACCGTAAACAAGAGAAAGGTTATTGTAACTATGCCGAGTCATAGCATTTCGTATGGTGCGGATGTACCTAATCTTAACGATGCAACCTTATCAAATGTTTATGGTTCAGATACAGTCGGAACAGTTGCCGGTTCAACAACCTATTCGAAGGGAAGTGCTATCGGTGATTATGATATCAGCGGTACTTTCACAATTTCTAACCCGAATTATGAGCTTGACGCTGATGTTGTTAAGGGTAAAATAACTGTAACCGCTAAGGAAGTATCTGTCGAATGGACAATCGGTACCTACACCTACACCGGTTCTGCTCACTCGGTAACCGCTCAATATAAGAATATCAATGATGGTATGATTGATATGGATGTTACTTATAAGATTGGAGAGAATGAAGTAGCCTTCATAAACGCAGGCACCTATTCATTAACGGCAAGTGCTAAGTTAGATGACACCCTTGCATATAACTACACCTTCACTAATACAACCAATGAAGCGGAAATTGGTAAAGCTCAAGCAACCATCACCATTGACAATGCAAGTGTAACTTATGGTGATGCATTTGACATCGAATCTATAGTTAAGTCTGTTCAGTTAGTCAATAGTGAAACTTTGAGTGGTATCACATTGAAACTCTATAACGGAGATACTGAGATTGTTTATGTTAATGGTACATCAGTTGGTACTTATACAATTAGGTATACTTTCGCAGATAACTCTAACTACACCTTCTCAGCGAAAGATAGTAATGGCAATGATGTCATTATTGCTTCTAATGGTGATAATAGAGAAATGACGCGTACTCTTACTGTAACCGCAAAGGAAGTATCTGTCGAATGGACAATCGGTACCTACACCTACACCGGTTCTGCTCACTCGGTAACCGCTCAATATAAGAATATCAATGATGGTATGATTGATATGGATGTTACTTATAAGATTGGAGAGAATGAAGTAGCCTTCATAAACGCAGGCACCTATTCATTAATTGCAAGTGCTAAGTTGGATGACACCCTTGCGTCGAACTACACCTTCACTAATACAATCAAAACAGCGGTAATTTCTAAGGCAAGTTGTGGTACGAAGACGCATAATACTATCGAACTTGATGTTAGCTATAAGTATGGAATAACGCTTGGCGATATTACGAATAAACTTGATGAGGGATTCTATTGGGTTGATGAAAAAACTGTTCCAGATGTTTCTGACGCTGGAATAGAATATGAAGCATATTACAATCCTGATAACAATCCTAACTATGAGAATAGTTCTCTCAAGATAAAAGTTATTCTTAAAACTAAAGCTCTGGCTAAACCTGCGGAAAATGTAACAATCGAAACTACTTATGATCCTAATACATATATTAGCTCATATCTAGATGATAAATCAGATATAGGAAAATCATTTATTAATGCATATGGTACAGGTTATAGTTGGGTAAATGAAGAAGATAGAGTATTAGATGCAGGTACCTATTATGATCTCAATGCTACCTATAATCCTAATTCTACTAATTATGAACCAGCAAAGTTGACCATAACTGTCATTGTAGATAAGGCAAAATATACAAATGTTGAAAATGTAACGTTGACAGGCACCTATGATCCTAATAAGAAGTTATCTGATTACACCTTAGATGATAACTATTGGTGGAAAAATGATACTTTGACACCAACATGCGATGTCACCTCGTACCCTGC